>NZ_JAHNZT010000019.1 GCF_019039035.1 Citreicoccus inhibens | reverse complement strand
GCGGCACCGCGCGCGCGAGCAGCACGACGGTGCCGCTGCCCCCCGCGGGCCTCACCGCGCGCCCGGTGCCGCGGCGGCCCACGCACGAGACCCTCAGCGCGCCCGACTACGACAGTGAGCCGGAGCCCGCCACGCAGATGGCGCGTCCGCGAGACCTGCCCACGGCGGACCCTGGCGATGACGACGAGGAGTCCACCGCCGTCCGCACCGTGCCGCTCACCGTCCCGGCGAGCGACGACGCGGAGGATGACGGGGACGGTGAGTTCACCGTTCCGCTGCGCAAGCGCCCGCGCATCGAGGATGTGCCCACACGGCCCATGCCGGGCCCGGGTCGCCGCAGCCTGACGCCGGATGAGCGCCCGGGTCCGCCCGTGCCCGCTCGCGTCCTGGAGTCCCCGGTGGGGCAGGCTCGCGCCACGCCGGAGGCCTTGCGCCCCAGGCGCGCGACGAACCCGGCCTCACCCCTGGCGGCGCCGCCACGCCGGGCCTCGGAGGATGAGGACGACGGCTCCGGAACGCTCTCGCTCACGCAGCCTGTGCAGCGCCCCTCCGCCCACCGGGACGAGGCGCGCACGCAGGACAGCGCCATCACGCCCCCGCCGGCGCCCACCCCGTCGCCGCGCGCGAGTCGGCCCACGACCCCTCCGCGTCCCGCGCCCCTGGATGAGCCCTCGCTGCCGACGGGCGTGAGCTTGTCGGGCGCCACGGATCCCGACTCGTTCGCGGGGACGGCGCTGGATGATGATGACGACGAGTCCACCGTGGGGTCGTCGGAGGCCTTCGCTCGCCGCTCCGAGGATGACGAGGAGCGCGACACGCTGGCTCAGCCCGCGTCGCGCTCGCGCGGCATGCTGGGCGTCGTCCTGCTGGTGGGCGGCGGAATGCTCTTCTTCCTCCTCGCCGCGGGCATCTTCTGGGCGCTGAACTCCCCGGCCTCCTCGGAGCCGGAGCCACCGCCCCCGGAAGTGGGCCAGGCGACGGCCATCGTCCCGCGCGGCGCCGAGCCCCGACCGGCGCCCGAGGTGGCGAGTCCCCCCGTGGACAGCGCGCCCGCGACCTCGGAGGGCATCGACACCGGGGTTTCGGATGCGGGTTCGATTCCCACGGCCGAGAGCCCCCCCGCCGCGGTCGTCGCGCCCGACTCGGTGGATGCCGGCGTGCCGACGCCGCAGGTGGCCGCGACGCCCATCGCCACCGAGGCCAAGGTGCTCTTCGAGGCGCCCGCGAAGACGATTCTCAGCCGCCCAGGTGGAGCCCGCCTGCCCCTCAACAAGGTGCTGACCCTCCCCACGGGCCCCTTGCGCGTGAGTTTTGACTGCCCCGGACGCCGCGCACCTCGGGGTACTGAGACCTACGTCATCCGACCCGACTCCGGGGAGGCCCAGGTGCTCAAAATCTCCTGCAAGGCGCGACGCTAGTCGCATCGGACACTTGCTCGTATGGGGCATCCTCCCCCTGGGGCGGACAAGTGGGACCGGGTGGGGTTGAGTGGACTTAAGTCGTTGGAATCCCTCGGCTTTCTAGCAGGCGAGCGCGTTTACACGTGTCAGACGGGTCCGTAGAATCCCGCCCCACGTCATGGCGCCCTCGAAGAAGCAGAAAAACGTAGTGAAGAAGCGGAGTTACACGGCCGGTCGCGTGGTTCGGCAGAGCCCCGTGGACCCCGAGCCGAACCGCCTGGTGAAGGTGTGGCGGCGGGTGCTCGAGCGCCGTCTGCGCACGCGCCTGCGCGCAAAGGTGGCGGTCGAGATCCACGACAACACGCACACGATGCTCACGTTCCAACGTCAGCGGGCGCTGTGGCGGCTGCGGCTGCACCACATGTTCCTGGCCGCGCCGGACGAGGTGCTCCAGGCGCTCGCGAGCTTCGTTCGGAAGGGGGACCCGGACGCCAGTGCGCTCCTGGACAAGTACATCGAGCGCAACCGCGTGTTCATCCGCCGGTTGTCACCGGCGCAGATGCGCCGACGCATCCGGTTGGAGCCGGTGGGGCAGCACCACGACCTCTTGCGCATCTACGAGCGGCTCAACGAGCGCTACTTCCAGAGTCGCATCGACGCGGCCATCACCTTTGGCCCGGCGCCTCGGGTGAAGCAGCCGCGCAAGAGCATCAAGATGGGCTCGTACTCGGCGGACTCGAAGGTCATCCGCATCCACCCGGCGTTGGACCAGCCGGTGGTGCCCCGGTACTTCGTGGAGTGGATCGTCTTCCACGAGATGCTCCACCACGTGTACCGCGCGCGGCGGGGCGAGGACGGGCGCCGGTGCATCCACCCGCCCGCGCTGATGGCGCACGAGAAGCGCTTCCACGACTACTCGCGCGCGCTGGCCTGGGAGAAGGAGAACCTGGACCTGCTGCTGTGCGCTGGCATGTCCCCGGCCTGAGGGGGGGACGACGGACTCCCCTGCGCCTGAGGGGCTCAGGGGAGGATGAGGCCGCCCGCGCTGCGCCGCTCCGTCGGGAGTGGGGCCCCGGGCGCGGGCGTGGTGGGCTCGGGGTCCCCAGGCAGGGCCTCGGCCGCCGCCAGGGCGAGCACCTTCTGGAACAGGGTGTGGGCGAAGCTGGAGAAGGGCTCGTCGGGCCCGTGATAGAGGCGCCGCGCCTCGCCCCGCGCCACCTGTGCTTCATGCGCGCGGCCGGTGTGCTCGAAGAAGCGGGCCATGTGCCACAGCCGCAGGCCGTAGCGGCGGCGGACCTCTGGCGTGAAGAACGCGCGGGCGGCGCCGAGCACTCTCTGGTGAACCTGCTCCTGGCGCTGCGCCTCGCTGAGGGCGAGCGGGCTGGAGGTGAGCGAGGTCACCTGGGCGAGGAGCTGGCGTGTCTCGAGTTCCGGAGGCAGCCACTCGGCCATCTCTGGGGTGCTGTGGAGCTGGTAGCCCGCGAGGACGTGCCGCGTGTCGTCGGCCTCGGGAGCGGGTGGGGCGGCGGGCTCGGCGCGGGGCTGCACGCCGTGGTGGCGCAGCATCGTGTCCAGCTCGGTGGGGAAGGGCGTGTGCGAGCGGAGGTTGGCGCCGGCGGCCTCGGCCAGCAGGGCGGCGCCTTCCTCTTGCGAGACCTCCACGCCGTACCGGTTCTCGTGCCCGAGCTTGAGCATGCGGCGCACTTCGGCGCGGCTCGTGTCGACGCGGGTCAGCTTGAGCACGCCGCGCTCATCCGAGATGACGGCCTGGGCTACCTCCATGCCTCCGCGGATGGGGCGGGACAGCAGGAGGCCGAACTCGCCGTCCGACGACATCAGCGTGACGAGGGCGGGCAGGGTGTCGGTCGTGGGCGCCGGCTGGACAGGCCCGGACGCGGTGGGGCGCGGCGCTTCGGCCACGGCGACGCCGCGCGAGCGCAGCCGGTACAGCGCCTTCTTGGCGGCCTTGGCCAGGGACTTCACCGACGAGGCGGCCAGGGCCTCGGGCAGCGCGGCGTGTCCGTCCACGACGGCGCCCTCCAGCACGGCGGCGGCGAGGGCCTCGGGGAGCACCTCCACGTCGGAGGCGCAGAGCGAGGCAGTGTCGCGCGCGAGGGCTCGTGCCCGGTCCACGGCATCAGGAGGGAAGGCGGGCAGCGGCGTGCCGGCGCGCAGCGCATCCAGCAAGGGACGGGGCTCGGTGGGCGAGGGGCTCATGTGCGTCCCCCTTCTATCGCACGTCGAGCGAAATCGCGGTCTCTGCAAGGCTCCGCCGCCCAGCAGGCCACAGTCGCCAGGACTCCAAGGTCCGCGACGACGCGCGAGCCAGCTTGCGCCATGTGCTCGGTGGCAGATGCCCGCGACGGAGCCGCCGCTGACACGTACCAACCGGAACCCCCGCCTCGGCGCGGCTGCGCCGAACCTCCGTCGGCGCAGTGGCAAGAACTCCAGGGTCAGCGACGACGCACGAGCCAGCTTGAGCCGGCGTGCTCGACGATGACGAGGTCCGACTGGAGCCTGGCGCCGAACACGCGCGATGGATGCACGCCCCGGACGAGGAAGTGGTCGTACCAGTCGCCCTCGGTGTCCCAGCGCATGTCCTGGGGGCGCCACTCGGAGGGGAAGGTCGGCGGCGCTTCGTCTCGGTAGCGCAGCGGCGAGTGGGGCGTGGAGGCGAAGGTGAAGTTGGGCACTCCGCCCCGAGCGCGCGCCAGCACCGCGGCGCTGTGCAGGAAGACCGGGAAGCGCACCACGCGCGAGCCCGGGTCGAACACGAGCCCCATGACCTTCGGGCGCGACGCCGTGGCGGCGGCCAGCGCATCCCACTCGGAGGCCTCGCGCGAGAAGGCTCGGAACCCGGATGCCATCACTCCCGCCAGGAGCAGCGCGCACGCGGCGGCGGCCAGCCTCAGCGGACGCCACGTGTCTGGCGCGGCGGCGGGCATGGCGATGATGAGCAGGGCCGCGGCCAGGTGGGCGTAGCGCGTGTTGAGGTAGTAGACGTAGCCGCGAATATCGAAGGGCAGCAGGAAGAAGAGCGCGAGCCCCAGCAGCGCGAGCCCCAGCAATCGGAAGCGCGCCACGGAGCCCTCGGCGCGTGGGCCGGGCCGCATGAGTCCCAATCCCCAGCCCCCGAGCGCCACCGCGCCCACGGCGTACAGCGGCCAACGGTCCGAACCGTCATGGAACGTGTTGGCGAGCACCTGGAGGAACTCGGCGCGGTTCTGCTCGAAGCCCTTCCACGCCAGGTTCTGCGGCGAGAGCGGGGGACCCCAGGCGTGCCACGGGGCTCCCGGTTGGATGTCCGGCGCGTCGCCAAAGCGCAGCACCACCCAGGCGAGGAACAGCGCCACGCTGGGCATCACGCCCACGAGCGCGGCCAACCTCGGCCGCACGCGGTCCACGAACCGCGCCACCTGGGCATCTTCCGGCACCGGCGTGGTGAGCAGCAGCCAGGGCAGGCCCACCGCGAGGAACCCAAAGGCCTGCACATGAAAGAGGAGCACCGCGACCAGGCACGCCGCGAGCCCCACGGCCCAGGCTCGGCGGCGAGACACCTCCGTCAGTGTCCGCACGAACAGGCCGCAGCACAGGAATGTCAGCGGAAGCGCGGCGAGGTAGTTGATGAAGCCCCAGCCGAAGCTGTCCCCATACGCCAGCGGCAGCGCGAGCAGCGCGGGCCACGTGGGGCGCCCCAGCGAGCGCAGGAGAAACGCCAGGCTCAGCGGAAGCCCCACCACGTAGGCGGTGAGGAAGACGCGGTTGGCCAGCTCCAGCGGCAGCAGCCAGTTCAGCGCGCTGACCAGATAGTAGTACCCGAGGTAGGGCGTCAGCGCGTGGCGCGCGGCGAAGAGCTGGGGATACAGCGTGGTGGGGTCATCCAGCCGGTGCAGGACCGAGATGAGGTACAGGTGCTGCGGCAGGTCCACCATGGGCAGCGCGCGGGACACCCACAGAGGCAGGGCGCCCAAGAAGAGCGCGGCGACGGTGATGAGGCGATCGGTTCGGTTCGGCACGGGAAATGGGCGCGGACTGTATGCGGCGGCTCCCCTCCGAGCGAGCAGCCCCTGTGGGGTAGGTAAAGGTGGGGCCGTGTTCTTGGCACTGGGGTAGGCGCTGGGGTATAGGCGCACCTGTAGCAGGGGACGGCGACTGTCCCCGGCGAGGAGAGCGGACATGACGCGCATCGCGGCTGTGCTCACGGCGGGACTGCTGGCGGGTGGCCTGTTGGGCGCACCAGGCAGGGCGGATGCCTGCGAGGCCCACGCGAAGGCCGCGGCAACCGCCCCCGAGCCTTCCTCCCCCGAGGCGAGGCCCGCCGAGAAGGCCGAGGCCGCGCGCCCACTGGACGAGTTGGATGAGCTCGTGGCCGGCAAGTGCTCGTGCGGGAGCAAGGCGGACTGCACTTGCAAGAAGGGCGCGTGCGAGTGCAGCAAGTGCAAGGGCCGGCACCCGGCGCGCCAGGTGATGGACGCGCTGCGCGGCCACTCGCCGGAGCCCAAGCTCCAGGACGCGCGCTACGACGCGTCCGCCGGCATCTTCATCTAGGCGTCTGCGCCGAGCCCTTCTGGGCCTTCACCACCAGCAGCGGCGGCAGGGAGACGCGCTCGAAGCGCACCAGCCCCGCCGCGCTCGCCGCCGCCTTGAGGGATGCCTCGGTGCGTGGATGAAGCCCCGCGCTGCGATGGAGCGCGGCGGCGGGCCGGGCCGGCGGCAGATAGGTGGCCGCCACCCAGCGGCCTTCCGGGCGCAGCACGCGGGCCACTTCCAACAACAGCCGGCCCAGGTCCTCCACGAAGTGGAGCGAGCCCGCCATCAGCACCGCGCCCAGGGACGCGTCCTGGAACGGTAGGGCAGGGGCCTCGGCGCGCAGGAAGTCCACCGCCGCGCCGTCCTCGCGCGCCTGCCCCACGCCCTCCTCCAGCATGGCCCGTGACACGTCCAGGCCCAACACGGGCGGGAAGCCCGGCTCGCGCGCGAGCTTTCTCGCCACCCACCCAGTGCCGCAGCCCACGTCGAGCACGGGCGCCTCGGGCTGGCCCAGCAGCGTGCGCAAGAGGACGTACTCGCTCTCGCGGTCCAGCGGTTGGCGGGTGAGGGCGCGCTGAAGGGCGGGGCGCACGTAGCGCTCGAAGGAGCGGGCCACCCAGCGCTGCTCCAGGCCGCGCTGCACGGCGCCCAGGCGCGGAGGCTCCAGGACCAGGTCCGCCACCCCTTCCGCCACGGGGTAGCTGGCCCCGCAGTCCGCACAACGCAAAGGGCCGAAGTGGAGGACCGCGGCGTCGTCCGGAGGGCTCAGGTGGGAGCGCCTGCATCGGGGACACCGCAGCAACTGGAGGAGCGCACGCCGCATGGGCGGCGCACCCTATCAGGCGGAGGGGGCCTTCGAGCGCCCCGCGCGCGCGCCCTCGGCGACGAGCACCGGCCACCCTCGGGCCATGGCCTCACGGAAGAAGGCGGCCAACTGGCGCCGGCCCGCGTTCACCGCGCCCTGGAAGGGGTCGATGAGGGCTTCCTCTCCGAGGCTCCGGGCCGCGTTGAGCTCCACGGGCGTGCCGCAGCGCTCACAGCGGATGGACACCTGCCGCACCAGCGCGACCGGGACGGCGTAGCGCGCGCCGCACTCGGCGCACTTCCATACCAGGGCGCGTTCACCGGACTCGCGCCGGGCCAGCGCTTCCAACTCGTCGGCCAGGCGCAGCAGGGCGGGCAGGTCCTGGGGCGGCTGCGCGAACACGGCGCTCGGGCCATAGCCCGCGCCAGGGGAGCCGTGGGCAGGAGGACGGTCGCCTTGCAGCAGGGCGCGAAGCCGGTCCCGGGCGCGCTCGTCGCGGAACTCAGCGCCGGTGAGGGCGCGCTCCACGGCCTCGTGCATCGGAGGGAGCTCCGGCTCGAGGCGCTCATCATCCGGCAGCGTCTGCGACGAATCCGTCAGGCGATGCCCTGGAACTGCGAGAAATCGGAAGGCCACGGGCTCTCCATTGCACCCTGGCTCGCCCGGCGCAAGGCGGGAGTTGGCGAATGTCCGCCCCCGCGACAGTGTGACCCGGCCCTACCGCGACCACTCCAACATGCGCGTCAGGGGCGCGAGCGCCGCACCCTGCAGGTCCAGTGGCAGCACCAGCTCGGGCGTCCGGTCCTTCATGCACCGGTAGAGCTTCTCCAACGTGTTGAGTCGCATGTACGGGCACTCGTTGCACGCGCACCCGTTGTCCGGCGGCGCCGGGATGAAGGTCTTGTGCGGCGCGCCCTTCTTCATCTGGTGGAGGATGCCCGCCTCGGTCACCACGATGAACTTCTCGGCGGGGCTCGTCACCACGTGGTCCAGGATGGCCTTGGTGGATCCGATGAAGTCCGCGTGGCGCAGCACGGCCTGCTCGCACTCGGGATGGGCCACCACGCGCGCGTCCGGGTGCTCGACCTTGAGCTGCACGAGCTTCTTCTCGCTGAAGATCTCATGGACGATGCAACTGCCCGGCCACAGCACCATGTCCCGCCCGGTCTCCTTCATCACGTGGCGGCCCAGGTGCTGGTCCGGCGCGAACAGGATGCGGCGGTCCTTGGGGATGCGGTTGACGATCTTCACCGCGTTCGAGGACGTGCAGATGACGTCGCTCATCGCCTTCACCGCGGCGGAGCTGTTCACGTAGCTCACCACGAAGGCATCCGGATGCTGCGCCTTGAACGCCTGGAACGCGGCGGGTGGGCAGCGGTCCGACAACGAGCAGCCGGCCTTCAGGTCCGGCAGCAACACCTGCTTGCCCGGGTTGAGGATCTTCGCGGTCTCGGCCATGAAGTGCACGCCGCAGAACACGATGACGTCCGCGCGCGTCGTGGCCGCCGCCTGCGCGAGCGCCAGACTGTCCCCCACGAAGTCCGCGACGTCCTGGACCTCGCTCTCCTGGTAGTAGTGCGCCAGGATGACCGCGTTCATGGAGCGCTTGAGCTCCGCGATCTCCCGCTCCAAGTCGACTGCGACGCCCATCGGGGGCCTCCCTCGCTGGAGCGTCATTTAACCGGCATGCCGGATGGGAGCCAGCCTCACGTCCCGCCCCCCTGGCCGCCCACACGCGCAGCGGGTTCCGACGGTCGGATGACACCCCCGGAGTGCGTGCCGCATGGCCCCTCTAGGCCCCGCTGCTGGGTTCGTTAAGATGCGCCCACGTTTCCCGCCGTCCTGCATCCTGACTTAAGAAAAACTTGTTTGTCCTGTTTCCAGGATGATCAAGGGAGAACGACTCCCTGGGCCCGCGTCTGTCCTCAGGCGTCCGCGGGCTGGGGTGCCCACGTTCTCCCTACCTGGTGAGTTATGCGGTCCGGGGCTGGAGGCAGTCCCCGGTACGAGGAGGACGTATGAGCGTGTCCACGCGTGCTGTCCTGGTCGTCCATCCGAGCGCGGAGCGCCGTGCTCAACTCCGAGAAATCCTGGCGGAATATGAAGTTATCGAAGCGACCAACCGCTTGGATGCTTCGAAATTTCTGGTCCGGACTCCGCCCGCCCTGGTGTTGACGACCCCGGAGCTCTTCCCGCGGTTGCTCAAGGACCTGGAGCGGTCCGCGCCCCGGGCGGTGCGCGTGGTGCTGTGCCCTCGGCGGACGGTCCAGGTGCAGCAGGAGCTGGTGGACCTGGCGGCCGCGGGCCACATGTTCTTCACCCTGGAGGAGGAGCCGCTGGACGCGCTGCGCAAGGCGCTCCACGAGCTCATGCAGGTGCGCGGCTCGGGGCGGCGCGACCCCGCCGAGCCCTTCATGGCGCACTTCGAGGCCGGGGGCGTGCGCTACCAGGCGGAGGTGGCCGACGTGGGGACGGGGGGCGTGGGCTTGCATCTGATGGGCGGCGTGCACGTGGAGCGCCTCACGCCCGGCACGCGGCTGGAGGGCCTGGTGCTGACGCGGCGCGACGGGACGCCGGTGCTGAACGCGGTGGGCGCCACGGTGCGCGTGCTGCGCGCGATGAACGGCGCGGGGGGCCACCACCTGGGCGTGTCCATGGAGCGGCCGCCGCGTGCGGAGGAGGGCTCGCTGTCGGCGGTGCTCCAGGACCGCGTGGCCATCCACGGGCTCTTGCGGCGGGCGGTGCGGCGCGGGGCGGCGTTTTCGCTGCGCAGCCACGAGGGCAACCGGCTGGTGGACTTTGGCCATGCGCGCTTCGCCATGGAGTCCACGCGCCTCCTGCTGTCCGAGCAGCGCCACACCGCGGAGCTGTTCAACCCCGGGGACATGGTGCAGCTGTGCTTCGACCTGGGCGGCATGAGCCACGTGGGCACCACGGCGGTGCTCAGCCAGGACGGCGCGGTGCTCGCGGTGGCCATCCCGCGCTCGTTGACCGAGTACCACCGCCGCAACAGCCTGCGCTTTCGCTCCACGCCGGATCGGCCCTTCGCCATCTCGTTCGTGGCGCCGCTCACCGGCGAGGAGGTGTACCGCCCGCTCTTGGATCTCCACGTGGGCGGCGTGGCCTTCTCGTTCGACGCGGGGCACGAGGTGTATCCGCCGGGCCTGCGGTTGGACGCGCTCACGCTGCACCTGCCCGGAGGCAGCACCGCGCGGTGTCGCGGACATGTGGTGGACACCGGCCCGCTGGCGCACTCGGATGAGACGCGCACCATGGAGCGGCCGCGCCGCTGCGGCGTGCGCTTCGACGAGCTGGATGACGTGGCGCACCGGGCCATCATGGAGGCCTTCATCCACGCGCGCTGCCCCTTCATCCACGACGGCTCGATGCTCCCGTTCCCGGCCATCTGGGACATGTTCCGCGCCGCGCGGGTGCGCTTCCCGGACTATCCGCTGGAGGGCGGGCCCGCGCTCACCACGCTGGAGGATTCACACCGCATGCTCGGTGACGGGCGCCACGGCCTGTCCAAGACGCTGGTGTTCGAGCGCGATGGCGACTTGCGCGGCCACTCCTCGGGCCTGCGCATCTACTCGCGCACGTGGATGTCTCAGCACCTCGTGGTCCGCCCGGGCTATCACCGTCAGGAGTCCATCTCGCAGGACCTGGTGAGCCTCGCGGTCGACTACGCCGAGTCGCTCGGTGACATCGATTACCTGCGCGGACTCTGGCGCGGCCACAACCGCTGGAGCGCGCGCATCTTCGGCGGCATCGCGGCGCGCATGCAGCGCCCGGGGCTCAGCAGCCTCCACGCCTATACGCCGTGCCGCATCCCCATCCAGCGCGCGCTGGCGATGGATCCAGGCGCGTGGCGCGTGCGCCCCGCCGCCGAGGAGGACGTGGCCTGGCTGGAGGCCTACCTGCGCGAGCATCAGGACATCGTCCGCCTGCGCAGCACGGACTTGCTCGGCGACGAGATGCGCCTCACGACGCTGTCGCGCCGCTACGCCGAGCAGGGCCTCGAGCGCGGACGCGAGTTCGCCGTGGTGGACGGGCCTTCCGGGCCTCTTGGAATGGTTGTCATGGAATCCATGACTCCAGGCTTGTTTTGGGCGGAGTGGTTCAACGCATTCTGGATGGTCATTCCCGACCCGGCGTCACCGCATGCGAACGAGGTGCGGCGCGCGTTGGTGGCGCATGCCTCGCGGCGGATGGCCGAGCGGGGCCGGCCCGTGGCAGAGTGCCTGGCCGAGGACGGGGACCTCTCCCTGCTGGCGACGCTGGGCTTCCAGAACCTCGGGCGCGTGTTCGAGTGGAGCATTCATCGGACGCTGGCGCGCGAGTGGAACAACCAGCTCGTCTCCGTCTTCGAGCGTCTGTCGCGTCCACAAGAGGACGAGGCGACCCTGGAAGGGCACGAGACGGCGGCATGACCTATCTGATGGAGTCGGATTCCGAGGCGCGGCGGCTGCTGGAGCAGGAGCGCTCCTCTCCGAGTCTGGAGCGCTTGCGGGTGACGGGGCTGCGCCCGGGCGCGGTGGTGCTCGACGCGGGCTGTGGCCCCGGAGCCATCACCGCGTCGTTGGTGCGCATGGTGGGGCCAGAGGGGCGGGTCGTCGCGTTGGATCCCAGCGAGCCTCGGTTGGAAGAGGCCGCGCGGGTGCTGCACGGGATGGACAACGTGGAGCTGGTCTGCGCGGCGTTGCCTCAATCGGGCCTGCCCGCGTCCCTGGCCCAGACGGGACTTCCGTCGGATCACTTCGACTACACGTGGTGCCAGTACGTCTTCGAGTACCTGCGGGATCCGGAGACGGCGCTCGATGAGCTCATCCGGGTGACGCGGCCGGGCGGCAAGGTGGTGGTGGCGGACATCGACGGGGTGGGGCTGCTCAACTGGCCCTTCCCCGCGCTGCTGCGCGACGGCACCGAGAAGCTGATGCGCGCGCTGACGGAGCAGGGGTTGGACCTGAACGTGGGGCGCAAGCTCTACCACCTGTTCCGCCAGCACGGCCTGCGCGACGTGCGCGTGCACCTGTCTCCGTTCTACGTGGTGGGCGGCCGCGCGGATGACGCCATGGTGGCGGACTGGTCGCTGCGCTTCGACGTGCTCAAGCCCATTGGGGTGCCCGCGCTGGGCGGGGAGGCGGCCTACACGCAGTTCCGCGACGCGTTCCTGGAGATGCTGCGCGACGAGGAGACCTTCAAGTACGCCGTGGTGCTGACCACGGAAGGGACCAAGCCATGACGTCGGGAGGCGCGGCGCCGGACGACCTGGCGCCAGTCCCCGCCGATACCCCGGAGATCAGCGTCCGGACCCTGCGCGGCTTCCTCCTGCACTTCGAGGAGGCCTATGGCCGCGAGCGGCTGGCCGCGCTGTGGGCGCGCGAGAAGCTGCCGTTGCCACTGAGCTACGTGGAGACGCTGTCTCACTTCGTGTCGCTGCGCTTCGTGGAGTCCATGTTGGACCTCATGGTGCGCGACTCGGGGGACCCGGAGTTCGCGACGAAGGCGGGCATGCGCATCGCGAGCCCCGGCGCCATGGGCTTCGCGTACTACATGCTCAAGGCGCTCGCGACGCCGGCCGTCTGCTACGAGCGCACCGTGGAGCTGGGGCCCACCTTCAACCGGGTGGGCACCTTCCGCATCGTGCAGATGGGCAGCGACCAGATGGTGCTGCGCTACACGTCGCGCATCCCCGAGCACGGCCGCAACCTGTGCCGCGCGCGCATGGGCAACTTCGCGTCGCTGCCCACCATCTGGGACCTGGCGCCCGCGGAGGTGCGCGAGACGCAGTGCCACGTGGAGGGCGCGCCCTGTTGTGAGTACCACCTGCGCTGGCAGGCGTTGCCGCCGGTGGCGTGGCGCCGCTATGTGGGCGGGTTGGTGGGCGTGGTGGGCGGATTGATGGCGCATGCGCTCGCGCTCGGGCCGGCGGGCTTCTCCGTGGGCGCGTTCGCGTTGACGGGCTCCGCGCTGGGCGCGTGGCTGGACACGCGCGCGGAGCTGGAGCGCAAGGACCTGCAGCTCAACGAGCAGCATCAAGGGCTCAAGCGCTCGCTGGAGGACCTGCAGCGGCGCAACGAGGAGATCTTCCGCACCAACCTGGAGCTGGAGGACCGCGTCGAGGCGCGCACGCGCGAGCTGTCCGAGGCCAACTCCAAGCTGGAGGCCGCGCTCGTGCGGCAGCAGGAGTTGGATCGCGTCAAGAGCGAGTTCTTCGACAACGTGAGCCATGAGCTGCGCACGCCGCTCACGCTCATCCTCCTGTCGCTGGAGTCGCTCCAGAAGAAGGCGCCGGAGGAGCTGCCCGAGGTGCTGCGCCAGCACCTGGCCACCATGGACCGCAGCGCGCAGCGCCTCCTGCGGCTCATCAACAACCTGCTGGACCTGGCGCAGCTCGAGTCCGGCAAGGTGCGCTTGCGCTACCACCCGCTGGAGCTGCACGGCTTCCTCACCACGCTGCTCCTGCCGTTCCGCACCATGGCGGAGAAGCAGGGCGTGGAGCTGGTGCTGGATGGGCAGACCGTCTCGCCGGTGCACGTGGACAGCGAGCGCATTGACATCGTGTTCCAGAACCTGGTGTCCAACGCGCTCAAGTTCACCCAGGCGGGCCGCGTCACGGTGCGCGTGCGCGAGGACGACACGGACGTGCACGTGGAGGTGGTGGACACGGGGCCGGGCATCGCGCAGCGCGACCTCGCCGTCATCTTCGATCGGTTCGCTCAGGCGGACACGTCCGGCACGCGCCGGTTTGGCGGCACGGGCATTGGCCTCGCGCTGGTGAAGGAGACGCTGGAGCTGCACTCGGGTGGCATCTCGGTGATGAGCGAGGTGGGCCGAGGCTCCAACTTCCACGTGCGGTTGCCGAAGGGCACGGCGCACGTGCGCGACGAGCTGCGCGAGCGCCGACGCCAGGATGTCCCGGTGCGCCGCGACCGCCGCATCTCTGGCAACTTCCCCTCGCTGTCGACCCAGGCGCCCACCGCGGCTCCCTCCTCGGCGCCGCATGACCACCCGGGGCCGGATCAGCGCGCGCCGCGCGTGCTGGTGGTGGAGGACGACCACGAGATTCGCGCGTTCATCGCGGGCATCCTGGAGCAGCACTACCGCGTGCTGGAGGCGTCCAACGGCGAGGAGGGCCGGCAGCGCGCGATGACCGAGCATCCGGACCTGGTGCTCTCCGACGTGATGATGCCGGTGATGTCCGGCCTCCAGCTCCTGGACGTGCTGCGCGCGTCGCCGCAGACGGTGGACATCCCCTTCATCCTGCTCACCGCGCGTCAGGATGTGTCCGCCAAGGTGGAGGCGTTGGGCTCGGGGGCCAATGACTACCTGGGCAAGCCCTTCAGTCCTCGCGAGCTGCTGGCCCGTGTGGAGACGCAGCTGCGCCTGCGCGAGGCCGCGGTGCGCGCGGCGGAGAACGAGCGGCTGGCGGCCATCGGTCTTTTGACGTCGGGCTTCGCGCACGAGGTGCGCAACCCGCTCAACGGCTTGATGAACGCGCTGGTGCCGCTGAAGGAAGTGGTGCAGGGCGGGCAGGGCACGGACCCCGACATGGGCGTGGCCATGCTGGAGGTGATGGAGGAGTGCGGTCAGCGCATCCGCCACCTCGCCGAGTCGCTCTTGTCCTTTGTCCGCACGGCGGAGAAGCCCGTGGCGGTGCGCCTGGACGCCGCGCTGGACTCCACGCTGAGCGTGCTGGGCTGGAAGGTGCCGCCGGGCGTGGTGGTGGAGCGCGCGTACCACTGCTCGGAGCCCGTGCTGGGGGACCCGGGCACGCTCAACCAGGTGTGGCTCAACCTGCTCGACAACGCGCTGCGCGCCGTGGGGGAGAGCGGGCGGGTGCGCGTGGCCACCGCGCGCGAGGGCGACGAGGTGCTCGTGTCCTTCACCGACACGGGCGTGGGCATCCGCCCCGAGGACATGGAGCGCATCTTCCAGCCCTTCTTCTCCACCCGCGCGGCCGGAGAGGGCACGGGGCTGGGGCTCGCGCTGAGCCGGCGCATCATCCTCCAGCACGGAGGGCGCATCGGCGTGTCGAGCAAGCCGGGCGAGGGGACGCGAGTGGAGGTCCGCCTGCCATTGCGTCCGACGGTGGGCGGGGCGCCTGCTCCCACGCCGCCCTCCCAGGACAGGTGGACGCGCCGGCTCGGCTGAGTGCGTCACGACGGGCCGGAAATTCCGCCGCTTCTCAGGTGTCCTCTCTGTCAACGCAAAGGGACGGCTCTGCTACACTGCCGTGCCTTTTCCAGTCCTACCCCTCACATCCTTTCGAGGAAGACACGGCATGCAAAGCACCGTCGCCGCAGGCGAGACCCGCAAGGGACATCCCCCCGGCCTCTACCTGCTGTTCGCCACCGAGATGTGGGAGCGCATGTCCTATTACGGCATGCGCGGCCTGCTGGTGCTCTTCCTCACGGCCAAGGTCGCCGACGGAGGGCTCGCGTGGACCAACGCGGCGGCGCTCGATATCTACGGCACGTACACCGGGCTGGTGTACCTGACGCCCATCCTGGGCGGTTACATCGCGGACCGGTACATCGGGCAGCGCAAGGCCGTGGTGATTGGCGCCGTGCTGATGGTGCTCGGCCACTTGCTGTTGGCCTTGCCCGGCATGGCCATCTTCTACGCGGGCCTGGGCCTGCTGATTGTGGGCAACGGCTTCTTCAAGCCCAACATCTCCACCATGGTGGGCGGGCTGTACCCGAAGGGCGATGGGCGCCGGGATGCCGGCTTCACCATCTTCTACATGGGCATCAACCTGGGCGCGCTGTTGGGCAACTTCATCTGCGGCACGCTGGGTGAGAAGGTGGGCTGGCACTGGGGCTTCGGCTCGGCCGGCGTGGGAATGTTCCTGGGCCTCATCATCTTCCTCGCGCTGTCGAAGAAGCTGTTGGGCGACGTGGGCCTGGCTCCGGCGCCCCAGCCGGTGGTGGCCGCCTCGAGCGCGACGCCCTCCTCGCCGCGCGGCTTCACGCGCCAGGAGATCGACCGCATCATCGCCATCTTCATCATCTCGATGTTCGTCGTCGTCTTCTGGACGGGCTTCGAGCAGGCCGGCGGCCTGATGAACCTCTATACGAACCAGAAGGTGGACCGGACCATGTTCGGCTGGGAGGTTCCCACCACGTGGTTCCAGAACTTCAACTCCATCTTCGTCGTGTCGCTGGCCCCGGTGGTGGCGCTGGTGTGGAGCTTCATGTCCGCGCGCGGCAAGGACCTGAGCTCGGCGGTGAAGATGGCCCTGGGCCTGCTGTTCATGGGCATTGGCTTCGTCTTCATGATGGGGGCCTCGCGCGAGAGCGAGCTGTTGGGCAAGGCCGCCTCGTGGTGGGTCATCGCGGCGTACCTGTTCCACTCGGTGGGTGAGCTGTGCTTGTCCCCGGTGGGCCTGTCCATGGTCACCAAGGTGGCCCCGGCGCGCGTCGTCTCCGCGATGATGGGCGTGTGGTTCCTCGCGAACGCGGCGGCCAACAAGCTGGCCGGTGTCCTCGGTTCGCGCGCGGACAAGCTGGGCGAGATGGGCGTGTTCGAGGCCATCGCCATCGGCGCCATTGCCTCGGGCGTGCTGCTGCTGGCGCTCGCCCCGGTCATCAAGCGGATGATGCACGGCACGGATCAGGGCGAGACGCCCACCGACTCGTCCGAGTCAGACGGCCGCCCGGTGTCCTCCGCGGCCTGACCGACAGCCGTGACTCCCGGAGGGGCACTGCCGCTGCCCCCCGGACATGAAAACGCCGGAGCACCCTCGGGGCGCTCCGGCGTTTTTCATTGCCCCGAAGTCCGAGTGGCGCGCCACGAGGGCCTTGGGGCTCGGGCTTCGGGGGGCGGTGGCCGCGCTCCGTCAGGGCGTGGGCCTGAAGCCAATGCCGTGCGGGGTGTCCTAGTGGCGAGCCCTCGGTCGGGGCCCGCCGCGGAGGCGGCTCAGGTCGCGGGCGCGGCGGCCGGCGCGGCGCCCTCCGAAGGCGCGGGCACCGGGGCCTGGTAGTAGTCGCGGACCACGAAGCGGCGGGCGACGAGCGCCATGCCCACGGCGGCGGCGGCGGCGAAGCTCGCGTAGAAGAAGAACTGGCCCGCGCCGGTGAAGACGTTCAGCTCGGAGGCGATGGCCACCGCGATGTTCGCCGTGGCGTTGCAGACGAGCCAGATGGACTGCACCACGCTCTTCATCTCGCGCGGCGCCTGGGTGTACGCGAACTCCAGGCCCGTGGTGGACACGAGAATCTCCGCCACCGTCAGCACGATGTAGGGCAGGAGCTGCCAGGCGATGTTGAGCGTGGTGCCGTGCTCCATCATCACCTGATAGCCGCCCGCGATGACGTACGCGACCGCGCCCACCGCGAGCCCCAGGGGCATGCGCCGCAGCGGTGTCAGCTCCATGCCCGCGCGCTGCAGGGCCGGGTACACCACCGCCGTGAGGAACGGGATGAGCAGCATCACCAGCGCGGGGTTGATGAACTGCATCTGGCTGGGCTCGAACTTCAGCGGGCCCACGTAGGGGTCCATGGAGCGGGCCTGGACCACCCAGGTGGAGGCCTTCTGGTCGAACAGCATCCAGAAGAAGGGCACGAACGGGAGCATCAAGCCGCTGATGCGGAAGACGGCCTTGGCGCCCTCCACGGCCTCGGGCGGGTGCCGCTGCAGCGCTGCGTCCAGCCAGTGGGACTTCGCACCCGCGGGCGCCTCCGGGCGCTTCCGGGAGAGGGCGGAGAGCACGATGCGCAGGAAGGAGTGCGGGTTGGGCCCCGAGGGCGGCACCAGCACGTAGTGCTTGCGGCCCAGCCAGAACAGGAACGTCGCGACGAACATCAGGACGCCGGGGATGCCGAAGGCCACCGCGGGCCCCAGCTTCTTGAGCGCCAGCGGGATGAACAGCGACGCGAACAGCGAGCCCAGGTTGATGGTCCAGTAGAAGATGGCGAAGATCTTCTTCAAGAGGTGCTTGTTCTTCGCCGTGAACTGGTCGCCCACCATGGCCGCCACGCACGGCTTGATGCCGCCGCTGCCCACCGAGATGAGCAAGAGGCCGGTGAAGAAGCCGGGGATGCTGTTCTCGAACAGCGCGAGGCACGCGTGCCCGGCGCAGTACACCAGGCTCAGCCAGAGGATGACGCGGAACTTGCCGAAGAACCGGTCCGCCAGCCACCCGCCCACCAGCGGGAACCAGTACACGCCGAACATGAAGAAGTGGAAGAGCGCCTTGGCCCGCGTGGTGCGCATCTCCGTGTCCGGAATCTGCGTCAGGAGCAGGTAGTCGATGAGGAACACCGTGAGGATGTTCCGCATCCCGTAGAAGCTGAAGCGCTCACACGCCTCGTTCCCGATGATGTAGGGGATCTGCGGCGGAAAGCGGTCGTCCTGCCCGGTACGTGTCTCGGCCATGGGAGGGCGAACCTACCCAAGCCCACCCTTGGACTCCACCGGCCTGGTGGCCCCACGGCCCTCGCTCGCCCGGCCACCGTCTCGCGCCCACGCAGGTGCAACCGCGTTGCAGATGCAAGCGGAGCACGCACGCTTGCCCACCCACCCGGAGCGTGCGGCTAAATAGCTCTGGCGGTTTATGCGTGAATTATGTCTATGCCGGATTTGACATGAATTAAGGAGTCTCTATCATTCCGGATACTCCAAGGTGGGCGGAGGGGCGGGGCGCGGTCAGGGCCCCGTCCCTCTTCCCCGGAGTCTCGCTTCGGGGCCGCTCGCCGGAGGAGTCGCTCGGCGCGGACTCAGGCGGCGTCATCCACGCGCTTGCCGACTCGGGCGCGGCGCGACTTGCCCAGCACGTGGCGCAGGTAGCGGCCGGTGTGGCTGCCCTCGACCTGGGCGACCTGCTCGGGCGTGCCGGCGGCGAGCACCTGTCCTCCGCCCGCGCCACCCTCGGGGCCCAGGTCCACGATCCAGTCCGAGCTCTTGATGACGTCCAGGTTGTGCTCGATGACGAGCACCGAGTTGCCCGCCTCCACCAGACGGTTGAGCACGGACAACAGCTTGCGGATGTCCTCGAAGTGCAGGCCGGTGGTGGGCTCGTCGAGGATGTAGAGCGTGCGGCCGGTGGCCACGCGCGCCAGCTCGCGCGCCAGCTTGATGCGCTGGGCCTCGCCTCCTGACAGGGTGGGAGAGGGCTGGCCCAGGCGGATGTAGCCCAGTCCCACGTCATCCAGCGTCTGCATGACGCGCATGATGTCCTTGTGCGCGCCGAAGTGCTGCATGGCCTCGCGCACGCTCAGGTCCAGCGTCTCCGCGATGTTCTTGCCCTTGTAGCGCACGCGCAGCGTGGCCTCGTTGAAGCGCTGGCCATGGCACACCTCGCAGGGGACGTACACGTCCGCCAGGAAGTGCATCTCCACCAGCTTCACGCCATCGCCCTCGCAGGCCTCGCAGCGTCCGCCCTTGATGTTGAAGCTGAAGCGCCCCGGCCCGTAGCCGAACGCGCGCGCCTCGGGCGTCATCGCGAACACCTCGCGGATGGCGTCGAACACCTTGGTGTACGTGGCGGGGTTGCTGCGCGGGGTGCGCCCGATGGGGCGCTGGTCGATGTCGATGACCTTGTCCAGGTGCTCCAGGCCCGTCACGGCCTTGTGTTTGCCCATGGGCTCGCGCGTGTCGTAGAGCGCGCGCGACAGGGCGGGGAAGAGAATCTCGTTGATGAGCGTGGACTTGCCGGCGCCGGACACGCCCGTCACCGCGGTGAACATGCCCAGCGGCAGGTCCACGTCCACGTTCTTGAGGTTGTTCTCCGACGCGCCGGTGATGCGGATTTGATGCTTGGGATTGGGCACGCGGCGCCGGTCCGGAATCTCAATCTCCTTGCGGCCGGACAGGTACGCGCCCGTGAGGCTTTGGGTGTCCGCCATCACCTGCTTGGGCGTGCCCTGCGCCACCACTTGTCCGCCCAGCTCGCCCGCGCCCGGCCCGAAGTCCACCAGCCAATCGGACTCCTCCATCGTCTCCTCGTCGTGCTCCACGACGATGACGGAGTTGCCCAAATCGCGCAGGCGCTTGAGCGTGGTGAGCAGCTTGCCGTTGTCTCGCTGGTGCAGGCCGATGGAGGGCTCATCCAGGATGTAGATGACGCCCGTCAGCTCGCTGCCCATCTGCGACGCCAGCCGGATGCGCTGGCTCTCACCGCCGGACAGCGTGGACGCGGTGCGATCCAACGTGAGGTAGTTCAGGCCCACGTCCACCAAGAAGGACAGCCGGCTGCGGATCTCCTTCAGCAGCTCGCTGGCGATCTTCCGCTCGTGCTCGGACAGCCCCAGCGCGCCCAGGAACGCGTGCGCATCCGCGATGGTCATCCGGCTGAGCTCCACCAGCGAGCGGGCGTGGACCTTCACCGCGCGACTCTCGGGCCGCAGACGCTCGCCCTTGCAGGCGGGGCAGGGCTTGTCGCTGAAGTACTTCTGCAACTCGGCCCGGCGCGCCTCGGAGGTGGTGGTCTTGAAGTTGCGCATCATCTTCTCGACGAGTCCCTCCCACTCCATCTTGTACTGGCCGCCCTCGCCCCACTCGACGGTGAACGCCTTGCCGGACGAGCCGTGCATCAGCGTCTCCTTCTCGCGCTTGGTCAGCTTGGCGTAGGGCACGTCCAGGTCGATCTTGAACGCCTTGGCCAGGCTCTCCACGAAGTCCGCGGTCCAGCCCTCGCCGCGGTTCATGCCCGTGGCCCAGGGCTCGATGGCGCCCTCGCGGATGGAGCGCGACGGGTCCGGCACGATGAGGTCCGGATCCATCTCCGGCTTCGTGCCCAGGCCGTTGCAGTCCGTGCACATGCCCAGCGGGTTGTTGAAGGAGAAGGACGCGGGCGTCAGGTCCCCGAAGGACAGGCCGCAGGTGGGGCACGCGTTCAGCTCGCTCATCACGCGGTCGGACGCGATGGCGCCCGTCTCGTCGGTGACGATGAGCGTCCCCTTGCCCTCGCGCAGCGCGGTCTCCACCGAGTCCGTCAGGCGCGTGCGCACGTCCGCCTTGAGCACGAGCCGGTCGATGACGAGCGCGATGTCGTGCTTGGACTTCTTGTCCAAGTCGATGCGCTCCTCCAGGTTCTTGAGCTTCCCGTCGATGCGCGCGCGGGAGAAGCCTCGCTTCTGCGCGTCCGCGAGCAGGTCCTTGTGCTCGCCCTTGCGGTTCGTCACCAGCGGGGCCAGCACCTGCACCTTGCTGCCCGCGGGCGCCTTGAGGATTTCATCGACGATCTGCTGCGCGCTCTGCTTGCCCACCTTGCGACCGCACTGGGGGCAGTGCTGCACGCCGATGGAGGCGTAGAGCACGCGCAGGTAATCGTGGACCTCCGTGACGGTGCCCACCGTCGAGCGCGGGTTGTTGCTGGCCGCCTTCTGCTCGATGGAGATGGTGGGCGACAGGCCCCTCAGGGTGTCGTACTTCGGCTTCTCCATCTGCCCCAGGAACTGCCGGGCATAGGAAGACAAGCTCTCCACGTAGCGACGTTGCCCCTCCGCGTAGAGGGTGTCGAACGCGAGCGAGCTCTTGCCGGATCCCGAGACTCCCGTGAAGACGACCAGCTTCTTCTTGGGGATGTCCAGGGAGACGTTCTTGAGGTTGTGCTCCTTGGCGCCGCGAATGGAGACGACATCGGGTTCGGACATGGGCGGGCGATCTATCACTGAATGGGTGTTCCGGTACGTGGAAAGGCGGACGCACCGAGTGATTGGGGACCAACCCGCGGGAGCGCAATGCGCATCCCCGGCCGGCCAACCCAGGGAAAGGGAGGGCCGCAGGGTGACGAATCCGAGGGGCTGTCCCTCGGACCGAGGCCAGTGTCAGGGGCTGGCGGTTCCGGAAACTTTTTCCGGGTTTCCGAACTCAATGGGAATCCCGTTCCTCAGGATGGGTAAGGCTTTTCCCAGGCCGGCCAATGAGTTGTCGCGTCGGCCGCCCGACGTCCCGCCTGGGGAGCCAGCGGGCATCCGGGTTGCAGACATCCGGCCTTGCCGGGGCGTGCCGCACGAGTGGGGGCTCCCCGGCGTCTGTGGGGAGGACGGCACCGTATGCGAGGACCTCGGGTGTGGGCGTGGGTGGCGGTGGTGGCGGCGTGCATGGCGTGTGGACAACCGTCCTCACATTCTGCGCGGACTGCATTCGAGGCCCGGCCGGAGTCACTGGAGTTCGGTGTCGCGGCGGTGGGCCGGACGAAGACGTTGAAGCTCCGGCTCGCCAATGGTGGGCGCGCGCCGTACCGCGTGGAGGGCGCGACCTCCAATGTGCCGCACGTGCAGGTGCCGCCGTTCGAGCCCTTCACGCTGTCTGCCGGAGCGGAGCAAGAGGTGGAGGTGCGCTTCACGCCCGACGTGGAGGGCGATGTACAGGGGCAGGTGCAGTTCCTCACCGATGCGGACGGGGAGGCCAGCGCGACGGTGCCGGTGTCGGGGCGGGGCGTGAAGGCGACCCTGGAGGTTCCCGAGGCGCCGCTCGATTTCGGCAACGTGGGGTTGGGGCAGGTGGAGACGCTCCCGCTGACGCTGCGCAACACCTCGGCCGTGGACAGCCCGCTGGAGCTGTCGCTGGCGGGCTCGGACGCGGACGAGTTCTCGGTGGGGCCGGGGCTGCCCGCGATGCTGTCGCCGGGGGAGTCGCGGCAGGTGACGCTGTCGTTCGAGCCCACGCGGCTGGGCGCGGCGGAGGCCGAGCTGCGCGTGACGGTGTGCACCGGGTGCGAGCCGGCGGTGGTGCCGCTCAAGGGCACGGGCGTGGCGAGCCTCCTGGAGGTGACGCCGCTGCACGTCGACTTCGGGCGCGTGGCGGTGGGCGCCACGGCGGAGGAGCGGATCACCGTGCGCAATCAGGGGACGGAGCCCCTGCGCTACACGGGCGCTTCGTTGGTGGAGGATCCCGGCGGCGTGTACCGGGTGGTGAGCGCGCCGTCGATGCCGGGGAACCTGCTACCGGCGGGTGGCTCGGTGGAGGTGCGCGTGGCCTTCACGCCGCTGGCTCCGGGTGCGGCGGGCGCGGGGCGGGTGTTGTTGGATGTGGGCAAGGCTGGCACCAACACGCCGGGCCCCAAGGTGTCGCTGACGGGGGAGGGTGGGGGCTCGTGCGTCGCGGTGTTGCCGGATCGCCTGGACTTTGGCGTGGTGGCCAGCGGCATGACGGCCACGCGGCAGGTGGAGGTGCTCAATCACTGTCGTGACGAGGTGCTCTTGAGCAACCTCGCCGTCGCGACGCAGCAGGGCGGCTATTTCACGCTGGCGCAGCCTCCGGCGAGCACGCCCATTCCGTCCGGGCAGTCCCTCAAGGTGGGCATCACCTTCAGCCCTCGCCCGAGCGCGGCGGGAGGCAGCGCGGGGCAACTGGGCGTGACGGTGCGCCATGGCTCCGCGTCCTCCACGCAGGGCGTGGCGCTGCTGGGCGAGGGGCAGGTGTTCTCTCCCTGCGTATTCGCGGTGCCGCCCACGCTGGACTTCGGTGGGGTGCAGGTGGGCACGGAGGTGGCCCTCGGGGTGACGCTGCGCAACACGGGCACGGAGCGCTGCTACCTGGCCTCCATGTCGTTGGCCTCGGGCTCGGACGTGGCCTTCAGCGCGGAGCCGGTGGAGAACGGCGTGCTGGCGCCGGGGCAGAAGGCGACGCTGGTGGTGCGCTTCAAGCCGGATGAGGCGGGCGACTTCTCGGGGATGGCGGAGGCGTGGCTCAACCACCCGACGCTGGGCCATCCGCTGGTGGCGCTGGCGGGCAAGGGCGTGCAGGGGTGCTTCTTGGTGCAGCCCGGCACGGTGGACTTCGGCACCGCCAAGCTGTCGTGTGGTCCTCGCACGCGGGACGTGGTGGCCATCAACCAGTGCTCGGGGCCGGTGTCCGTCTCGCGGCTGGGCTTGGAGCAGGTGGGCTCCGAGTTCGAGGTGAAGGGCGTGCCGGCGCTCCCGCTGGAGATTGCGGCGGGTGGCAAGCTGCGGATGACGGGGGTGTATGAGCCCGTGGACGACGGCGCCGACGCGGCGGCGCTGCGCTTCACGCTGCCGGATGGGCAGGTGTACACGGCGGGGCTCGTGGGCCGGGGTGTGACGAAGGCCGACCAGACGGACGTCTTCTTCCAGGAGTCCGAGGCCAAGGTCGACGTGCTCTTCGTCGTCGACAACTCGGGCTCGATGATGGAGGAGCAGCAGAGCCTGGGGCAGAACTTCGCGGCGTTCCTCAGCGCGGCCAGCAAGGCCAACGTGGACTTCCGCATCGGCGTCACCACCACGGGGCTGGATCCGTCTCCCGGCGGTTGGTCCGAGTGCCCGGGCGGCGCGCAGGGCGGTGAGAACGGACGGCTCTTCCCGGCGGATGGCTCCAGCCCGCGCATCATCACGCCCACCACGCCCAACGCGGCGGCGGTCTTCGCCAACAACACCAAGGTGGGTGTGTGTCATTGGAACGAGCAGGGCCTGGATGCCGCGTACCGCGCGCTCTCCGAGCCGCTGCTCAGCAGCGAGGACGATATTCGCACGCCGCTGGCGCATGACGGCAACGCGGGCTTCCTGCGCGACGATGCCAAGCTGGCCATCATCGCCCTGTCGGACGAGGAGGACTTCAGCTCGCAGCCGGTGTCCTTCTACGAGTCCTACTTCCTGTCGCTGAAGGGGCAGGACAAGTCGCGCGTCAGCTTCAACGCCGTCGTCGGCCCGCCGGACCTGACGACGTGCCCCACGGCGAGCAGCTCGGGCAGCCGCTACGCGGCGCTGGCCCAGGCGTTGGGTGGCGTGGTGGACAGCATCTGCACACCGGACTGGGCCACGTCGCTGGAGAAGCTGTCCCTCAGCGCCTTCGGTCCCAACCGGAACTTCCCGCTGTCCGCCAGGCCGGCGGACACCTCGAAGATTGTCGTCAAGGTGGATGGGGTGGTGCAGACCGGTGGGTGGTCCTACGACGCGGGCACGAACACGGTCGTCTTTGATTCGGCGACGGCGCCCGCGCCTGGCGCGATGATCGAGATCACCTACCCGCTGGGCTGCGATTGAACCCTGGGGAACCCTGGCGGACGGAGTTCTGTCCGCCAGTGGCTCCCGGGTGCAAAGGCTGCTCGACAGGGTGGGTCCGTTGTGCGCACCCTTCGCGCCAAGATGCCGCAGGACTCTCTCCTGGTCGCCGCGCTGGGCGACATCCATGGCCGCTTCCATCGGGTGGAGGCGTGGTTGGACGCGCTGTCACAGGCGCGGGGCAGGGACGTGGACCTGGTGCTCGCGGTGGGAGACGTGGAGGCGTTCCGCCGCGCGGATGACCACCGACGCAAGGCCGCCAAGCGCGCCATGCCCGCGGAGTTCGCCGAGTACGCGGACGGCGTGCGTCGGGTGAAGCGACCGCTGTATTTCATTGGCGGCAACAACGAGGACTTCGAGGCGCTGCACGACGTGCAGGGCGGCGGTGAGCTGGCTCCTGGGGTGCAGTACCTGGGGCGCTCCGGCATGCGCGAACTCCGGGGCCTGCGGGTGGCGTACCTGTCTGGCATTCACGCGCCGCGCTTCTATTCCCAACCGCTCAAGCGCCCCTTGTCCCTGGATACCGCGAAGCAGGCTGGCTACTTCCGCGAGGGCGAGGTGGAGCGGCTGCTCCTGGCCCGCGATGTGGATGTGCTGCTCGTCCACGAGTGGCCGCGCGGCATCGTGCAGCGGGCGCGAGACGAGAACCCGGATCCGCCCCGGCCGCTGCCTTCGTATTGGATTGGCAATCCGGTGACGCGGCGGGTGGTGGACACCCTGGAGCCGCGGTGGTTGCTGTGCGGCCATTCGCACAAGGCCTTCGCGATGACGTTGGAGGGCCATGGGCGCTCCGGGGCAACGCGCGTGGCGTGCCTGGACCAGGCCTCGCGCCCGGACGAGTCGCTCTTCTGGATGGAGTTCGAGGGACGCGAGGTGGTGCGCGCGGGCTGGGGGACCTCGGGCGCGGTGACGTGGGAGCCGCCGCGCCGCTGGGACATGGCCATGTTGCCGCCCCTGCGCGCGGAGGGCGACGGCGCGCCGCTCGGGCTGTGAGCCCCGGGCACGCCGCCGCCTGGGCCTTGCGCTACTGCCGCACGAAGCCGCGTGCGCGAGCCCGCGCTGTGCCGGACGGACGCAGCGTGGCCGACTCGAACCGCGGATACTGGAAGCCCGAGCCCGGCGCGAAGACGTAGGCGGTGACTTCGTATGCCGTGGCTTGTCCGCTCGGAGACGGACGGCTGGGCGCGAGCGTGCTCGGCAGCGGGAAGGCGAAGGTGCGCACCCCGGCCCGCGACGGGCCCACGTACTTCCAATCCCACGTCATGCCGCGCGCGCCGCGCAGCACGGAGACGAGCTCGGTGCCCGCGGGCGCGGTGTATTGGTAGCTGCCCTCGAGCGCCGTGGGCGCCGGGGCGGTGTCACACTCGCTGACGCCGGGCGACAGGCCGCGCACGCCGTCCGGCAGGGCGAGCACGCCCACGCTGCCCGCGGTGGGCGCGTAGTTCCAGGCGCTGAGCGTCTCGCACAACGCCGGGCTGGTGTTGTCGGCCTCGGCCTGAAGGGCCTCGGCGGCGGGGGCGAGCGGCGCGATGTACTGCGTGCTGAAGGCCGTCGCGGTGCCCGCCTGCGATTGGGCCTCCCCAATGGGCTGGACCGGGAAGCCCGGCTGTGTGCGCACCGCGCGGGTGATGAGGCCGTTGGACGTGCCACTCCAGTCGAGCGGGAAGGCCGCGTCTCCCGTCGAGGTGGTCGTCGTGAGCGGGCCCGGCTCGAACGCGATGTCGAGCGGGGTGTCGCCGCTCAGCGGACCCACGCTGCCCATGTCCTTGTGCGAGTACAGGCCGCCGCCGGACAGGTGGTACGCGTACACGGACAGCGGCACGCCCGTGGGAAGCCCCGCGAGGGAGTACGTGGCGGTGCCGCCCGGCATGGACACGAAGTTGGTCGTGAGCGAGAACCCATTGGTTCCGACGACCCAGACTGCGGCGCTGCCCGTCGCCGCGCCGCCCGACAGCGTGCCGGACAGGGTGACCGTCCCCGCGGTGGCGGAGGAGCGCTGTGCCCACGCCGCGCCATCGAACGTCCACACCTCCCCGGCCGGGGTGACGAGCACGAGGTTGCCGGTGCCCGGGTCGTACGCGAGGTTCCTTCCACCCGCGGGAGGACTGCCTACCGCGCCCTGCGCCGTGACGGTGCTCCAGGTGCCCATGCGGAAGCGGAGGAGGTCATTGCGCGCGGTGCCGCTGGCGGTCCCGCCAAAGACATACAGGCCGTCCCCGGGGCGGTAGGCCATGCCGTGCCCGCGGCGTCCCAGGGGCATGGCGGGCGCGCCGGCCCACGCGTTGGTGGTGCGGTTGTAGGTGGAGCACGTCGTCTGGTCCGCGCCACCGAACGGCGTGCCGCTGGCTCCGCCGCACATCCACATCAGGTTGGTGCTCGTGTCGACGGCGGCGGCGGCGAACGCGCGGGCGGTGGGCAGCGTTCCGGTGGGTGTCAACTTGCCCCAGCCGGCCACGAAGGTCCAAAGCTCGTTGTTGACGGTGAGCGTGTTCTGCGCGCCCGTGGCCGTGGTTCCGCCGAACAGCAGGATGCCGCCCGCGACCGGGGAGGGCGCGATGGCCGCACCGGAGCGCGCGCTGGGACCGGGCGCGCCACTCTGCTGCCACGTACGCGTGGCGGACGAGAACTGCCACGTGTCCGAGAGCTTCGTGCCCGTGCAGCTCTCACCGCCGAAGAGGACGCTGACCCCACTGCCCTTGAACTGGAACGCCGAGGCCACGCGCGCGGCAGGGGCGGCCGTGCCCGTCATGCCCGGTGGCGTCCACTCCTCCCACGCGGGCGTCGCCGGAGTCCCCAACGCCACGGTGTCGTTGAGACAGCCGTTCGGCATGCCCGGGGTGTTGTTGCGTCCGCCCATGTGGATGAAGCGCGCGGCCGTCGTGTCCCAGGTGGCGGCGGACGAGGCGCGCCGCAGCGGCAGGGGATAGTTGGCGGCGACCAGCGTCACGCGCGACGCGTTCACCTGCGCCATCGTGACGTTGAAGAGGTTGCTGCCGTTGGCGGTGATGTCCACCGTGTCCATCGCGCCGTCCAGGCCCAGGCCCGTGAAGTACACGCGGCCCTGCGCATCGGTCAGCGCCTCCCGCGCGGGCGTGTACTCCGCGCCATTCTTGCGCACGCGCACTCCCACGTTCGCGCGTGGCTGGTTGTTCTCGCCCAGGACGAACACGGTCAGCGCGTCCGTGATGGGGCTGCCCTCGGGCTCGACGCCCAGCGTGCCCATCGAGGCCTGAGGCTGGGGCGCCACGACCTCCAGCGACAGTGAGCCATGGGCCGCGTGCCCATTGGCGTCCACCACGTCCACGTCCACCGCGTGCACGCCCGCCGCGCCCGGGGTGGGGATGCCGGACAGCTCGCCCGTGTCCCCGTCCAGCGCGAGGCCCGCGGGCAGTCCCGTGGCGCTCAGGTGCAGCGGCGCCTTGCCCGCGGAGGCGGCGAGGGCCTCCGCGGTGCCCGGCGCGCGGCGGTACGTGACGCCCTCGGTGGCCCTCGTGAGCGTCGTCGTGTCGAGGCTCGGCGGAGCGTAGACCGCGAGGGAGAACGCCTGGGTGGACTCCGCGCTGGCCGCGTCCGTCACGGACACCGTGAAGGTGGCGGTGCCCGTGGCCGAGGGCGTGCCGGACAGCGCGCCCGTGCTCGCATCCAACGTCACGCCCGAGGGCAGCGCGCCAGCCACCACGGCCCAGGTGTAGGGCGCCTGACCTCCGGTGGCGGACACGCCGGCGCTGTAGGCCTCGCCGGTGTATCCGTCCGCGAGCGCGGCCGGGTCGATGACCGGGATGTCGTCGAGTGCTCGGGCGACCCGGGCCGGCATGTCTGTCTTTGTATCGCGAGCCGACGGCGAGCCTGCCGCTGGCGTTTCATTCGAGCATCCCGACAGCAGCGACGCGGTGAGACACGTGAGTCCAAGCAGACGCGTTGGGTTCATGGGGCTCCTTGTGGGGGCATGGCTCTCGCCTCTCCGGCCCTCCGAGGGAGGGTCGGTCTTGACTTGGTATTCTTGCAGTCCGGGGAAGGCTTGAGTCGAGGGCAGGGTGTCGACTCAAGACATCAACGTCAAGAGAGGTGTTGACGGATGTCTAGATGTTTCGCGTGGTGTGTCACCTGATACCCACGGGAAATCAACGAGCCCGAGTGAGCCGAGGCGCGGTGGGCTCCCAGGGCCCTGGGGCGTGAGAACCCGGGCCCCGAGAGGGACGTCACATCATGAAGCCTGGGCCACGAGGACGATGAGGCCTCGGCCGCACACGTCATACGTCGTGTTCTCGCCGCCAATCTTGTCTGTGCTGGTGGGCGTGAGATGGACCTGGTTGGCGCCCTCGTTCCACGGGCAGGTGTCGGTGACGCGGTACCAGCTGTTGCCGGTGCCGGGCCAGGGCAGGGTGAACGTCACGTTGCCGGACCAGCCGTTGTAGGCCACGTAGATGGCCTTCACCGTCTCGCCGGTGAACTCGGTGGCGTCGACGCGGAAGGCGATCGCGTGGTTCGACGGGTCGTCGAAGTAGGTGGAGTTGGGGACGGTGCCGTCCGGCTTGAACCAACGGTGCTGCTCCATCACGTTGACGGTGGGGTTGCCGTCCGTGGCGCTGTAGAAGCCCGCCGGGCGCAGCGAGGGGTGCGCGTTGCGGAACGCGATGAGGTTCTTGGTGTAGAGGCGGAAGTTGGTCTGGTCGGTGTTCCAGGTGTAGTTCAGCCAGTTGCCGGACGAGTCCAGGTTGTATGCGTTGTTATTGCAGTTGACCGAGCGGAGGAACTCGTCACCGCCGGTCAGCATGGGCACGCCCGCGCTGAGCATCAGGAACGCCAGGCCATTGCGCGCCGCCTGGCGCTGGAGGGACGCGGTGCCGCCCTGGTCCCAGCTGTGGTTGGTGTCCTCGCCTCCGTCGGAGGGGCCGTAGGGCCATGGCTGGGAGTTGTTCTTGCTGTTGCAGGAATAGAGGTCCTTCAAGGTGAAGCCGTCGTGGGCCACCATGAAGTTCACCGAGTTCAGCGGCTTGCGGCCGTCATCCCCGAACAGGTCCGACGAGCCCGTGAAGCGGGAGGCCAGCGTGCCCGTCGTCACGGAGACCACGCCGAGCTGGTTCTGGTCCTCGCGGAAGGCATCGCGGAACATGCCATTCCACTCCTTCCAGCCCACGGGGAAGTTGCCCACTTGATAGGAATTGCCGCCGATGGCCCAGGGCTCGGCGATGAAGTCCGTGCCGGCGCCGCCCGTGTCCGGTCGAGGCGCGAGCGCGGTGATGATGTGATTGAGCGCCGTGCCCGAGTTGTCCCGGTTGTAGTTGAAGCAGCCGTGCTCACAGGTGTTGCCCAGCACCGAGGCGAGGTCGAACCGGAAGCCATCCACGCCGAGCGTGTCCTTCCAGTACGCGAGCGAGTGGATGATGACGTCCTGCGCCACCGTGTTGAACGTGTTGTAATTGCCGCCCACGCCGGTGTTGTCCCAGCTCAACTGCTTGTCCGTGGTGAGGCTGTAATACGTGGGGTTGTCCAGGCCGCGGAACGACATCAGGTTGAACGTGCTCGAATCCCCGCTCGTCCACGCGCCGCCCTCGCCAGTGTGGTTGTAGACAACGTCCACCAGCACCTTGATGCCCACGGCGTGGAACGCGCTCACCATGGCCTTGAACTCTCGCGTGGGGCCGCCCGCGCTCTTGTCACACGCGTAGCGGCGGTCCGGCGCGAAGTAGTTCAGGGTCATGTAGCCCCAGTAGTTGTCTCCCGCCGTGGTGGTCGGGGCCGTGTCGTTGTTGTCGTTGTCCGTCTCCTGGAGCGGCAGGAATTCCACCGCGGTGACGCCCAGTTGAGACAGCGCCAGCGCTTTCTGGCCCGCGGTCTTGTACGTGCCCAGGCAATTGGCATCCAGGCCGGAGGCCGTGTCCTGCTTCGTCAGGCCGCGCAGGTGGACTTCATAGATGACGTCGTCCTTGAACGCGCGCGTGGGCCTGGTGCCGATGGACGTGGTGTCTGGCAACAGCACGATGCCCTTGGGCGCCACGGTGCCGCTGTCCTTGTAGCGGTGCGTCGGGCCGGAGGCGAACACCGTCGCGTCCGCGTTGAGCGGATTCACCGGGTCGTGGCTCAGCTCCAGCGCATAGGGGTCCCACAGCAGCTTGTTGGGATTGAAGCGGTTGCCATTGCTGTCCACATCCGAGACGAAGCCCGCGGTGCGGTTCGTCTTGGACCAACCCGCGACGTGCGGCCAGTTGGGCCCCCAGGCGCGGAAGCCGTAGTAGACGGTGCCGGTGATTCCCGCCGCCTTCACGGCGCTGACGTCGACGCTCAGACTCCACACATGGGTGGTGGCGTTGGGCGTCATGGAATACTTCACGACCTCGGCGGCCCCCTGCGGCGCGGCGTAGAGCCACAGCTCGATGTCCGTGGCGTTCAGCGAGTACACGCGAAAGTCAATCTTGGTCTGGTCCGCGTTGTAGCGAGCGCCCAGTGTCCAGGTGACCAGCTCCTGCGAGGTGCGTTCCGGAGTGGAGGGCTCGGGCTGGGGCGGCTCGGTGGGGGCGCAAGACATCCACGCGGAGGCGAGCCCCGAGACCATGAGCGCGGGCCAGCGCGCGAGCCAGGGGCTCCGGCGATGACGACGGGAGGAAGACGGCATGATGTGGCTCCTGACGCGGCAGGCTGGAATTCCGGAGGGGAATTGGTTCAACGGGTCCGCGCTCTACCCGGGGAATTCCGGTATGCATACCATCGCGTCGACGGGGAGCGCCGCCGGCCACGGGCGGGGTCTGTATCACCCGGTGGGCATCAGAAGCTCCCGGACAGGCCCACATCGCGCGGGCCGACGGACAGGCTCAGCCGTGGGGGGGTGGAAGGCGTCGTGTCGTCCGTCCGGCCATGCAACAGCAGGGGCACCGCGGCGCCGAACGCCGAGCCGAGAACCGCGCCCGTGACGACATCGGTGAGGTAGTGCTTGTCCGCGGCCATCCGGAGCAATCCCACGGACGTGGCCAGGGGCAGGCCAATGCCCCACAGCCAGGCTTGATGTGCGTCGCCGCGCAGCGCGGCCACCGTGCCAGCGGAGACCACCAGCGAGAACGCGAGCTGTGTGTGTCCGCTGTAGAAAGACAGGTTGTTGTCGTTGGGGTGCGCGGTGAGGCGCTTGTCCGCGTCGGGCAGGACGTGCACGAAGGGCCGCTCGCGTCCCGCGGCGAACTTCACCGCTTGGTTGAACACGGAGCCGAGCATCGCGCTCTCCAGCATGATGGTCGCGTCCTGCGCGAAGCGCGCGCCGGAGTCCGGCCCGCTGGCTCCCACCGCGTACTTCAGGCCGAACATCGCGAGCGGCACGCCCGCGAAGCCCACGGCGTTGCTCCACGTGTCCGCGCGCCGCCGCGCGTCCGGCGTGTCGCCGGCGAGTCCGCGTCCCCAGCGGTCCAAGCGGTTGAGGGTGTCACGGCCGTCCGAGGCCCGGTCGCACCAGCGACAGTGGGCGGGGGCCAGGTCGTCCTTGAACAGCGTCTCGCTCGTAATCCAGAGCACGGCGGGGATGCCCGTGAGCAAGCCATCCCGCGTCCAGTCGAAGCGCAGGGCGTAGGGCGGCGTGGGGGCCTCACCGGACTCGGCGCGGACGGGGGCTCCGGGCAGCAGAAGCAGCAGGGCTACGAGGGCAAGAGAGCGAGGGGCGGGCCGCACGGTCGCGAGCATAGGCATGGTTGGCGTCCAGGCCGGGGAGCTGCCCAGGAATCCTGGAATCTCGTGGCCGCCTCCCTCCACGGGGGGAGGGTGGGCGGGCCGCCGACAGAGCACAGTGGCGAGCGGTCGTCGAATCGAGCATGCAACCCCGCCGCGCCCCCGTTCTACACTCCGCCCCCCGCATGTCCGCCCCTGGCCGCACGCTTCATGTGTTCCCCGACGCTGGCCGGCGTCAGGCCGCGCTGCGCGCCGAACGCCCGGGCCGGGGCGTCCGCGTGGGGACGCACCAGCTCACCTGGGATGCGTTCGTGCAGGCGTTGGGTGGGGCGCGGGAGCTGAATCGCCGGCCGTGCTCGGCCCTGACGGCGCGGACGGTGGTGGCCACGCTGGGGCCGAGCCTCGGCGCCACGCCGTATGGCGACTTCGTGCGCGAGCCCGGCTTCGCGCGCGCGGCCTTGGATGCCTTGCTGGACCTGAAGGCGGGGCGCCTGTCGCCGCGCGAGTTGCAAGACGCGGCCGAGGCCCTGCCGCCGGAGCGGCGTCCGCGCGTGCGGGTGCTGGCGCGGCTGTTCTTTCTCTATGAGCAGCGCCTCGCGGTGCTGGGACTGGCGGACCGCGAGGACGTCGTGCGGGGCGCGCGCGAGGCGCTGGACCGAGGCGCCTGGCCCGCGGCCTGGGAGGACGTGAGCACGGTCGTCCTGCATGGCGTCTATGATGTGCGCCCCTCGGGCCTGGAGCTGCTGCTGGGGCTGGCCGCCGCGTGTGAGGCGCGACGCGTGGCGCTGCGCGTGGAGACGCCGGTGGGAGGCTCGCCCGTCGCGGACGCCGCGCTCGCCGCGCTCTTCCGAGCCTTCGAGAGCCGGGGCGAGTCCATGCCCCACGTGGACCTCTTCAAGGCGGATGTCACGTTCGAGGGCCGGCCCTTCACCGACTTGGGACGGCAGCTGTTCTCGCCGCGAGCGCCGCGGGACGTGCTGAAGGGCGCCGAGCCCGCGCCAAGGTTGTGGAGCGCCGCCACCGCGAGGGACGAGGCCCGACTGCTCGCGCGGGATGTCCGGCGCCTGGTGGCCGATGGCATCGCGCCTGGAGACATCGCGGTGGCGTATCGCGAGCTGGGGCCGGAGGCGGGCTGGCTCGCGGAGGCGTTGGGCGAGCTGGGCGTGCCGGTGCGCTTGCCATGGGGCGAGCGGCTCGCGCTCGCGGGTCCGGTGCGCCTGGCGCTGGGCTTGCCGCAGTTGGTGGAGGACCGCTTCCCCGCCGAGCGCGTCGCGGAGTATGTGAGCAGCCGCTACGCCCCCACGCTGTCGCGCGGAGGCCCCGAGGCTCCAGCCTCGCTCTTCGCCCTGGCCGCCGTGCGAGATGACCGCCTCGGCGCGGTGCGTGGACGGGGCGCGTATGACGTGCGTTTGGAGGGGCTCGCGAGGAGGTTGCTCGCGCTGTCCGGGGCGCGCCGCAAGGAGGACAGCGTCCGCGTGCACGCGGTGCAGCTGCTGCGCGAGCGATGTCTGCTGCTATTCCAGCAGTGCCGTCGCATCCCCGAGGAGGGCAGCGCCGAGGACCTGCTGAACGCGTGGTGGTTGGCGGTGGAGCGGTTGGGGTTGCTCGACTCGGAGGGGCCGCTGGCGCCCCGCGAGGAGGGCGAGCTGGGCGCGCGCTCGGTGGATGCACGGGCCCGGGATGAGGCGGCACGGCGTGGCCTGCGCCACAGCGTGGACGAGCTGCGGCGCTCGCTGCGTTCGGTGGGCGGCGGTCCGAAGTTGCGGCGGCGCACCTTCGGGCGATGGCTGACGGATTCGCTCGCGGACCTGCACCTGCCCGCGCGAGGCCCGACGACGGGCGCGGTGGAGGTGCTGGACGCGCGCGAGGTTCCAGGGCGCACGTTCCGGCACCTGTTCCTGGCGGGCCTCACGGAGGGCCGCTTCCCCGGGCGCGAGCCGGCCTCGCCACTGCTCGCGGACGCGGAGCGCATCGCGCTCAATCAGCACCTGGGCCGCGACGTGTTTCGCCTCACGGGGGGCGAGTTCGAGGACCGCGCGGCGTGGCGTCTCGCGGAGGACCGGTTGTTGTTCGCCAGCGCGCTCTCGGCGGCGTCGGACGGGCTGAGCCTGTCCTACGCGGTGGAGGCCGCCGGCGGTCAGGAGCAGGTGCCCTCCGCGTTCCTGGAGGAAGTGCGGCGACTGACGGGGCTCAAGTGGGCACCGCGTTCGCAGCCGCCCATCGCGCCGCTGGACGAGGTGCTCACCGCGACGGAGCTGCGGCGGTGCGTGGCGCTGGAGGCGGTGGCCTGGCCCAAGCTGCGCGTCACGGAGCCGGATCCCGCGGGCCCGCTGCTGCGCCATCGCTTCGAGTCCGAGGGCTGGTACCGCAGCGCGCGCGAGCTGGCGCACATGGAGGCCGCGCGTCTGCGCTTCTTCGGAGATCGAGACGCCGCGCCCGGTGAGTTCACCGGCGGCGTCCAGGCGCCCGAGCTGGGAGCGAAGCTGCGGGAGACATTCCACTTCGGGCTGGAGCGGCCACTGTCCGCGTCGGCGCTCGCGCGCTTCGGCAACTGCAGCTTCCAGGGCTTCCTCACGTACGGGCTCAAGGTGACCGAGCCCGACGCCCCGGGCGAGGAGTTCGACGCGCGCGGGCGCGGCACGTTCTGGCACCGCGTGGTGGAAGAGGTGTTCAAGGCGCTGAAGCAGCAGGACCTGCTGGGCAAACCGCCGGAGGAGATCCCCGACGCGGTGCTGGACGCGGCGCTCGCGTCGGCGGTGACGCACTTCGAGAAGTTCCACCACGTCGGGCATCCGGAGCTGTGGAAGCTGGCCCGAGAGCGGGCGCGCGCGATGGCTCGGCGCATCCTCACGGATGACCGCCGAGGGCTGCCCTTCGAGACGCTGTCGCCCGAGGGCTTCGAGCTCGAGTTCGGACCTTCGGCGGATGACGAGCGTTGGAGCAAGGTGCTGCTGCCCATCGCGGATGACGCCATCGTGTTCGAAGGCAAGATTGACCGCCTCGATGTGCGCGGCGCGGAGGTGGGCGTCATCGACTACAAGTCGGGTCGCTTGGACAAGCGCACGTTGAAAGAGAACCTGCTGCGCTCCGACTTCCAGCTCCCGCTCTATCTCTATGCGGCGCGTGAGAGCGGCCACGCGCGGGCGCGCGACGCGGCGTGGTTCTCGTTGCGCACGGGCGCCAGCATCCACCTCACCGAGGTGCTTCCTGCCGAGGAGTTGGAGGACTTGCTGTCGAAGGACCCCGCCGTGCGCGAGCGCGTGAAGGGCTCGGGAGGGCTCAACCTGCCCAACGCGGTGGAGGGATTGGTGAACACGCTCAGGGCGGGCGAGTTCCCCGCGCGACCCAATGACTGCGGCGCGTGTGGCTTCCGCGCGGTGTGCCGCATCACTGAACGTCGCGTGACCGAGGAGGGGAGCGGATGAGCGACACGCCCTCGCCCCTCGCGCTGGAGCGCAACCTCGCGCTGCTGGCGGGCGCCGGTGCTGGAAAGACCTACAGCCTCGTCACCATGACGCTGCACCTGTTCTCGGGCGCGCGCACGGTCGGCGAGGCGCTGCGGCCCGCGCGGCTGTGCATGCTCACGTTCACGGACAAGGCCGCGGCGGAGATGCGTCGCCGCGTGCGCGAGCGTCTGGATGCCCTGGCGCAGGGAGATGCCCCCGCAGGATCCGAGCCCGTGCTGCGCGCGTCGCTGGAGCGGCTGGGACGTCCGTTCCCGTCGGCGGAGGCGTGGCGACAGGTGCGCGAGGAGTTGAGCGCGGCCACGGTGGGCACGTTCCACTCGCTCTGCGGACAGATGCTCAGGCGCGCGCCTCCCGCGGTGGGCATCGACCCGGCCTTCGAGGTGTTGGATCCGCTCGAGGCCTCGGGGTTGGTGCAGGACGTGGCGGAGCGCGTGGTGCTCGACGCGCTGGAGGAGCAGGACCCGAAGGTGCGCGAGCTGTGCTCGGAGCTGGGCTTCTCGGGCTCGGGCTTCTCGGATGGGCTCGTCGCCGCGCTCATCTCCGTGTATGCGACGCTGCGAGAAGAGGGCCTGCGCGCCGCCGCCGCGCGAGTGGGTGACGCGGCCGAGGGCCGTGCCCAGCTGGAGGTCCTCATCCAGGATGGCCGCAGGCTGTGCGGCGAGGCGCGCGCGCAAGACGCGAAGGGCGAGTGGAGCCAGCTGCTGGCCGCGTGCGAGCGCGCGCTGGAGGGAATGACGCCCGAGACCTTCCTGGAGCCGAGCCACTTCCCGCTGCTGCGCTCGGTGCTGCTGTCCGAGCCGCGCAACCTCGCGCACCTGCGCAAGGGCGCGGGTGCGCTGGTGAAGGAGTTGCTCTGGAAGGTGAAGGGCAAGAGCGACGGCTCCGTGCGGCGCCTGGAGGATGCTTACGCGGCGTGGCGCTCGGCGCCGTTTGAGGCCACGTTCCGCGAGCTGCTCGGCCGGCTGGAGACGCGCCACGACGCGGAGATGGCGCGGCGCAACGTCTTCGACTTCACGTCCCTGCTCGTGAAGGCGCGCGACCTGCTGAGAGACTTCCCGGAGTTTCGTCAGCAGGTCCAGGAGCGGCTGGGCGCGCTGCTGGTGGACGAGTTCCAGGACACCAATCGCTTGCAGTTGGAGCTGGTGTTGCTGCTCGCGGAGCAGCGCGAAGGAGGGCCGCGCGAACTGGCGCCCGATGCGGACCTGGTGGCGTCGCTGCCGCTGGAGCCCGCGTTCCTCTGCGCGGTGGGTGACCGCAAGCAGTCCATCTACGAGTTCCGCGGCGCGGACGTGTCTGTCTTCACGGTGCTGGCGAAGAAGATTGTCGCGGAGGGAGGCGCGCAAGACTTCCTCCAGCACAACCGCCGCTCGGTGCCGGGCCTCCTGTCATTCTTCAACCGCGCGTTCGCGGGCGTGCTCGTCTCGCGTCACGAACCACCCCGTCCCTACGAGGTGACGTACGTCCCCGCGCAGGACGACCTGTCCCCCGTCCGCCCCGCGCTGCACGATGGGCCCGTGGTGGAGCGGTTGATGCTCCCCGAGGCCGCGACCTCGCTGGATGTCCGCGAAGCGGATGCGGACGCGATGGCGCGACGGCTCCGCTTGCTGCTCGCGCCCGGGGCACCCGCGACGGTGGCGCGCGAGGATGGAGAAGGCCCACGGCCCGCGCGCGGTGGTGACGTGGCGGTGCTCTTCCGGACGTTCACGCACCTGGAGGTCTATCGCCAGGCGCTCATCCTCCACGGCGTCCCGCACCGCGTGCTGCGGGGCCGCGGCTTCTACGGGGCGCAGGAGGTGCTCGACCTCGCGTCGCTGCTGGCGCTGCTGGCGGACTCGGAGGACTCCCTGGCCTTCGCCGCGGTGCTGCGCTCGCCGCTGGTGGGCCTGTCGGATGCCTCGCTCTTCCGCCTCGCGGGGGATGCGCCGCTGTCGCTCGCGTCGGCGGGTCTTCGAGACGCCGAGGTGCGCGCTCGGCTGCCCGCGCGCGAACAGGTCCGCCTGGAGCGGTTCCTGGAGGTGCTGCCCGCCCTGCGCCGCGAGCGGGATCGCCTGGGGGTTCGCGCGCTGCTGCACGTCGCGCTGGAAGAGACGGGGTATCGCGAGGCGCTGGCGGGCTCGCCCTACGCGGAGCAGGCCAGCGCCAACGTGGACAAGCTGCTCGCGATGGCCGCCAGAAGAGACGAGCGAGGCACGGGCGGCTGCGTGGGCTTCGCGCGCGAGCTGCGCATGCTGGCTGACTCCGACCCCACGGAGGCGCAGGCGGATCTGCTCGACGCGGATGACCCGCGCGCGGTGCAGTTGCTCACCATCCACCGCGCCAAGGGCTTGGAGTGGCCCATCGTCGTCGTGCCCGCGCTGGGCGGCCGGCGGCGCACCACCACGGCGCGGGCCCACTTCGAGCGCTCACACGGGCTCGCCTTGCGCCCCTGGGTTCCGGACTCGCTGGAGACGTTCACTTCCGAGCGCTTCGAGGCCGTGCGCCAGGAGCTGAAGGCCCGCGAGGATGCCGAGTACCGCCGCCTTCTCTACGTGGCGCTCACCCGTGCGAAGGACCTGCTGGTGTTGTCCGGAGGAGAGGAGCCGCGCGCGGGCAAGGACTCGTGGTGGCACATGGTGGATGCGCGCGTGGCGGACGACGCCGAGGTGCGCGAGCTCGTGGACGACGTGGACGTGGAGGCGTTGCCTCCGCCTCGCGAGCCCGAGCCTCCTGGTCCCGAGGACGTGGCGCGCGCAGAGGCCCGGGTGGAGGCCGCGCTGCTGCGCGTGACGGGACTCGATGAAGGCCTCGCGGAGGCGGGCGACGCGGTGGCCTCGGTGGCGGGCGTGCAGGACTTCCTCACGTGCCCGCGTCGCTATCACCACGTGCATCGCGTGGGACTGGCTGCCTCCCCGCTGCCGTGGGAGGTGTCGCCGCAAGCCGCGGCGCCACTCGTGGAACAGGACGCATGGCTTCCCTCGGTGGGGCCGGACGCGCAGGTGGCGCGGCTGCTGCGCGACGTGGACCTCGTGCGGACGTCGGGTCCGGACGCGGACGCGGCGGATCGCCGGGCCCACCTGGAAGCGCTCTGGCGCGAGGCGGGGCACGCGCCGGACTCGGAGGCCATGGAGTCAGCGCTGCGCACGGCCGAGCGCTTCCTGTGCACGGACTTCGCGCGACGGCTGGGCGCCTCGCCTGCGTCTCGCGTGCACCGCGGCCTGTCCTTCGTGTCGCACCTGGAGGACGGGGTGGCGTTGGAAGGAGAGGTGGACATCTTGTGGGAGTCCCCCGAGGGGGAGGCCGTGGTGGTGGCGCTGCGGGCAGGCGGGCGGCATCCCTTGGGCGCGGCGGCGTGTGCGCACGCGCTCGAGGCTCAGGCGTTGGCGGCGCGAGGCCTGGTGCGCGAGGGTGTGCGGGTGCGCGCGGGCGTGGTGTTCCTCGGGGAAGCGCGGCCCGAGCCGGAGTTCCTGGCCCAGGCAGCGGGTGAGCAAGAGGCGTCCCGGCGGCTTGCGAACGCGGTCCGGGCACTGGTCAAGGAAGAAGCGCGGGGCAAGTGGCCCGGACGTGACAAAGCGGCCTGCCAAGCCCTTCATTGCGGCTTCGCGGAACACTGTCACCCGGCCCCTCGCGCGTGCTAAGCGGCGGGCACCATGCCGAACGTCGTCGTCGTTGGAGCGCAGTGGGGAGATGAGGGAAAGGGCAAGGTCGTTGACCTGCTCACGGAGCACGCGCAGGTGGTCGTCCGTTTCCAGGGCGGCAACAACGCGGGCCACACCCTCGTGGTGGGCGGACAGAAGACGGTCCTCCACCTGATTCCCTCGGGCATCCTTCACCCGGGCAAGACCTGTGTGATTGGCAACGGGGTGGTGGTGGACCCGGCCGTCCTCGTCGGGGAAATCGATGCGCTCAAGGCGCGCGGCTTCCTCAAGGACGACACGCAGATGCTCATCTCGGACAATGCCCACGTCATCTTCCCGTGGCACAAGCTGCTCGACAGCTTCCGCGAGAAGGCCCGGGGTGGCAGCGCCATTGGCACCACGGGTCGCGGAATCGGACCGGCCTACGAGGACAAGGTCGCTCGCCGTGGCATCCGCGTGCGTGACCTCCTCAACCCGGAGCGCCTGCGCAAGCGCATCGACGAGCGCCTGCCCGCCGCGCTGGAGGAGATGAAGGAGCTGTGCGCGAAGGCGGGCGTGGAAGTGCCCCGTCTGGAGGCGCCCCAGGTGCAGGCGGAGTTCTCCGCGCTGGGCGAGCGTCTCAAGCCCTTCGTGCACGACGTCTCCCTCTTCCTCTCCGAGCAGGTGCGTCGCGGCGCCCGCATCCTCTTCGAGGGCGCGCAGGGCACGCTGCTCGACGTGGACCACGGCACCTATCCGTTCGTCACCAGCTCCAACTGTGTGGCGGGCAACGCCGCGGTGGGCTCGGGCCTCGGCCCCACGGCCATCGACAAGGTCATGGGCATCAGCAAGGCCTACACCACGCGCGTCGGTGGCGGTCCTTTCCCCACCGAGCTGAACGACGAGACGGGCGAGCGGCTGCGCAAGGTGGGCGACGAGTTCGGCGCCACCACGGGCCGCCCGCGTCGCTGCGGTTGGCTGGACGGCGTGGTGCTGCGCTACGCGGTGCGCGTCAACGGCCTGTGGGGCCTCGCGCTCACCAAGCTGGACGTGCTCAGCGGCCTCAAGACGCTGCAGATCTGCAACGCGTACGAGCTGGACGGCCAGAAGGTGACCGAGCTGCCCGGTGACTACGAGGACCTCGCGCGCGTCAAGCCGGTGTACGAGACGCTGCCGGGTTGGGACGAGAAGCTCGCGGGCGTGCGCACCTTCGACGAACTGCCCGAGAACGCCAAGCGCTACGTGCGCCGGGTGGAAGAGGTCAGCGGCGTCCCCGTGGTGTGCGTCTCCGTGGGCGCCGACCGGGGCGAGACGGTGCTGCTGCAGAACCCCTTCCGGAGCTGAGCGGCGACGTGGGTCGAAGACCCACGGGATTGACTTTCGAATCAATCCTGTGGGTCGATCCTCCCCATGTCCGACTCGAACACCGCCATCATCGTGGACGCCGTGCGCACCGCGCGCGGCAAGAAGAAGGGGACGCTGGCCGGGGTCCATCCCATGGACCTGGCCGCGCACGCGTTGAGCGCGGCGCTGCGCCGCACGGGCGTGGACCCTCAGCGCGTCGATGACGTGGTGTTGGGCTGCGTGTCCCAGGTGGGCGAGCAGGGGTTGAACATCGCGCGCGGCGCGGTGTTGGCCTCGGGGATGCCCATTGACGTGGCGGGCGCCACGGTGAACCGATTCTGCGGCTCGGGCCTCCAGGCGGTGAACTTCGCCGCCATGCAGGTGATGTCGGGGCAGGCGGAGCTGGCCATCGGCGGTGGGGTGGAGTCCATGAACCGCGTGCCCATGGGCTCGGACGCCGAGGGGCCGGGCTCGCCCGCCGCCCCGTCCCTGGTGGAGCGCTTCCCCAACCTGGTGCCGCAGGGCGTGTCCGCGGAGCTCATCGCCGAGCAGTGGAAGTTGTCTCGCGCGCAGGTGGACGAGTTCGCGCTGAGCAGCCAGCAGAAGGCGGGCGCGGCCATCCGTGACGGCCGGTTCCAGAAGGAGATCGACCCCTTCTTCGTCACGGGCGCGGACGGTCAGCGCGTGGGCTTCGCCACGGACGAGCACTGCCGCCCGGGCACGACGATGGAGGCGCTCGCCGGGCTGCGGCCCGTGTTCAAGGAGAACGGCGTCATCCACGCCGGCAACTCCTCGGGCATCGTGGACGGCGCGGCCGCGGTGGTGGTGGCCAGCGACAAGGCGGCGCGGGCCTGGGGGCTGCCTCGTCGGGCGCGCATCGTGGCCACCGCGGTGGCGGGCTCGGATCCGGTGCTGATGCTGACGGGGCCCATCCCCTCCACGCGCAAGGCGCTGGCGCGGGCCGGGTTGTCGGTGAAGGACATCGACCTGTGGGAGATCAACGAGGCCTTCGCGCCGGTGCCCATCGTGGTGGCGCAGGAGCTGGGCATCTCCCCGGACCGAGTGAACGTGAACGGCGGCGCCATCGCGCTGGGGCACCCACTGGGGGCCACGGGCGCCATGCTGGTCGCCACCTTGCTGAGCGAGCTGGAGCGCCGGGATCTGCGCTACGGCGCCGTCACCTTGTGCATCGGTTACGGAATGGGGGTCACCACCCTCATCGATCGCCAGGTGAGCTGACGCAGCGCCGGCTTTCTGCTACGGCACTCGAGTACCCGCACGGTGGGGGCTGCCATGGTCGTCGTTGTCTCGCGCGCAAGGGCCTGGAGTGTGGCCGCGGCGCTGCTGCTGGGCGCGGCGGCGCCGTCCGCCCTGGCACAGCAGTCACCCGTCACTGAGCGCGCGCCCTCCGAGTCCAACTCCACCCTGGCGGCGTCGCGCATCCGGGATGGGGACGTGTTGATGCGCGAGCGCCGCTATCGCGAGGCGGCCTTCGCGTTCCTGGATGCCTCGCACGCGGACGCGGGCCACGTGGAGGCGCGCTTCAAGCTGGGCAACGCGCTGGCCGTGCTCGGCTACTACGGGCAGGCCATCGAGCAGTGGGAGGCCGCGGCGCGCCTCACCACGGACACGGCCATCCGGCAGAGCGCGCAGGACAACGTGGCGCGCGCGAAGGTGAAGCAGGCGCAGTCGGGCAGCTCGCCCCTGGCGGCGGGGCTGCCTCCGGGCTCGGGGCCGGTCGCGGAGCCCACGCGCGTCCAGGCGCGCAAGGCCTACGAGATGGGCGTGCAGCGCATCGGCGAGCGCGACTTCGCCGGGGCGCTCCAGAGCCTCACGCAGGCGGTGCAACTCGAGCCGATGCTGGCGGTTGCCTATACGGCGCGAGGCAGCGCGAACATCGGGCTGCGCCGCTACCCCGAGGCCGCGGCGGATTACCAGTACGCACTGAGGTTGGAGCCCGATTCGGCCTCCCCACTTTACGGGTTGGCTGAGTCCTACCGCGCGATGGGGCGCAACGCCGAGGCGCGGAGTCTCTACGAGCGCTACGCGGCGTCCACGGCCGCCGATGTGCGCCCTCCGTTGCAGGCGGAATCCCGACAGAAGGCGGAGCGTCTGCGTTGACCGCCTGCCAGCCCGTGGGGGGCTGCGTTTGAAACCCACCCGTGTCCGTCACTAACTTCCAGGCATGGACGGCAACGACGCGCATGCGGAAGGCAAGCAGGTGTTCCGTCCCCGTCGGGTCTTCGCGGTGAGCATGGGCGCGGCAGGCCTGATGTGGGTCGCGGTGCTGGTGTACCTGTTCCGGTTTGAGGGCGTCCCGCTGAAGACATTCCTCTCGGCGGGGTTCTTCGTCCTCTTCTTCGCGGTCTCCGTCACGTACTACAGCCGCACGCTCATCGTGGTGGACGCGCGCGGCGTCACGTACCGAGGACTCGTTCGCACGCGCTGGTTCCCGTTCGCGGACATCCGCAAGCTGGATGTGCTCCCCGGGCCGGTGACGGTCTACGCCATCCGAGGCACGGGCGGCTTCGTGCACTTCACGAGCTTCTTCAGGCACCACCAGGACCTCGCCCGGCTCCTCGTCGAGCGGGCGGGGCTGTCCCCCCTGCACGGGGCCTAGCCAGCGCTCCTCAGCCCGCCAGCAGCGCATAGGTGACGAGCAGCCCCACCAGGGCCGCGGTCGCCGCGAGGGTGAGGAGCCAGCCTTCCACCGCGTCGCGTCTCGGCTCGGGATGCGCAGCGGGTGGCGCAGGAGGCTCGGGAGGGGCGGGCGCTTCTGGTTCGGGCGGGAGCGGCGCTGGCTGCGCAGGCGCCTCCGCGATGGGCGCGGGCGGTTCGTCCACCGGGGCCTGGAAGCGCAGGAGGGAGCGCCCCAACTCGATGACGTCTCCGTCCGTCAGGGGCGTGGCCTGTCGCAGGGCCTTGCCGTTGAGGAAGACGCCGTTGGCCGTGCCCAGGTCCTCCAGGTGGAAGCCGTCAGCGTCATGGTGGATGCGCGCGTGCACGCGGGACACGGCGCGGTCGCGCAAGCGCACCTTCGCGCCACCTCCACGCCCGATGTCCGTGAGCGCTTCCCCGATCGCGAAGGTCCGCCCCAGGTCGAGCCCGGTGAGGCAGGTGAGGGTGGCCGCGCGAGAGATGACGTGCTCCGAACCCAAGAGCAGCTCCTTGAGCACCGCCACGGTCCCCACGCCGCGCTCCACGGGGACCTCGGGCTCCAGGACGCGCACGCACATCTGTTCGGTGAGCCCGAGGACCTCTCCCGGCAGCACCAGCCGGGCGACTCCGGGTGGCACGAACACCTCGTTCACGGTGAAGGTGCGCGAGGACGCGACGGTGAGCCGCTGCTCCTCGATGCTCAAGGTCAACAGTGCCGGAGGGAGCCCCTCCAGGTGGACCTGATCCTCGGGACCTCCACCGAGCCGATGCGTGCCCTCGGGAAGCTCGAAGGGGATGGTGCTGTCCTGATGTTCGAACTGGAAGTGCATGGGCGCCGACGAAGCAAGGCCGAGGCCCCGCTCCCATCACGCGCTTTCGCGGGGTTGGCGCGCGCGGGCGGTCCGTGACGTCTGCCCCCGTCCGAGGCCCGAGACGGCGTGTCAGCTCCGTGGGAGGCGCGTGCCGGGATACACCGCGACCGCGGATCCATCCGCGACGAACGCCGAGCGGGGCTTCCCGCCAAGACTCTCCACGAAGGCCTCGCCGTACAGGGCTCGCACGTCGCAGTCGAAGGTGGAGTCCGTCGCGCGCCACACCTTCCATCGAGGATGCTCGACCGCGTACTCCGCGCAGCCTCCGTCGCGCTGGGCGGTGTAGCCCCAGTAGTGCTCGGTGATGAACTCCTCTTCGGAGTCAGGTGCGCTGGAGACGGGCGCGCCCTCGGTGCTCGCGGAGAGCTGGTGCCATCGCCCCGCGTACCGCCAGCCGTACGCGACCCGTCCGGGCGCACCGCTCTCGGCGGCTTCCATCTCCACGGTGTGCCGCATGGGAACCGAGAGATACGGCTCGTTGTAGAGCACGCGCGCCACGGTGGCGATGGCCCAGCGAGGCACCAGCTCCCGCACGAACACGACGCCCCGGCGCCAGCCCTCGGGGCCTTTGCGCCGCACGTAGAAGCGCAGGTTGACCTCGTCGAAGTCGCGATGCATTGGCACGGCGACGCCGCGCACGCGGGTGTCGAGGAAGCGGAAGCCCACCATGCTGGCAAGCGCCTGTCCCTTCCACGTCTCCAACTCGGTGCCCACGGGGACGAGGGGGCGGAGGACCTCCGGCGCGACCTCGTAGTTGAGCATCAGCAGGGAACGCCAGGTCGCCGTGAGGAAGGGGCGCATGGGGCGCGTCGTAGCGAACCTGCTGCCCCTCGTCCAACCTCGCCTGCCGCCCGAGCGGCTCCGTGGCGTGGGAGGCACGAAGCCCGCATCGCCGGTGCGCCTTGGGGCGCGAAGCTGGCTAGGATGCCCGGCCTCGATGCGCCTCCATTCCACGTCCTGGTTCACGCTTCTGCCGTTGCTGTGCCTCGTCACGTCCTGTCGGGACGAGCAGGCGGGCCCGGCCCATCGCACGCCGCGTCTGCCGGCGGCCGCCCAGGTCCGCACGCGCGAGGCTGTGCCCTCGGACCTCACCTACCGCGCGGACACGACCTTCGCGGGCGGCGCGGTCGCATACCTGGGCTCGCGCGTGACGCCTGAGCGCGCGGCACCAGGGCAGCCCGTCACGCTGACGCATTACTTCATGGCACGGCGGCCCCCGCCCGAGGGCTTCGGCTTCTTCGTGCACGTGGTCGACGTGGCCAGCGGCCAGATGGTGGGCAACGCCGACCATGAGATTCAAGACGGCGCCGCGCCGCTCGCGACGTGGCCCGTGGGCAAGGTCATCGAGGACACGCACGTGGTTCCCATGCCAGCGAGCCCCGCGCGGGTGATGCTCGGCTTCTGGCGAGGCGATGATCGACTGCCGGTGGACGATGCGCGCGCGCAGGACGGCGCGAACCGGATGCTCGGGCCCACGCTCGGTGGTGCTCCGCCGGAGCTGCCCGAGTACAAGGTGTCTCGCGTGAAGAAGGCCCCGGTCATCGACGGGGTGCTGGACGACGCGGTCTGGAAGGACGCGCCGGCGGTGACGCTGGTGGGCAGCTTCGATGGGCGGCCGGCCTCCCTCCGTACCGTGGCGCGGCTCGCGTACGACGACGCGAACCTGTACGTCGCCTTCGACGTGGAGGACCCCGATGTCTGGGGCACGCTGCGAGAGCGCGACGCCTCCATCTACGAGCAGGAGGTCGTGGAGATCTTCCTCGACGCCAACGCGGACGGGCGCACGTACAACGAGCTGGAGGTGTCGCCCCACAACGTCATCTTCGATGCGTACTTCCCCGCGCGACGCCAGGGCATGGACCTGTCGTGGGACTCGGGCATGAAGACGGCGGTGAAGGTGCGGGGAACGTTGGATGACCCCTCGGACCGCGACGAGGGGTGGTCGGTGGAGATGGCCATCCCGTTCAACCGGCTCGCCGAGGTGCCGCACCTGCCCCCCCAGAAGGGAGACCGCTGGCGCTTCAACCTCTACCGTCTGGAGCATCGCGACCGCCGACAGGTCGAAGGGCAGGCCTTCTCACCGCTCTTCGTGGGGGACTTCCACGCCCTGCCGCGCTTCGCGTGGCTGACCTTCCAGTGAGCGTGTCTCACGCGTGCGGCGAGAGTTCCCAAGGCGCGTCCGCCACGGAGCGCTCGGAGGGGTCGCCGAGGAAGCGCAGGAAGCCGCGCAGCTCCAGCGTGTCCACCAACTCCTCTGCCTCCAGCGCGGAGAAGCCCTTGGCCTCCACGAGCAGGTTGCGCATGAACGACTTGCCGCGCAGGTAGCCGATCGGCTCGCCAGGCGGCAGCAGGGCCTTCAGGTCGGCGGTGAGCTGCCGGAGGTCGATGTCCTCGAGCGTCATCCGCTCAAGGATGGGAATCCCCCGTGCGCTCGGCAACCCTCGTCGCCGCCGGCGCTGTCTCCCCCGTGAGGAAGGGGACCATGCGGACGTCCTGGCCGTCGCTCTCCAGGGTGATGGCCCCGTCCACATCGGTTCGCCAGCAGGTGGTTCCCATCGCCGCGTAGCGCGTCAGGACCTCCTCGTGCGGGAAGCCGAAGCGATTGCGGCGGCCCACGCAGAACACCACGTGGCGAGGTCGGGCCCGAGTGAGCAGTTCCTCGGAGGACGAAGTGCGCGAGCCGTGATGCGGTGCCTTCATCACCGTGACGGGCCCGCCAAGGTGCTCCAGGAGTGCCGCTTCGCCCTCCGCCTCCACGTCGCCCGGCAGCAGCACCGTGACGTCGCCATGCCGCACGCGCAGCACGATGCTCTGGTCGTTCACGCCCTCCATCAGCTCGCGGTCCCGAGGCGGGCCGAGAACCTCCAGCGTGGCTTCACCCAGCTTCACGGACGGATGGCCCAGCTCCACCTGCTCCACCACGGCACCTCGCGCCGAGTCCACCACCGCCCGAGACAGCGCGCCCTCCGCGGTGCCAGCGGCGAGCCACAGGCGCTCGGTGGGAACCTTCGCCAGCGTCGACACGAGCCCGAGCGCATGGTCCGGGTGGGGATGCGACAGCACCGCCAGCTCCAGGTGAGAGATGCCCGCGTGGCGCAGGAAGGGCACGACGATGCGCTCGCCGGGGTCCGCGCCCTGGGGCACGCCGCCCGCATCCAGCAGCGCGTGATGCCCCCGTGAGCTGAGGACCACCGCGTCTCCCTGTCCCACGGCGAGGAAGGTCAGGCGCAGCGCTGGGGTGGGGCGCAGCGAGGGCAGCAGCACCGTCAACACCACGGCCGCGGGCACGAGCGCGCCCCCCCACCGCCACCGTCCCGAGCCCAGGGCCCAGAGCCCCAGGCCGGCCGCATAGGCCAGTCCCATGCCCACGCCGAGCCCCGGCACCTCCACCGCCGCGAAGGGCAGGGCGGAGAAGATGCGGGTCACTCCGAGCAGGAGCTGTGACGCCCACGCGCCGGCCCACAACACTGGCGTCGCGAGCAGCGGGGACAGCACGAACAGGGCCGCGCCACCGGCCGCGAGCCCCGTCAGCAATCCGCACAGGGGCAGGGCGACGATGTTCGAGGCCAGACCCGCGACGCTCACGCGCCCGAAGGCCTCGGCCACGATGGGCAGTCCGGACAACGTGGCCGCCGCGCTCGCGCAGAGTGTTTGAAGCACGGCCTCGCGAGCCTTGCCCAGCCACCGCTTCATGCGGTTCGTCTCTTGCGGATCCGGAGGCGCCAGGGGAATGGCGGCGCGGAGCGCGGGCGACAGGAGGATGAGCCCCAGGACGGCCAGGAACGACAGCCGCAGCGACAGGTCCACCACGCTAGAGGGCAGCCCCACCACCAGCACCAGTGCCGCCGAGGCGAGGCTGTTGAGGCCATCCGCGCGCCGCCACAGCGCCAGTCCCAACAGCACCACCGTGGCCATCACCGCCGAGCGCACCGCGGGTGGCTGATTGCCCGTGAAGAACACATAGGCCCAGACGAAGGGCACGGACACGGGGGCCGCCACGCGCCGCGCATCGAGCCTCCGCCAGCGCGCACCCACGCGGACGAGCAGCCACCTCAGGAGCGCCAGCGTCATCAGCGCGAGCGCCGCGACATGCAGCCCCGACACGCTGAGCACATGCGCGAGCCCCGCGCGCGAGAAGGCCTCCTCCCACGTGTCATCCAGCGCGGCGCGCTGCCCCGCCGCGAGCGTGAGGAAGAGCGCGGCCGAGTCGCGGCTCGGGGCCACGGCATGGACCGCCTCCGCCAGCCGACCTCGCGCATCCTCCACCCAGCTCCGCCACGCAGGGGCGGGAGAGAGGACCAGCAGGCGGTCGGCCGCGAGGCTCCCGGTGAAGGCCACGCCCCGCCTGCGCCGCGGTGACGAGAGGTCGCGCTCGCCTGGGTTCGCGGGGGGCGCATCCGGGGCCAGCCTGGTCTCCGCCTGGATGCGTTGCCCGGGCAGGAGCGCGCGGGCGCCTCGCGCCGTCAGGCTCGCCCGGAAGCGCGCGGGCTGCATCGGCCCGTCCAGCGGACCTGCCCGCGCGACCACGAGCCCCACGCGGGTGGCGCCATCGAAGGCATCGACTCGGTCCACCTCGCCTTCGAGTCGCGCGGCCCCGCCGCGGGCCAGGGACGGGGGGATGTCGACGCGTGCCTCCAGCCCCGCCAGGCCCGAGCCCGTGAGTCCCAATCCCAACAACACGGCGAGGTGTGCCCCGGGCAGCCGAGCAAGCGTGCCGCCCAGGACGACGAGCAGCGCGCCACCGAGGAGAAATGCCCCGGCCGCGGCGCCTGTTCGAGAGGGCCAGAGCGCCCCGAGCACGAGGCTCAGCGCAGGGAAGAAGAGAGGCCGCGACCCCAGGTCGCGCCACGCAAAACGCTCCACGCCCGACCCCCGCCCGCCACCCTACGCGTCGCTCACACCGAGCGACAGCGCGTACAAAAGCGGACACCGTAGTCGGGCCCACCTTGGGTGGTCAAGGCGATCTCGTTGCCCGTCGATGTGGTTTGTGGTAGTAGTGCCCGGCTTGAAGGCCGGGGGTTGAGTCTTTCAAGGAGGCAGTTAGTGCAGACCAGCTTCAAGACTGGTGACAAGGCGGTTTATCCGGGCCAGGGCGTCGGTGAGGTGATGGGCATCGAGCACACCGAAGTGGCCGGACAGCGCCAGTCGTTCTACGTGCTGCGCATCCTGGAGAACGGGATGCGGATCATGATCCCGATCAACAAGGTCGGCTCCGTCGGCCTGCGGGAGATCATCAGCGAGGAGGACGTCAAGCAGGTCTACTCCATCCTGAAGGAGAAGGACATCTCCGTGGACTCGACGACGTGGAACCGTCGGTACCGCGAGTACATGGAGAAGATCAAGACCGGCTCCGTGTTCGAGATCGCCGAGGTGCTGCGCGACCTCTACCTGCTCAAGGGCGACAAGGACCTGTCTTTCGGTGAGCGCAAGATGCTCGATACCGCTCGCTCGCTGCTCATCAAGGAGCTGTCGCTGGCCAAGGACTGCTCCGAGGAAGAGATCGAGTCCGACCTGAAGAAGATCTTCAACCTCGCCTGACCTTTCACCGCGGGCGGCCAGCTGCCTCCGGTATCACCTCCGCCCCGGGTTCCCTGTTGGAATCCGGGGCGTCGTGTTTTCGGCCCATGACCGAGCCCTCCTTCGACCCTGAATCCGAGCTGGCCCTCGTACGGGACGAGCGCGCGCGCCGCATCGAGGAACTGGAGGCGCGCCTCTCCACCCGGGGACGCGTGGGCGTACGTCCCTCGGTGGCGCTGATGGGCATGGTGCTGGGCCTTGCGCTGCTGGCGGTGCAGTGGCAGGACCTCGCGTACTTCGCCTCGTCCGCCACGCCGCTGACGCTGGGCGCGGAAGGGGACTATCGCTACGAGCGGCTCGTCACCAACCGCTACGCCCAGGTGCATGGCATCCCCACCTCGCGCGGGGCCTATGAGCGCCAGGGCGACAGCTTCTCTGTGCTGGTGGGGCTGCGGGACTCGCCCTTCGTCGTGCGCCGCGCGCCATTGCCGGGAGAGCGCTGGGATGAAGGACGGCCGCCGTCGCGCCCTGACCCCACGCCCTTCGCCATGCGAGGTCGCCTGCTCTCCGAGGAGGAGGCCCCGCGTTACCGGGAGGCCTTCGCGCTCCTGCGCGCGCAAGGCGAGGTTCAGCCGCGAGAGGGGCGGCTCTGGTTGCTCGTGGAGGGGGAACGCCCTGGGGCGGACCGGGGGCGGCTGCTCGTCGCGTTGATGCTCAGCGCCTTTGTCTGCGTCAACGCGGTGCTGCTGGCGCGCGGGATTCGGCGCCGCTGAGTCGGGTCAGTCCGTCGCGTGCCTCGCGATCCTCCGAGTCGTATTGGAGGGCTCGCTCGTAGTGCTCGCGCGCCTCGTCTTGCCGACCCCCCTGGGCGGCCTCCCGACCCACCAGGGTGTGCAGTCCGGCCAGTTGCTTGCGCAGCACCGGACCTTGCTTGCTCCAACCATGCGACAGCTCGAAATCCAGCGACAAGGCCGTGGTCAACGACGCGATGGCGTGGGGCAGGTCCCGCTTCGCCAAGGCCTTGCGCGCGTCGGCTTCCGCGGCCTCGTAGCGGGTCAGCAGTGCGGCCAGCGCCGTCAGCTTCGCGCTTTGGGCTCGCTCTCGCGCAGCCGCGACGTTGCCGGATTCGTAGCGGGCGCGAACATCCGCCTCCAGCGCCGAGGCGCCTCCCCGCGCCGGCGTGACCTCCACCACCTGCTGCGCCCCTCCACGCTCCGCGGCCGCGGTGGCCGCGCGCGTGCGCACGCGGGGCTCCTGCGGCTCGCGAGGCGCGGCGGATGAACCCGGGCCTCGACCTCCGGCACGAGACTCCTGGGCCTCCCGCTGCGCCGCGGCCGAACCCCGGCCTCCCGCCCGCGCCACCTGGGCGGCGCTGCGTGTCTCGGTGGGCGCTTCCTCGGGCGTGTCGTCCGAGGAGGGGTCCACTTCCGTCGCCGTCAGGTGGATGCCGGGCCGAGGCGGCTCGGGTGGAGGCGCTGTGGCCTCGCTCGGAGGCGCCGCGGGAATCACCGAGGGTTGGGTCTCCGTGGCGCGAACCGCCGCGAACGTGAGGAGGGCCGCCACGGCGGATCCTCCCGCGGCGGCCAGCAACGCCACGGCCAAGGAGCTGGCGCGTCGCCGGCGAGGGGGCTCTGGAGGAGGGGGCTCGGGTGGGTGCACTGCGGGCAGCCCCGCGGCGGGCGTCCCACCAGGACCCCGCAACCGAAGCACGGCGTTCCCCAGGCTGAGCTCGTCGCCGGAGTTCAGCTCGACCTCGCCGGTGATGCGCACCCGATTGACGAAGGTGCCGTTCTGGCTGCCCAGGTCCCTCAGGACGCAGTGGTTGCCCTTGCGGGTGAGCTGGGCATGGCGGCGGCTGATGGAGGCGTGTTGCAGCCGCAGGTCCGACGACGACGAGCGCCCCAGCGTCATGGCTCCCTGCTGCACCGGCACGAGCTGTCCGGCGCCAGGGCCCTTCTCCACGTAGAGGAACGCCGGGGGATGACCGGGGTCCGAGTACTCCTTGTGCCAGTCGAGCCGCGGGGACAGCTCCCGGTCCGAGCCCGTCCGGTCGCCCCCTTTGCGCCGCCGCCCCTTGCGCGGCCCCGCCGGGAACTGGGGCACCCGCTGGGGGCGCGGGTCATCCGCCTGGAGCGGGGCGACCTCGTCATCGTCGAAGGGGAGGTCCACCGAGTCGTCCGGGGCCGCTTGCTTTCCCGGCGGGCGGGGCGGTCGCGGCGGGCGCTTGGGGTTCGGTGGAGCCATGCGGACCATTCTCCCTGAGTCGGGCGGGGGACGGGAGTCTCCTGCCTGGTTGCCCGAGGTTGCGCCCGGAGCGGCCGGATTCTACCGGGCAACGCCGGCTGATACCTCCGGGCCGCTGTGTATTGCTGGCCTGTGTGGGACCCGGGATCCTAGAGTGCCGGCCACACCCACCAACACCCGAGGAGACCCGCCATCGTGTCCCCGCCCCCCATCCGGCTCTTCAACACGATGTCCATGCAGAAGGAGCTGCTCGAGACCCTCGTCCCGGGCAAGGTGGGGATCTACGTCTGTGGGCCCACGGTCTATAGCTACGTCCATATCGGGAATGCGCGCACGTTCACCTCTTTCGACGTGGTGGTCCGCTACCTGCGCTACCGCGGCTACGAGGTGACCTACGTCCGCAACTACACGGACGTGGACGACAAGATCATCAAGGCCGCGCACGAGACGGGCGAGGCCCCGGTGGCCCTGGCGGCCCGCTTCGTCGAGGCGTTCCGCGAGGACGCCCAGGCGCTCCACCTGCTGGAGCCGGATGTCTCGCCCCGCGTGAGCCAGACCATCCCGGAGATCGTCGCCATCATCCAAAAGCTCGTGGACAAGGGCTACGCCTACGAGTCCCAGGGCGATGTCTACTTCTCCGTCAGCCGTGATGCGGACTACGCCAAGCTGTCCAAGCGCAACCTCGAGGAGCTGTGCGTGGGCGAGCGCGTGCAGCCGGGCGACCAGAAGCGCGAGCCGCTCGACTTCGCGCTGTGGAAGGCGGCCAAGCCGGGCGAGCCGTCCTGGGACAGCCCCTGGGGCAAGGGACGGCCGGGGTGGCACATCGAGTGCTCCGCGATGAGCGAGAAGTACCTGGGCGCCTCGTTCGACATCCACGGCGGCGGCCTGGATCTCATCTTCCCCCACCACGAGAACGAGATCGCCCAGAGCGAGTCCGCGACGGATCAGCGGATGGCGAAGTACTGGATGCATTGCGGCTTCCTGGACCTGGAAGGCGCGAAGATGTCCAAGTCGCTGGGCAACGTGGTGCGCCTGCGCGACGCGCTGACGCGAGTGGACCCCGAGGCCCTGCGCTTCTTCTTCCTCTCCACGCACTACCGGCACCCGCTCAACTTCGCGGACAAGGCCCTCGCGGACGCCGAGGCGCGGCTCGAGTACTTCTACGAGACGCTGCGCAAGGTGGACGAGCGCGTGGCCGGGAAGGACTTCGCCGCCGGCCCGCTGCACGGTGAGCCTGGTCGCTTCCGCGCCGAGTTCGAGACCGCGATGGACGACGACTTCAACAGCGCGGGCGCCCTGGCGGCCTTGTCCGGGTTGTTCGCGCTGATGAACGAGCTGACCGACAAGCCGCCCGTGAAGGACAAGGCGATGGTCGGTCGCACGCTGCAGGCGCTGCGCGAGGAAGTGCGCCGCGTGTCGTCCGTGCTCGGGCTGTTCGAGGACTCTCCCGCGGAGTGGTTGTTGCGCCGGCGGGATCGCGCGGTGCGCGAGCGGGGCATCGACGTGGCACAGGTGGAGCGGCTGCTCGGAGAGCGGGCGGCGGCGCGCGCGGCGAAGAACTTCGCGGAGTCCGACCGGGTCCGAGGGCTCCTCAAGGAGCAGGGAGTGGAAATCATGGACACGCCAGGTGGCACGGTGTGGAAGGTGGCTCCCGCCTCCACCTGAAATCCCCCAGCGGAGACGTTGGGCTTCGTGTTACGCCCAGGGGCCATGAGTCACTTCTGGCCTCTGCTGATGTGTCTCGGTGCCGGCTCGGCCCTCGCGGCCGGTTCGGCGCCCTCGGTGACCCCCGCGGAGAAGAGCGCGGCGCGAGCCATCGACGCGAACGTGCTCCGCGCGCACGTGCGCTTCCTCGCGGGGGACTTGCTGGAGGGCCGAGGCCCGGGGACTCGTGGCGACGCGCTGGCGCAGGCGTACATCGCCGCGCAGTTCGAGGCCTCCGGCCTCCAGCCCATGGGCCAGGACGGCTCGTACCTGCAACCCTTTGAGCTGGTCGGGCTGTCGGGCCATCCGGACACGATGGCCTTCCTCGCGCCCGGCGCGGCCTCCGCCACCGAGCTGAAGTTCCGCGACGACTTCATCGCCGTCTCCGGCGTGCAGGCACCCGAGGCGAAGCTGGAGCAGTCCGAACTGGTGTTCGTGGGCTACGGCATCGTGGCGCCGGAGTACGGCTGGGACGACTTCAAGGGCATGGATTTGCGCGGCAAGACGCTGCTCATCCTCAACAACGACCCCGAGGATGACCCGCGCCTGTTCGCCGGGCGCACACGACTCTGGTACGGCCGCTGGGATTACAAGTACGAGCAGGCCGCGAAGATGGGGGCCGCGGGCGCCATCATCCTCCACACGCAGCAGAGCGCGGGCTATCCCTGGCAGGTGGTGCAGAGCTCCTGGTCCGGCGAGCAGTTCGAGCTGCCCGCCGCCGCGGGCCCGCGGTTGGAAGTGAAGGCGTGGACCACCGAGGACGCCACGCGCCGCGTGTTGAAGCTCGCGGGGCAGGACCTGGACGCGCTCCGAGCCTCGGCCCAGCGGCGCGAGTTCAAGCCCGTGCCGCTCGGCGTGACGGTGTCGGCGCGGTTCGCCACGCAGGTGCGTCGTCGCCCCACCGCGAACGTGCTGGGCCTGCTGCCCGGAAGCGATCCCACGCTCAAGCACGAGGTCGTGCTGTACAGCGCGCACCATGATCACCTCGGAATGAAGGCGGACCCCAAGCCGGGCGAGGACGCCATCTACAACGGCGCGGTGGACAACGCCTCGGGCGTGTCCGCGATGCTCGCCGTGGCCCGCGCGTTCCAGCAGCTGTCCTCGCCGCCGCGTCGCTCCATTCTCTTCGCGGCGGTGGCCGCCGAGGAGCAGGGATTGCTGGGCTCGCAGTTCCTCGCCGAGCACCCGCCGGTGCCGCCGGGCCGCATCGCCGCGAACATCAACATCGACGGCGCGAACATCCACGGCCGCACGCGCGACGTCACGGTCATCGGGTTGGGCAAGTCCAACCTGGATCCGCTCATCATCGCGCTGGCGAAGTCGCAGGGGCGCGAGGTGAAGGCGGATCAACTCTCGGACCGGGGCTTTTTCTACCGCTCGGATCAATTCAACTTCGCGCGCCAGGGGATTCCGGCCGCCTACTTCGGCAGCGGTATGGACTTCGTGGGCCGGCCCGAGGGCTGGGGCAAGCAGCGGCGCGAGGAGTGGGAGGCCCGGCACTACCACCAGCCCTCGGATGAGCTGCGCCCGGAGTGGGATTGGTCTGGTGCCGTGGAGGATGTCCAGCTCTTCTTCCTGCTGGGCGCCCAGGTGTCGCGCCTGCCGGAGGCCCCGCGCTGGAATCGGGGCGATGAGTTCGAGGCGGCCCGCCTGCGTGCCCTGGAGGCGCTCAAGACGCAGGCCGTCACGGGCGAGGCGGGGGCCCGGTAGCGCCCGTCCGTCTTCCTCCAGACGGGCAGGCACGATCCTGCGTCGCCCCGACGAGCGGGGTGTTAAATCCAGGATCATGCCGGAGTTCCAGCTCGTCAGTGACCACACGCCGCAAGGCGACCAGCCACGCGCCATCCAGGAGCTCACCGAGGGCTTGCTGCGAGGCGACCGCTACCAGACTCTCCTGGGCGTCACGGGCTCGGGGAAGACGTTCACGATGGCGAACCTCATCGCCAACGTGAAGCGGCCCACGCTCGTCATCGCGCACAACAAGACGCTGGCCGCCCAGCTCTACGGAGAGTTCAAGACGCTCTTCCCGCACAACGCCGTCGAGTACTTCGTCTCGTACTACGACTACTACCAGCCCGAGGCCTACGTCCCCTCGTCGGACACCTTCATCGAGAAGGACTCGTCCATCAACGACAACATCGAGCGGATGCGGCACTCGGCCACGCACAGCCTCCGCACGCGCGACGACGTCGTCATCGTGGCCAGCGTGTCCTGCATCTACGGCCTGGGCGCCGCTCGCTCCTACGTGGACCTGGCCATCCGGTTGAACGTGGGCGCGGAGTTGGGGCGCGACACGTTCATGCGCCAGTTGGTGGAGGCGCAGTACGAGCGCAACGACCTCGACTTCCACCGCGGCACCTTCCGCGCGCGCGGCGACACGGTGGAGGTGTTCCCCATCTACGAAGAGGAGCGCGCGGTGCGCGTCAGCTTCTTCGGCGACGAGGTGGAGCGCATCACCGAGTTCGACCCGCTGCGCGGCGAGACGCACGGCCAGCTCGAGAAGCTGGTCATCTTCCCCGCGAGTCACTACGTGGCCGGCCCCGAGGCGCGCCAGCGCGCCATGCAGACCATCCGCGAGGAACTCTCCGAGCAGCTCCAGCTCTTCAAGCGCGACAGCAAGCTGGTCGAGGCGCAGCGGCTCGAACAGCGCACCATGTATGACCTCGAGATGATCGAGCAGGTGGGGTACTGCAACGGCATCGAGAACTACTCGCGCCACTTCTCCGGGCGCGCGCCGGGGGAGCCGCCCCCGTGCCTCATCGACTACTTCCCGCGCGACCTGCTCGTCCTCATCGACGAGAGCCACCAGACGGTGTCTCAGATTGGCGCCATGTACCGAGGCGACCGCGCGCGCAAGGAGACGCTCGTCTCGTACGGCTTCCGCATGCCGAGCGCGCTCGACAACCGCCCGCTGAAGTTCGGTGAGTTCGAGGAGCTGGTGCCTCAGGTCGTCTATGTCTCCGCGACGCCGGCCGAGTATGAGCTGCAGAAGTCCAAGGGCGTGGTGGTGGAGCAGATCATCCGCCCCACGGGCTTGACCGACCCCGAGGTGGAGACGCGGCCCGCCGGCAATCAGGTGGATGATCTGCTGGAGGAGGTCCGTCAGCGCGTGTCTCGCAAAGAGCGCGTGCTGGTGACGACGCTCACCAAGCGCATGGCGGAGGACCTCACCGAGTACTTCGCCGATGTGGGCGTCAAGGTTCGCTATCTGCACTCAGACATCGATGCCATCCAGCGCACCGCCATCATCCGCGATCTGCGCAAGGGCGAGTTCGATGTGCTGGTGGGCATCAACCTGCTGCGCGAGGGCTTGGACATCCCCGAGGTGTCGCTGGTCGCCATCCTCGACGCGGACAAGGAAGGCTTCCTGCGCAGCCACGTGTCGCTCATCCAGACCATTGGCCGCGCGGCGCGCAACGTGAATGGCCGCGTCATCATGTACGCGGATCACCTCACCGACTCGATGAAGCGCGCCATGGAGGAGACGGCGCGGCGCCGGGACACGCAGCGCACGTACAACACGCAGCACGGCATCACCCCGCGCTCGGTCCGCAGCAACATCACGGACCTCTCGGAGCACCTGCCCGACTACGACGCGGGCGCCATGGCGCTGCCCATGGCCGCCGAGGGCGAGAACGACGTGCTGGTCCCGAAGGAGATCAAGCGGCTCATCGCGGAGTTCACCCAGGACATGCTCAAGGCCGCGGACGAGATGCAGTTCGAGAAGGCCGCGGAGTTCCGCGACCGCGTCCAGTTGCTCAAGGACATGGACATGGGACTCAAGCCCGCCTCGCGCTCGCTGCTCAAGGCGCCGCCCAAGGCCGTGGACGCGGTGGCGGCCACGCCTCGCAAGGGCAGGGGAGGCCGGCCGGCCGCGTCGAAGAGTCCGGGGGGCCGCTCGCGCATGCGCGGCAAGAACTAGGGACCGCGCGCATGGACATCCGGCTTCAGGAAAAGCTGGACGCCCTTCCCACCGACCCCGGCGTGTACCTGATGAAGGACCGCCGGGGGCAGATCATCTACGTGGGCAAGGCCGTCAATCTCCGCAACCGCGTGCGCAGCTACTTCACGCGCACGGGGGATACCCGCGTCTTCGTGTCACTGCTGGATTCGCTCCTCGGTGACATCGAGACGGTGCTCGTCCACAACGAGAAGGAAGCGCTCCTCCTCGAGAACGAGCTGATCAAGAAGCACAAGCCGCGCTTCAACGTCCTGCTCAAGGACGACAAGCAGTTCATCTCGCTGCGCTTGGATCGCACCCAGACCTATCCGCGCCTGGAAGTCGTGCGCAAATACGAGAAGGACGGCGCGCGGTACTTCGGGCCGTACTCCAGCGCGGGCGCCATCCGCGAGACGCTGCGGCTCATCAACCGCTTCTTCCGCCTGCGCACCTGCACGGACCACGTGCTGGCCAACCGCACCCGGCCGTGTCTGCTCTTCCAGATTGGCCGCTGCCCGGGGCCGTGCGTCTATCCCGTCCCGCCCGAGGACTACCGCAAGAGCGTGGACGAGGTGGCCATGTTCCTGGAGGGCAAGGCCACGGAGCTCATCGAGGGCCTGCGCCTGCGGATGAAGCGCGCCTCGGCGGAGCTGAAGTTCGAGGAGGCCGCGCGCGTGCGCGATCAACTCCTGGCCATCGAGCGCAGCCTGGAGCGCCAGAAGGTGGCCACGTCCGACTTCAAGGACCAGGACGTGTTCGCCTTCCATCGCGAGGGCGATCGCATCCTGTTCTACGTGCTGCACGTGCGGCAGGGCCGCCTCAACGGTGGGCAGGCCTTCCCGTTCGGCAACCAGGAGTTCCCGGACGAGGAGTTGCTCGCGTCGTTCGTGAACCTCTACTACGACCAGGGCGGCTTCGTTCCGGAAGAGGTGCTCTTGCCGCTGGAGCCGGGCGATGGCACCGACGGCCTGGAGGCCCTGCTCGCCGAGCGCAAGGGCGAGAAGGTCCGCGTCATGGTGCCGCGCCGGGGCGAGAAGCATGACCTGGTGCTGATGGCGGCGAAGAACGCCGAGCAGTCATTCATTGAACGCCGGCGCACCAAGGACGAGACGGACGCGGTGCTGTCACGCCTGCAGTCCAAGCTGGGCCTGCGCAACTTCCCTCGCCGCATGGAGTGCTTCGACATCTCGCACTTCCAGAGCTCGGCCATCGTCGCGTCCCAGGTCGCGGTGACGGATGGCGAGGCGGACAAGTCCCGCTACCGCCGCTACAAGATCAAGACGCTGGAGATCCAGGACGACTTCGCCAGCATGTACGAGATCATCTCCCGGCGCCTCAAGCGCGGCTTGGAGGAGGGGGACTTGCCGGACCTGCTCGTCATCGACGGCGGCAAGGGGCAACTCGGCAGCGCGCACGCGGCCATGAAGGACCTGGGGGTGGAGGGCGTGGACGTGGTGGGCCTGGCCAAGAGCCGGGACCAGGAAGTCTTCGACCGCGACGCCGAACGCGCGCAAAGCCCCGAGCGCATCTTCGTCCTGGGTCGCAAGGACCCGGTCGTCCTGACCCAGAACTCCGCCGAGATGTTCATGCTCACGCGCATGCGTGACGAGGCGCACCGCTTCGCCATCACCTTCCAGGCTCAGACGCTGCGCAAGAGCCGGGTGCGCTCGGCCCTGGAGGACATCCCCGGCGTGGGCGAGGTGCGTCGCAAGCTGCTGCTCAAGCACTTTGGCTCGCTCAAGCGCGTGAGCGACGCCACCATCGAGCAACTGGCCGAAGCCGTGGGGCCCGCGATGGCGGAGCGCGTCCATGCGGGGTTGCACGGACACCCCGACGAAGACTCCGAAGACCCGATCCGCGAGGCCTCCCTGGACGACGCCACCGAACCCCTGAGCGAAAAATCACAAGGAGGGTCCCCACCCGATGCGGCATGATTAAATTCGGCTGCGGATTCCCGGGGGGAGTGCGCTGGAACCGCGACGTTCCTAGGGTTTTTCATTGCGACCAAGCTTGGCGCTGATTTATAGCGGTTGACGATCCGAGCAAGTCAAAGAGGGTGAGGGACGGACAATGAGGCTGTATCCGAAGGTGATCCCGATCATCTCGCGCGAGGCCGTTCAGCAACTCATGGCGGACGGGGACATCGAGGTGGAGCCGATGCGCGTGGCCGACGCCGAGATGGACCTGTCGGCCATCATGCGCGAGTACCTCGCCAACGAAGAGCGTGTGAACCAGGCGACGCGTGAGGCCCTGGAGCGTCGCGGGTACGACTACTCGAAGTTCAACCAGGTGAAGCGCGAGATGGCGGACGTTCGCGGCTTCAAGATGGGCGACGAGGGCATCGAGTACGTCATCAACCAGATGATCGAGTTCCTCCTCATCAGCCGCAACGTCGAGGAGGTCTACTCCGTCGACAACATCCTGCGTCAGAAGATGTTCCAGGTGATGAAGAAGCACCTCGACGTGGACGATGAGATCGACAAGGAGGCCCGCTCCCGCCTGAAGCACCTGCAGGAGGGCACCAGCGCCTTCGACATCGAGTACAACAAGACCGTGGATCAGATTCGCCGGGCTCGCGGCCTCATCTAGTCCCGGGGCGTGCCGCATCCCGCCCCGCTGCCTACCTTGCTCGAAAGGGAGGCAGCGACGATGGCGGGGACCTTCATCACGCTCCTGTTGTCAGGTCTCCTGGTGGCGGCGCCAGGGGAGGGCGGGTTCACGTTCGAGGGCCTGAAGGCCAGCGCGAGGACCGAGCAGCCCGACGGCTTCTTCACCCAAGGCACGCTGCCCTTCACCGACCTGGCCGAGCGCGGCTTCGGTGAGGCCTCGCTCGACGTCGAGGACCGCGTCTCCCTGCCGGGGGCCACCTTTGGCGACCGTGCCCGCCTCGACGCCCGCTTCCGAATCGGTGGCGTGGACTACCGCGTGGAGCTGACGCAGGCCGGCTTTCCTCCCCGCCAGACGCTGGCGCAGGCGCCCGCCTTCGCGCTCCCCAAGCCTCCTCCGCATGTCATCGAGGGCGGCGTGATGCTCGGGCGCGCGGTGTATGGCGACAGCGGTGTGGGCTGGCGGGCGACGACGCGCGCGCATGCGGCCATTGCCGTCTGGGGCGTGGGGAGCGTGTGGCGCAACGGGCGGCTGCTGACGGACGCGGCCTTCGTGCACGCCGCCGCGCTGGACGCGGGCATCTTCGCGGATGACGACACGCACCGCATTCAGCGGCAGGCCCGTCCAGGGGACACGGAGCTGCTCATCCTGGTGTGGAACCTCCCGCCCGAGGCGGAGCCTCGGGGCTTCCTCCAGTTCGGGTTTGATCGCGTGGCCATCACCGTGGGCGGCACACCCGTGCGCTCGGTGGCGTTCGTTGACGTCACGGGCGAGCCGCCCGTGAGCCTCGCGGAGCTGACGCCCGTGGCCCCGGGCGCGTTCCCGGGGGGCTCGCCCTTGCCACCCCCGCTTCCGCTCGCGCAGCAGGCCCAGGCGGCCGCCAGCGCGACGGGCGGCGCCGGGACGCTGGCCGGCACCACCGCGCCCGATGTCATCAGCGGAACGTTTCTGCCTGTCGAAGCGCCCAACCCTCCCGCCAACATCTCGGGGCAGTTGCCTGGCACGCCGGACCCCGGTTCGCTGGAGCAGGTTCAGGGGTTCGTCTCACCCAGCGCTCCTGCGCCCGGTGCCCCTGCCTTCACTGGCTCCGCGCCGAGCGCCTTCCAGACGCCGCCCACGCCCGCGCTGGTGACGCTGGGGGGCTTCACGGTGCTGCCGGTGTCGCCCCCCAACTTTGACGCCTTCGTGGGCACGTCGCAGGTGAGCCCGGGGCTGTTGTCCACCGTGACGCCGCTGGGGCAGGACACGTCCGTGTCGACTCCGCCGCTGCTGGGGGCGCCCGCGCCGCTCAATGCGGCCCCGCCGCCGCCGCTGTTGGGCACGCCTTCGCCCCTCAATGCGAGCCCGGCTCCGGCGCTGCCCGCCACGCCCGCGCCTCCGGGGCCGGCGGGGACTGCGCCCGTGACGCCCTCGCCGTGAGCGGATGCGCGCCCGTTGGACTGGAAAATTGACCCGGCGCTACGGGCCTGTAGCGTCCGCGACATGTCCTCTTCCGTCGCAGTCCTCGCTCCCCCCGCGAGTGTGCGCCGTGCCGACCCGGTTCGCGTGGCGCGGGACCGATTGACTCGGGCGCTCCCAGCGCGCGCGGACGCGGCCGTGCTGGTGGACCTCCTGGAGGATGACCTGCGCGAGGGATTGGACGCGCTCGGTGACGTGGAGGCCCACTTCCATGGGCTGCTCGCCACGCTTCAGCGAGGCGCGTTGTCTCCCGTGACGCTGCTGGACGCGGGCGACGATGACCGAGTGCTTCAGCGTCTGGAGTGTCTGCACGAGGCGGTGACGCACCTGCGTCGCCGCCTGTCCCAGGCCGCGTTGATGATGCGGAAGGGGTAGCGCTCGACGGCGCCACCCCCGCCCCGGCTCACAGCGAGCCGAGGAACTTCACCAGCGCCGCGCGGTCCGTCGCGTTGAGGGAGCGGAACCCTTCGCGCGCCTTCTGCGCCTCGCCCCCGTGCCAGAGGATGGCCTCCTCGAACGAGCGCGCGCGCCCATCGTGCAGGAAGGCCGCGTACGGCAGCACCGTCTGCGTCAGGCCCAGGCCCCACAGCGGCGGCGTGCGCCATTCGGTGCCGGTGGCCGCGCCGTCCGGACGACCATCCGCGAGGTCCGGACCCATGTCGTGCAGCAGCAGGTCCGAGTACGGGTGGATGCGCTGGTGGGACAGCTCCGCGACGGGGTGTTCGCCCGTCTCCAGCGTCTCGCGATGGCACTTCTCGCAGCCGAGCGCGCGGAACTTCGCCTCGCCCAGCTTCACCTGCGCATCCTCGAGGCTCGTGCGCGCCGGTACGCCCAGGGACTGCGCATAGAAGACCGCGGCGTTCAACGTGGCCGCGGAGACCTCGAACGTGCCGTCCGCCTCGGGGAAGAGGGGATTGGAAAGCCCCATGTCGTTGAAGTACGCCTCGGCGGACTGCTGCGTCAGGTTGGGGCTGTTGGCCTTCCAGCCGAAGCGCCCGGGGGCCAGCGCCTGCGTGCGCACGTCCCAGACCTGATTCACGCGCCCGGAGATGCCGTCGCCGTCCCGGTCGGACGGGTCCGCCATGGACTCGAGCGTGGCGATGTCCACGGCCTCCAGCAGCCCCAACCCGAAGACGGGCGGCGGCAGGCGAAGCGACATCAGCATGTTCGGCGGAAGCGCCGAGCCGTCCGTGGGCACGATGGTGACCGAGGGCACGCGCATTCCGTAGGTCGTGCCGTCCATGTACTGGCCCTGGCTCTCGGTCCAGGCCAGCGTGACGGTCGCCTCGGGCCGCACGTTGTAGACAGCCTGGTCCTGTATCTGGAAGCCGAACCCCGGCACCGGCACGGCGCCGTTGGGGTGGTTGGGCGTCCCCTCCGGAAGGCTCACGCGCACGAGCAGCTGCGTGCGCTGCGGGCCCTGGCCCATCACCGGCATGCCGCGGCCGTTGCGCAGGTGGCAGCCGTTGCACGAGGTGTTGTTGTACGTGGGACCCAGCCCCGGGTTGACCGGGGCCGGGCCCGGGACGAACAAGGCCGCGAAGGCCGCGTCGCCCTTGCGGTGCAGGTCCTCGTGCTCCGCGGAGAGATTGGGCGCGGGCAGGGCGAATGCCTGCGACGTACGGTTGTCGATGGTGGTCTCGCCTCCCGCACGTGGAGGCGCTTCAGGTGACACAGGCTCATCGCCGCATCCCGCGGCCAAGAGCAGACTTCCCACAATCAAGGCACGTCGCATGGCATTCCCCCGTTGGGCTCGTCTCAGGGCAGGACGATCTTCTTCACGTCCTTCTCGAACGTGTCATGCAGCTTGCGGATGGCGGCCTGCGCGGCCTCGATGCGGGGCGCGGCGGCGGGGTCCTTGATGGACACCGGGAACGGCTCCGGCACCTGGCCCAGGGCCGCGATGGCGTCCGTGATCTCCTGGCGTACGCGCGCATCCAGCGCCGCGTCCTTCTCCTGCACCACGGACGTCAGCGTCGTGCCCGTGGTCGTCTCGTCTGGCAGGTGGCCCAGGTAGACGTTCTGCACGCTGCGGATGTTGTTGCTGAAGTCGCTGAGCGAGTTGAGCGCGAACTGGCTCTCCACCAGGTTCGGATCCTTGGCGTCGTACGGGTCGGCGATCTTCCCGTTGGCCACCTCGTCAAGAATGCCCACGATGCCGGTCAGCATCTCCTGCGCGGCGGACTCCACGGTGGGGTAGGCCGTGTTGGTCTTGTCACCCGCCGTGGCCAGCGTGTTTCGGTACGGGGCGTTGCCGTCCTTGCCCGTCGTCCACGCGCTCGCCAACTGGCTGCTGATGCCCTTCATATTCGCGGTGATGGCCAGCAGGTACTCGAACTGGCGCGCGTTGAAGTCCGTCTCCTTCCGGGTGCGGTTCTCGCCGAAGAGCAGGTACTCCACAGTGTGGAATCCCTTCTGCGCCTCATCGAGGTTGTCCACATACGCGGGGGTGAGCGCGTTGTTGTTCGCGAGCACCGCGTCCAGGTCCGTGCGGTTGACCGGCCAGCTGTCCAGCGCGGGGTCGAACTGGTAGCTGGTCACCGGGCCGAACAGGAACGACTCGCTCTGCTCCCACGGCAGGCGCGCGGCGACCCACGCGTCCTGCGCGGCCTTCAGCTTCGCCGCGGACGGATCCGCCTTCAGCGCCGCCACCGCGGCATCCAACTCCGTGATGCGCGTGGCGAGCTTGTTGTACGTGGGCACCACCACGGCGTCAGCGAAGTTCACCACCAACGCCTGGTCCAGGCTGTCGGTCGTCGAGGGCGGGGACGTCTTGTCGTCGCCGCAGGCGCTCAGCGAGAGGGCGCCGCCGAGCAGGAGGGAGAGCTTCAGGGAACGGGAGGTCCGGAACATGGAGGGTTTCCTTGTTGCAACCAGGTATCAGTAGACGAAGCCAGTGGAGAGCCGGAGCGTGTTCTCCGGGCGGAAGTCGGACGAGCCCATGCGGCGATGGGCGAAATCGAGCTTGGCGAACGCGATGCCCGCCAGCGTGTAGCCGGCGCCCACCGTGTACGTGGTGCGCTCGAAGCGGGGGTTGTCGAACAGCTCGGCGCGCGGGTTGAACTGCGTGTCGGAGTAGTCCACGCGCACGAAGGGCTCCAGCCGGTGGTCCTCACCCAGGCCCAGGAGCGGCGCGACGTCGTAGCCCAGCTCACCCCAGGCGGCGAGCGCGTTGTCCGACACCGGCGTGCGCAGCACGTTGAGCAGGTTGGACAGGCGCGAGTTGCGCGCGGACACCGCGCTCGCGTTGCTCAGGTGGCCCCAGAGCATCAGCGCATGGGCGCGGAACGGACCACGCTTGAGCGACAGGTGCGCGTCCAGGATGAGCACCGAGGCGGACACGTAGCCGCACGGCGCGATCACGTTGGGATTGGCGTCATCACACTGCTGCACCAGGTCCGGCTTGGGGCGGTTGCGTGACGTGCCGCCGTAGTACGCCGACGCGCCGAAGGTGATGCCCTCGAAGCGCGTCACGTCCGCGCGCGCCACCGCCGCCAGGTCCGTCGCCTTCACCAACTCGAAGCGCGTCTGGTGTCCGCGGGCTACCCAGCTCTGCGAGCTGAAGCCCGTGGAGTCGAGCCCGTTGACCACCTGCCCGATGAGCCGCAGGCCCCACGGCACCTCCAGCTTGGCCTGCAGGCCCATCTCGTCCCACGTGTTGGGGATGACGCGCGTCTCGGCCTCCGAGCGCACCGTGCCCAGGTAGTCCGTGGGGCGGTAGTCGTCGAACAGCGTGCCCACCGCCACGTAGAAGCGCCCGGCCGAGAGCTCCAGGTGCTGACCCAGCTTCTTCGTGAGGTACAGCTCCTCGAGCAGCACCTCGCCGCCGCGGCCAATCTCCTGCTCGAACTCGCCGAACTCCTCGTACTCCAGCTCCATCGCGGTGCCGGTGCCGGCGTGCTCGAACTCGACCTCCATCTCGGCTTCCAGGCCGTACTCCGGCAGCGCCGCTTCCATCTCCAGCACGAGCCGGGTCGTGTCGAACTGCAGCCGCGAGTCCTTCTGCGAGCCGCCCGCGCGGTTCTGGTTCTCGCCGTAGTTGAAGTAGCCGAATTGCAGCTCGCCGTAGCCACCGAACTCGAGGTCCAGGCGAGGACGGTGCTTCTCTTCCTCGGCCTTGCCCTCTTCCTTCTTCGTGGGGCCATGCGCCTCGGCGGGGCGCCCGTGCTCCTCACGCTCCTCGCGCTCCTCCTTCTTCGCCTCCTGGCGGGTGACGTGCTCCTCCTCCGCGTGGGCCACCGGCGCGTCGGAGGGGCCCGCCTCGCTCGAACCGGCGCGAGGCTCGTCCTCGATGCGGCCACGGGCCGCTCGGGCGGTGACAGGGGTCAACAGGAGGGGTGCGAACAGCAGGGGCACCAGCAGCAGCGGCGTCGAGGTGGTGGAGCGCATTGGAGCGGCGCGCACCCTAGACGCGGGATTTTGATTTTGCAAACCACTTTCAATTGAAGGTGCAATGAAACGCCAGCGCCGGGTTGGGGCGCTGGCGCTCCGGGGCGCTAACCCCGCGTCACCACTTGAGGTCTTCGGTACCCTGGGCCTCGATGCGCTTCTCTCCGGGACGGGAGACGGCGGTCAGGGTGGCCCGCACCGCGCCCAGGTCGATGGTGCCGACGGCGGCGAGCGGGAGGCGGCGGGCGTCGTCGGAAATCCACACGTGCACCTCGCGGCGCTGGCTGGGGCGATCCACGCGCACGGCGGTTCCGGACATGTGCCAGGCCTCGAACTCGCCCAGGGGCAGCGACACGTGCTCTCGTTGAATCACGGTGCCCGTCATGCGCCACATGCGGCGCACGCCGTACACGTCGAAGCAGACCTGGAGGTCCTTCTTCAGGGGGAGCTGGCGCAGCAGGTACACGGAGCCGGCCACGTCGAGGCCGTCCTTGTCGAAGTTGTAGTTGGCGACGCCGCGAGGCCGGTCCCCAATCTGGTAGTCCACCTTGACGGAGCGGTCCTTGGCGCCGAAGGCCACCTCCACCTTGCGGTGCGTCTCGTTCTCGGTGGCGTCCTCGGTGTAGCGGGACGGGCGCAGCGTGCGCGGGTGCAGGTAGCTCACCGCGGTGCCATGCACGCGCCGCACCTTGGAGAAGAGGGTGTTCGTCTGGGCTTCCACCTGCACGGGCAGGGCGCCGTTGGCGGGGCGCTGCACGCGCATGGTCATCTTCCCGGCCTTGGCGCCCATGGCGTCCAGGTCGAACTCGAGCAGCTCGCCGGGCATGAACGCCAACGGCATGCGCAGCGCGGGCAGGCCTTGCGCGCAGGGCTCCACGGTCACCGGCGCCTCGGGCCTGGTCGGCTCGGGCGTGGTGTCATGGCCGTCCGGAAGCTGGGCCCAGGCGGCGGTGGTGGACAGCGTGAGCCAGACCACGAGGAGGGTGCGCATCGAATCCATCCTTCTTTCTTCCGAAGGGACTACGGGGGGCTCCCGGGGATTGGACCGCCCGGGCGCTGTTTCTGTTCAGAGGCTTCCCACCGCTGGCGCAGCCGCGCCGTGACGTCCTGGCGCACCTGCTCCCATTCTCGCGCGTCGCGAGAGATGTCATAGCCCGAGCGAGCCAGTCGGCGCGCGGCGGCCTGGGCGAAGGACGCGTCCCCCAGGCGGGCCAGCAGGCGCAGGTACTCGTAGTCTTCCAGGCCGTCGCGCAGGTGCTTGAGTCGCAGGGACACCACCGGCTGGTGTCGCGAGCCTCCCACCCTGCCCGGCGTCCCAGGGTAGAAGAGCGTCCCGTCGCCGTTCCCGCCGAACTCGAAGACGCTCGACCACACGTCCCTCTGGGTGTTGTAGGCGAACACGGTGTCGAAATAGAGCTCACCGTCCACGCCGGACTCGAAGGCCAGCACGCCCATGGCGCGGTTGAGGGGGGCGGGGTGGTCCACCATGTAGGAAGCCCAGCCTCCATACGCGGCATCCGCCTCCGCGTCCGGCAGGGGGCCGCCATTGCAACCGTGTGAGTTGCAGCTCTGGTACCACCACACCTTCGTCCCGGACGGCAGCCGCGCGCGCAGGGCGCTCACCCCCAGCACCGTGGGGCACGTCTGCGGCCCGGGCCGCGGATAGAAGCAGTTGAGCGTGGGTGCCAGGATGTCCGCCGTTCCCTTCAAGGCATCATCCAACGGACTGGTGACAAGCACGGGGATGTGCCCGGCCTCGCGCACCCGCTTGGACTGCGCGCGCACGAGCGGCACGTCCGCGGGCTTGGGCTCGTCCTTGGCGTAGAAGAAGAGTTGCGCGGCCCAGCCCTTCTGTTGGAAGTGCTCGGCGAAGGCGCGGTAGTACGCGACCTTCTCTGTGTCGGTGCTCGCCTTCGTGTTGTCGCGCACGTCGGTGGTGGTGAAGCGCGCGCCCGAGGGCAACGCCGTGCCCTCGAGGAAGGGCGCCATCTCCGCGTCGTACGCGCGCCAGTCCACCACCGCGCGGCCCTTCTCGAAGTGGACGGGGGGCGGATCCATGCCCATGCCGTGCGCGCTCACGCGGTGCGCCAGCAGCGCCTGGCCGTACTCGCGCAACAGCGCATGCGCCTCAGCTGATTCCGGGGCGAGCCCATGTGCCCGCGAGATGCTGTACAGCGAGATGCCGAAGCTGTTCGGCAGGGACGACGTGGCGGGGAGCGCGAATGGCTGGACCTCCACCGTGAAGGGCACGCGGAGCAGGTCCTGGCCGTCCGCGCTCAGCGCGAGCTTGCCCCGATATGTGCCGGGCGCCTGCTTCTCGGGCGCGCAGACCTCCACGTAGAGGACCGCGGGGAGAGACGCGTTGGCGGGGGCCTGCAGCGGCAGCAGCGGATCCGGCCAGGGCCCCGCGCGGCCCTGCCCGTTCGACGGCGTCTTCACGTCGATGAAGCCCTCGCGCCAGAGCGACGCGGTGAGTGCCTTGCCGGGCCCGCGCAGTGACAGCGGGCGGGCGCGCACATGCTCCACCATCCCGGAGAGGACGACCTGCGTCGCCTCGCATTCGCCGCGCGCCACGCTGAGCCGGGCCTCGCGCTCCCCTCGGACGGGCGCACCGGGCCGGACCTTGATGAGGGGAGACACGACTTGTGGCGCGGCCGGAGCGGCAGCCAGTGTCACCAGGATTGCCCACGCCCATCCCACGCCCATTCCCCCCTTCGCCCCCAAGTCTCGCCGTTAGCCGCCTGGGGACTCCGCGCGGGCCACCGTCACCACGCGGCCCGGTTTGTAGTCGGTGAGCTCCGCCACCACCGTGCCCAGCGAGAACTCCGCTTCGATTCGCACCGGGACATGGCTCGCGTCCGAGGCGAGGTACGCCACCAGGTCGCGCTTCGTGTCCAGCTTGCCGCCGAACTCGGTGTGCACGCGCACGCGGAAGGCCTCGCGCAGCCCCATGCCGGTGGAGACGACCTCGCGTGCCTCCACCACCGCGTGCATGGAGAACTGCCTGCTGCCGGTGAACACGGAGTAGACATACTCGCGCCCCACCGTGAGCGCTTGATTGCGCAGCGCGAACGTGGCGCCCGTCATGTCCAGGGTGTTGGGTGGCAGCTCATGAGTGGACTCGCGCGGGGCTTCGCTGTCCTTCTGTTTGATGACGAGCGCGCTGGCTCCGTCCGCGGTCATCTTGATGCGCTGCCGGCGACGCTTGCCATTCTCGTCCGAGTGCAGGTCGCTGCCCGCCACGCGCTGGCCCGCCGCGTCCCAGTACGACACGAAGCGGCTCTTGATAGGCCACACGCCGATGACGTCATCGGACTTCGCCACGGACACGATGGGCCAGACGTTCTGCTCCCATTGCGTCATGGGCGCGCCCACCGTCACCTGCGCGGTGCCCGCCGTGATGCCGAGGTACCTCACGCGATACTGGGCCTGTTCGCCGGGGCCGAACGCGGACGGCGCGGTGCCCTCGGCGAGGCAGACCCCGGCCCACAGCAAACCCGTCAACGCGGCTCCGAGCCCCCACTTGGACTGCCTGCGCATCGAGTGAACTCCCTCGCAAGGAAACTAGGTAGCCGGCCCTGGCTCCGCCAACCCCGCCCCCGAACCCTTCGCCGCGCCGGACATTTCCTGGACGGGCCCGGCCTTGCGCCATTCAACGCCCGCCCGGTCGTCCCCCGGTCGCGCGGCATGGACTCCCCACCGGGGCCGCACTCTGGCATGTCCAGGTGACAAATCCCCGACGCCGCGCGTCGTCCTGCGCGGGAGGTGGTTTCGCGGGTAGGGACTGGCGGGGCGGGCTGCTAGCCTCGCGCTCCACGCCCACACGCCCAGGAGTCGCGCGCATGGCCAGTGATTTCGATTTCGACGACGACGCCCAGCAGGAGTCCGCCGGCTCCGGCAAGGCGCGCAAGGACTACGATTGTCCGTCTTGCAACGCCAACAACCCGCTGGACGAGCCGCTCGTCAACGGAGACGAGGTCCGCTGCAACTACTGCGGCTGCGAGTTCAAGGCGGTCGTCAACGCCGAGGGCCGGATGAAGTTCAAGGAAGTGTGACGCGGCCCGCGGCGGCGGGCGCTCAGGTCCGCTCGCCGAAGATGGCCGTGCCCACGCGGACGAGCGTGGCGCCTTCTTCGATGGCGTGCTCGAAGTCGTGCGTCGTCCCCATGGACAGCCCGGGCAGCCCGTGCTGTCGGGCCAGCTCCCTCAGCGCGCGGAAGCCCTCGCGCACGCGGGCGTCGTCCGCGGAAGGGGGCGGCAGCGCCATCAGCCCCACGAGTTGGAGCGCCGTCAGCGCCTTCGCCGCGTCCAGGAACGCGCCCAGCTCGGAGGGCGTCAGGCCGCTCTTGGTCGCCTCGCCCCCCACGTTCACCTCGACGTAACAGGGCAGGGGCGGTGCGTCCTGGCGGCGCTTGGCCAATTCCCGCGCGACCTCCAGGCGGTCCAGCGCGTGGAAGGCGCTCGCGACGCGGGCGACGTACTTCACCTTGTTGGTCTGCAGGGCGCCAATGGCGTGCCACCGCAAGTCCTTCAGGTCGGCCAGCTCCACCGCCTTGTCGCGCAGCTCCTGGGCATAGTTCTCGCCGAAGTCGCGCTGCCCGGCGGCGTACGCCTCGCGGATGAGGGCCGCGGGCTTGAGCTTGGAGACGGCCACCAGCGTGACGGACTCCACGGGACGCCCCGCGCGCGCACAGGCGGCGGCGATGCGCTCGCGCACCTGGGCCAGGTTCTCCGCCACGCCCGTGCTCATGACAGGTCCTTCCAGGGCAGCGGCACTCCCGCGCGTTCCAGCAGCGCGAGCGTCTCGCAGAGTGGCAGGCCGATGACGTTCGTGGGGCTGCCCTCCACGCTGGCCACCATGAACGCGCCCTTGCCTTGCAGGGCATAGCCGCCGGCCTTGTCGAGCGACTCGCCCGTCGAGGCGTACCAGGCGATCTCCGCGGCGCTGAGTGACCGGAACGTGACGCGGGTTCGCACGATGAAGGATTCCTCGTACCGGCCCGCCAGGGCGACGCCGGTGTGGACCTCGTGGGTCCGACCGGACAGTCGGCCCACCATCGCGCGGGTCTCGGCGGCATCCTGGGGCTTGCCGAGCAGCTCCAACCCGAGCACCACGGTGGTGTCCGCCGCCAGCACCCAGGCCCCGGGATGACGAGAAGCCACGGTCCGGGCTTTCTCTCGGGCCAACCTCGTCACATAGTCCACCGCGGGCTCGCCCGGATGGGGCGTCTCGTCGATGTCGGCCGCGGACACGATGAATGGGAGTCCGAGTTGAGACAGCAAATCTTTGCGTCGAGGCGAAGACGAGGCCAGGACGAGCTGCGGGGTTTGATCCGCGTGCGTGTGCATGTTAGGGCTCGCGGCCTTAGCAGACTTGCTCGCCGGAGTGGACCCCGATGAACCCCGCGGACCTCCTGACGGCCATGAAGCGGACGGTCGAGCAACTGGCCGCCTTCAACGAGATGGCGAAGGCGTTGACTTCCACGCTGGAGCTCCGGGAAGTCCTGGCGCTCGTCATGCAGAAGGTGAGCAGCCTGCTGCTCCCGCGGAACTGGTCGCTCATCCTCCAGGACGATCGGACCGGGAAGCTCTACTTCGAGATCGCCGTGGGGGAGGGCGCCGAGGTCCTCAAGGGCCTGCAGCTCAACCCCAGCGAGGGCATCGCGGGCGCGGTGTTCAGCTCCGGGGTGGCGCGGCTGGTCCATGACGTGGGGGGCGACCCCAGCTTCTCTCCGCGCTTCGATGAGGCCTCCGCCTTCCACACCCGCTCCATCCTCGCCGTGCCGCTGCTGGCTCGCGGGCGCGTGCTGGGGCTCATCGAGCTGGTGAATGGCCCCACGGATCCGCCGTTCTCCAACGACGACCTCACCATCCTCACCGCCATCGCGGACTACGCGGCCATCGCCATCGAGAACGCGCGCAACTTCCGGCGGGTGCAGGAACTCACCATCACGGATGAGCACACCGGCTGCTTCAACGCGCGGCACCTGCGCGCGCAGCTCGAGCTGGAGGTGAAGCGCTCGGTCCGCTTCCACCGTCCGTTGTCGCTCGTGTTCCTGGACCTGGACCACTTCAAGTCCATCAACGATCACCACGGCCACCTGATGGGCAGCGCCACGCTGAAGGAAGTGGGCGACCTGCTCATGGGCCTGGGGCGCAACAACCTGGACGCGGTGTTCCGCTACGGGGGCGACGAGTTCGCGGTGATGCTGGTGGAGACGGGCGCGGACGGCGCTCAAATCATCGCCCGGCGCATCTGCGAGGCGTTCCGCGAGAAGACCTTCCTGCAAGCCCAGGGGCTGGACGTGCGCCTCACCGCGAGCGTCGGGGTGGCGTCCTTTCCGGACCACGCCCACGCCTCGCTGGACCTCATCCGCGCGGCGGACTTCGCCATGTACGCGGCCAAGGCGCGCGGCCGGGATGGCGTCGCGGTGGCGGACCGGCCCGTGGGAGACAGCGAGCCGCCGGACTTCTCCTCGGCGCGCTGAGCGGCTGGGCCCCAAATGAAAAGGGCGGCGGGGTTGCCCCGGCCGCCCTCTCACGCTTCCTCCTGGCGGAGGACTACCCCGCGGACGCGGGGCCGAGGAGCGAGTCGATCGCCTCGGTGTTGGTGACGACGGTGCCGCTCTTGCGCAGCGACTTGAGGAACGACTCCGTCAGCTCGATCTGCTTGGCCTGATGGGCCTGGCTGCGCAGCTCGTCCTTGCGCTTCTCGAAGCCCGCGGCGTCCGGCTTCTGGCGGTCCACCACCTGCGCCACCACGAAGCCCTCACCCACGGGGAAGACCTCGTTGAGCGGCTGCGCGGTATTGGCGGCGAAGGCCGCCTTCACCAGCGCCGGCGCGGGGCCCAGGTGCGGCACTGACTCACCCGCGGACGTGAAGCTGTCCGTCTCCACGGCCTCGGGCTTGGTCTCCGTCTCGAAGCGGAGCAGGGCCGGCTGCTGGCCCTCGGCCACGGGGAACTGCTCCTTCAGCGACTTGCCACCCTTGAGGGAGGCCAGCGCCTTGTCGGCGTCCGCCTTGGCCAGCTCCTTGGCCTTGTCCTGCTTGTAGAGCGTGGTGGCGATCTCGCCCTTCACGTCCTCCAGCTTCTTGTCCTGCGCGGCCTGCTTCTCATCCACCTTCACCAGGTGCACGCCGAACTTCGTCTCCACCGGCTGAGAGACCTCGCCCGCCTTCAGCGCGAAGGCCGCGTCCGCCAGCGTCGGCTCCCAGCTGCCGCGCTCGATCCAGCCCAGGTCTCCACCCTTGTCCTTGCTGCCCGGATCCTCGCTGCTCGCCTTGGCCACCGCGGCGAAGTCCTTGCCGCCGGCGATCTCCTTGCGCAGCGCCTCGGCGCGCGCCTTGGCCTGGGCCTTCTGCTCCGCCGTGGCGTCCGGCGCCAGCTTCACCAGGATCTGCCGCGCGCGGATGCGCTCCGGCTGCTGGTACACGAACTTGTTCGCGTCGTAGTAGTCCTTGATCTCCTTCTCGTGCGCCTTCGAGAAGTCCGCGAGCTGCTGCGCCGTGGGCGCCGCGACCTTGTCGGCGTACATGGTGGGCAGGAAGCGCGCGAAGGCCAGCTTCGCCTGGTTGCCGTCCTTCTCGTAGCGCGCGTGGACCTCGTCGTCGGACACCACGGCGCCCGTGCGGACCACGTCCAGCATCTTCTGCGCGGAGAGCGACCGGCGCAGCTCCGCCTCGTACTCGGTCGGCGTCTTCCGGTAGAAGTCGCGCAGGACCTGCTGATAGCGGTCGAAGTCGAAGTTGCCGTCCTTGTCGTGGAAGTCGGCGTTCTGGTGGATGAGCGTGCGCAGCTCCTCATCCGACGGCGCGATGCCGTGCTGCTCGGCGGCCTGGGCCAGCAGCTCGGCGTTGACCAACCGCTCGAGCACCTGCTGGTCCAGATGGAAGTTGCGGGCAAGCTGCTCCGTGATGGGGCTGCCCTGCGAACGCAGGAAGTTCATCTGGCGGGCCCACGCCATGCTGAAGTCACGCAAGGGGATTTCCTTGCCATTGACCACGGCTGCTGCGCTAGGAGCCGCCCGCGCCGCGCCACCGCCGCGACCGAACCCGGAGCTACCCGGGCCGAACTGCAGCGTGAACACCACGGCGATGCCGATGATGAACAGCAGGGAAATGACCTTCCGGGGGTTCAGACCGTCCATTGTCGTCACTTCACTTCGCGCTGGACGCGCCCGAAAAGCTTCCCTCTGCGGAAGGTCTCGCGGCGCGGTGTTGTTGGTAGCCCGGCCGGTGAGGGATGGACCTGAACCCTCCCCCCACGTAGGGCCTTGACTGCCTAGGACAACAGACCAGAAAATGCAAGCGATTTAGAGAGTTTAGCCAGCCCCCTCTCCCTCCCGCCGTCCCCTCCCACTTCCGGGAACTCCACCCGTGCTGTCCTTGCTCAAGCGGTACCGCCGCCCCCTGCTCGTGGGGATTCTGCTGCTCTACCCGCTCGCCGCCTTCCTGGTGAGCGGGCGGCGCGGCAGGGACCCGAATTTCATCGACCGAGGGGTCATCGCCCTGACGGCCCCCGTGCAGCAGGGGCTCACCGCGACCATCGACGGCGCCGTGGCCGCCGTGCGCAACTACCTGGACCTCCGAGGTGTGCGTCAGGAGAACGACGCGCTGCATCTGGAGAACCTCCAACTGCGCTCGACGGTGCAGGTGTTGGGAGAGACCCGGGCGGAGAACGGGCGGCTGCGCAAGCTGCTGGCCTACGCGGAGGCCGTGCCGGGGCCCGAGGTGCCTGCTCGGGTGGTGGGCGTCAACCCGGTGGCCAAGCTGCTGTCGGTGCGCATCAGCAGTGGCGAGCAGGACGGCGTGTTTCGTGGCATGTCCGTGGTGACACCGGATGGAATTGTCGGGCAGGTCATCCGGGCAACGGGAGGCTACGCGGACGTGGCGCTGGTGACGGACCCTCAGAGTCGGGTGGCGGTGCGCGTGCAGCGCTCGCGGGCGCGCGGGACGGCGGCGGGGGCCGGCAACGGGCCGCTGACGCTGGAGAACATGCTGCGCACCGAGGACGTGGAGGACGGCGACCTCATCATCACCTCCGGCACGGACGGCATCTATCCGCCGGGCCTCGTGGTGGGGCGAGTCACCCACCTGGAGAAGAAGGAGCACGGCATGTTCCAGCGGGCGGACATCCTCCCCGCGGTGGATACGAGCCGGCTCGAGGAAGTGCTGGTGGTGGGCAGCCCCTACAGCGCGATGGCGCCCGGGGCCACGGCGGAGGGCTCGCAGAAATGAAGTTCCTGGTGACCGTGGGCATCGCGCTGGCGCTGCTCACGCTGGAGTCGGTGCTCGTGCAGCAGGCGGGCCTCGTGCTGGGTCGGGTGGATGTCACGGTGGTGCTCGTGGCCTTCCTCGCGCTGCGGGCCAGTCTGGTGGAGGGAGCGCTCTCCGCCTTCGCGGTGGGCTACTTGTTGGACCTGATGAGCGGGCAGCCCACGGGCCTGTTCACCTTCCTGGCGGTGCTCACGTTCCTGGCGGGTCGGCTCGTGTCCACGTTCGTGGACGTGCGCGGCGCGGTGTCCTTCGCGCTGTTCGCCATGGGCGCGGACCTGGGGCACGGCCTCTTGTCCGCCTTCTTCACGTGGCTGACGCTCAAGGACGGCATCACCGCGCCGCTCTTGTCGGGCATGCCACTGCAGGTGGCGCTCACGGGTCTGGCCGCGCTGGGCCTGTATCCGCTCTTCAAGCGCTTCGAGACCGCGCAGGACCGTCAGCCGGGGTTGCTGCGGTGACGCCTCCGACGCTGGGCAACACCACGCCGGGCCGCGACCTCAAGCGGCGCTTCCTCTGGCTGGGCCTGGCGATGTCGCTGGGGTTGTGCGCGCTGGCCATCCAGCTCTACCGGCTCCAGCTCATCCGCTATGACGAATACGCGGCCAAGAGCGTGGCCAACTTCGTCAAGGAAGTGCGGCTGCGCGCGGACCGCGGCGTCATCAAGGATGCGCGCGGCACCATCCTGGTGGACAGCCGCCCCTCGTTCGACGCCTTCGTCACGCCGGCCTTCTGCACGGACTGCTTCGAGCAGGTCGTCCCGCGGTTGGCGGAGCTGCTTCAGTGGGACGGGGAGCAGCGCAAGAAGGTGGAGGACCTCTTGCGCGCGGGCCGGCGCAACGCGCCGTTTCAGCCGGTGCCGGTGCGCATCGACCTGACGCGCGACGAGTACGATCGGCTGGCCGCGCGCCGCGACATCCTGGACGGCGTGGAAGTGGTGCCCGTCCCGCACCGCAACTACCGCTCCGGCAACGTGCTCTCGCACGTGCTGGGGTACATGAACGAAATCACCCAGGAGGAGTTGGATCGGCTCAACGCCGACGGTGCTCGCTACGCCTTGGGTGACTACATCGGGCGGCGCGGCCTGGAGCGCTACTTCGAGTCCAAGCTGCGAGGCGAGGACGGCGTGCGCAAGGAAGTGGTGAACGCGCGCGGGCAGACCATCGAGGAGCTCAACGTCAAGCTGGGCGAGAACGCGGTGGTGCCCCCCACGGCGGGCAGCAACCTGGTGCTGTCCATCGACATGCGCTTGCAGGAGGAGGCCGAGCGCGCCTTCCCGGGCGTGTCTGGCGCGGTGGTGGCCATCGACGTCAACACGGGCTTCATCAAGGCGCTGGTGTCGCGCCCCGGGTTTGATCCGAACCTGCTCACCGGCCGCGTGACGCCGCAGCAGATGGCGCTGCTGGCGCGGGATCCGCTCCATCCGATGATCAACCGCGTGGCGGCGGAGCACTACAGCCCGGGCTCGACGTTCAAGATCGTCACGCAGCTGGCCGCGTACAAGTCGGGGCTCTTTCGTCCCGAGACGGTGGTGAACTGCCCCGGTGGCTATCGGCTGGGCGCGCGCCTGTGGCGGTGCCACAAGGACAGCGGCCACGGCCCGCTGGATGGCAAGAACGCCATGAAGGCGTCGTGCGATACCTGGTTCTACAAGGTGGCGGACACCATCGGCCTGGACCCCATCTCGGAGATGGGCAAGTCGCTGGGCCTGGGCAGCCCCACCGGCATCGGCGTGGTGGCCGAGGTGCCGGGCATCATGCCGTCCACCGCGTACCACGAGAAGGCCTCGCCCGGCGGCTACACGAAGGGCATGGCCCTCAACAGCGCCATCGGGCAGGGCGATGACAACGTCACGCCGCTCCAGCTCGCGCTGGTGTATGCGGCGCTGGCCAACGGCGGCACGTTGTACAAGCCGCAGCTCGTGCAGCGGCTGGAGAACCTGGACGGACAGGTGACCGAGGAGTTCAAGCCCGAGGTGGTGCGCACGACGGACATCAACCCCGCGCACCGCAAGGCCGTCATCGAGGGGTTGATCGCGACGGCGCAGGAGCCGGGCGGCACGGCGTACCGCGCGCGCCTGGCGGGCATCCGCGACAAGGACCTGCTCGTGGCGGCGAAGACGGGCACCGCGCAGGTGTCGCGCATTGGCGCCGTGCGCTTGAAGACGTTCCAGATGAGCTACTTCGAGCGCGACCACGCGTGGTTCGCGGGCTTCGCGCCCGCCAACAAGCCCGAGCTGGCGGTGGTGGTGCTCAACGAGCACGGTGGACACGGTGGCGCTGACGCGGCGCCCACCGCCATGGCCATCTTCCAGAAGTTCTTCGACCTGAAGGCCGATGACGCCACGGCACCGCCGCCGCGTCCCAACCAGCCCTACACGCCCACGCTGCCGCCGGCGCCCAGCCTGGACGAGGCCGCCCTCACGCGCGGCGCGGCGGCGCCCCCCATCGAGCCGCTCGCGCCCGGCGAGCCCGCGAACCCGCCCGACGAGTCCGAGGAGGAACCCAGTGCAACTGCGGATTGAGCGGCGCATGGTGCCCCACGTCCCGTGGGGACTCATTGTCTGCGTGCTCGGGGTGTGCGCGCTGGGTATCTGGAACCTGGCGTCGGCCTCGCGCCCGCCGCTCGCGCCGGTGTGGTCCAGCCAGCTGCTCTATCTGGGGCTGGGGATCGCCGCGGTGCTGGTGGTGTGCCTGGTGGACTACCGGTGGATCCAGACCATGGCCTTGCCCATCTATGGGCTCAACATCCTGGCGCTCCTGGCGCTCAAGGTGATTGGCCATACAGCCAAGGGCGCGGAGAGCTGGTTCGTCATTGGCCCGTTCCGCTTGCAGCCCGCCGAGTTCATGAAGATTGGCGTCGTGCTGATGCTGGCCAAGGTCTATCACGACGACTTCCGCCCCAACGAACCGTCCTATGGGTTGGTCCGTCTGTGGAAGCCCGTGGTCGTCGTGATGGTGCCGTTCCTGCTGGTGTTGGTGCAGCCGGATCTGGGCACCGCGCTGATGATCTTCCTCTCGTCCCTGACGGTCATCCTGTTCGGCAAGGTGCGCTGGTACCTATCCGCGGTCCTGGTGGGCGGACTGCTCGTGGGCGCGCTCATCATCTGGAATGACTATGTGCGCGAGATGCCCGAGCCGCGCACCACCATCGTCCGGCACTACCTGAAGAAGCACCAGAGCCAGCGCATCTCGGGGTGGTTGGACCCTGAGGCGGACCTGCGCGGCAGCGGCTATCACGCGGCGCAATCGAAGATCGCCGTGGGCAGTGGTGGCCTCACCGGCAAGGGCTGGCGCGAGGGAACCCAGACGGGGCTGCGCTTCCTGCCCGAGCAGCACACGGACTTCATCTTCTCCGTCTGGGCCGAGGAGCATGGCTTCGTGATGTGCCTGCTGCTGCTCGTGTTCTACGGGGGCCTGTTCATCCTGGGCCTGGGCGTGGGCTTCAACGCGCGGGATCGCTTTGGCGCCTTCGTGGCGGTGGGCGTGGTGGCCACCATCTTCTGGCAGGTGTTCGAGAACATCGGAATGGTCATCGGGTTGTTGCCCGTGACAGGAATCACGCTGCCGCTGATGAGCTACGGCGGTTCCTCCATGCTGTCGGTGATGATCAGCATCGGCTTGTTGGTGAATGTGAGCATGCGCCGCCACATGTTCTGACGGGGGCGCGGCCGGCCGGAGGTCCCGGACCGGTGAGGGTTGGGAAGGATGCTGGCCGAGACGGGTGGCGACGTATCGCCCCCGGGCCAGCGGAGAATGACGATGCAGAAAAAGGGAACCCAGAAGGGTCAGGTCGGGGCGCGGGTGGTGACACGGGATGGGGCAGCGACGGAGGCGAGCAGCACCCCCGCGCGCCCTCCAATGACCATTCCGCCGATGCGTCCTCCGGTCGAGGCCGCGAGGCCCGCCGCGCCGCCGGTGAAGGTGTCGACGCCCGCGCCACAGCGGCCGAACTTCTCACCCATCATCGAGGCCAATGATGGCGAGCCAGAGCACCGGCACTTTCCGCGGGCCCAGCTCGCCACTCGGTTTGATTTGTGGATGGAGGACGAGGAGGGGGGACGCCGCTTCTCCGCCAGCCTCACGTCCATCAACGTGAGCGTCAGCGGCGCCTTCCTGGAGAGCACCTTCTTCTTGCCGCTGGGCACCGTCATGGGCAGCCGCTTCGCGCTCGAGGACGGCGCACCTCCCGTGGAGGCGCGCGCGGAAATCGTTCGCGAGGAGCGAGGCACCGGACATGACGGGCGCAGCGGCTTTGCCCTGCGCTTCTTGGACTTTTCAGGACAGACGGAGGTGGCACTCGCCAGGCTCTTCCTGGGTATGCGCTTGCGTGCCTTCGCCGAGGACTACCTCAAATCTCAACGGGCTCGTTCACTTCCCAACGAATTGGAGCGCGTGGTGGATGTGTTGGCCGCCTGGGAATTGATGAAGGCGACCTCCCCCGGAGACCCCTGGCGGGGCGAGTGACGACCGCGTCTCAGGCCGGCTTGCCGTGCGACAGCAGGCGGCGGCGCTCGGCCTGGTAGTGTGCGGAGCACAACCCCTTGGAGCGCTGATCCCGAGTGCAGCCCTCCACCGTGCAGCGGCGGCTCATGGCATTGAGTCCGCCCGAGACGACCTTGGGCGGACGGCCGCGGCGGCGGCTCGCGGTGACGGTATTGCTGCTCGGCGTGCTGCCCAAGCCAGGCATGCCGGTGTTGAGCGCGCGGAGCATGCCGCGGCCAATGGCATCCCCAATCGCCTCTGCCCACGACGTCAGGGCAGGGGTGAGGGGTGCAGAGATCATTTCCTTATGCGGACGTGCCATGAAAACTCCCGGTGAAACTCGTTAAACAAGACAGAGCCAGCTCGCGTCTATTTGTCTGTTGAGGCGAACGCTGTCAACAACACAGCGGCGGGTCTGGTTTGACTCGTAAAAGAATTTCGGCAACTGGTAACAAGTCTGCACTTGGCGCCGTGTCCGCAAGAGAGTGCTTGCATGCGGCTGCGCTCCAAGGGCAGGACGAAGGATTGGCGGTGGGAGGGCTTGGCGACGGTGACAACCCTTACATCGCGCCAGGAAACGCTGTTTCACAGACAAATTGAAACAGCACTGTCACTGGGACGGCTCGGATTGCGCTGTGCGGCGGCTGCCTCCGCTGCCATGCGCGGCTCCGAGCGGGGAGCCACGGGCGCGGCAGCGGAGGCAAGGGCACTACAGGGTCTTCTTGATGGCGTCCTCGATGCGGGACTTGGGCACCGCGCCGACAATCTGCTCGACCACCTGACCGCCCTTGAAGACGAGCAGGGTGGGGATGGAGCGGATGCCGTACTGCTGGGGCGTGTCCTGGTTCTCGTCGATGTTGACCTTGGCGAACTTCACCTTGCCCTTGTACTGGGTGGCCAACGCGTCGACGGAGGGCGCGATGGCGCGGCAGGGAGCGCACCAGGTGGCCCAGAAGTCGACCAGCACGGGCTCCTGCGAGTCCAGCACCTGCTGCTTGAAGTCCCCATCCCCGATGTTGATCACGTCAGCGCCTGCCATGGTGTCTCCTTGGGCCTTTCGAGGGCCGCGACGGCGCGTGCTCTAGTACGTGCGTTCGGACCCTGCAAGAAGCGGTGGAACCGCCACCGCCCGCCTCAGATGCGGTCAACGAACGGGCGTTGCAACCAATTCCCCGCGAGCCCTCGGCGGGACGCTGGTGTAGGCTCACGCGCGTGACGAAGCTCTTCCTGTCCCAGACCCAACTCGAGGAGTGGGCGCTGGACGACAAAGCGGACCTGCGCGAAGGCAAGCTGGTGGTGGCCGCCGAGGGAGGTGGCGCCTGGCCGGTCGTCCCGGCCGTGCACTTCGTGCAGCTGGTCTCCGGGGATGACACCCACAAGCTGGTGGCGCGGGTGAAGACCGAGGAGCAGCTCGCGAAGCTGGGGGCCGAGCAGATGGCTGACTCCGTCCTGGTGGGAGACACCGCATACGAGGTGGTTCCGGGGTATGTGGCGGAAGTCACGGCTCCGGCTGCTGACCCGAAGAAGCCAAGCTCGGAGACGGACCTGTTGGCCGCCTTCATCCTCAACAAGATGGGCTGATCGCGGGCTGATTGCCCGCTCGGCCGTGGTTATGAGCCTGCCGCCATGAGCCATTCGCTCGTCTCGCTCGCATGTCACGCCTATGGGCTCGCCGCCCTGGTCTACTTCGCCTACCTGGTCCGCCAGTCGGAGGTGCTCGCCACCACGGGTCGGGTGTTGGTGGGAGGCGGCCTGGTGCTGCACGGCGTGGCGCTCTTCGCGCTGCTGGGCGCGCAAGGCGGGCTGCCCGTGGGGCCGGCGCAAGGCTTCTCCTCGCTCGCCTTCCTGCTCCTCGCCATCTTCCTGGCCTTGGATGTCCGCTACCGCAGGCCCGTGATTGGCGCGTTCCTCACGCCGTTGGCGGTGACGGTGTTGGTGCCGGGGTTGTTGATGGAGAGCGGACCGTCTCCGCTGCCGCCCGCGGTGCGCCAGCCGCTCTTGCCGTTGCACGTGAGCCTCGCGCTGCTGGGGCTCGCGGCCTTCGCGGTGGCCGCGGGCGTGGGGGTGATGTACCTGCTGATGGAGCGTCAGGTGCGCGCCAAGCGCTTCGGGCTCCTGTTCTCGCGGCTGCCGTCGCTGGAGTTCCTGGACACCCTCAACCGCCGGTTGGTGGTGTGGGGGTTCATCGCGCTGTCGGTGACGCTGGCCACGGGGGCGTTCTTCGTGAGCACGGCGCCGGGCGTGGGCTGGACGTGGGATGCGAAGGAAGTGGCGACGGTGGTGGCCTGGGGGGTGTTCGCCGCGCTCGTCAACGCGCGCATCTTCGCGGGCTGGAGAGGTCGCCGGGTGGCGCTGCTGACCATGGCGGGCTTCGGGTTGGTGTTGGTGTCGTTCCTTTCTTCGTATGACTTGTCCTCCGCGACTCGGGGGATGCCTTAGCCATGGAACTGATTTGCATTGGCTTGTCCCACCGCTCGGCGCCCCTGGCCATCCGCGAGCGGCTGGCCCTGCCGGAGCCCCAGCAGCTGGAGGTCCTTCAGCGGCTGGCGCAGGCGCCCGTGGAGGCGCTTTGGGTCTCCACCTGCAATCGGGTGGAGGTGTATCTGGCGGCGCCCACCGCGCGGCTCGGGCGTGAGCGCGTCCACGCGGAGCTGCGGGAGCTGGGCGGCGCCGAGGCGCTGGAGCACCTGTATGAGCACGAGGGCGAGGCGGCGCTGGTGCATCTGTTCCGCGTGGCCTCCAGCCTGGACTCCATGGTGCTGGGCGAGGCGCAGATCCTGGGACAGCTCAAGGACTCGTTCGAGCGCGGCCAGGGCGCGGGCGCGGTGCGCGGAGAGATGACGCGGGTGTGCGCGGCGGCCTTCAGTTGCGCCAAGCGCGTGCGCACGGAGACGGCCATTGGCCGAGCGGCCACGTCCATGGCCTCCGCCGCGGTGCAACTGGCGAGCAAGGTGTTCGACGGCCTTCGCGACAAGACCGTGCTCGTGGTGGGCGCGGGCGAGATGGGCGAGCTGGCCGCGAGGCACCTGCGGCAGGCGGGCGCGGGGCGGCTGTGGATCACCAACCGGACGCTGTCGCGCGCCGAGGCGCTCGCGGGCGAGGTGGCGGGCGTGGCCCGTCCGTTCGAGGAGCTGCTCTCGCTGGTGTCCGCCGCGGACGTGGTGGTGACGAGCACCGCGTCGCAGGTGCCGTTGTTCACGCGCGACAACGTGGGAGCGCTCGGCAAGGGGCGCAAGGGACGGCCTCTGTTCATGGTGGACCTGGCCGTGCCGCGAGACATTGACCCCGAGGTGGGTTCACTGGACTGGGTGCACGCCTACGACGTGGATGACATCCAGAAGTTCGTCGCCGAGAACGCCGCGGCGCGCGCCGAGGAGGCGCACAAGGCCGGTGGGCTGGTGGCGCAGGAGGTCGCGCGCTTCGCGAAGGATCGCGCGTTGCGTGACGGCATGCCGGTGCTGGCGCGGCTGCGTCAGCGCGCGGAGGGCATTGCCCGCGCGGAGGTGGAGCGCACGCTGGCCGCGCTCGGCGACGACCTCACCGACAAGCAGAAGAAGAGCATCGAGGCCATGGGGCGGGCGATCGTGAACAAGCTGTTGCATGAGCCCACCGCGCGGCTGCGCGCCGTGGGGCCGGAAGGTGATGGGAATCGGTTGGCGGGCGCCGCCGCGGAGCTGTTCGGTCTGACGGAGGAGTCCGGGGCGGCGGTCCCAGGCACGTCGCCGGCGGCGCAGGCGGTCTCGGGAGGGCGGCGATGACGTCCTTGCGAATCGCGACCCGGCAGAGCCCGCTGGCGCTCTGGCAGGCCCGGCACGTGGCCTCGCTGCTCACGGCTCGGCACCCGGGGCTGGAGGTCTCGCTCGTGGAGATGACCACCGCGGGCGATCGCTTCCTGTCCGCGCCGTTGTCGGCGGTGGGCGGCAAGGGCCTGTTCGTGAAGGAGATCGAGCAGGCGCTGCTCGACGGTCGCGCGGACCTGGCGGTGCACAGCCTCAAGGACATGACGTCGGAGTTCCCCGACGGGCTCATCCTGGCCGCGGTACCCGTGCGAGAGGACCCTCGCGACGCGTTCTGTGCGCCGGCGGGAGTCACGGTGGGCTCGCTGCCCTCCGGGGCCCGCGTGGGCACCTCGTCCTTGCGGCGCAGTTGCATCCTGCGCGCGCGGCGGCCGGACGTGGAGATCGTCTCGGTGCGCGGCAACGTGCAGACGCGCTTGCAGCGCACGAAGGAGATGGGGCTGTCGGGGGCGCTGCTGGCGTTCGCGGGCCTCAAGCGCCTGGGCCTGGAGCACGTCATCAGCGAGGTGCTGTCCGTGGAGGAGAGCCTGCCCGCGGTGGGGCAGGGCGTGCTGGCCATCCAGTGCCGCGAGGACGCGGCGACGGTGCGCTCGCTGCTGGCGCCGCTGGAGGATGCCACCACGCGCATCGCCGTGCGGGCGGAGCGCGCGTTGCTGGCGAAGCTGGAGGGCGGGTGCACCGTGCCGCTGGCGGGCCATGCCACGGTGTCCGGCGAGCGCGTGCACCTGCGCGGGCTGGTGGGGCGGCCGGATGGCACGCTCGTCATCCGCGGCGAGGTGCGCGGCGATGCGGCCGACGCCGAGACGCTGGGTGAAGCCTTGGCGGACGACCTGCTGGCGCGGGGCGCGGCGAGCATCCTGCGCGATTTCGCCCGCCGCTCGGCCGCTCCGACGCCCTAGAGTGCGCCCGCGTGGAACGGCGACTGGAAGGCATTCGAGTCTTGGTGACGCGCCCGCGCGAGCGGGCCGAGGAGCTGTGCTTCCTGCTGGAGGACGAGGGCGCGGAGGTGTCCAGCGTGCCGCTCCTCGAACTGCAGCCGCCCGAGGACCCTCGGCCGCTCGCGTCGGCGGCCGAGCACATCCAGCGCTATGGCTGGGTGGTGTTCGCGAGCCCGTCGGCGGTGGACGCGCTCATGGATGCCTTGCGGGAAGCGGGCACGGTGGGCTGGCTGTCTCGCGTGAAGCTCGCGGCCGTGGGCCCGCGCACCGCGCGCACGCTGGAGTCCTATGGGCTCACGGTGACGCTGGAGCCGGTGGAGGGCACGGGCCTCGCGCTCTTCACGGCGATGCGTGACGGGCTGCTCCCCGAGGACGAGGTCCTGCTGCCCGCCGCGGAAGCGGGCCGCCGCGAACTGGAGGACGCGCTGCGAGAGCAGGGCGTGCGCGTCACGCGCGTGACGGCCTATCGCTCCTCGCCCGCGCTCCTGTCCGAGGACGCGCTGTCCACGCTGGATGCGGCGCCGCCGCAGGTGGTGTTGTTTGCCTCGCCGCGCACCGCGGAGGCCTTCCTGGAGGCCGCGGGCCGCGAGCGCCTCGCGGGGGCCAAGGTGGTGGCGATTGGCCCCACCACGGCGGGGGCGTTGGAGCGTCTGGAGATTCCCGTCGCCGCCGTGGCGGAGCGGCCCACTCCTGAGTCGCTCGTGGATGCCGCGGTCCTGGCCATTCGCGGGTAGACTGTCCGCTCGGTGACGCTGCGGGCACTCCTGTGCCCCTGCGCGATGCGATGCGGAGAGGTGCGAGATGAGTCGTGGAATGCAGCGGGGGGCGCTGGTCCTGGGGCTGTGTCTGATGGCCGCCACGGCGATGGCGCAGGGCTCGGGTGACTACAAGTACCTGGACTTCCAGGTGCTGGGGAACAGCCAGGACCCCTTCGCGTATTACATCGACGGGCGCACGCCGAAGCCCGCGGGCATTGACCTGACCGAGGTGGAGACCGCGGTGAAGGCCGCGCTCCAGACCTGGGAAGACGTGGACTGTGCCTGGCCCGCGTTCAAGTACGCCGGGCGGGCCACCGCGGCCAACGTCCCGAACGTGGAGGAGCGGCAGGATCGCTTCAGCATCGCGGCCATCTTCGTCACGGACAAGACGAACCCCAACTACGTGGGCGCGCTCGCGCAGGGACAGAGCGCCGCCACCGCCGTGCCGCTGACGTACGGTGGTTATGTCTATCAGTGCGACATCTTCCTCAACGCGGTGGACTACCGGTGGACCACGCTGCCGGCGACGCCCGCGGGCTTCATGGACCTGCGCTCGCATGTGCTGCGCGAGATGGGGCACTGTCTGGGAATCGCGTCCATCTACTCGCTGGACTCGGATCCGGTCATGGCCTTCCTGCCGCCTGGGCCGGGCGTGAGCAAGCGGACCCTCAGCACGTATGACCGCGGCGCCCTCTGCCAGCTCTATCCGCAGGAGGGCGCGGTGGGCTCGCCCTGCACCACCACCTGCACGAATGGCCTGACGTGCGTGTCCACCACGTCCACCACGACGGGCAACGCCATCAAGGTCTGCGCCAAGGCCTGCACCGGCGCGACGCCGGGCGAGTGCCCCGACCCCTACGTGTGCCGCGCCTCCACGCTGGTGTCCGGCAGCGCCAATGCGTGTCTGCCGGCCCTGCCGGACGCCGTGACGAAGGTGGGCCAGCCTTGCACTGGCAAGACGGCGGGCGAGTGCGGCTCGGCGCGCAGCCAGTGCATCGAGGCCGGCACGGCGTACCCGTCGTTCCCCACCTCGTGGACGGGCGGCTACTGCACCGAGGGCTGCACGACGTCCAAGGACTGCCCGGCCAACTCGCAGTGCATCGAGACGGGGTCAGCCAAGGGCAAGATGTGCGCGCAGCAGTGCCGTCCGGGCACGGGTGACTGCCGCGATGGCTATGCGTGCGCGCCGCTGGGCGAGGGCAGCGTGTGCGTGCCGGCGTGCTCGACCAATTCGGAGTGCGCCGCGACCTCGGTGTCGTCGGTGTGCCGCGTGTGCGACCGCGTCTGCGTGGTGGAGCAGGCCACGGGCCGTCAGATTGGCGACCCGTGCGGACAGGATTCCGAGTGCGGCACCAATCAGGTGTGTCTGCGACTGAACGATACGACCCTGGGCGTCTGCGCGTCGCCGTGCTCGCTGGAGGCATGCTCCTGCCCGGCGGGCACCACGTGCCATACGGCGGGCACGCGCGGTGAGCGCTTCTGCCTGCGCGACTGCGAGGGCAGCACGTGTGCGTCGCAGTTGCAGTGCAGCCCCTATGACACGAGCCCGGCCTGCATCCCCACGTGCCGCACGACCAAGGACTGCCCCAACGGCACGCAGTGTGGCCTCGGGGGCCGTTGCTTTGATCCGCGCGCGAAGCCTGACGCGGGCACGTGCACGCTGTGCAATGACGCGGGCACTCCGCCGCCGGTCGTCACGGACGCGGGCACGGGCGGCACCACCAGCCCGAGCGGGTGTGGTTGCCAGAGCGCGCCCACCTCGGCGGCGTTCGTGATTGGCCTCGGCGTCATGTTGCTCATGAGCCGGAGGCGGCCGGGGCGCAAGTCATGATGCCAGGGGGCGGAGCACCCGTGCGCACGCGCGCAGACTTCACCACGATGTTCGTGTTGGAGGCGCTCGTCGCGCAGGAGCTGCTTCGGCCCGAGCAGGCGCAGGAGGTCCTCGCCCGCGAGCCGGCGGCGCGCGCGCGCGTGCTGAAGGCGCATGCGGGGCAGGGGAAGGAGGCGGCGCGCTACGACGTGTCGCCCGTGGAGGTGATCGCGGCGTTCCAGATTCCGCTCCCCGGCGGCAGGACGGTGCTCGATGAAGACCGCATCACCGAGGCGGCGGCGCGCGCCTCGGGCATCGCGTACCGGAAGATTGACCCGCTGAAGCTGGACATGGCGCTGGCCACCCGGACGGTGTCGCGTCCGTACGCACAGAAGCACGTGCTGCTGCCCCTGGAGCGGACCGAGCAGGGGCGGCTGCGCGTGGCCGTGGCCAACCCGTTCGACCGCGAGCTGTTCGAGAGCTTCCAGCGGCTGACGGGCGTGCCGGTGGAGCCGGTGCTGTCCTCCAAGCTGGACATCCTCAAGTCCATCGCGGACATCTACGGCTTCAAGAAGACGCTGGCGCGCGCGGCGGACGACTTCAGCGGCGCGCAGGTGCAGCTGGGCAACTTCGAGCAGCTCGTGTCGCTCAGCGGCACGCAGGAGCTGGAGGCCTCGGACAAGCCCGTGGTGCAGGCGGTGGACTACCTGCTGCGCTACGCGTACGACAACCGCGCCTCGGATATCCACATCGAGCCCAAGCGCGCCACCAGCGTGGTGCGGCTGCGCATCGACGGGGTGCTGCACCCCGTCTACACGCTGCCGGTGCAGGTGCACGCCCCCATCGTGTCGCGCGTGAAGATGCTCTCGCGCATCGACATCTCCGAGAAGCGCCGGCCTCAGGACGGTCGCATCAAGACGGAGCGAGACGGGCGCGAGGTGGAGCTGCGCGTCTCCACGCTGCCCACGGCCTTCGGCGAGAAGGTCGTCATCCGCATCTTCGACCCCGAGACGCTGGTGCAGGACATCGCCCAGCTCGGCTTCGAGCCAGACGAGAAGGGCTCGTTCGAGTCGTGGATTGATCAACCCCACGGCCTCATCCTGGTGACGGGCCCCACGGGCAGCGGCAAGACGACGACGCTCTACTCGGCGCTCAAGGCGCTGGCGGGGCCGGACATCAACGTCGTCACGGTGGAGGACCCCATCGAAATGGTGTGGGACGCCTTCAACCAGGTGCAGGTCCAACCCAAGCTGGGGCTCGACTTCGCCGGGGCCCTGCGCCACATCCTGCGGCAGGACCCGGACGTCATCATGGTGGGTGAGATTCGCGACGCGGAGACGGCGGAGAACGCCATCCAGTCCGCGCTCACCGGCCACCTCGTGCTGTCCACCTTGCACACCAATGACGCGCTGGGCGCCGTGGCGCGCATGCGCGACTTGGGCGTGCCGTCCTTCCTCCTGGCGCAGTGCCTGCTTGGCGTCATGGCCCAGCGGCTCTTGCGCCGTGTGTGCGGCCATTGCGCGCAGGAGGCCACGCTCACGCCGGACGAACTGCTCGCCCTCCAAGCGCCGTTGCCGCTGCTGCCCGGTGGCGTGCGCCTGCTCCAAGGCGCCGGGTGCGTGCGCTGCCGCAACACGGGCTACGTGGGGCGCACGGGCGTCTTCGAGATTGTCACCGCGGGCCGCGAGCTGCGGGAGCTCATCGCGCGGGACGCGCCCTACGAGCGACTGGTGGAGTCCGCGCGGCGCACCGGCATGCGCACCCTGCGCGAGGCGGCCGTGCGCAAGCTGGCCCAGGGCCTCACCGCGTTCGACGAAGTCGTGCGGATGACGTCCGCCTGAGTCCCTGCGGGGCGCTGAAACGACCGCGGCCCGACGCCAGTGAAGGCGCCGGGCCGCGAGTACCGCTGAACTCCCGAGGCTAGAAGCGCGACTGGAGCAGCGTGTTGAAGCCGAGCGCGTGCGGCTTCTCGAAGTTCGGCTGCGCCACGCCCGTGACGTCGTCCTTGAAGGTCGTCCGGTTCGTGTCGTACGTGTAGTAGACCTCGCCGACCGCGGCCACGGACTCAGACAGGTCCCAGCGGAACGTCGCCTTGGCGGAGAAGATGGGCTCCGCCTCGCACGGCTTCGTCTTGTTCTTGTCGCACGTGGTGGGGAGGATGCTCAGCTGGTTCACGTCGCGCACCACCACCGTGCGCGTGCCCGTCAGGCCCGCCGGCGGGTTGTTGCCACCCAGCGTCGAGTCCGGGCTGCGGTACGAGGCCGGCTGCTGCACGCCGAGGATGATGCCTGGCGTCAGGTGCAGCGTGGGCAGGTGGTAGTCCGCGCCCACCGCGACGAACATCTCCGGCTTCAGCTCCGTGCCCTTCGGGAAGTTCTGGAAGGGCGGCAGACCCGGCACCTCGAACTGGATGAAGGACAGGCTGCGGTACAGGCCGAGCACGTTGAGGCGCAGGAAGTCGAACTTCGCGCGCGCTTGCAGGGCCATGGCCGTGGCGCCCTGCGGCTTCGTGGCGCCGAACTTGTCCGGATCCTGCAGCGTCTGCGAGAGGTAGCTGCCCTCGAGCGACACGGAGTAGGACAGGCCGCCCGGGTACTGCTCCGGCGCGAAGAAGCGCTGATAGATTTCCGGGTCGTTCTTGTAGAGCTTGAAGTCCACGCTCGTGCCCACGGGGACGCCCACGTGGTAGACGATCTGCGCGGACGCGCCCGTGGCGTTCACCGCCGCCTCGATGCCCTGGTTGGCGAGGCCCGGAACGATGCCCTTCTGGAAGTAGCCCCAGCCACCCTCGACGCGCAGGGTGTCCAGGATGTCCCAGCCCGCGCCGGCCATCACGCCGTAGAGCGTCTCCTGCTCCAGGATGAGGTCGTTGAGCACCAGCGACGTCTTGCCGCCCACGTAGGCGTACCAACGGTCGCGGGTAATCTGGAGCTTGGCACCCGGCGCGCCCGAGTTGGCCGAGCGGTTGGTGAAGATGCCGCTGCCGCCCCACGAGATGCGGTACGCGTACCCCAGACGGAAGCGGTCCGCGGACACCGGGAAGCCGGTGAGGCTGATGCCTTCCTTCTCACCCCAGCCGGACGGCGTGTAGTTGAGCCGGATGTAGCTGGAGTTGTCGCGCAGGTCGACGCCGCCCGACGGCTTCTCCAACACCAGCAGCGTCAGCGCCGCCTCGGTGGTCAGCCCCTCGAAGAAGGCCGGCATCCGCTTGTACAACACCAGGTTCGACAGGGTCTCGAAGCCCGAGAACTTGGTGTTGAAGTTGTCGTAGAACTGCGTGTTCTGGTTGCCGGCGCCGAAGCGCGCGGCCGGACTGCTGGGCGTCGTCTCGCCAGCGCCCGCCAGAATGTTGTCATCCGCGAAGACGAACGACAGGCGGGTGTCCACGAAATCACCGGCCCAGGCGGGCGCGGAAAGGCCTGTCAGGCCCATCAGGGCCAGGGTCTGCAGCGTTTTCAATGTCCCTCCACGGACACGGCCCCCGGGAGGGCCGCTCTTCCCTGTACCCCGCGTCAGCGGGGTGCGTTGCTTCTCAAAGATGAATCACTACGGGCACGGCTTGATGGGCCGCGGGCACTGCATGTTCGGGCCGGGGTAGCAGCACATGTCGTCCTGGTCCCGCGGAATCACCGCCCACCGGGGACGCGCCGCGCCGATGTGGCGCAGGTGACCCACGACATCGAACGAGGCGGCGTGCAGGTAGGCGCACTGCTGCGCGCGGTCAGGATTGGGGTCCGTCTCGCTGCAGTTGGGCACCAGCTCCGGCACCGCGTCCTTGGTGATGAGCAGGATGCGCGAGCGCATGTTGGGCGTCACCTGGCACATCCCGTCGGCGGTGGCCGTTGCGTCGCGGAGGAGGGACGCCATCGTCTCCTCGCTCCCGAGCTTGTACTTGAAGAGCGTGTTCGGCGCGACGAGCGTGTCCGTGGCGCTCGCCGTCACGGTGTCCCCGCCGAAGCGCACGCGCGTCGGCTGGTCGCACCAGACGGTGACGTGCGTGTCGGGATCCAGGCTGCGCGTGAGGCTGGTGGGCGTGGCCTTCACCGCGATCTTCTGGATGCGGCCCGGCACCGAGTCATCCAACCCCGCGGCGGCGGGGCCGGACGGGTTCATCTCCACCACGAACTGCGAGAATCCATCGTAGTTCGACTTCTCGGTGCAGACGGTGTTGGCGTACTGGCCCACGCCGAGGGTGCAGTCGATGAGGCACTGGCGCTCGGCGCCGTCTGGATCCGCCGGGTTGTCACCGAAGCAGGTCGTCCACGTGCCGGTGCCGGTGTTGGAGCAGAAGCGGGGCAGGGTGTTGTTGCCGTTGCCATCGCAGCTCACGAACTTGGTGGGGAACTTCACGCGCGGCAGCTTCACGAGGGAGGACTCCAGGCTCTCCATCTTGAAGGACTTGTAGACGTAGCCGCACAGCGCGTCGTTCACCGACGGGGACGCGCCAAAGCCACACAGCCGGCCGGAGATGACCGTGGGCGGCACCTGGCTCAGGTACTTGTTCCACTCGGCCTGCGGCAGCAGGCGGACCTTCTCGCGGATGCTCCACGCGGGGAAGGTGAGCTGCGTGGTCGAGGTGAACTCCTGCACCGAGCCCGAGAGCGTCCACAGCAGGTCGCCCTGATCCAACCCCTCCGGGAAGGAGTAGTTGTAGACGAACATGCTGTTGAACCGGCCGGGGGTGAAGCCATCCGGCTCGGGCGTGGGGACGGTGTTGCTCGCGATGCTGTTCTCCTTCACGCGGCACGCCGTCATGTCCGTGACGAAGAAGCCGCTGGGGTCGAGCCCCGTGACGAGCAGCGTGACGGGCTTGCCGTTGTTCGGGTCGGACGCGTCGCAGTTCTGGGTGAGGGCGGGGCCTGCCTCGGGGTTGCGCCCGATGCGCAGGAAGCTGCCCTGGAAGGCGGACTCCTGCTCGCCGCCCTGCGGAATCTGCACGGCCGCGATGGTGGGCTCCTGGAACTGGATGGGCACGGACAGGCCCGTGGCGTAGGTGCGCTTCTCGGGCTCCTTCGGGAGCTGCGAGACGTCACCCTCGATGCCACCGTCCCAGTACTTCACCTCGGGGGGCTCGTCCTGCACCCACACGCGGACCTCACCATAGACGTGCGAGGCGCGGACCGAGCCCGTGCCCTCACCGTTGGTGAGCTGCGTCCAGCGCGTGGTGTAGTCACCGGAGAGATCGCCCGGCACCACGCGGAACGACACGGGGCCATTGAAGGTGGTGAGGGGCTGGCCCGAGCCGTCCATCGCGACGATGCCCAGCGCGATGTCCACCGGGGTGCTGGGCATGACATAGGCGCAGTCCGCCGTGCCGCGCACCTCGTTGGGGACCTTGTCCTCACCGTTGAACCGCGCGCTGCACGAGGACACCACGGGCAGCACGATGTTCTTGGTGCCGCTCGGGGTGGTGATGCCCTTCACGGTCACCCGGAAGGAGGACACGCCCGAGGGCTGGACGGAGTCCTTCGTGACACAGCCCGTCGCCACCAGGGCCGACAAGAGGAGCAGGCGCTTCATTACTTCACCCTCCGGCCAATGCGGCCGTCATCCAGAGCGTTCGCGAGGGGCATCGCGGTCGGGTTCTCGCAGAAGTTACGCAGCTGCAGCGTCACGTTTCCGCAGGTGGGGTTGTTGCCCGCCAGCACATCCCGGCACGTGCACCGGCCGGTGTAGGGGCCAGGGGAGGTGGTGCAAGCGGCCTTGGCCAGCTCCACCGTGCCAATGTCCGGCGCGTTGCAGCCCGAGGGATTGTAGTCGCGACCCTGGAGCTCGCCGCAGGTGCACGAGCCCACCTTCTTGCCGCTCATGCAGGCCTGCTGCGCCTGCTCCGGCGTGGTGACGTTCTCCGCGCCGCAGCCCTTGGGATCGTAGCCGCGCTTGAGCAGGTCGCCGCAAGAGCAGCTCCCCACGCGCACACTCAGCTCGTCCTCGAAGTCCTGCATCCTGCGGCAGCTCGCCTTGGTCGCGTCATCCACGGTCCACACGCCGTTGACGAGCGAGCCGCACGGCTGGGCGCCATCCACGCCGCCGCGCGTCGCGTGGCCGGCGTTGATGTCATCGCACGTGCAGAAGTTCTGCATGTACCCGATGAGCGAGTCGCGCAGGCTGATGCCCGTCTCCTGGCGCGTGGTGTTGCGCTTGAGCACCGTGAAGCCCGAGCCGCCCTTGGCGATGTAGTCGTTCACCGCGACGCGGTACGTGCCGTTGGGGTCCAGCGCCTTGCCGTTGATCTGGATGTCCGTGGCCGGGTGCGCCCAGCAGCGCGCGCCGTTCACGTCCTCCAGACACTGCCACGGGGCATGGCCTTCGCGGTTGTCGGCGGGGCACTGGGAGCAGGGGATGCGCAGGTCGTTGAGCTGCACCTGGGCGCAGTCCATGGTGAACTTCGCGCCGGAGATCTGCGCCTGGCTGACGCAGCCGCGCTCGGAGGAGCGCTCGGCGACGAAGTCGAACATCTCCTGCATCTCCAGACCGGAGAGGTACATGATGTTGATGGTGTTCTCGAACGGGAACACGTTGAACATCGCCTCCTGGGTCACCACGCCTGCATACAAGTTGTCGCGGATGCCCAGCGAGTTGGTGAGCGCGACCTCCGCCTCCACGCGCTTGCGCTTGCGCATGGAGTCCGCGGCGATGTTGCCCAGCGGCGAGTCACCGCCCGTGGAGGTGTTGCGGCGCTGCACGTCCTTGGGGGCGTAGGAGAAGATGGACGTGAGCTGGAGGTTGAAGTCCATGCCCAGGATGTAGGGCACCAGCAGGTCCGTGGTCTCCGCGTCCTCCTTCTGACGGCACTGCTCGATGGCCTCGCGCACGCCGGGGGCCTGGATGAACTTGCCGGCCTCCCAGAAGATGCGCGGATCGAAGCGGTACTTGCGCATGGCCTCGTTGCACCAGAGCGCGTCCAGGGGGAACACCTGGTAGTCCTCGCTGATGACCTCGGCGCCCTCGCCCTGGCCGAGCACTTCCGGCATCTTCACGACCAGGTCCAGGCGGCCCACGTACTTGGCGAACGCGCCCGAGTGCGACAGGACGACCTTGCGGCCGCTCGGGTCCGCGATGAGCTGGGGCGGGTTGAGCACCACGTGCAGGTGGCCGCCGAGCACCACGTCCAGGCCGCTGACGCCGGGGATGTGCACGCGCACCACCGACTTGGGGTCACCTTCCGGGCCGAACCACTCGAGCACGGTCCACTTGTCGGTGGGGCGCTCGAGGAAGTTCGTGATCTTCCCGTACTCGTAATAGGCCTCGTAGCCCTGGATGAGGTCCTGGTCCTCGGTGAGGCCCAGGTGGCTGACCACCACCAGGAGGTCCGTGACGGGGCGCAGCAGCTCCACATAGGCGCGCGCCGCCTCGTTCTGCTCCAGCGGGGTGGCTTGCAGGCTGTTGCCACCCTCGACGATGGAGTTGAGCGAGGAGATGTTCGCCATGCCGATGACGCCCACGCGCACGCCCTTGATCACCTTGAGGGTGTAGGGCGAGGTGACGAGCTCAGCCTGGTTGTTGTCCAACTGCTTCCAGTCATCCCACTTGTAGTTGGCGGCGAGCAGCGGGAAGGTGGCGAAGTCCCGCGCCTTCTGGACGAAGTTCAGCGCGCCCGCGTCGAACTCGTGGTTGCCCACCACGGCCGCGTCCGCGTGCATCCGGGACAGGAAGCGGAACTCCACCTCGCCCGTGTTCACGTTGAAGATGGGCGCGCCCTGGAAGCAGTCGCCCGAGTCCAGGTGGAGGATGCGGTCGCCCTTGGTGCGCTCTCGCTTGAGGATACCCGCCATGCGCGCCGCGCCGCCGAACGGACCGGCCTCCGGGACGAGGCCCAGGTCCTGGTCCGTCTTCAGGGGCGTGAAGTCGTACGGGATGATGCGGGAGTGGATGTCAGAGGTATGCAGGATGGTCAGGCGCACCTCCTGACCTTCGAGGTGGTAGTCCTGTCCCTCCAACACCGGCATGCACGAGGCGGTGGCCAGGGCGCAGAAAAGGCCGAGCAGTGCGCGACGCATTCGATACGGATCCGTAAGGCGATTTCGGGGGAGTGACCGCTAGAAGACGGCGCAAGGTACGGGATCATGGGGGCATGGGCAAGCAACGCCGCCATGACACCCCGCCACATCGCATCAATTTCGGGAGCAGGCAGACATGCGGCCCAGTAGTTCCAATGTGACTGATATCGAGATCATCGAGGATTTCTCATCCACGGCGCGCTGCGACGAGGGCTTCCTGCGAGTGCGGCGGCTGCGCTGCCGCAACCGGCGCGCGGATGGGTCCTCCTCCCCGGTGTATCGGGTGGACGTGGTGGACCGCCCGCGGCTGGATGCCGTGTCGGTGCTGGTCTACCGGCGCGGTGACACCGGGGGGCTGGAGGTCCTCACGCGGATGAACCTGCGCCCCGCCGCGTACTTCCGGCGGGAGCAGACCGCCTCCATGACGGTCCCCGACGGGGTGAGCTATCTGCGCGTGGAGGAGATTGTCGCGGGCCTGCTCGAGCCCGAAGACAAGGGGGAGGAGGGATTGCGACGCCGTGCGTCGGAGGAGGTCCGGGAGGAGGCGGGCTACGCGGTGCGCCCCGAGGACATCCAGTTGTTGGGCGGCGCGTTCTTCCTCGCGCCGGGCATCTTGTCCGAGAAGGTCTTCCCGGCGGCGGTGGACGTGACGGGCGTGCCGGCGGGCGAGCCGGAAGGCGACGGCTCTCCTCTAGAGGAAGGGACCCATCTGCGGTGGCGACCCCTCCACGAGGTGTTGGAGGCCTGCCGGCGCGGAGACATCGCGGATGCCAAGACCGAGGTGTCCCTCACGCGGCTGCTCGCCATCCTGTCGTGACGCGCGCGCGGGTTTCCGGAGGGAGACAGACGGGGTAGGGTGCGCCCCGCCTTCTCTTCCTTTGACGAGGTTGCTGCATGTCGTCGTTGCCCCCGTGGCTGGCCCAGCTCCTGCCGATCGTCATCCTGCTCGGGGCCATTGCCCTGGTGCTCACACGGCTTCCCCGCGTGGACCTGGGGCACTCGCCGCGGTTCCTGCGCCGGCGCTTCCTCAATTGGTTCCCGTTGGGGATGACGTACGCGTTCCTCTACATGGGGCGCTACAACGTCAACGAGGCGACGAGCGCCATGGGGAAGCAGACCTCCAACGCGGACTTCGCCACCATCTTCTTCTGGGGGACGCTCGTCTACGGCGTGGCCTTCCTCGTCAATGGCCCGCTGACGGACAAGCTTGGCGGCCGCTTCACCATCCTGCTGTCCGCGGGTGGCTCGGCGGTGGCCAACATCCTCATGGGGGAAGTGGTGTACGCGGTGCTCGAGCGTGGGTGGGCGCCGCCGGGAGGCATCGTGGCGTGGCTGTCCGTGCTCTACGCCATCAACATGTATTTCCAGAGCTTTGGCGCCGTCTCCATCGTCAAGGTGAACGCCTCGTGGTTCCACGTGCGGGAGCGCGGGCAGTTGGGCGGCGTGTTCGGCATCCTCATCTCCCTGGGCCTCTACTTCGCGTTCGACTGGAGCAAGTTCATCGCGAACGCGGCGCCGGTGTACTGGGTGTTCTACGTGCCGGCCGTGTTGCTCGCCGCCTTCGTATTGCTCGACAGCTTCACCATCGTCGACACGCCTGGCGAGGCCGGGTTCAAGGACTTCGACACGGCGGATGCCTCCAGCGGTGACACGGGGCCGGCCCTGGGGGTGGTCGCCATCTTCAAGAAGATGCTCACCAACCGCACCATCCTCGTCATCCTCTGCGTGGAGTTCTGCAGCGGCTTCCTGCGCAACGCGGTGATGCAGTGGTATCCCAAGTACGCCAAGGCGGTGGGCGTGGGCGGCGAGTTCGTCGCGTCCAACTGGGGCATGCTCTCGTGCGTGGCCGGCATCCTCGGCGGCATGTTCGCGGGGGTCATCAGCGACCGGGTGTTCGACTCACGCCGCGGGCCCGTGTCCGCGGTGCTCTATGCCGGACTGCTCGCGGGCGCGGTGGCGGCGGTGTTCCTGCTCGGCACCACGGGCACGGGTTGGGCCGTGGTGTTCATGTCCCTGTGCGTCATCGGCGTGCACGGCATGCTGTCCGGCACGGCCACCATGGACTTTGGCGGCAAGAAGAACGCGGGCGTGGTGGTGGGCATCATCGACGGCGCGGTGTACGCCGGCACGGCCATCCACGCGCTCGTCTACGGGGCCATCCTCCCCACGGGCGCGGACATGAAGGTCGCCGCCAACTGGATGCCCTGGCCCGTGGCCATGCTGCCCCTGGCGGTGGTGGGGCTCGTGCTCGCCACGCGGGTGTGGAACGCAAAGCCTCAGCCTCGGTCGGTGCCCCAACTATCTTCGGCGCCGGCCGCCGGGGCCCCGAAGCGGACTGGCACCGAGGGCTGAGGGCCGCGTGGTTTCTCCGACGTCCCCCGGCCTCGGGGGACAGGTGGCTCCCTATGTGACAGCCGCGTGACGTACAGTGGCGGCGTGTCCCAGGTCCCCGAAGCACTCATCAGCCGGTTCGACGTCCATGACCGGAAGCAGTTCGAGATCAAGCTCGAGTACCAGCCGGCGGGGACGGACGAGACCCGATATCTGGTGGAGTCGTATCTCTTCCTGCCGTCGAGTCTGAACATCGACGCGGAGACGTACCCGCGCGCGGACTTCTACGCGGACATCCACAACTACGTGCGGTTCAAGACGCCGGTGATGGGGCTGGCGGAGCTGCTGACGTCAGACGGCTCGCCGCTCGTGTGGCTGGAGGCGTGGCTGCGCACGGGGCTGGGCACCGAGGTGGACGTCGTCTACCACGCCAAGCTGTTCTCCTGCGTGCTGCGCGGGGCGCTGCGGCGCTTCGCCACCACGGTGGAGTCTCGCTGCGATGGGAAGAAGGACGTCGACGCCGCGCGCAGCGAGTTGGAGGAAGTGGTGCTCGTGGCGGGCGACGGCATGGCCCGCGTGCTGGAGCGCTTCCGCGCGTGGCTGCGCGCCGTGGGCGAGCTGCGGCTGACGGAGAAGACGCGCGCGTCGCTGCGGCTGGTGGACGAGTACGTGAGCCTGCTCGTGGAGCAGTTCTTCCGCCGCGCGGTGGCGGACATGGGGGCGCTGCCGCGCTCGAGTCAGTGGCTGACCTTGCGCAAGGGGTTGATGGACGCGGTGCTGCGCGAGGAGTCGTACCGCAAGGAGCACCGGCTGCGCAGCGTCCTCAGTCCCACCGGGGACAACGAGGAGTACATGCAGCGGCTGGGCTTCCTGAAGAAGTTCTGCATGAACGTCCTGTTCCTCTCCGCGCGTCGCAAGCAGAAGCGGCAGGGTTGGGAGGAGGTCCTCTTCGCGCTCGCGGCGGGCGTGGCCATGGCGTTCGCCACCGCGGTGGCCTTCTGGGCCCAGGTGCGCTTCACGCAGGCCAGCCTCAACTTCTTCCTCATCGCCGTCGTCGGCTACATGATGAAGGATCGCATCAAGGAAGGGCTGCGCCGCATCTTCAGCCGCGTGGCCGCGACCCACTTGTATGACCGCACCACGGACCTGGTGGATCCGGTGACGGCGCGGACCATTGGCACGTGCGAGGAGCGCGTGGACTACGGCGGCGCGGTGAAGGTTCCGCCGCAGGTGACGTCGCTGCGGCTGCACGACGACTTCACCACCGTGTCGCAGGGCGAGCTGTCGGAGATGGTCATCCGCTACCAGAAGCGCATCGTGCTGGATGCGCGCCTCCTGCCGCGCAGCGAGCGGGGACTGACGGGCGTGACGGACATCCTGCGCCTCAACGTGGAGCGCTTCCTGCGGGACATGGACGAGCCGGAGTTCGCGCTCGAGTACGTGGACCTGGAGGACTTCTCGGTGGGCCGCATCCGGGGCGCCAAGCGCTACGCGGTGGACCTGGTGTTCCGCTTCACGGTGGAGGAGGCCGGGGGCCGCAAGGAGTCCTCGCAGCTCGTGCGGCTGGTGCTGGATCGCAATGGCATCCAGCGCATGCAGACCTATCCGTCGCCGGGAGCGCCGGACGCGCCCGCCGGGACCGGGGCCTGTCAGCCGGCCGCCTGACGGGCACTTTCGGTGTCGAGCCCGTGACGCGCGCATGTATCTTCCGGCGCTCATGGCAGACGACGACTTCAAGAAGCGCGTGCGCGACGACTGGCGCGACTCCCTCCGGGCCATCCTCGAGCGCGCTCGCTCGCTGAGCAGCCAGGCGGTGCTCGCGTTCGACCTGGACTCCACCCTCTTCGACAATCGGCCCCGGCAGGCGCGCATCCTGCGCGAGTACGGCGCCGCGCGCGGGCTTGGCGCGCTCACCGCGTGCGCACCGCACCACTGGGACACCGGCTGGGACATGCGCGCCGCCATGCGGGCGTGTGGCCTGGGCGAAGCGGACATCGAGGCGCACTTCAGCGAGGCGCGTCGCTTCTGGCAGGAGCGCTTCTTCACCAGTGGCTACTGCGCGGACGACGAGGCCATCGAGGGCGCCGCGGAGTTCACCCACGCCGTCGTGGGCACCGGCGCGCAGCTCGCCTACGTCACCGGACGCCACGAGGGCATGCGCGAGGGCACCGTGGCGTGCATGACCCGTTGCGGGTTGGTGACACCCCGCGAGGCGCAAGGCATCCACCTGCTGATGAAGCCCACGTTGCAGGAGGACGATGACGCGTTCAAGCGCGAGGCCCACGCGCGACTGGGGCGGATGGGCACCGTGGTGGCCGCGTTCGACAACGAGCCAACCCATGCCAATGACTACCGGCGCAAGTTCCCCGACGCCTTGGTCATCCATCTGGCTACCGACCACTCGGGCAGGCCCGTGACGCTGCTGGATGGCATCGTGTCCGTGCCTCATTTCGCGCTCGGCGCGTGACGCACCGCGCCTGAATGACAGTCGCAGTGCGGCGAGGTTCTGAAAGGCTTTGAAGTCCCAGGTCCGCGCGCTATGAGGCGCTCGGCGTTTGCCGTCCAGAGCCCCCAAGGCGCGGACGGCCCAGACGGAGGCATGCCGCGGTGGCCAGCGCGTACTCGAAAGAGCAGCTGTTGACGATGTACCGGAAGATGTACCTTCTCCGCCGCTTCGAGGAGCGCGCGGGCCAGCAGTACGGCCTGGGGAAGATTGCCGGCTTCTGTCACCTCTACATCGGTCAGGAGGCGGTGGCGGTGGGCGCCAACGAAGCCATCCGATCGGATGACTACATGCTGTCCGCCTATCGCGATCACGGCCAGCCGCTGGCACGTGGCAGCGACGCGGGCATGGTGATGGCGGAGCTGTTCGGCCGGGGCACCGGCTACAGCAAGGGCAAGGGCGGCTCGATGCACATCTTCGACATCGAGCACCACTTCTACGGCGGCTACGGCATCGTGGGCGGGCAGATTCCGCTGGCGGCCGGCATGGCGTTCGCCAGCCGCTACCGCAACGAGGACCGCGTCACGGTGTGCTTCTTCGGGGACGCGGCGGCCAACCAGGGCGCCTTCCACGAGACGCTCAACATGGCGGCCAAGTGGAAGCTGCCGGTCATCTACATCTGCGAGAACAACCGCTACGGCATGGGCACGGCCATCGCGCGCACGTCCGCGGTGCCGGAGATCCACAAGCGCGCGAGCGCCTATGGCATCCGCGGCGCGGCCGTGGACGGCATGGACGTGCTGAAGATGTACGACGCGGTGAAGGACGCCGCCGCGTACTGCCGCGCGGGCAACGGCCCGGTGCTGCTCGAGGCGAACACGTACCGCTTCCGCGGCCACTCCATGGCGGATCCGGCCAACTACCGGACCAAGCAGGAGGTGGAGGACGAGCGGAAGAATGATCCGCTGCCCAAGCTGCGCGCGTACATCCTCGCGCAGAAGCTGGCGACGGACGCGGACTTCGAGGCCATCGAGGACGCGGAGAAGGCGGTGGTGGACGCGGCCGTGAAGTTCGCGGACGAGTCGCCCGAGCCGAGCCTGGATGAGCTGTGGCGCGACACCATCGTGGAGCCGGGGGAGGAGGACGTCCGCCCGCGTGAGCGCGTGCTGGGCGTGAAGGTCACCCAGTGGCCCTCGTACCCGAGCGGCCAGGAGCTCAAGGTGACGTGGGACCTCGAGCCGCGCGAGCAGGCCGAGCAGGCGGACCGGAAGGCCGGGCTGATTCGCTAGCGCCCGCGGACTTCCAAGCACAACCCTTTCGAGTTCGAGTCGGAGCCGACGATGCCCGAGTTGATGTATCGCGAGGCCCTGAATCAGGCCCTCGCCGAGGAGATGGAGCGCGACGCCAATGTCTTCCTGATTGGGGAAGAGGTGGGTCGCTACAACGGCGCCTTCAAGGTGTCGCAGGGATTGCTGGACCGGTTCGGGAGCGCGCGCATCATCGATGCGCCCATCTCCGAGCTGGGCTTCGCCGGAATGAGCGCGGGCGCCGCCATGGTGGGCCTGCGCCCGGTGGTGGAGATGATGACCTGGAACTTCGCCATCCTGGCGATGGATCAGATCGTCAACAACGCCGCGAAGCTGCGGCACATGAGCGGTGGCCAGCTGCGCTGCCCCATCGTGTTCCGCGGTCCGGGTGGCGCGGGCGGCCGGCTCTCCAGCCAGCACAGCCAGGCGCTCGAGGCCAACTACGCCCACTTCCCGGGCCTCAAGGTGATTGCGCCGGCCACGCCGGCGGACGCCAAGGGCCTGCTCAAGTCGGCCATCCGGGACGAGAACCCGGTCATCATGTTCGAGGGCGAGCGCCTGTACGCCGTGAAGGGCGAGGTGCCCGAGGGCGAGCACATCGTCCCGATTGGCAAGGCGGACGTGAAGCGTGAGGGCACGGATGTCACGCTCATCACGTGGAGCCGCATGTACTACTTCTGCATGGAGGCGGCCGAGGCGCTGGCGAAGGAGGGCATCAGCGTGGAGGTGCTCGACCTGCGCACGCTGCGTCCGCTGGACGAGGAGGCCATTCTCGCGAGCGTGCGCAAGACGAACCGCGCCGTCATCTGCGAGGAGGGCTGGGCCCTCGCCGGCATCGGAGCGTCCGTGGTGGACCTCATCCAGTCGAAGGCGTTCGACGACCTGGATGCGCCCGTCGCGCGCGTGACGGGGCTCGACGTGAACATGTCCTATGCGGCGAACCTGGAGAACGCGACCCAGCCGGACGCGCCCAAGATCATCGCGGCCGTGAAGAAGGTCCTGTACCGCGAGGGAGCCTGACGCTCATGGCCACACCCATCCAGATGCCCAGCCTGTCCCCGACCATGAAGGAGGGGAAGATCGTCAAGTGGCTGAAGAAGGTGGGAGACAAGATCTCCTCCGGCGACGCGATCGCCGAGGTCGAGACGGACAAGTCCAACCTCGAGATCGAGGCCTACGACGACGGCGTGCTTCAGCAGATCGTCGTGGGCGAGGGCGAGATGGCCACCGTGGGCGCGCCCATCGCGTACCTCGGGGCCAAGGGTGAGAAGGTCGCGGCCCCGAGCGCCGCGCCCGCCAAGCCCGCCGCTCCGGCTCCCGCTCCTGTCGCCGCGGCTCCCGCCGCGCCCGCCGCTTCGTCCGAGGGCATCGCGGTGCTCATGCCCTCGCTCTCCCCGACCATGAAGGAAGGGAAGATCGTCAAGTGGCTGAAGAAGGTGGGCGACAAGGTCTCCTCCGGCGACGCGTTGGCCGAGGTGGAGACGGACAAGTCCAACCTGGAGATCGAGGCGTACGACGACGGCACGCTCGCGCGCATCGTCGTGGGCGAGGGCGAGATGGCCACCGTGGGCGCGCCCATCGCGTACCTGGCGGGCAAGGGCGCTCCCGCGTCGGCTCCGAAGCCGGCCGTGGCTGCGGCACCGACCGCGGCGCAGACGCCGGCCCAGGCTCCCTCGGCTCCGAAGCCGGTGGTGGCCCCCGCCGCCACGGGAGGGCGCGTGCGCGCCAGCCCGCTGGCGAAGCGCATGGCTCAGGACCGTGGGCTGGACCTGTCGCGCGTCCGGGGCTCCGGTCCGCTCGGTCGCGTGGTCAAGCGCGACATCGAGCTGGCGCTGACGCAGGGCACGGCGCAGGCCGCCGCCCCCGCCGCGAAGAAGCCGGCCACGCCGGTGACGCGGTCCGTGGGCGCGCGCCCCGAGCCGGTGGCGATGCCCATCTCCACCATGCGCAAGGTCATCAGCCAGCGCCTGGGTGAGGTGAAGCCCGGCGTGCCGCACTTCTATCTCACCATCGAGGTGGAGATGGACGCGGCAACCAAGGTGCGCGAGGACGCGAAGGCCATCGACGTCAAGGTGTCCGTCAACGACATCATCGTGAAGGCGGCGGCCATCGCGCTGCGCCGCTCTCCGAAGATCAACGTCGCGCTGTCGGGAGATCAGATTCTCCAATACGGCACGGCGGATGTGGGCATCGCGGTGGCCATCGAGGACGGCCTCATCACCCCCGTCATCCGTGACGCGGACCTGAAGGGGCTCCAGGCCATCTCCGCCGAGTCTCGCGACCTGGCCGAGCGCGCGCGCAAGAAGGCGCTCAAGCCGGAGGAGTACAGCGGTGGCTCGCTCACGGTGAGCAACCTGGGCATGTACGGCATCGATCAGTTCATCGCCGTCATCAACCCGCCGCAGTCGGCCATCCTCGCGGTGGGCGCGGTGGCGGACAAGGTGGTGGTGCGCGAGGGACAGATGGTGATCCGCAAGATGATGACGGTGACGCTCTCGGGCGACCACCGCGTCATCGACGGTGCCACCGGCGCCGAGTACCTGCGCGAGCTGAAGGGCCTGCTCGAGCACCCGACGCGGCTGTTGTTCTAGTCGTCGTCTCGGCCGCCGCGCGTTAGTGGCGCGGCGGCTCGACGTCTTCCTCCAGCCGTCGCTGGGCCTGAGTGACGCGGGCCTGCTCATCGCGTGTCGTGCCGGTGGGCAGGTCCTCCTCGTGCTCGCGAGAGCGGCAGCGGATGCCGGGCCAGGGCTCGGGCCGCGTGGCCTCCACGTGCTCAATCCTCTCCGCGTAGCCGTTCTCACCGCCTGCCGCGTCCCGTCGCTGCTCCGCCATGGCCTGTCTCCTTCCAGACAGCCTCCGAGGGGTGTCCGTGGTTGTACGGTGGGCTGCCCCGGGGGAGCCGGTAACCCGGGGACGTAGGGGGCTCGTCCCCCCGGTTGTCCGACAGGCGCTGAAAAAAGGCCGGCAGGCCGGCGCTTTCGCTGCTTAACTTCACCACCAAATGAACGACGACATGTCACGCGAGCGGCTCGGCGGCACGGGTGCGCCGGAGCCGGAGTCTCGCGTCGGAAGCGCTCCCTCCCTCGCTTCCTCGCTGAAAGAGGCCCTGACTGGCGCGGTCTTCCCGCTCACCGCGGAGGAGCTGGCCTGGGTGGCCCGTGAGAACGAAGCCCCCGCGCCGCTGCTCACCCAATTGGGGACACTGCCGCGCGGCCGCTTCGACTCGGTGGATGCCGTGGCGCGCGCGCTGGAGCACGCCGCCACACCCTGACGGGGTGGAGTGCCCGCCGCGTCGGCACCGCCTTCCCTCTCTTGTCTCCGGACGGGGAGTGGGTGCGACACGCCCCGGGGGCGATGTCTGAGGGACGCGTTATTCTGGGCTCGACCAGCCTGACTTCCGGATATGGGAGCCACGGTCTGGAGGAGCACCATGAACGCCTCGGAACTGCCTGCCGTGCTGTACGTGGACGACGACGCCCTCAACCTGAGGGTGTTCGACGCCAACTTCGGGCAGCGCTTCCGCATCTTCCGTTGCTCGTCTCCCAATGAAGCGCTCGCGCTGCTGGAGCAGCGGCGCGGCGAGATTGGGGTGGTGCTCTCCGACCAGCGCATGCCGGGGATGAGCGGCGTGGAGCTCTTGGAGCGCGCCCGCACCATCGCGCCGGACGCCAAGCGCATGCTCGTCACGGCGTACGCGGACATGCAGGCCGTCATCGACGCGGTGAACCGCGGTCAGGTGACGCGCTACTTCGTGAAGCCGTGGGACCGCGCGGAGCTGCTCGCGGCGCTGGAGGACGCGCTCAAGATCGCGCGACTGGAGCTGCGCATCCGCGAGGTCGAAGGGCGGATGATGAAGTCGGAGCGTCTGGCGACGCTGGGCCAGGTGACGGCGGGCATCGCGCACGAGTTGATGGGGCCGGTGGGCTACCTCACGCAGAACGTGGCCTCGCTGCAGCGGGACATGGAGCGGGTGGTGCAATACGTGTCGCGCCACCTCGCGGAGGATCCAGACCCCGAGGTGTCCTCCACCGTCGAGGACCTGCCCGCGCTCATCAAGGACCTCTCGGACGGCGCTGACCACCTGCGCGGCGTGGCGCTGGGTCTCCGCGCTCAGGCGCGAGGCGAGGACCTGGAGGCGACCGCGGACGTCTCGGAGGTGGTGTCCTTCGCGGTGAAGCTCGCGCGCGCCGAGGTGCGAGACCGCGCGCGGCTGACGAGCAGCGGCGAGCCGGTGCGCATCGTGTTCGGCCCGGTGAAGCTGTGCCAGGTGCTGCTCAACCTCATCGTCAACGCCGCGCAGGCCATGGAGGGCACGGGCCGTCCGGGGCGCATCGAGGTGCGGTGGACGGTGCGCGCGGAGGACGTCGTCCTGTCCGTCGTCGACAACGGCTGCGGCATCCCGGGCGAGTTGCAGGAGCGCGTCTTCCAGCCGCTCTTCACCACCAAGCCGGTGGGCGTGGGCACCGGCCTGGGCCTCTCCATCTGCCGGGAGCTGGTGGCCCAGTTCGGCGGCGCGCTGCGCCTGGCCTCCACGCCCGGCGAGGGCACGGAGATCGAACTCACCCTCCGGCGAGCCCCGCTCCCCTGAGCCCGAAGGCGTTGTGCAGCATGCGCCACACGCGGTGCAGCGCCTCGGCCTCCGTGGGCCGCGCACCTTGCACGAGCACCGCGTTTCGGAGGCTCGCCTCGGGGCCATACTCCACGACGAGCGCGTAGCCTCGGCCGGAGCGCTCGACGATGCGCACCGCACGCACGTCATCGAAGGGCACGGTCTCCGCTCTCGTGCCGCCCGGTGCCCAGGTGAGCGTCTCCAGTCGCAGCGTCTCCGTGCGGAAGTGCAGCACGAAGCGCCGCCGACCCAGCCGTGACTCCAGTTGGAGCGCGAAACCCAGGAGCGCCGCGGCCAGGACCGTGAGCGCCAGGGCGCCCAGCCCGGGCAGGCTCTGGCCCCGGACGAACTGGGTGAGGGCGCCCAACGTGCATCCTCCCGCCAGGGCCACGCAGAAGGCGGGCAGCAGGTGGACCCAGGGGGCGGGACGCGACTCGCCCACCAGACGCGCTTCGTCGTAGCGCAGCGTCACATCGCCCACCGTGCGGGGCACCCGGTTGTCCCGGAGCGCGTCCTCGAAGCTCACGCCGCCCAGCATAGCGGACCCATGCAGTCTCACCCTCGAAGTTGGACCTGAGCTGTGCGATCCTCCGAATTCATGGAACTCCCGTTCGAGACCGGTGAGGGCGAAGGCGGTGGGGGAGGGACGCTCGCCTCGACGGTCATGGTGGTGGACGACGAGCCGGTGGTGCTCGACATCTGCTCGCGCCTGTTGGAGCGCGAGACGGACCTCGTCGTGGTGTTGGCGGGCAGCGCCGAGGAGGCGATGTCCATCCTGAAGGAGCAGCGTGTCGACGTCCTGGTGACGGACAAGAACCTGCCGGGGCTGGGCGGTGTGGAGCTCATCGCCGAGGCTCGGCGGCTGCAGCCCGCGCTGGAGGCGGTGATGATCACCGGCTACGCGAGCAGCGAGTCCGTCATCGCCGCGTTCGCCGCGGGCGCGAGCGACTACATCCTCAAGCCCTTCGATGACCTGCGGGTGCTGCGCGCCAAGGTGCGCGCGGCCCTGGAGCGGCGAGTCCAAGGCGTGCGCACGCGCGACGAGGCCCGGGAGGTGGCTCGGCAGGCGGCGACGTTGCTGCAAGCCGGACGCGACGCGCCCGAGCCCGCGCACGCCGCGCTCGAGGCCGAGCTGCGCGCCTACGAGGATGCGGTGCGAACCGGCCAGCGGGGCCACGTCGCGGTGGTGGGCAGCGAGCACGCGGTGTCGCTCCTCCAGGCCGCGGGTTTCGAGGCGGTGGGGCTGCCGCCGTACTCGCCGCAGCTCGCGGGCGCGGACGTCGTGGTGGTGGAGACGGGGGATCCGCAGTGGCGCACGCAGGCGGAGCGGCTCCACAACCAGCCACCGGATGTCCTCCTGCTGGCGGGCGCGGACGCGGACCTGAATGACTTGCTGGAGGCCATCACCCTGCGCATGGACCTGGTGGGCTTTGGCGCTGGAGACCAAGGCGCGAGGGTCCTGCCCGAGAAGGTGCGCATGCTCCTCTTGCGCCGCGGCATCCAGCACGCGCAGGAGCGGCTCGGCCGGGCGCTGGAGGCCTTCCGTCAGAGCATCCCCGCGCGCTGACGCGGGGCAGGGCGCCAAAAACGAACAGGGCCCCGAGGTTTCCCTCGGAGCCCTGTGTTCTTTCGAGTGACCCTGCCGGGATTCGAACCCGAGTTTGTGCCGTGAGAGGGCACCGTCCTAACCGCTAGACGACAGGGCCGATGTCCTGGCCTTACAACAAAAAAGGCCCCCAGATTCCTCTAGAGGCCTTCTTTCGCTCACGAACGGCGAGTGACCCTGCCGGGATTCGAACCCGAGTTTGTGCCGTGAGAGGGCACCGTCCTAACCGCTAGACGACAGGGCCGTTACGTTTGCAACACGCTCTGACTTCGAGCGCTTCCTACCGTCTCCACCTTCATGCGTCAATCGGAGACTTGAGCTGGGGAACTAGGATTCGAACCTAGATAAGCAGAGTCAGAGTCTGCTGTCCTGCCGTTAGACGATTCCCCAAGGACTGCGGCGGCGCTTCTACTACCAACTGGACTGCCGAACTTCAACTACTTCTACTTCGTTTTTCGTCCTGGCTTCGACTCCGGCTTCTTCACCGGCTTCGGGGCCTGCTGCAGCGGCACCACGTAGATGCGAACCTCTTCGTTGTTCGCCTCGTAAATATTCAGCCCCTCGAAGTTCTTCCCCGTGGGGTTGCTGATGTGGACCGCCTTCACGCCCGGCTGGTTGACGATCGACTTCCGAGGGTAGCTGGAAGCCGGATACACCGACTTGTAGTAATCCAGCGTCGCATCGAAGTCGCGTGGCGCCCGGTATCGATTCTCCCCGACCTTCTGAGAACCATCCGGAAGTTGGGCGCCGCTGACCACCTCGGCTCCCGCCACTGTCACCCAGAGGGCCAACAGCACCCCCCCGAGCGGGCGCGCTTTATAGGAATGCCGTCGCAGGGTGTCAAGCCGTCGCATCATTGCTCGCGAAGATAGGCGCCGGGCGGGCGCGCGTCCACCGGCTTCACGCGCCCGCTGGCTGAAGGATTCGCTCCGGCTCAGGCGGTGCGCGTCAGGGCCGAGTCGATCCGACGCAGGGCCTCATCGCGGCCCACGAGCATGAGCGTCTCACCGATGCCCGGGCTCGTGGTGTTGCCCGTGACGGCCACGCGCAGCGGCTGGGCGACCTTGCCCATGCCCACGGCCGCCTGCTCACTGACGGCCTTCACGACGGCGTCCACCGCGTCGGTGCTCCAGGCGGGCAGGGCCGCGAGCTGCTCACGCACCTGGGCCAGCAGCTTGAGCGAGTCCCCGGTGAGGTGCTTGGCCGCGGCCTTCTCGTCCAAGGTGACGCCCGAGCGGAAGTAGATGGTCGCGGTGGTGGCCATCTCCTCCAGCGTCCGCGCGCGCTCGCGCAGGGCCAACACCAGCGGCTCCAGGCGCGCGTCGCCCCTGGCCGAGATGCCCTTGGCCTCCAGGAAGGGCACGAGCCGCTCCGCGACGGTGGCCGGGGGTAGCAGCTTGAACCACTGCTGGTTGAGCCACAGCAGCTTCTCCGGATTCCACACGCCCGAGGTGCTGCCTACGTCCGCGAAGTCGAACCACTCGAGCATCTGCTCGCGCGAGATGACCTCGTCGTTGCCGTGGCCCCAGCCCAGCCGGATGACGAAGTTGAGGAGCGCCTCCGGCATGATGCCGTTGCGCTTGTGCAGCATCACATCCGCCTCGGGGTGCTTGCGCTTGGAGAGCTTCTCGCGATCCGGGCCGAGGATGAGCGGCAGGTGCGCGAACTCCGGCGGCGCCCACCCGAGCGCCTGGTACAGCATGAGCTGCGGGAAGGTGCTGTTGACGTGCTCCTGGCCACGCGAGACCAGGGTGATGTCCATCAGGTGGTCGTCGATGACGCAGCCGAAGTTGTAGAGCGGGATGCCGTCCGCGCGCAGCATGACCCAGTCATCCAGGTCCGAGTACGGCTTGGTGATGACGCCCAGCACCTTGTCGTTGAACGACACGGTGCCCTCCTCGCGGGGCATCTTGAAGCGAATCACCGCGTCCTCGACGCGCCGGCCCGCGGGCGGCGCCTTCAACTCGCGGCACGTGCCCTCGTACTTGTACGCGCGCTTCTCCTTTTCGGCCGCGGCGCGGCGCGCCTCCAGGTCCTCACGGGTGCAGTAGCACCGGAAGGCCTTGCCCTCGGCGATGAGGCGCTCGGAGTGGGTGCGGTACGTGTCCAGCCGCTGCGTCTGGAAATAGGGGCCGTACTTGCCCTCCTTGCCGGGCCCCTCGTCCCACTCCAATCCCAGCCACTTCAGTCCATCCAGGATGGCTTGCACCGACTCCGGGGTGGACCGCTCCTGATCCGTATCCTCCATGCGCAGCATGAAGTTGCCGCCGAAGCGGCGCGCGTAGAGGTAGTTGAAGAGGGCCGTCCGGGCGCCTCCGATGTGGAGGTATCCAGTAGGGGACGGGGCAAAGCGGACACGGGGAGCTTGGGCCATAGGCAAGCGCGCGGGATAGCAGTTGGACACCAGGGGGTCAACGCAAGCCACCCCTTGCTCGATGCGCGCGTGGGGCGGTGGGGATAGGCTGCGCCGCCAAGGAGACACTTCATGTCGATTCGTCACGTACTTTGCACGCTGCTGCTGGTGGGGCTGCTCGTGGGACGGCCGGCGGAGGCCACGACCTTGCTGCGCGCGGACCTCACCTCGCTGGCGCGGGGCTCGGATGCCGTGGTCCACGGCGTCGTCCATCGCGTGCAGAGCCGGTGGAGCGGGGACGGCATGCGGATCGTCACGGACGTGGAGGTGGAGGTGACGGAGTCCCTCAAGGGACAGCCGGGGGGCACGGTGCTCATCACCCAGCCGGGTGGACGGGTGGGGGACCTGGGGCAGGTGGTGAGTGGACTCGCGAGCTTCGCGCCGGGCGAGGAGGTGGTGCTCTTCCTGGAGAAGCAGGGCGCGTCCGCCTTCCGAGTGTCCGGCATGGCGCAGGGCAAGTATCAGGTGCAGCGTGGCGCGGGCGCGCGCTCGGCCATGGCCGTGCCCGCTTCGCTGGGGGACGCGGTGGTGTTGGATCCCCAGTCGCGTGAAGTCTCCCAGTCGAGTGCTCAGCCCATGACGCTGGAGGCGCTGAAGGCCGCCATTCGCGCGGCCCTGCAGGAGGCGAAGTGATGCTCGCGCTCGCCTCGTGGGTGGTGGCGCTCGCGCTGGGGCAGGCGTCGGATCCATATGTCCGCAGTCGCGTCGTCGCGGGCGACTCCTCCTCCCAGGCCTTGTTCTGGAATCAGCCCCGCATCGACTGGCAGCAGAGCAGCCTGGGCAATCCGAACATGAACCCGCACACCGAATTCGATGCGGTGCGCGAGGCCTTCAAGAGCTGGCAGACCCTCTTCACCCGTTGCGGCAATCTGGACTTCGCGGAGGGCCCGCTCGTGGACGCGCGCAAGGTGGGCTTCACGCGCGATGGAGACAACCAGAACCTCGTGCTCTTTCGGATGACCCGCTGCAAGAGCTTCGTGGATGCCTCGGATGCGTGCTGGAAGGCAGGGACGTGCGCCAACCTGTACGACTGCTGGGACGACGAGGACGGCACGCTCGCCGTGACGCTCACCACGTATGACGAGCGCTCGGGGATCATCCGCGACTCAGACATCTCCTTCAACGCGGCGACCTATACGTTCACGACGGGCAGCGGCGCGCCGTGCGTTCTCGTGCCCGGCCCGAACTGCGCCTCCACCGATGTGCAGAACACCGCCACGCACGAGATTGGCCACCTGGTGGGGTTGGACCACACGCGCGCGGCGGGCTCCATCATGAACCGGAGCTCGTCGCCCGGTGAGCTGTCCAAGCGGGTCATCGACAGCGGCTCGAGCGAGTTCGTCTGCGTCACCTATCCCAAGGGCGGCATGAGCCAGTCGTCGCCGCACCCCGTGGTCGACCTGGAGCTGGGGCCCAAGGCGGGGTGTGCCGCCGCGGGAGGCGGATTCTCGGCGCTGGCGCTGCTGGGGCTCGGCGTGCTCGCGCGTTCGCGCCGCAGGGGTGTCCGGTGAGGAAGAGGAGCCGCCTGCTCCTGCTCGTCGCCTGCGCGCTCGCTGGGGCCGCCGGCGCGCAGCAGGGGTTGTCCTTCCGGCGCACGACGATGCGCGGTCGTTCGCTGTGCTTGATGTGGCCCGGGCGCGACTACGTCTATCACCTGGACGCGGCGGGGACGGCGCGCACGCCTCGCGACGCGGCGGTCGCGGCCATCGAGGCGGCCTTCGACAGTTGGCGGGCCCTCTCCGCGTCGTGCAGCGACTACCGCTTCATTCGCGGCGATGACTGGACGCTGCCGGCGCTCGCTGGCTACGACAAGGAGCACCCCGCCGACAGCTACAACGTCATCCTCTTCCGCGACCGCGCCTGCCAGGACCTGGTCGCGATGGATGACCCCTGCTGGGACGCGGAGACGTGCGGCAACCTCTACGGGTGCTGGCAGCACGGCGCGGCGACCATCGGGCTCACCACGTCCACCTACAGCTTCACGGACGGTCGCGTGCTCGACGCGGACATCGAGCTGAACTCGTCCCAGCCGGGGGGCTCCACGGGGTTCCTCTTCACCACGGTGAATGCTCCGGTGTGCTCCGGCCCGGCGCAGCCCACCTGTGTGGCGACGGATCTGCAGAACACGCTGACGCATGAGATTGGCCACGTCGTGGGACTGGACCATGTGGATGACCGCGGCTCCACGATGGAGCCCACCGCGCCGCAAGGGGAGACCGCCAAGCGCGTCATCGACTCGGGCTCGGCGCGGGGCTTCTGCTCCACCTATCCGCGCGGGCTTCCGCCCACGCAGTGCGAGCCTCCGAAGGATGAGGGCATGAAGCTCGCGGTGGACGGGCGAGGCACGGGGTGCGCGAGCACCGGGTCTGGCTCGGCCCTGGCGAGTCTGGTGCTCGTGGCGGGCGCCCTCGTGCGTCGCCGGGCCCTCCGGGCGGGCGGTTGAGCGGACGGCCCCCCACGGGGCTGCCGATACCGGTTCGCGCGGTTTAAGGTAAGGGCGTGGCCGTCGCCTTCTTCGATCTCGACAAGACGCTGCTCGCGGCGAACTCCGGCTCGCTGTGGATCCGCCGGGAGCTCGCGCTCGGGCACATCACCCGGTGGCAGGCGGTGCGCGCGAGCCTGTGGATCGCCCGCTACCACCTGGGCTTCGTCTCCATGCAGGACGCGGTGCAACGGGCCATCGCGTTCCTCGCGGGCACGGACGCCGAGGCGCTCCATTCGCGCACGCGGGACTTCTACGCGGAGGAGGTTCGTCCTCTCTACCGGCCCGGCGCGCTGCGCGCGGTGGAGGCACACCGGAGCGAGGGAGATCGGCTGGTCCTCCTGACGTCCTCCTCGGGCTATCTGTCCGACCTGGTGGCCAAAGAGCTGCGCCTGGACGCGGTGCTCTGCAATCGCTTCGAGGTCGGGAGCGATGGCCTGCACACAGGGCGTCCCCTGGGGCCCATCTGCTTCGGTGACGGCAAGCGCACCCACGCTGAAGCCTACGCGCGCGCGGTGGACGTGCCGCTGTCCGCGTGTGCCTTCTACACGGACTCGTTTTCAGACATGTCCGTGCTGACGGTGGTGGGGCGGCCGGTGGTGGTGCACCCGGACCATCGCCTGCGGCGCGAGGCGCAGCGACGGGGTTGGCCCGTGGTGGATTGGGGCGTGCCGGGAGCGCGCAGCGCGCTCGGGTCTCCCGGCCTGCCCTCCGCCGGAACGTGAGCGGGGACCGGGCCGCCCGTGTGGACGGCCCGGAGCCTCGTGCTTCAGCGGCGCGGCATCACGAGGCGCATGGTGAACGTGTAGTCCACGTTCACCGCGCGGCCCTGGTACTGGATGGGCTTGTACGTGCGCGACTGCAGGGCGGCGAGGACGACCTGCTCCATGCCCGTCACCATCTTCAAGGGGCGACAGTTCTGCACCTTGCCCTTGGTGGTGAGGGTACAGCGCACGGCGACGAGCCCCTCGGCCTTGGCGGCCAGCGCCTCGCGCGTGTACGCGATGGGCTTGCCTTCATCCTCGGGGATGGGGCGCTCCATGTCGTTGTTGAACGGGATGACCGCGTCGGGGTCCTTGGCGACGAGGACGTGGGCGGGAATCACGGGCACCGCCAGGCTCCCCACGGCGCCAGCCTGCGCCGCCGCCGCGGTGCCCACGGCCGCAGCGGACTTGGTGTCCACGGGCGCGGGCGCGGGCGCCTGGGCCGTGGCGGGAGCCGCCGCCATCATCACGGGCGCTGCCATGCCACCGGCCGTCACGGGCGCCAGGTTCTCGAAGTCCTCGGGCGTGGTGGCATTGGCCAACTCCACGCGCCCGCCTCCACTGCCGCTACCGCCGCCTCGCTTGCGCGAGAGCTTCTGGGAGAGCACCACTTCGCCAGAGCCGCCGGTGATGACCGTCTCCGTCTGGTAGCCCTCGAGCTGGAAGGTCAGCTCCGCCGTCACGCTGCCCTCGGCGCCCAGCGGCACCTCCAGGGTGAACGGCGTGACGCCGCGCTCGTGTCCCTTGTAGTAGACGCGCGCGCCGTTCGGCTGGCTCATCAACTTGAAGCGCACCTTGCCGGCGCCCACGGGCGTGGTGGGCTCGGGCGCGGGGGCAGGGACCGCGGGCGCGGGGGCCTGGGCCACCTGCACCGGCTTCTTCTCTTCGGCCGAGCCGCGCATGAAGAACAGCGCGCCGGCGAGGACGCCCGCCACCACCACGCCGCCCACCAGGCCGCCCATCAAGAGCGTGCGCTGGCGGGCGCGCTGGACCGCGCGGGGCACCTCGACGCTGATGTCCACGGCGAGCGTGTCACCGCCCTCGGTGTTGCCCGCCACGTTGGAGAACAGCGGCGAGGCATATGGCCCCGTCGTAGGGGGAGAGGGGTAGGGGCCCGTCGTCGTCGAGCCACCGGGCCGCTTGAACACGCCGCTGCTTCCGCCCGCGGACATGGTGGCCTCGCGCAGGCCCTCCAAGAGCTCGTCCATGCTCTGGTAGCGGCGCGCGGGGTCCTTCTCCAGACAGCGCCGCACCACGAGCTCAATCTCGGGCGGCACGGAGATGTCCGGCCGCATCGCCTGGAACGTGGGGGGCGGCTCCTTGTAGTGCGCGAAGATGAGCTCGATGTGGTCGCGCGCGATGAACGGCGGGCGCGCCATCATCATCTGGAACAGCACGATGCCCAGCGAGTACACGTCACTGCGCGCGTCCGCGACGTTGCGCGCCTGCTCCGGCGCCATGTACTGCGGTGAGCCGAGGAACGTGCCGTTCTGGGTGATCTCCGGACTGACCGGCCCCTCCTGCGCCGGCGCCACCGACTTCACGAGCCCGAAGTCGAGCACCTTGACCAGATCCTGATCCTGCTCGTTCAGGATCATGATGTTGGCGGGCTTCAGGTCGCGGTGGATGATGCCCAGGCTGTGTGCCTCGCGCAGAGAGCGGCACACCTGCTGCGCGATGGAGATGGCGCGCTGCCACGGCAGCGGTCCCACCTGCCCGAGCACCTGGGCCAGCGTGCGACCCTCCAGGTACTCCATGGCGATGTAATAGATGCCATCATCCGTCTGCCCGTAGTCGATGACGGTGACCGTGTTCGGGTGGCGCAGCTTGGACGTCAGCGAGGCTTCGCGCAGGAAGCGCTTCTGGAAGCCCGGGTCCCGGCTGCTCGGGAAGTTCGGATTGAGGACCTTCAGGGCGACCATGCGGTCCAGCGGGGCCTGCAGGGCGCGGTAGACCTTGCCCATGCCGCCAAGGCCCAGGGGTTCCTGGATGCTGAAGCGACCGTTCAGTGTGCGACCGATGAGCGGATCTGGCCCCGGGGCTTCGGCAGGGTTTGGGGAATCACCCTTGATCATTCGTGCCCCCAGGAAGCAAGGAACATGGGTTCTCCGGAAATGCGACAGTCCGGCATCAAACCACAACTGAAAGGTGGGGCACACCCCAGGGGTCAACCCACCACCAGGTCCAGTCAGCGCAGACCCGGCGACAGCAGATGGAAAACGGTGGACGATCCGCCCTTGCCCGCATTGCGTTGCGTTGGAACCCGGATTACCGTTTTTTCACCCGCGGCCTCTACAAAGGCCGGAGTTCCCTGATGGCCGAACCCCCGAACAAGACCGCGGATGTGCATCTGCGCCGCGCCTCGGTGCAGGAGCGCCTGGGGGCGCTCGAGGCCGAGCAGGCGCAGCTGCGTCGCGAGCTGGCGCAGCTGGATGGCGAGGTGCGACTGCCGGGCATGTACCTGACGGTGGAGGCCGCGGGGACGTCCGCGCTCTTGCCGGCGGACTCGGTTCAGGAGGTGGTGCGGCTGGTGGCGCTGGACTCGCTGCCGGGGGCGCCCAAGCACGTGGTCGGCTCGTTCATGTACCGGGGGAGTCCCGCGGTGGTGGTGGACGTGGCGCGGCTGTTGGGTGTGCGACGCGAGCCCGACCTGGACTCGCACCTGGTGGTCTGCAAGGGCCAGCGGCTGGTGGCGCTGCTGGTGGATCGCGTGAAGGACCTGGTGGAGGCGCCGCTGTTGGTGGATGGCGCTCCGTCCGGGGACTCGGTGCTGCCGTGGGATGGCACTGGGATGATGGCGGGCCTGTGCCGCACGCCGGAGGGCATTCGCCCGCTGCTGCGAACCGCGTCCGTGCTGGCCGGGTCGGAGGGGTCGTGAGCGAAGGGCTCCTCGACGACGTGACGCTGGCCCAGGTGGAGGACGTGCTGCAGTCGGCGTGTGGACTGACGCTGGCGCGCAGCCTCCGTCGCTCGCTGGAGACCGCGCTCGCGCGGGCGGCGCAGGTGCGCGGCCTGTCCGCCCCGGTCTTCCTCCGGCAACTGCTCTTGCGCGAGCCCGCGGCGGTGGAGGTCTTCATCGAGCACGCGGTGATCGGCGAGACGTACTTCTTCCGTCACCCCGAGCACCTGCGCGCGCTGGCGAGGCTGGCCGTGGGCACGACGGGCACCTTCCACGTGTGGAGCGCGGGCTGCGCCAGTGGCGAGGAGCCCTACAGCATCGCCATGGCGTTGCGCTCGGCGGGGATGACCGAGGGCCGCTTCCGCGTGCTGGCCACCGACGTGTCCGGCCGTGCGCTGGAGCGCGCGCGGGCGGGCGTGTACGGGCCCTGGTCGCTGCGGCGCATCGAGCCCGACCTGGAGCGCCAGTTCCTCGCGGAGGACGCGGGCGACCTGCTGTCGGTGGTGCCCGAGGTGCGGCGCGCGGTGGACTTCCGCCGGCACAACCTGGCGATGGACCCGGTCCCGACCTCGGGGCTCAACGCCATCTTCTGCCGCAATGTCCTGATCTACTTCCCGCCGGAACTCGTGGCGCGGGTGCTGCAACGGCTGGTCGCGGCGCTGGCCCCGGGCGGGCTGCTCTTCGTGTCTCCCGCGGAGGTGCCGCTCACCAACGCGCTGGGGATGGAGACGCTGGACGCGGAGGGCTGCGTGGTGCTGCGCCTGCCGCCGCCGGGGTGGAAGCCCGCGGCGACCGCGGCGAGTGCGCCTCGCAAGGAGCGCACGCGCGCGGTGCCGTACCTGCGGCTCCTGGAGCGACCGCGCGCGCTGGAGTTCCTGGACGTGCCGCCGCCGCCCGTCGAAGTGGAAGACGCGCCCATCGAAGCGCCGGGCTCGGAGGCCATGTCACGGGCTCGTGATGCGGCGCGCGCGGGTCGCTTCGATGAGGCCGAGGCGCTGGCCCGCGAGGCAGCGCGCGCGCTGTCGCCCGAGGCGTACCTGCTGCTGGCGATGGTCGCGGAGTCGCGCGGAGACTTGGACGGCGCGGTGGCGGAAGTGCGCAAGGCGCTCTATCTGGAGCCGCAGCTCGCGCTCGGCCACGCCACGCTGGTGTCGCTCTACGGCCGGCTGGAGCGCCGCGAGGACGCGGAGCACGCGCGGCAGAACGCGCTGCGCGCGCTGGACGGGCTGGACGATGAGCAACCCCTGCGAGGGGTGGAGACGATGACGGCGGGAGGGCTGCGGCAAGCGCTCTCGCCGAGGACGCAGGCGGGTTGGCGGGGCGCGCGCTAGGCCGCCGCCGCACGCAGTCCGGAGGGAGGTCACGTGGATGTGAAGGGGAAGAAGCTGGCGCTGCCCGGACCGCTCAACGCGTCGCGGCTGGGCCTGCGGACGAAGATTCTCGTCGCGACGGCGGGCTTCGGGATGCTCGTGGCCGGCATCCTGATTGGTGCCTTCTGGGTCCAGACGCGCGGCGCGCTGCGCGACGAGTTGACCAAGCGCGTCCGCTCCGCGGCGATGGGCACGGCGTTCGCTCTGTCCGCACCCGCGGCGGGGCAGGACGTGGCGCGCTTGAAGTCCGGCGCGGACACCGCGCTCAAGGAGCAAGCGGACGCGGCCTACGTCGTCGTGCGCGACGCGGCCGGCGCGGTGGTGGCGCGCTCCGCGAGCGAGCGCTTCGCGGGGGCCGTGGCAGTGGATGCCGCGAGCGGCGATGGCGTGGCGGACCGAAGCCTGGAGGTCGCCGGGTTGCCCGTGGTGGAGACCACCGCGCCCATCATCGTCGTCGCGGCGGGTGGCGCGCGGCAGCGGGTGGGCACGGTGCAGCTCGCGCTGGAGGAGGCGGCCATCTCCGACGTGCTCGTCTCCAACACCGTGCGCATGGTCGTCGTGGGCGGAGTGGTGTGGCTCGCGTGCTTGCTGGCCGCGGCGGCCATGGCGCGGCTGCTCGTCATCCCCATGGAGCGACTGGCGCGCGCGGCGGTGGGCATCGCGGGTGGAGACCTGCGCCAGCAGCTCGACACAGAGGGCACGGACGAGATTGGCGATGTGGCGCGCAGCTTCGCCACCATGGCGGACGCGCTGACGCACCTGTTGCAGGACTTGCGCGGCGCGGCCTCGGACCTGGAGCGCGAGGCGGCGCACGTGCTGGCCACGTCCACGCAGCAGTCCGCCATGGCGCACCAGCAGGCCTCGGCCATCAACGAGACGAGCACCACCGTCGCGGAGATTGCCCAGACCTCGAAGCAGGCCACCTCCTACGCGGACTCGGTCATCACCCAGACGCAGCAGGCCGAGGCGCTGAGCACCGAGGGACAGACCATCGTCTCCGAGAGCGTGGAGGGCATGGAGAAGCTGGGCGCGCAGGTGAAGGCCATCGCGCTGGCCATCACCGACCTCAATGAGCGCACGCTGCAGATTGGCGACATCATCGGGCAGGTGAAGGACGTGGCCGAGCAGTCCAACCTGCTCGCGCTCAACGCCTCCATCGAGGCGGCCAAGGCGGGGGAGCACGGGCGCGGCTTCGCGGTGGTGGCCACCGAGATGCGCACCCTGGCCGAGCAGTCCCGCATGGCGGCGGATCAGGTCCGCGCGCTCTTGGGCGAAGTGCAGAAGGGCACGCGCGCCTCCGTGGCCGCGACCGACGAGGGCAGCCGTCGCGCCATGGCGGCCATGGATATGGCGCGCGCGTCCGGCGAGGCCATCGCGGGCTTGTCCGAGGTCATCCGCGAGTCCTCGGGCGCGGCGCGGCAGATCGCCGGCAACACCCGGCAGCAGACGATTGGCGTGGAGCAAATCGCCGCGGCGATGAGCGAGCTGACCTCCGCGATGGGCGACTCCGTCGAGGGAACGCGCCGTATCGAACAGGTCGCCAACAACCTCACCTCCCTTTCGAAGCGGTTCTCGGAGCTCGTCGGTAGGTACCAGCTATGAACGGCAACGTCATTGGCACGGCAAAGAAGTCGCCTCGGGTTCTCATCGTCGAGGACACGAAGACCATCACCAACTTGCTCCAGGTGTACCTGATGGGCTGGGGGTTGGATTTCTTCGACGCCCCCAACGGTGCGGTGGGCCTCAAGCGCGCCCGCGAGCTGCGGCCGGACCTCATCATCTCCGACGTGCAGATGCCGGAGATGGATGGGTTCGCGCTGTGCGCCGCGGTGCGCGCGGATACCAGCCTGCATGACACACCCCTCATGCTGCTCACGTCGCTCAAGGACGACGCGAGCCGGCAGAAGGGGAAGCTCGTGGGGGCCAGCGCCTTCCTGAACAAGCCGGTGTCGGTGGATGATCTGCGCTCGAAGGTGCGGGACATCCTGAAACTGCCGGTCACGAAGTACTGAGCCCGATGCCCATCGAAGACTCCGAACTGGAGATTGATTACGCCGCGCTGCGCGCGCAGCTCGACGAGGCGCAGGCCCTGCTGGAGGGCACGCAGGCCATCAGCCCGCAGCGGCGGCGCGAGGTGCTCAACTCGCGCGCGCGGGTGCTGGCGGCCTCGCGGCATGAGGTCCGGCAGGAGGTCATCACCGTGCTGGCCTTCCTCGTGGGCGGAGAGCGCTACGCGGTGGGCATCGAGCACGTGGACCACGTGCTGGAGGCGCGCGGCCTGTGCTCGTTGCCGGGGGCGCCACGCCATGTGCTGGGCGCGCTGGTGAGCCGCTCGCGCGTGGTGCCGGTGCTGGACCTGCGGCAGTTGCTGGGGTTGGAGGGCGGCGGCATGTCCGACCTCGGCAAGGTCGTGGTGGTGGAGGTGGGCGAGGAGGCCTTCGGGCTGGCGGCGGAGTTGGTGGACGGCCGGCGCGAGCTGCCTCGCTCCGAGCTGTCCCAGCCTCCGCCCGGGCCCTTCCTGTTTCTCACGCCGGATCGACTCACGGTGCTGGACCTCGAGCAGCTGGGCAACCCCGCTGCGGCGAGGCCGGGCTAGAGGGGCGGGGCGCAATGGATCCGCAGTTGCTGCGCAGCATCTGGCCGGTGTTCTCCGCGGAGACGCGTGAGCAGATCCAGGCCATCGGTTCGAAAGTGCTGGGGCTGGAGCAGTCGGCGTCCGACCGCGAGCCGGAGCTGTTGCCCTCGCTCAAGCGGACCGTGCACAGCTTGAAGGGCTCGGCGGCGAGCCTGGGGCTGGAGGACATCGAGCAGATCATCCACGCCATCGAGGATGGACTCGCGGGCCTCAAGCCCGACGAGACGCTGGCGCGCGGGATGGTGGAGGCGATGCTCCGGGGCCTGAGCGCCATCGAGACCGCGCTCGGGCGTGGCGACGCGGGTGAGACGCCGGCGGTGGACGGGGTGACGGCGCTCCTGGCGTCGTTGGGCCGGCAGGCGCCGAAGCCCCGCGTGGACGAGGACGGGCTGGGGGCGAACGGGCTGCGCGTGCTGGAGGCGCTGGAGGCGTCGCTGGGCCGGTTGGTGGCCCCCGCGGTGCCGGACCGGGCTGGCGCCGTGCGCACCGCCGTGGAGCGCGCGCAGGCGCTGAAGGCCGCCGCGGTGGTGGCGGGCGCCGAGCGGGTGGTGTCGCTCGCGGAGTCCACCGCGCTGGGCTTCATGCGGATGGAGGCCGGCGGTGACGCCGCGGGCGTGGCCGCGTCCGAGGTGGCGGGCGCGCTCGTGGATCTGCGCGCCGCGCTGGAGGCGGTCGAGGTCGTGAAGGAGCACCCCGCGGGCCGTCCGCTGGTGGCTCCCGCGCCGCGCGTGTCGAGTGAGAAGCCCGCGTCCACCGCGTCCAAGGTGGCGCCGGTGGACTCCAAGGGCGGCGCCGCGGACCGCACCGTGCGCGTGTCGGTGAAGACGTTGGACTCGCTGGCGCTTCAGGTAGAGCACCTGGTGGCGGGGCGGGCGCAGCAGGGACGGCGCATGGAGGGCTATCGCGCCATGACGGACCAGGCGCACGAGGTGCTGCTGCACCTGGAGCGCTCCGCGTCCCAGCTCGCGCTGTCTGGAGGCGGGAGCGCGCTGGAGCCGCTGCGCGCGGGCGTGGCGCTGATGCGCACGCTCCAGAAGCGACTGCTGGAGCAGGCCAAGGAGGCGCACCGCGACGGTGAGCAGCTCGCGCTGGTGGCCCAGGTGGTACGCGACGACCTGCGTGACCTGCGCATGGTGCCGGCGTCCCAGGTCCTGGAGCCGCTGCGGCGCACGGTGCGGGAGACCGCGTCGCGCCTGGGCAAGGACGTCAACCTGGACCTGTTCGGCGGCGATGTCCGGTTGGACCGCCGCATCCTGGACGCGCTGAAGGATCCGCTGCTGCACCTGGTGCGCAACGCCATCGACCATGGGCTGGAGACTGCGGAGGTCCGACGCGCGGCGGGCAAGCCCGCGGAGGGGCGGCTCTCGGTGCGGGTGGAGCCCCGGGGCACGCGCATCGGGGTGGTGGTCGAGGACGATGGCTCGGGGCTCGATCCCGCGCGCGTCCGGGCGACGGCGGTGCGCCGCGGCCTGATGACCCAGGACGCCGCCACGAAGCTGACGGATGCGCAGGCGGCGCGGCTGGTGTTCCAGCCTGGGTTCTCCACGCGCGACGAGGTGACGGCCACGTCGGGGCGCGGGGTGGGGTTGGACGTGGTGCAGTCCACCGCGCAGCGCCTCCAGGGCGCGGTGAACGTGGACTTCGTCCCGGGTGAGGGCACGCGGTTCACGGTGGATCTCCCGCTCACGCTCGCCGCGGCGCTGGGCCTGCTCGTGCGCACGGGGACGACCGTGACGGCCATCCCGTCCGACACCGTGAAGCGCGTGCTGCGGCTGAAGCCCGAGGACGTGGGGACCGTGGCGGGCCGGGTCGTCGCGCGCATGGATGGCGATCAGCTCACGTTCCTGTCGCTGGGCGAGGCCATCGGCCTGCCGCGACTGCCGTTGATGCTGGAGTCCGGGAAGCTGCAGACGGCCGTGCTGCTCGTGCTGGGCGACGAGCGCGTCCTCTTCGCCATCGACGAGGTGGTGGGCCAGCAGGAAATCGTGGTGCGCTCGCTGGGGCGCCACGTGCAGGGCGTGGCCCACCTGGCGGGCGCGGCGGTGTTGGACGACGGGCGCGTGGTGCCCGTGCTCAACGCGCCGGAGTTGCTGCGGGCCGCGAAGCCGGAGACGCGCGGCGCGGGGCCCGAGGCGCGGCGTCCGCGCATCCTCGTCTGCGACGACTCGCTGACCACGCGCTTCGCGATGAAGTCGCTGCTGGAGATCGCCGGCTATCCGGTGGTGACGGCGGCGGACGGCGAGGAGGCGTGGGGTGTGTTGGAGCGCTCGCCTTGTCAGTTGGTGGTGAGCGACTGGCAGATGCCGCGCCTCGATGGCGTGGGGCTGACGCGGCGGATCAAATCGCACGCGATGCTGCGGCGCACGCCCATCATCCTCGTGACGTCCCTGGACAGCCCGGAGGACCGGGCGGCCGGCCTGGAGGCTGGTGCGGATGGCTACCTGGTGAAGCGGGAGGTGGAGCGCGGCAAGCTCCTCGAACTCGTCCGCCAGTTGTTGCCCGCGTCGTCCTGAGTCGCGCTCAGGGGCGAGGCGACCAGGCGGGCGCGTCCTTCTCCTGCCCTCGGCGCATGGCCACCCTCGCTCTTGAGGAGCGGGGAGGCGCCGTGGACGAGCAGGTGGTGACGTGGATCGCGGCGTTCTCGTACCCGGCGGTGTTCCTGCTGCTGGTGCTGTGTGGCGTGGGCGCGCCCCTCAGCGAAGAGCTCGTGGTCATCAGTGGTGGTGTCATCGCGGCGCGCAGCGGCGCGAACCCCGTGCTCATGATGGCGGTGGCCTGGCTGGGCATCCTCGTGGGAGACAGCCTGCTCTTTCATCTGGGCCGCACGCTGGGCCCGCGAGTGCTCCAGCATCCCAAGCTGCGGCGGGTGCTCACCCCGCGACGCGTGCACACCGTGCAGCAGCGCTTCTCGCGCTTGGGCGCCGGGGCGGTGCTGCTGGCCCGTTTCCTCCCAGGATTCCGCGCGCCGTCCTTCCTGCTCTCGGGCGCGAGTGCCATCCCCTATCGCCGCTTCCTCCTCGCGGATGGCATTGGCGCCGTCTTCTCCGCGGGCGTCGTGACGTGGCTGGGCTATCGCTTTGGCGCGCGAATCCTCGCGGACTTGCGCGGAGGACTGCATTGGGTGCTGGGAGGCGTGCTGGTGCTCGGGGCGGGATGGCTCGTGGCGCGATGGTGGCGCCGGCGCGGAGGGTTGGGCGTGCCCGCGCCGCCGTGAGCTGGAATGTGTCTGGCTTCAGGCCGCGACGCGGGGCTGCTCGGGGACGGGGCTCGGGGCCTGGTTGAAGGTGGTCCACTGCGCCCGCAGGCGCGTGTAGAGGTCGTGCAGGGCGGTGCCCGGCTTCTCGCACGCGTCCGCGTGGTCCGCGAGCAGGTGGCGCAGCAAGGTGAAGCAGGTGGTGGCCTCGCCCGCGGTGACCAACATGTCGAACTGGGACGCTTGGGTGAACCACAGCGTGGTGGGCATGGCGCAGGCCTGCTGCGCAAGCGTGACCAGGTGCTCCTGGGGGCGCATCCACGGGTGCGCCGAGAATAGCTCGGGCCGATTCCGGGTGAGGTCGGCGATGAGGTTGGACATCCGCCGCCCCTGGTAGTCGGGGTCCTTGTACACGCGGTCGAAGATGAGCCCGCGCACGCGCTTCATGAAGACGCCCGAGGTGAGGGCCACCATCGACGACACTCGCAGCACCGCCATCTGCGCGAACTCGAGCACCGTCAACTCTCGGAACGGAGGCCATGCGTTCACGTCCACGTGCTCCCGGACGAGCGTGAACACGTCCAAGAGGCGACGGCGGATCCACCCGAGCGCCGTCGCGACCGAGGCGGTCAGCAGGCCGGGGATGAGGTAGAGGAAGGCGTCGCGCAGCGTCCATCCTGGGGCTCTTGCCGCGGAGATACCGCTGACCGCGAGGATGAGCGCGGAGACGATGCTGAGGATGAACAACGCCCAGCCCATCCACGACGCGGCACGGAGCGTCACCCAGCCGCGGCTCGTCGGGTTGGGAGGGACGGAGTAGATGGGCCCGTTCTCCACGCTGACGTCGGAGATGAGCAGCTTGACGTGGGACGAGGACTCGAAGGCCAGGAGCAGGCTGTCGATGCCCTGATTGTCATAGATGCCCCCGTCCATCAGCGGCAGGCCCTTGGCGAAACGCTCGCCCAATTGCTTGCGCGCTTCATCGAGTGGGAGCGCGGTGGGCCAATGGAACTGATCCGGGAAGACAAAGGGCTCGAAGCCACCCGGGAAGCAGGACGACGCGGCGGCGATGTCCGCGAGTCGGACCTGCCGAGCCACGGCCAACGGCATGGGGAAGCGGTTGTTGCCGTGGACGATGTTCGTGTTGGCGCTGCGGCGGAATCGGAAGTCGAGCCCCGAGGAGAACTCGGTCGAGTTGAAGATGGCCTCGTTCAGGCTGAGTCCGCGCGCGTCCATGACCTCGCCCAGGCGGCGGTCTCCGAACAAGTCGTCGCGCGCGTAGACGGTGGCGGCCGAGCGGATGAGGCTGGCCCAGTCATGACTCGTCGCCTCGCGCTGGAGGGTGAGCTGGGCGAGCGCCTCGCCAATGACATTCGTCCGCTTGAGGTAGGCCCCATACTTCTCGGAGAACTCCGGGAAGGACTTGCCATCGAGTTGACTCGACACCCAGGCGAGCCCCGTGAGGGTTCCGCCCGACACGGTGGACAATCCCACCACGTCCCCCAGCAATCCCACGCGGTGGAGGAAGCGAAGCGTTCCCAGGTGGTAGGTCGCCGCGCGATAGCCCCCGCCCGACAACGACAGCGCGAGGGGACCGAGTGGACCGTGTCCCTGGGGCTCGGTCGGAGTGTCAGTCATGTCAGGGCTCCGGAGGGCAGATTGAAAGCCCGCACTATAGTCACTCCCAGCAAGGCGCCCGAGGGCTGTCAGCTCTGTTATCGCGGTCACGTCCGGGCCGCGCGCTGAGGCCCCCGGTTGGGACTCGGCGTATCGTGCGCTCGGGCCCGCCCGCGCATTCCCTTCCACGCGGGTGATGAGCCATGTCCCAGACACGTTTTCCTACCAGCCGCGAGGTCTATCACCGCATCCGATGGGACCCTCGGCTCGACGCGCGTGAGTTCGTCATTGGCTATGACGCTCACGGTGACGTGCTGGAGGAGATGCCCTTCGGTGCCTTCGTTCCCGATGGGGAGATTCCCTGGCACCGTGTCTGGCTTTTCAAGCATGGGCGCCGGGTGGTGTGGGATCGCCGCGAGCGGCTCGACCTCCTGGATTCCCTCATCCCGCATCAGGAGGCGCCTCGGGCGCTGGATCCTCCTGCTGAGGGCTCGGACCTCTCCGCGGGGTTCTCTCCGCTCTTCGCCCATCGCTTCGATGTGAGGTCGGGCACCTGGCTGGCGGTGTCTCCGACCGGACTTCTCCCCGCCACGCCGACCTCTCGTGCGCGGTTATCGTTGGTGACCTTCAACGTCTTGTTCGACGTGTACGACGCGGAATGGCTCGCCACGGAGCGGCGGATCCCCGCCGCGCTCACGGCGCTCCGTGACTGTGACGCGGACGTGCTGGCCTTGCAGGAAGTCACGGCGGCATTCCTGGCGGCGCTGCTCGCGGAGCCTTGGGTTCGTGAGCGGTACTGGAGTTCGGATGCACCGGGCTCCGCGACGGTGAACTCTTCGGGGCAGGTGCTGTTGTCGCGCATCCCCTTCGCCACGCTCGCGCACCACGTCTTCAGTCGTGACAAGCGGTTGCTCGTGGGGCGGCTCGCGCTCGCGGAGGACGCGCCCTGGGTGGTGACCACGCACCTGACCAGCTCTCGGAGCGCGGAGGGGCCGGGGCTTCGGGGGCGCCAACTGCAGACCTTGTTGTCGTGGGCGCAGTCCTTGGGAGACGCTCCGCTGTTCCTCGCAGGGGACTTGAACGTCCCCGAGGATGCGCCCGAGACGGCGGCCTTGGCGCGTGCGGGCTTCGTGGATGCGTGGTTCGCACTGCGCCCCGGAGCGTCAGGGGAGACGTATGACCCGGCACGCAACGCGCTCGCGGCGCTGACCACGCGCTCGGGACGACGGCAGCGGTTGGACCGGGTGCTGGTGCGAGACCTCGCGGGGCGCTGGTCGCCCGATGCGGTGACACTCTTTGCGGAATCGCCGCTGCCTGGGCTTCCATCGCCCGGAGGGGAGCCGCTGTTCATCTCGGATCACTTCGGCGTGAGGTGCGAGGTGCGCCGAGGCCCGGTCGAGGAGCTGCCATCTGGCGCGCCCGAGGAGCCACTCGCGACCGCGTCGCTCACGCATCACACCGCGGTGGTGTTGATCCCTCCCGCGCGAGTCTGGCCGCCCATCCAGGCGCTGCGCGCGAAGCACGACGCGAAGTTCGAGCGGTGGATGCCGCACGTGACGCTGCTGTATCCGTTCGTGGAGGAGCAGCACTTCGACGCGGCGGAAGCGCGGCTGCGCGCGGCGCTCCAATCCCTCCAGCCATTCGAGGTGACGCTCGCCGACGCCGGGCACTTCGACCATCGTGCTTCGCGGACCGTCTGGCTTCGTCCTGAGGACAGCCCGCGCGGTGCGCTCCACGAACTCCACGCCGCGCTCCAGGCGGTGATGCCCGCGCGCCAGGAGTCCACGTCTCCGGGGCACACAGGCTTCACGCCGCACTTGAGCGTCGGCCAGTTGCAGAAGCGTGAGGACGTGGCGCAGGCCATCGCGCAATGGTTCCGACACTGGCGCCCGCTCTCGTTCGAAGTGACGGAGGTGTGCATCATCCGCCGAGTGGGAGACGCGCCGTTCGAGGTCGTGCGCCGTGTCCCGCTGGGCAATCCGGGGCCGGGGGGAAGGCCCGATGGCGAGGCGCTGCGGTCCGCATTGGACCTCGTGCGTGCGCCGGTCTCCGGGGAGGCGCGGGCCATCCGAGAGGCCGCGGTGCGCCGGCTGGCTTCAGCCTGCGTGTCCCTTGGCGCGGAGATGTTGCCCTATGGCTCCTTCCTCCTGGGAACGGATGACGGGGGGAGCGATGTGGATGCGGTGGCCATTGGCCCGGGAGACCTGTCACGCGAGGACTTCGCCCACGGGCTCAACGCCTGGCTCACAAGTCACGAGCCCGAGGCGCGGGCGCGCGATGTCTCAGATGCGGCCATTCCGCTCTTCAAGCTGCGCCTCCAGGGCGTGAGCTTCGACCTCGCGTACGCCCGCCGCCCCGAGGGCGTGGCGCCCTGTCCTCCAGAAGTGCTCCTGGCGCGACACGGCGCGGCGATGGACCCCGCGGGCTTTCGTGCGGTGAATGGCTGGGCGGACACGCGCGCCTTGCTCGACCGGGTCGCGGTGGATGGCGCAGGCTTGGAGCGCTTCCGAGAAGTGCTGCGAGGGGTGAAGGTGTGGGCACGGGCGCGTGGGCTGTACTCGCATGCGCTGGGGTATCTCGGGGGGATGTCCTGGGCCATCCTGGCGGCGTGGGCGTGTGTTCATGCACCGGGGGCGGGAACCGGCTCCACGGCGGAGGTGCTCGCGTACTTGTTCGAGACCTTCGCGCGTTGGCCCTGGCCCAGGCCCGTGACGCTCACCGAGTCGACCTCTCGCTACCGGGCCGAGGGCCGTCGAGACATCCTGCCTGTCATCGCGCCCGCGCTGCCGCCGCGCAACACCGCGCGGAACGTCTCCCGCTCGACGGCGCAGACGCTACGAGACGAGTTGGAGCGCGCCCAGGTCCTGGTCGCGCGAGCGCGAGACGCAGGCACGGTGGAGGCATGGCGCACGCTCTTCGAGCCCGCGATGCCCCGTCGCGAGCCACGGACGCGGCTCGCGGTTCGTGTGGAGGCCGCCACCGCCGAATCGCGCGAGCGCGCCTTGGGCTGGGTGCGGGGCCACATGACGGCGCTGGTGTATGGCTTGGAGTCGGAGCGCTCCCTCTTCGTGCGCCCATTCGAGGACTCCGCGACCGAGGGCTTTGTCCTCGGTCTGTCGTCGCGCGCGCCCGAAGGACTGGCCGCGAGCTTCGCGCGAAGGGACAGTGCGCTCGCGCGGACTCTGGCGGAGTTCCGAGCGGACTTCGAAGCGTGGCCTCAACGGCCGCCAGACGCTTCGCTCCACCTGGAGCCGCAGGTCGACTGAGGCACACTCACGGCGTCGCGCGCTGTTGCATGCGCGCATAGAAAGTAGGTGCGCGAAGGAACGCGAACGTCGCGTCACCGAAGCCCAGGAGGTCTCCGTCGCGGACATGGACCTCTCCGCCCGGGGGGACCTCCTTGGCGTTCACGAACGTGCCGTTGCTCGACTTGAGGTCCACGACGGTGCAGCCCACCGTCGGTCCGAACCAGCAGAGCTGTGCATGGCGCTTGGAGACCGAGGGGTCGTCCACCACGAGGTCGCAGTCCGGCAGTCGGCCCACCGACAGCACGTCCTGTCCGCGCACTGGGGGCAGCGTCACCACTCGCAGCGAGTCGAAGTGCAGCCAGAGGGCCACCTGCTGCCGCTCCAGGCTCGGGATGTCTTTGGCCATTGTCGTCTGCGCCGCGCCCATCCGCAGCGCGAGCTGGGCCATCACGGGGCTCGGCGGCTTCTGCACCAGCACGAACGGCCCGACCTGTCGGCAGAAGAAGACCTCCGTCAACTGGCGACTCAAGGCTCGCAGCTCTTGCACGGTCATCATGGCGTGCGGAGACTACAGCGAGTTCATTTCTGTCGCACGGAGCGTCTTGTCCCGCGCTGCGTCTTGGAATGTCCCCCGGCTTCAGCCGAGGCCACTCGACGCACCTGGCTCGGCGAGGGTGCCCAAGCCCAGACGGGCCTCGACGGGGTCGGTGGGAGGCAGGCGAAGGATGAACTCCAACCTGGGCTCGGCCTGGATGGAGAGGCCCCCCCCCAGGTGCCGCGCGAGCTGGTGAAGCTTCGCGGTCGAGCGCACCGATAACGCGCGTTGCGCCGTCGCGCTGACGATGAGCCGGCGAGGCGCGTCCTCTGCTCCGGCCTCCAGCGTCACCTCCACCGTGCCCACGCTCACCCCGCGCACGCTCCGACCGAGCGCGCGCAAGAGCAGGTCCACGCTGACGCTCGGGCCGCGAACCGCCACGGGCGGCCCCGGTGGGAGGCGCAGCCGGACCTCGTAGCGTCGCGTCCGAGGGGACGTGGCGAAGGCCTCGCATATCAGCGGGCGCAGGTCGTCCACGCTGTCTCGCATGGGCGCCAGTCGTTGATCGATGAGCGTGGCCTGCTCGGCGGCCACGCTCAGCAGTCGCTCCAGGTAGCGTCGCATCGCGGGGGTGAGGGGGCCGGCCTTCTCCTTCAGCATCATGTCCGCGTAGCCGCGCATGACCATCAACGGCGTGCGCAGGTCATGCGAGGCACGCGAGCGTCCCTGCTCGAGTCGCGAGAGGGCGCGCTGCTGCCGTCGCTGCTGCTCGAGCATCCGCGCCTGTCGTGCCCCGGCCGCCACCTCGCGCGCGCGGGCCTCCAGCAGCGCGGTGCCCAGTCGCGTCAGTTGCGCCAACTGCGCCTGTTCGCGGGGGCCTGGCGGCTCGGGCCACACCACCAGGGCCGAAGTCCGCTGGCGCACACCGTCACGGGGCCTGGGGGGTATGCCGACCATCGCCACGCGGGTGCTGCCGTCATAGACGGCAGCGCCCTCCGTGCCGGGTAGGCGCAAGGCCTCATGCAGTAACGCGGCGAGGCCCGCGCGTGCTCCCCGACGCAGCGCCTGCTCCGCGATTTCCGTCAGTGCCATGTCCACCTCGGCGGCGAGTTCATCCTCACCGCGCTCCCCACGCCACGCACCCGCAAGCACGACGACAGGAATGGGCATGCCCATCCAGGGGCGCAATGGTTCAGCGTCGGGGCAAATCCAGGAATCCTTGGGGAAGCGCTTTACCCAGCCGCCTCAGCCCGGCCGGGTGTTTTTACCGTCCCCGCGCTTCCCTTGATTGGCAATGCCTTGGAACTCCTCATGTTTGTCCTTGGCCGACCGATTGCTATCGAGCTGGGCGCCGAAGGGCGGAAGGGGGACATGAGCACTCTCGGACATTACGCGGCCATCGCGCGCATGGCACCGGGGGCGCTCGCGCGCAGCGCGGTGCGACGGGTGCAGGGCGCCGCGAGACACGCGCTCTATCACCGTCGCTCGCCCCTCGATGAGGCGCAGCTCCTGGAGGCGTTCGGCGCGAATCGCGCGGAAGAGCTCGCGGAGATGGCGTTGGGGCCTCGTGGCTCGCGCGTCTGGTGTGACGTGACCCAGCGGGCCTCGGTGCGAGAGGCCGTGGCGGCGATCCCCGGTGCCCTCGAACGCGCGAAGGCGCGCGCGGAGCAGGCGCTGCGCCAGGAGTGGGATGTCTTTGGGACGCGCGTCGTGTTTGGGGAAGGTCGGCCGGTGGACTGGTCGCTGGACCCCGTGAGCGGCCATCGTTATCCGCTGACTCCCGTGGAGCGCATGGCGCACCACGCGACAGGGAGAGACCCCAAGTACCCGTGGGTGCTCGGCCGGCTCGACAGTCTGGTGGCGCTGGCGCAGGGCGCGTGGCTGGAGTCGTCCGCGTCGGCGCGAGCGAGACTTGCGACGGCATTCGTCGCGCAGACGCTCGATTTCCTCCAGGCCAATCCCGTGGGCCAGGGCGTCCACTGGTTGAGCGCGATGGAGGTCTCCCTGCGCGCCGCCAATCTCGCGCAGGCGCTGGTGATGTTCGCGGACGCACCGGAGGTCCGCCGCGCCGCGTTCCTCGTGCCGGTGTTGAGCGCGCTCTGCGAGCACACCGCGTGGGTCGAGGCGCATCTCGAGGACCAGGGTGCGGTGCCCAACAACCACCTGGTGGCCAACCACGTGGGGCAGCTCGTGGTGGGCCTGCTGTTCCCCGAGCTGCCGAGGGCGCTCCACCAGGCCGCGCTCGCGGTGGGCGGGCTGCGCGCGCAGATGGAGGCGCAGGTCCATCCCGAGGGCACGTCGTTCGAGGGCTCCGTGCCCTATCACCGGCTCGCGGTGGAGTTGTTCACCCTGGCCTACGTGGTGGCGCGCGGCATGGGCGTGTCCCTGGGGCACGCGTACGAGGCCCGGCTGCGCCGCATGTTCGTCGTCGCGCAGGCGTGGACCTCGGAGGCGGGGCTCGCGCCGCAGGTGGGGGACAATGACTCGGGCCGCGCGTTCGCGGTGAGCACTCGGGGAGACTGCGAGCAGGGATACCTGTCCTCGCTGGGCGCGGCGTTGTGGAAGGACGCGGGACTGGGCGGAGGGCCCGTCGCGGACGAGGTGGCCTGGCTGCTCGGTGGCGCGGGCCTGGGGCGTCAGGCGGCGCAGCCCGCGTTGCCGTCGCCTGTCTCGTTGAGCTTGCCGCAAGGTGGCGTTCACATCTTGCGCGGCGCGGGGGCCGTGGTCACCGTCTGCGCCGGACGGCAGGGACAAGCCGGCGTGGGGGGACACAGTCACAACGACAAGCTTTCCTTCGAACTCCACTTGAACGGTCGCCCCGTCATCGTGGACCCCGGCACCGGCACGTACACGCGGGACCCCTCGCTCCGCAATGCGATGCGCGGCACGGCCGCCCACAACACGCTCCAGGTCGACGGCGCGGAGCAGGCCCCGTTGGATGCCGCTCGACTCTTCGCGCTGACGGGCGATGCGCGGGCACGGGTGGTGGTGTTCCAGCCCTCGGCCAAACACGACCGGCTCGTCGTGCGGCATGACGGGTACCGCGCGCTGCCGTCGCCCGTGGGCATCGAGCGGACGTTCGTCCTGGATCGCCACGCGCGCGCCTTGGTCGTGTCGGACCGGCTGGTGGGCACGGGGTGGCACGACGTGGTGGGACGGCTGCACCTGCCCGATGCGCAGGCGCGTTGGGTGGAGGTTGGCGTGGAGGTGCTCGCGCGGGCGCGTCTGGCTCGGGAAGGGCCCGCGGAGTTCGAGTCCCTCTCGGCGGAGCTGGGCCCGCCTGGGGCGCCGCTCGCGTGGGTGCTGCTGCAGCGAGGGTTGATCGCGAACCTCGCTCCGTCCCGGTTCTCACCGGGTTACGGGCGCGTGGAGGCCGCGTGCGCGGTGGAGTTCCGGAGGGGCGTGACGCCTCCGGTGTGTCTGAGGTGGGTGGTCGTTTTCCAGTGATGAGAACGGATGGTGACGTGACCGTCCTTGGCGGCACGCCGTAGCAGGAGAGGGCAAGACAATGCGCATGATGGTGGGCAGCCCGTTGCTGGAGCGGATCCGCAACCGGCAGGCGAAGGTGGGCGTGGTGGGGCTCGGGTATGTCGGTCTCCCGCTGGGGATGGCCTTCGCGGAGGCGGGCTTTCCGGTGACGGGGCTCGACATCGACCAGCGCAAGATCGACAAAATCGGCAAGGGCGAGAGCTACATCAAACACATCGCCAGCGAGCCGCTCGCGGAGCTGAGTCGCTCGGGACGACTCCTCGCGACGACGGACTTCTCGAAGGCGCGTGAGCTGGACTGTCTCATCATCTGTGTGCCCACGCCGCTGACGGCCTCTCGCGAACCGGACATGAGCTTCATCGTCCAGACGGGCGAGGCGCTGGGGCCCCACGTGCGTCGGGGCCAGCTCTTCATCCTGGAGTCGACCACGTATCCGGGAACGACCGAGGAGGTGCTCAAGCCCCTGCTGGAGAAGGGCGGCCTCAAGGCGGGCGTGGACTTCCACCTGGCCTTCAGTCCGGAGCGCGAGGACCCCGGTAACAAGAACTTCAACACCAAGACGATTCCGAAAATCGTCGGTGGCTACACGGCGGAGTGCTTGGAGGTGGCCCACGCGCTGTACAGCGGGGCGCTCCAGGAAGTGGTGCCGGTGTCGTCCACGCGCGTGGCGGAGCTGGCCAAGCTGCTGGAGAACATCTACCGCTGCGTGAACATCGCCATGGTCAACGAGATGAAGATGCTCTGCGACCGGATGAACGTGGACGTCTGGGAGGTCATCCAGGCGGCGAGCACCAAGCCGTTCGGCTTCCAGCCGTTCTTCCCGGGGCCGGGGCTCGGTGGGCACTGCATCCCCATTGATCCGTTCTACCTGACGTGGAAGGCGCGCGAGTACGAGTTCCACACGAAGTTCATCGAGCTGGCGGGCGAGGTGAACTGGCACATGCCGTACTACGTGGTGCAGCGCACGATGGAGGCGCTCAACCAGAATCGGAAGGTGCTCAACGGCGCGAAGGTGCTGTGCCTGGGCGCCGCGTACAAGAAGGACATCGACGACATGCGCGAGAGCCCGAGCCTGCGCGTGATGTCGCTGCTCAAGGAGAAGGGCGCGGACATCAGCTACCACGACCCGTTCGTCCCCGAGCTGCACAAGGGCCACGGCTTCCAGATGGAGATGAAGTCCGTGCCGCTTCAGCCGGAGGCCTTGTCTGACTACGACGCGGTCCTCATCCTCACGGACCACTCGAACATCGACTACGGCATGGTGGTGCAGCGCTCGCAGTGCGTCATCGACACGCGCAACGCCACGCGGAACATCACCAAGGGCCGCGAGAAGGTGACGAAGGCGTAGTCACGGGTCTGCGGTCACTGGCCGAGTGATGCGGCCACCCTTGAAGCCTCGCAGGTACACATAGCGGTGGAAGTCCCGGAGGAAGGCGTCGACCGGGATTCCCACTGCGTGCTCGAACGCTTCGGGGAACTGCGCGCCCTGGCGCATGCGCTGGAGCATGTCGCGCACCGCGTCTTCACCATACCGTCGCACCAGGAAGGTGAAGGCGTGGTACGCGGCGCTGTACACCACGGCGTTGTCTTCCCGGTAGATGCGGTCCGCCTGGGCGACGGGGTCCACGGTGGGATGCTCGTGAAGGTAGCGCGCCAGGTCCTCCAGGCTGAGGGCGCGGTAGCCTTGCTCGGCGGTGAAGTAGGCCATGCCCTCGCGGAACCAGAGGGGGATGGCTTTGTGCATCCTCGTGCGTGCATCCCCGACCCGCTGGAACATCAGGCTGTGGGTGAGTTCGTGCAGGAGCACCTCGTCCACCTGGGCCGGGGCGGCGCCGGAGGGCGTCCACGTTCGCGGGCTCTGGATTTCAATCTGCTCATCGCGAGCCCAGACGCGCAGGAAGTCGTAGCCGGAGCGGTTCGCGGCGACCTCCAGCGACTCATGGTCCGGGTGGATGACGAGCGTGACGGGGGCCTCGAAGGCGCCCCAGCGCGCGAGCCGGGGCATGGCGTGCTCCACGGCGAGCCGCACCATGCCCGCGGCCTCCGCCTCTCGTGGCGGGAAGGCGAGGCGGAACTGCCCGGCGGGCAGCACCAGTGTGTCATTCGTCGCCGGGAGCGTGAGCCGGGGAGCGGCGGCACAGGCGGACATGAGTCCGAGCACCAACACCAGTGCGTGACGCCTGCCTCGTCCGTCATGCCCACCACGACGCATCCGCGTTCCTCACTCCACCCCGAGCCAGCGCACCACCGCGCGCCCCACGTCCGCGACGGTGGAGAAGGTCTCCACGTCGGGCTCGGGAGGACCGAAGTAGAGCACGGGGACCGGGTGGATCGTGTGGCTTCGGGTGGACAGGTCCTCCACGTTGCCATGGTCGCTGCACACGAGCACGCGCGCATCGTCCGGCCGCGTGGCCACCAGGGCGCGCGCGAAGGCATCGAAGGTGTCCAGCGCGGCGAGCGCGGCCGCCATGTCCCGGGCGTGCCCCGCCTCGTCCGCGAGGTAATGCTCGAAGAAGGTGAAGTCGGCGCCAGCCGCGATGCGCCAGAACACCGCCGCGGCCTGCTCGGGCGTGCGCTCGGGCGCGTGCAGTCCGTAGGCGCGTGCGTGCTCACCGGTGATGTCGTGGGTGAGCCCGTCATCGGCGCGCGCGTCGTCGAGCGTGCGCAGCGGCTCCTCACCGGCCGCGAAGGCGAGCTTGGCCGCGGAGGGCTTCACCTTGCGCGCGGCGGGCGGCACCTCCATCCGCTCCGAGGGCTCAGAGGTGGCGCGGCGAGGAATGCCCAGGAGGTCCAGGTACGGCGCCGGATAGGCGTTCGCGAAGGTGGCGGAGCGCCCCGCGGCCTTGAGTCGGCGGACGATGGACCGGCGCGACATCAGGTCCCGCAGCGCCGCGTTGGGGTACCCCAACACATGGCTCCCGACGAGCACCGGCGCGGGGTCGCCGGTGAGGATGGCTGTCTGGTTGGACGCGGACTGCGGCCGGCCCGTCACGCCGAAGGTCGCGTCCACCGCCACGCCCCGCCCCGAGTCCGGCAGCGTGGGGCCAGGAGCGTCCTGGAACCAGGACAGCAGGTATTCGCGGTGCGCGAGCGGATTGGAGGCAGGCTCCTTCCGCCCAATCCCGACACCATCGATGAACAGGACCGCGACGCGCACGGCGGGTGACTGTATCCTCGAACGCGACACGATGGCCCTCCACGGCGACCTTTTCAGCTATCCGCTTCCTGAGTTTCTTCAATGGCTCGACAGCTCCCGCAAGACGGGAACGCTGCAGCTCTCCTGGGAGGCGGGTGAGCGCAAGCTCTTCCTCCTCTCTGGTCAGGTGGGCGCCACCGCGAGCGAGGGCCTTCGTGGGCGCGTGGCCCGACTGCTCGCGCTGGCGCGGCTGGCCTCGGGGACGCGCGTGTTGTCCGCATTCGACGAGCTGGCCCGCACGCCCGACGTGGACGCGGCCTTCGATGCGCACGGTGTTCAGGCGCGGTGGGTGCGCGACCTGGGTCGCGAGGAGTTGTTCGGGGCCATGACGGACCTGACCATCGCGGGGCGCGGCACGTTCCATTGGACCGAGGATGCGGACCGCACAGGGGAGGACTGGGTGCCCTCGGACGTGAGCATCCGCGAGCTGCTCTTCGAGTCCCTGCGCTGGGTGGACGAGCAGCCCGACGTGGACAAGGCGCTCCCCATCGACGCGCTGAGCGTGCGGGCGCTCGCGCCGCCGAGCCCGAGCCAGCCGTTGATGCATCGGATCATCCTGAGCCTGTGCACCCAGCCTCAGAACCTGGGCCGGCTGCGTCTGTCGATGGGCGTCTCGCGCTCCTCGGTGGCTCGCCGGGTCCACGAGCTGCTGCGCGGCAAGCTCGTGGAGGTGGAGGGCGCGCCGCAGGTGGAGGCAGACCCCGTGGCGGAGATGCTGGAGAAGGGCGCGGTGCTGATGCGCGAGGGCCAGTACGACGCCGCGGGCATCGTCTGCCACTCGCTGCTCGCGAGCGACCCCGCGGACCGCCGCGTGCGCGAGTTCGCGCGCCTGGTTCAGCGCGAGCACGTGGCGGCGCTCTACGCGGAGATGCCGCCGCTGGTGGTGCCGCACATGATCCACGACCCCGCGGCCATGGTGCTGCTCAAGCAGGAGGAGCGGCAGATCGCCGGGCTCGTGAACGGGACGTGGGACGTGTCCACGCTGGTGCTGGGCAGCCCGGCGCGCGAGCTGGACACGCTCAAGACGCTCGCCAAGCTGCACCGCATGGGGTTGCTGCAGCTCACCTATCCCCGCTAGGTCGCGAGCGGGGAGGGGGCTCAGCCTGCGTTCGGCAGGCCGATGGCGTTGAGCCGCACGAAGACCTGCATCAGCACGTAGAGCGCGAACGCGGCGTCATCCACGCGCAGGTGCGGCTGCGTGGACAGGCCCATCAAGCGCAGCAGATCCGCGCCGTGCACGTGGAGCAGGAACGCCTGCTGCGCCAGGGTGCCCTCGCCCGCGAAGGCCATGGCGCGGCGCACGGCGTCCGTGCACGCGGTGACGCAGGTGCTGTAGTCCCCGCCCGCGAACGCGGCCTCGGCGGCGCGGGCATGGTCGAACAGGTCTCCTGGCGCCAGCGCGCTGGTGGGGCCGAGCAGCTTGCCCGCGGGCGGAGGCGCCGCGGCGGGCACCGGCACGGGCTCGGGCCGAGGCGGCGGCATGGCCACCACGGGCGCCACGCGGGGCACGGGCGTGGGGCCAATCATGGGCGCCACGCTGCCGGTCGCGGCCATGACGGGCGGCGGTGCCGGAGGCGGCGTCTGGCGGTTCAGGTGCTGCGTGAGCTGGGCTTCCAGCCCCGCGGGCGCCGTCGGCATGGGGCGGGGCGGCGGGACGATGCGCTTGGCGCGCAGGTCCTTGATGACGAGCCGGGTGATGGTCTTCAGCGTGTCGAGCACGCCGCGTCCGCTGCTCGCGGCGGTCTCGAAATCCGGCACGCCGCGCGGGTTGAGCTCGTGGCGGAGCACGTCCACGGGGAGCACGTTCTCCAGGTCGCGCTTGTTCCACTGCATGACCAAGGGGAAGCGATCCAACCGGATGCCGTGCTCGAAGAGGTTCTCCTCGAGGTTGGCCAGCGACTCGCGGTTGGCGTCCATCGCCTCTTCTTGCGAGTCCGCCACGAACACGACGCCATCCGCGCCCTGGAGCACCAGCTTGCGGGTGGCGTTGTAGAAGACCTGGCCGGGCACGGTGTACAGCGCGAGTCGGACCGAGCAATCCCCGACGCGCTCCACCTTCACGGGCAGGAAGTCGAAGAAGAGTGTCCGGTCACCCTCGGTGGCGATGGACATCATCTCGCCACGGTGCGCGGGGCGCACCGTTTCGTAGACCTTCCGAAGGGTGGTCGTCTTCCCCGACAGGCCAGGTCCGTAGAAGACGATCTTCGCGGCCACTTCGCGGGCCATCAGGTTCACGCTGCTCACGGTGTCAGCTTACCTAGAACGACTTGACGCCTCGCGCCAGTTGCCGACTGGACATTCGCGGGGGTCCCCACCAGGTGCTCGGCCGCCAGCAGGGCGAACAGCGCCGCCTCCTTGGCGGCCTCCGGGAATCCCAGGACGTCCAGCCGCTCCACCGGCACCGGGGCCAGCCGGGCCTTGAGCCCCTCCATCAGCCCGGGATTCCGGCTTCCGCCCCCCGATACGTAGACGGCGTCCAGCATGGGGAAGCGCGGCAGGACGTAGGTCTCATAGGCCCGCGCGGTCGCCTCCACGGTGAACACGCGCGCGGTGGCCATGACGTCATAGGGCCGGGTGCCGTGGCGCTCCCACACGCGGGACAGCAGTGCCTCGCCGAAGTCCTCGCGGCCCGCACTGCGCGGTGGCGGCTTCGCGAGGAAGCGATGGCCGAGGAGCTCATCCAACAGCGCGGGGATGACCTGGCCTCGGGCGGACAAGGTGCCATCCACATCACAGGCACAGAGGCCGCCGGTGACGCGGCGTGCCAGCGCATCCAGGAGCATGTTGCCCGGCCCGGTGTCGAAGGCGAGGGTGTCCTCCACGCGCTCGGACACGATGCTCACGTTCGCGATGCCGCCGATGTTCTGGAACGCGCGTACCTTGCCTCGGCCGCGGAACACGGCCCAGTCGAGGTAGGGGATGAGCGGCGCGCCCTGGCCGCCCACGGCCATGTCTCGCGGGCGGAAGTCGCTGACCACGGGCAGGCCGGTGCGCTCGGCGATGACGGCGGCCTCGCCAATCTGGAGCGTGGAGGCGATGGGCCCCATGCCCGGTGGCAGGTGCGCCATCGTCTGGCCGTGTGAGCCGACGACATGCACCTCGCGGGGGCTCAATCCCGCGCGGGCGATGACGGCGAGGACGGCCTCGGCGAAGCGCTCGCCCAACTCGAAGTCCAGTGCGCAGAGCGACTGCGCATCGTGGAGACCGAGCACGCGCGCCACCAGCTCGGGCTCGAAGGGGCGGGACTCGTGGGCGAGGAGGGTCAGCTTCACGTCGCCGCCCGTGCCCTCCACCCTGCACAGCGCTGCCTCCGCCGCGTCCACGCTGGTGCCGGACAGGACGCCCACGCACAGGCGCGGCTGTCGGGGATCGAACGCGGCGGGGCGGAGGCTCATGCGCCGAGTCTAGGAAGTGCACCTGACAGCGGCCCGCGACGAGGCTCGCGTGAGCGCGGACGTGTTCACCGTCGGCGCAAAGGGCGAGTCCCCACGTTCGGACGGCGTCAGGCGGACGACGTCACGACGGCCCCCCTCGCCCGATGAGTCCTTCGCGGAGGGTGTTGGCCAGTAGTCAGTGCGCGCGGGGCTTGGCGCGCGGTGCCCGCCGCTTCGGTGCCGAGGCCCGTGAAGGCTCCAGGGCGCGCAGGCCCCGCGCCTCCAACTGCTTGCGGGCCGCGCGCGCCCCGAGCCCCGTGAAGTGCATGGCCATCGCGACCCGCACCTCGCCGCCGGCGGCATCGAGCAGGTGTTGGGCCTCGGGCGCGGGCAGGCCGCTCAGCTCGGCCACCATGCGCGCGGCGCGGGCTCGCAGCTTCGCGTTGGAGGGGCGAACGCCCACCATGCGCCCCCGGTAGACCCGGCCCAGCGAGACGAAGGCCGCCGTCGTCAGGGCATTCAGGATGAGCTTCGTGGCCGTGCCCGCTTTCAGCCGGGTCGATCCCGCCACCAGCTCAGGCCCGGTCAGGGCCACCACCACCTGGTCCACGCGGAGGGTGGGGGAGGGTGGGTTGCAGCAGACGAGGAGCGTGCGGGCGCCGCGTCGACGGGCCTCGGCCAACGCGCCCAGCACATAGGGCGTCGAGGCGCTCGCGGAGATGCCGCACACGACGTCGGAGGGTGACGCGCGGAAGGCCCGCACGGCACGTCCACCCGCCTCGGCGTCATCCTCGGCGCCTTCGACCGCGCGCAACAATGCCCGGCGACCGCCCGCGAGGGCCACCTGGACCTGAGAAGAGGGGCTGCCAAAGGTCGGCGGACATTCGCTGGCGTCCACGGCGCCCAGCCGTCCGCTGGTGCCCGCGCCCACGTAGAGAAGCCGGCCTCCTGCCCGCAAGGCATCCGCTACGGCCCGTGCCGCCGCCGAAACAGCAGGCAGCGCCGCACGAACCGCGCGGAGCGCGGTCAGGTCTTCCTGATGCAGACGGCGAACGACCGCCTCAACAGAGAGGAGGTCCAGGTCGTCCGCGCGTGGATGGATTCGTTCGGTGGGCGGAAGCGCTGACGATGCCGCGCGCGTCTTGCCCACCTACGAGTCCTCCGCGTCAGGCAGCCTTGACGACCTTGCCTGCCTTGATGCAGCGGGTGCACGCCAGGACGCGCTCATGGCGGCCCTCGACGTTCGCCCGAAGCTTCTGCAGGTTCGGCAGGGTCCGCTTCTTCGTCTTGTTGTTCGCGTGGCTGACGTTGTTACCCACCAGCGGACGCTTCCCACAGATGTCGCACTTCCACGCCATGACTGCTAACTCCTTGAAAACTGGGGCGTTCGACGCCTGCCCATAAAAGAGCGGCGGAACCTACCAGAAACAATCCGAAAATCCAGCCGGATCAGTCCCGCGATCAGCCCTTGAGGGGATCTTTCTTCTTGAGCATCTCCTGGACGAGCCTCGCCGCTCGCATGCCCGCGAGCAGTTCACCCTCCAGACCCAGGCCCGGCAGCACCTCGCGGCCCGCCAGGATCACATTCTTGGCCGGCGTGCGCTGCTTGAGGCCGGTGATTCCCAGGAACGCCTCGGTCTCGAAGGCGTAGAGGGGATGGGGCATGAGCCGGCTGCCGCGCACGCCTCCGGCATCCAGGTAGGGCGCCGAGCGCAGGGCCCGGTGCTGGACGGTGAAGGGCATCAGCCGCTCCAGATGCTCGTCGATGCGTGCGGCGAGCCCCTGGAGGTGCTCCTCGCCCAGGTCGCGGGCGGAGGCCGGGACGAACGCGCCCGCGCAGATGACGCGCACGCCGTCGACGTCCTTGCTCTCCTTCGTGGCGCCGCCGGGCGCGGTGCGTGCCGGGTGCTGCTGGACGAGCAGCGGCCCCAGCTCCGCGTCCTGCGTGTCCACCAGCGCGAGCTCGCCCAGGCCGCGCGGCAGGGCCGCCTCGGGGACGACCCAGTTCACGGCGAACAGGATGGACTTGGGCGTCGATTGGTCCAGGTGCTCGAGCAGCGCGCGGTGGTGCTTCTTGTCCGTCACCAGCCGCCGCAGCGCGCCCGTGTCCGTGGCCGCGACCAGGCACGAGGCGCGGTACAGCGTGTCCGAGCGCATCAGCTTCACGCCCGCGAACTTGCTGCCATCGAACGAGAGCTCCTCGACGATGAAGCCCGAGGCGTTGTCGCGCGAGAGCACGTCTCCGCCCAGCTCCGCCAGTCGCCGCGTCAGCGCATCGCGCAGCGCGTCCATGCCTCCCGGGTAAGTCGAAGGGGCGGTCAGCACCTGGGACAGCGGGCGGGACTGCGCCAGGGGCGAGCTGGGCTTGTCCAGGTGGACGAGGAAGGGCAGCAGCCCTCGCACGAGGGACACCGCCGGGTCATCTCCACCCAGGCGCGGCGTGGCCTCCAGGCCGGGATGGTTCTTGATGAGGCTCTTGAGTCCCCAGGACTCGAAGAATCCGTCGGGCGGCAGCTGGGGATTGGCCTTGAAGAAGGCGTCGGTGGCCTCGTGCTGCGCCGAGGCTCCCGCGAGCGCGCCGAGGACCCCCTCGGCCGCGTCTCCGAACTCGCGCGTCAGCTCGGCCCGGCGCCGGTTGGGTTCCGCGGACAGGTCCACGCGGTGCCGAGGCATGACGAGCTGAAGCTCGGGGACGTGCGGTCGCAGGGCTCGCCCGACGTGTGTGGCGAGGCCCAGCTCGGTGAGGGCCTCCTCCACGGCGGGCATGGCCTTGAGGGGCGGCGCGACGAAGGGGGCATACGGCAGGAGGAAGCCGTCGTGCTCGTAGCCTGGGCCCATGCCGTCATGCTCCACCAGCAGCACGCGGTGGTTGCGCTTGGCGAGGAGCGCGGCGGTGAGCGCGCCCCCCAACTGGCTGCCCAGCACGATGACGTCGTACACGTGCCGCGAGGGGCCCGAGGAAAGCTTGAGTTTGGCTGTGGACGTCGCCATGAGGCGGGCAACACTACACAACGTCCCGCGGTCTGGCGCCCTTTTGGCGCATCCCCGGGTGGATCCGCGCCCCGGGGACGGAAATCCGGGGCGTCAGCTTCGCGTGGCGAAGAGGCGCGCGAGCAGTGGCTCGGGCAGCGAGGCGAAGTCCGGCGCCGTGTATTCCGCCCCCGCGCGACGCAGCTGCTCGGCGGAGGTCGTGGTGGTGATGCCCACCGTCACCATCCCTGCGGCCCGGGCGGACAGCACGCCGTTGATGGCGTCCTCGAACGCGATGCACGACTCCGGGGGCACCGCGAGCGCCTTCGCCGCGGCGAGGAAGATGTCCGGCGCGGGCTTGCCCCGAGTGACCTCCTCGGCGCCCACCACCCGCTCGAAGCGGGCGCGGATGGAGAGCCCGTCCAGGACCAGCTCGCGGTTGCCCTGGGGCGCGGCGGTGGCCACGGCCAGACGGATCCCGGCTGCGCTCAGCCGCGCGAGGAACGCGTCCGCCCCGATGTGCAGCGCGAGGTGGGGCCGGTAGAGGGTGCGATAGTGGGACTCCTTCTCGTCGGCGAGCGAGGCCAGCTCCTCGGCCGTGAGCGGACGCCCGAGCAGCTCCGGGAGGATCTCCTCGTTCTTCTTGCCGGCGAACTCCGTCTGGAAGCGCTCGGCGGTGATGTCGAGCCCCAGCCGCCGGGAGAGGGCCACCCAGGCGCGGTTGTGGAAGTCCATGTTGTCGATGAGCGTGCCATCCATGTCGAAGACGGCGGCGCGCAAGGGGGCCGTGGCGAAGGTCATGGCCCTCCCATACCGCGTTCTCTCCCCGTGTCATCCCCGGAATGGCACACCCTTGAGGCCCGGGCCTGATATCCCCGCGCCATGAGCGAGGACGTGCTGCTGGAGACGCGAGGCCCGGTGGGACTCGTGACGCTGAACCGCCCCCAGGCGCTCAACGCGCTGAACCTGGGGATGTGCCGAGCGATGGACCCTCAGCTCCGCGCCTGGGCCGACGATGACCGGGTGCGCGCCGTGGTGATTCGTGGCGCGGGCGGGCGGGCGTTCTGCGCGGGAGGGGACGTGCGCGCGGTCGCCGCTTCGCTCTCGGGGCCGGCGACCGTGGGCAGCGAGCCGCTGTCGCGCGCGTTCTTCCGGGCCGAGTACGCCCTGAATCACCTCATCCACCACTACCCCAAGCCGTTCATCGCGCTGGTGGATGGCGTCTGCATGGGCGGAGGGCTGGGGCTGTCTGCGCATGGCGCGTTCCGCGTCGTGACGGAGCGGCTGATGCTGTCGATGCCCGAGACGGCGATCGGCCTGTTTCCCGACGTGGGCGGAGGCTGGTTCCTCCCGCGGTTCCCGGGCGAGATGGGGACGTACCTGGGGCTCACGGGCGCGCGGTGTGATGCGGCGGATGCGCGGTGGCTCGGCTATGCGACGCATCAGATTGCGGCCTCGCGGCTGGAGGATGTGCTCGCGGCGCTGGTGGACGCCGACTGGCAGGGCGCCGCGATGGATGTGGTGGCGCGAGTGCTGGCGGGCTCTGCCGCGGACTCGGGGGTGTCTCCCTTGCGCGCTCGGGTGGAGGACATCGCGCGCTGCTTCTCGGCGGACCGCGTGGAGGACATCCTGCGCGCGTTGGAGGCGGAGCGCTCCGAGTGGGCGGAGCAGACACGCGCGACGCTCATGCGCATGTGCCCGATGAGCCTGAAGGTCACGCTGCGGCAGCTTCGGATGGGCCGAGGTGGCGACTATGACGCGATGGTGCCCGTGGAGTACCGACTGAGTCAGGCGCTGACGGCGCGAGCGGACTTTCGCGAGGGCATCCGCGCGGTGCTCGTCGACAAAGATCAGAAGCCACGGTGGAGCCCGGCCTCGCTCGACGCCGTGTCGGAGGACGCAGTGGACGCTTGCTTCGCGCAGAACCCCTCGGACTCCTTCGCACCGGCCGCGGTGCGCTGAGGGCTACAAGTCCTCGTCGCTCACCACGACGAGGCCGTGCTCGCGGAGCAGCGCCGCCGTGATGCCCTCGCCTGGGCGCAGCACGCCGTCGGTGTAGACGCGCTGACTGCCGCACGAAGGGCTCTTTTCCTTGAGGAGCGCGACGGTGGCACCGAAGCGCTGCATCGCTTCCAGGGCCATGCGCGCTCCGAGTCGGAATGCCTCGGTCCGGTCCATCCGTGCCTCGCGCTCCACCGCGCGGGCTCTCCCGGCCCAGACGTCCACTCCCGTGCCGCCGCTCAGGTCCACGGGCGGACGCGGAATGCCCAGGCCCGCGCCAGTCTCCGGGCACATGGGGATGACCTCCTTGCCCTCCAGCGCTGCGAGCACCCGCTCGGAGCGCTGCGAGCGGCCGTCGTACCGACAGGCCTCTCCGAGCAGGCACGCGCTGACCAGTACCACCTTCGCGTCGCGCAGGGCCTGGAGCCTCGCCTCGTGCTCGGAAGGCTCCGAAGCCTTCGTCACCGAGGCATCCCCGGGCTGCGCAGCGCCAGCGTTCCCGTGGTGGCCTGGGCATCCACGCGCGTGCGCGCACCGTCTTGGGACACCTTGCCCGTGACGGCCAGTCGAACCGCGAGCGGGTACAGCTGGTGCTCCTCCACGAGGATGCGCGCCGCCAGCGCCTTCTCATCGTCGTCCGGCAGCACGGGCACCGCCGCCTGCGCGATGATGGGGCCCGAATCCGTTCCCGCATCCACGTAGTGCACCGTGCACCCGGCGACCTTCACGCCGCGCTCCAGCGCTTGCTTCGGCGCATGCAGGCCCGGGAAGGAGGGCAGGAGGGACGGGTGGATGTTGAGCACCCGCCCCGGGAAGTGCGCGAGGAAGTCCGCGCTCAACAGGCGCATGAAGCCAGCCAGGCACACCCATTCGACTCGGGCATCACGCAGCACCTCGCGCAGCGCGCCCTCGAAGTCCGCCTTGGCGCCGAAGGCCTTGTGGTCCACCACCTCGGCGCGCACGCCTGCCTTGCGCGCGCGCTCCAGCGCGAAGGCCGAGGGGACGTTGGACACCACGCACGCCACCTCGGCCGGGAAGTCCTCGCGCGCGCACGCGTCGAGCAGCGCCTGGAGGTTGCTGCCGCTTCCGCTGACGAGCACGCCCAGCCGGGCCCGCCCTTGGCTCATGGGTCGATGACCGCCGTCGCCTCGCCCTGTCCGGCCTCCACGCGCCCCACCTCGGACGCCTGGACGCCGCGCGCCTTGAGCACGGACAGCGCCTGGGCCACGTCCTCCTTCGCCACCACGACGATGAGGCCCAGGCCCATGTTGAACGTGCTGAACATCTCGTCGCGCGCCACCGCGCCCGTCTTGGCGATGAGGTCGAAGATGGGCGGCTTCACCCACGTATTCTCGCTCAGCACCGCGCGCGTCCCGTCCGGCAGGCACCGCGGCAGGTTGCCCGGGATGCCGCTGCCAGTGATGTGGGCCATGCCCTTCACCTTCACCGCCTGGGTGAGCGCGAGCGCGTCCTTCACGTAGATGCGCGTGGGCTCCAGGAGCGCGTCACCGAGCGGGCGGTCCAGCCCCGCGGGCACCGCGTCGAGCGCGAGCTTCGCGTCCTCGAGCAGCACCTTGCGCGCCAGCGAGTAGCCGTTGCTGTGCAGCCCCGATGACGTGAGCCCGATGAGCGCGTCGCCAGGACGCACGCTCTTGCCGTCGATGATGGCCGAGCGCTCCACCACGCCCACGCAGAAGCCCGCGACGTCGTACTCGCCGCGCGCGTAGAAGCCGGGCATCTCCGCCGTCTCGCCGCCCAGGAGCGTGCAGCCGGCCTGCTCGCAGCCTTGCGCGATGCCCTTCACCACCTCGGCCGCGGCGTCCACCTCCAGGCGCCCCGTCGCGAAGTAGTCGAGGAAGAAGAGCGGCTCGGCGCCGCAGGTGAGGATGTCGTTCACCGACATGGCCACCAGGTCGATGCCCACCGTGCCATGCCGCCCCGCGAGGAAGGCCACCTTCAGCTTGGTGCCCACGCCGTCAGTGCCCGCGACCAGCACCGGCTCGCGGTACTTGCCGGGCGGCAAGGCGAAGAGACCGCCGAATCCACCCACCCCGGCAACCACCTCGGGGCGCATGGTGCGCGCGGCATAGGGTTTGATGCGCTCGACGAACGCGTCGCCGGCCTCGATGTCTACTCCGGACTGCTTGTAGGTCGTCGCCACGGGGCGGCCTTCTACCCGGCCCGTGGGCCCTTGTCTCGGGCCTCGGCGCGCGGGTGTCGGGTTTACGGCTACCATGTCCGACGGGATGCACTCCTACCTCTCGCGCCGCCGCTTCGAGTTGCTCGCATTGGCCCTCGCGCTGGTGGCGTGTGGCCTGCACGCCTGGGTGGAGTCCACGCCCGCCATCGGCCTGCTCTCCGAGGGCTCGGACGCCATCCCCCTGGTCGCCCGGCTGGTGCACCAGGTGGAAGGTCGCATCACGGACGTCCAGTTCCACCTTCGCGGGGTGAGGCCCCCGCATCCGGACGTGCTCGTGGCCGCCGTGGATGAGAAGAGCGTGCAGGTCCACGGACGGTGGCCCTGGCCCCGCGAGAAGCTGGCCCTGGCCGTGGACCACCTGCGCGAGGCCGGCGCCGCCGCGGTGGGCCTGGACATGGCCTTCGCGGATGAGGACGCCAACGACGCGGCCCGCGCCTACGCCGAAGCGGGCCACTCGCTGGACAAGGTGCTCAGCGAGATGTCCCAGGGCGCCCCGGGGGTGAACCCCTTGCTCGTGGCCTACCGGACGGAATTGTCACGCCGAGGTGCCGCGCGCGGAGACGCCGCGCTGGCCGCCGCGCTCGCCCGTTCTCCGCGCGTCGTGCAGGGCGTCATCATCTACCCCTCCAAGGACCGGATCCGCTTCGCGGCGCAGGAGGAAGCGCGCGCGTCGCTGCTGGAGCCCCATCTGCTGCGGCGGTACTTCAGTCCGCTCACCCCGGGGGCCGCCATCGCGCGAGACTTCGAGCAGGTGCCGGGCTGGCGCAATCAGTCGGTCCAGCTCCCGCTCCCCGTGCTGGCCCGTGCGAGCCCCAGGCTCGGGTTCTTCAACACGGTTCCCGACGCGGACGGCCCGCTGCGCCGCCAGCCCATCCTGGCGAAGTTGGAGGGGCCGCGGGGCTTCCTCGCGTCGCTCGATGTGCAGACGGCCGCGGCCTACTTCGATGCCGAGGCGGTGGAGCCCGTGGTGGACACCGACACCGGGAGACTCGAGGGCGTGCGCCTGCGTCGCCGCGCCGGTGAGCACCTGCTCATCCCCATCTCCGAGTCCGAGCCCTTCACGCTCATCAACTACCCGGGCCCCGCGAGTGTCTTCCCCACGCTGAGCCTGGGCGACGTGGTGGATGGCACGTTCGATCCCGCCCTGGTGCGCGGCAAGGCCGTGCTGGTGGGCCTGACGCTGACGGGCAACTTCGATCAGCGCGTCACGCCGTTCAGCGAGTTCGAGCCCGGCGTCTTCGTGCGCGCCGCGTTCCTCTCCAACATCCTCGGGCGGGACTTCCTCGTGCGCCCGATGCTGGCGCGCTGGCTGGAGATGGGCTTCATGCTGGCCTCGGCGTGGTTGCTGGCCCGGCTGCTGCCGCGTGTGCGGTATGCGTGGAAGCTGGGGACGGTGGCGCTGCTGATGGGCGCGTACGCGGCGGTGGATCAGCTCCTCTTCGGCATGGGCGTGCAGGTGGCCACGGCCGTGCCGCTCGCGACGGTGGGCGCCTGCGCGTTCGCGGTGCTGTTCCTCGGCTATCGGTCCGTGGACCAGGAGAAGGCCCGCTTGCGCCACGCGTTCCAGCACTACCTGGATGCGAGCGTGATGGAGCAGGTGCTCGCGCACCCTGAACGCCTCAAGCTGGGCGGCGAGCGACGCGAACTCACGGTCCTCTTCAGCGACATCCGAGGCTTCACCACGCTGGCCGAGAAGCTGACGCCCGAGCGCCTGGTCTCGCTCGTCAACGAGTACCTCACGCCCATGACGGACGTGGTGTTCGCGCACGGGGGCACGCTCGATAAGTACATCGGGGATGCCCTCATGTGCTTCTGGGGCGCGCCCGTGACTCAGCCCGACCATGCCCTGCGCGCGTGCCGTGCCGCCCTGGGGTTCCTCGATGCGCTCCAGCACCTGAACGCGGGCTGGCGCGCGGCGGGGCTGCCCGAAGTGGACATCGGCGTGGGCCTCAGCACCGGCCTCATGAGCGTGGGCCACATGGGCACGCACGGGCGCTTCAGTTACACCGTGATGGGCGACGCGGTGAACCTGGGCTCGCGCCTGGAAGGACTCAACAAGGAGTACGGCACCCGCATCCTCATCTCCGAGCTCACGTGGCTTCAGGTGCGCGAGCACGTCACCGCGCGGCGCCTGGGCACGGTGCGCGTCAAGGGCAAGCACGAGCCCGTGGGCGTCTATGAGCTGCGCGCGCTCGGCCTCCCGACGGGGAAGGACGCCGAGGCCGTGGCCGCCTTCGAAGCCGGCGTGGAGCACTTCCTGGCTCGCGACTGGACGCGTGCCCAGGAGCGCTTCGCGCGCGTCCTCGCGCTCTGGGCCGATGACGCCGCCTCGCGCCGCTTCCTCGATGCCATCGCCACGTTCCAGCACCAACCCCCGGGCCCGGACTGGGATGGCGTCTTCACCGCCACGACCAAGTAAATTCGACGGCCTGACTCAGCGCGTTATCGCGCTGGGTTATTTGACCGAGGGGGAGGGGGCTGATTGACTCACGGGCCAGATGGGCGCCGAGGAAACCCTCTTTCAACGTTTCGGCAAGGAATTCCCGAAGGGCACCGAACTCTTCCGCGAGGGAGAGCCCGGCAAGGAGATGTTTGTCATCCAGTCCGGGAAGATTGCCATCTCCAAGCATGTGCGTGACGTGGAGAAGATTCTCGCGGTCCTAGGGCCGGGGGAGTTCTTCGGGGAGATGGCCATCATCTCCAACAAGCCGCGCAATGCCTCCGCCACGGTCAACGAGGACGCCAAGCTCCTCGTCATCGACCCGAAGACCTTCGAGGCGATGATCCGCGGCAACTCGGAGATCGCCGTTCGGATGATCAAGAAGCTCTCCGAGCGGCTGTCCGAGGCCGATGCGCAGATCGAAAACCTCCTGATGTCGGATCCGGCCAGCCGGGTCGTGCACCAGATCCTCCAGGCCTGCCAGACGCGCGGCCGTCCCATGGAGGAAGGAGTGGAGATCGATTTCATGGTGCGCGAGATGCCGCGCCTCATCGGCGTGGGCGAGCCCGCCGTGCGCAGCATGTTGGATCGCCTGGAGCGCGCCGGCCTCGTCGAGCGCAGCGGTGACAGACTGACCGTGTATGACTCGGCCAGACTTCACGACTTCCTCCATTACCTGGAAATGAAGTGGAAGTTCGGAGACCTCTAGCGTGAAGCTGAACGTCCTGGGTTGCCATGGAGGCGAGCTGCCCACGTGCAGGAGCACCTGCTTCCTGGTGGATGACGTGCTCGCGCTGGACGCGGGCGCGCTCACGGGGACGCTGTCGCTCGAGCAGCTCTGCAAGGTGGACCACATCCTCGTGGGCCACAGCCATTTCGACCACGTGAAGGACCTGCCGCTGCTCGCCGACCTGGTGATTGGCCGGCGGGACAAGCCCGTCACCATCCACGCGTCGCGCGAGTGCGCCAAGGCCCTGCGCGACAACATGTTCAACAACGCGCTGTGGCCGGACTTCACCCGCATCCCCACGCGGGCCAAGCCCGTCTTGCGGATCCAGTCCTTCCGCGCGGGGAGCACCTTCGAGGTGGGGCCGTACACGGTGCGCAGCGTGCCGGTGAGTCACCCGGTGGAGTCGTGCGGCTTCATCGTGTCCAAGGGCGGCGCGGCCCTGGCCATGAGCGGGGACACGGGCCCCACGGACAAGCTCTGGAAGGCGCTCAACGAGACGAAGAACCTCAAGGCGCTCTTGCTGGAGGCCAGCTTCCCCAACAGCCTCCAGCCGCTGGCGGACATCTCCGGACACCTGACGCCCCGCACGGTGGCGTCGGAACTCCAGAAGTTCGACCGCAAGGGCGCCTCGGTGCTGCTCTACCACCTGAAGCCGGCGTTCGTGTCCCAGCTCAAGAAGGAGCTGGCCGGACTGCCCGTGGAAGTCCTGGAGCTGGGGGACACCTTCGAGTTCTGAAGCGCGGGTTGCGAAGGTGTTGACGGGCGCGGGCGGCCGGACTAACCCGGCGCGTCCATGGCCTGGTTCTCCAAGAAGCCCCGCATCGCCGTCGTCCCCGAGCCCGCCACCGAGCCGCCGCAGCCCTCGCGCATGCAGGGCCTGTGGGCCAAGTGCGAGACCTGCGACGAAATCATCTACCGCCAGGAGCTCGAGAAGAACTGGATGGTGTGTCCGCACTGCGAGCACCACCACGCCTGGCCGGCGCGCGCTCGACTGGGCGCCTTGTTGGACGCGGACAGCTTCGAGGAGTTCGACAAGGAGCTGGAGCCGCAGGACCCGCTCGGGTTCAGCGACTCGAAGAAGTACAAGGACCGCCTGAAGTCCTCGCGCAAGAACCTGGGCGAGAACGACGCCTTCATCTCGGGCGTGGGCCGCATCGACGGGCACCAGGTCTCCGTGGGCTGCTTCGTGTTCGAGTTCATGGGCGGCTCCATGGGCTCGGTGGTGGGGGAGAAGGTGGCCCGCGTCTTCGAGCGCGCCCACGAACTGAAGTGCCCCGCGCTGGTGTTCTCCGCCTCGGGCGGCGCGCGCATGCAGGAGGGCATCTTCTCGCTGATGCAGATGGCGAAGACGTCCGCGGCCATCGCTCGCTTCCGCACCGGCAACAAGCCCTACGTCTCCGTGCTGCTCAACCCGACCACGGGTGGCGTGGCCGCGTCCTTCTCGTGGCTGGGCGACGTCATCCTCGCGGAGCCCAAGGCGCTCATCGGCTTCGCGGGTCCGCGCGTCATCGAGCAGACCATCCGCCAGAAGCTCCCGGAAGGCTTCCAGCGCTCCGAGTTCCTCCTGGAGCACGGCATGCTGGACGCCATCGTCCACCGCAAGGACATGCGCGCGAAGCTCGCGCAGCTCCTCGGGCTGGTGGGGTAGGGCGGCACGCCCCGCATGAGCGCGCCCCGCACTCCCGAGGAAGCGCTCGCCTTCCTCGCGCAGCTCAACCCCTCGGGCATCAAGCTGGGGTTGGAGCGGGTGCGCGAGGCGCTGGAGGCGCTGGGCCATCCCGAGCGTCAGGCGCCCGTGCTGCACGTGGCGGGCACCAACGGCAAGGGCAGCACGTGCGCCTTCGCCGCCGCCGCGCTCCAGGCCGCGGGCCACCGCGTGGGGCTCTACACGTCGCCGCACCTGGTGCGCGTGAACGAGCGGATCCGCGTCAACGGTGAGGACATCCCGGACGCGCGCTTCGGCCAGCGCATCCTGGAGGTGCTGGAGCGGTATCCGTCAGCGGTGTCGGAGCCGATGACGTACTTCGAGTTCGGCACGGTCGTGGCGCTCTGGCACTTCGCGCAGGAGCGCGTGGACGTGGTGGTGCTGGAGACGGGCCTGGGCGGGCGTCTGGACGCGACCAACGCGGCCGAGTCCACCGTCACGGCCGTGACGCCCATCTCGTTCGACCACATGGAGTACCTGGGCCACACGTTGGGGGCCATCGCGGGCGAGAAGGCCGGCATCTTCAAACCCGACGTGCCCGCGGTCGTCTCTCGCCAGGAGCCCGAGGCGCTGGAGGCCATCGCTCGGCGCGCGGGCGAAGTGGGCGCGCCGCTGCGGGTCGAGGGACGCGACTTCGCCATCGAGGGCGAGGCCAACGGCGCGCTGACGTATCGCGGGCTGTCGTGGCGCCTGTCCGGGTTGTCGCTCGCGCTGCGCGGGCCGTATCAACGGCAGAACGCGGCCATGGCGCTGGCGTGCCTGGAGTCGCTCGCCGCGCGCGGGGTGACGGTGTCACCCGAGGCGGCGCGGGAGGGACTGGCCACCGCCCGCTGGCCCGGTCGGCTGGAAGAGGTGGGCCAGTCGCCCACGGTCGTGGTGGATGGCGCGCACAACCCCGCGGGGGTGCAGGTGCTCCTGGAGGCGCTCAAGGCGCTGTACTCAGGGCGGCGGCTGCGGCTCGTGTTTGGCGTCGTGGCGGACAAGGACCGGGGGCCGATGCTGCGAGCGCTCTTTCCGCTCGCCACCTCGGTGGACCTCACGCCCTTGGACACGCCGCGCTCCCTGGCGCCCGAGCGCTATGTGGACGAGGCGCGCGCCCTCTGCCCCGAGGTTCGGGTCCATGGCTCGCTGGTGGACGCCTTGGCGTCTGCCCGCTCCCGAAGTGGCCCGGATGACGTCGTGCTCTGCACAGGTTCCCTGTTCTTGGTGGGTCGGGTGAAGGCCCTGCCCGAGCGAAACCTTGGCGCGCTGCATCAGGCGCCGTAGATTCCCACCATGCGCCTGCCGGACTGGAGATCGGCGATCCCCGGGCCTCCGATGCCCACCATCGACGAAGTCGATTTCCGGGCGCTCTACACCAAGACGAAATACGTCGTGGAGACCGCGGACGGGTGGTCGCTCGTCATCAGCCGCTATCGGCCGGTGAAGCAACCCTTTCCCCAGCCGCTATTCGGTGAGCCGCTCCTGCTCGTGCACGGCTTCTCGCAGAACCGGCACACGTGGACGAGCGGTCAGTTCGTCAAGAACCTGCTCTTCTTCGGCGTGGACATCCACATCCTGGAGCTGCGCGGGCACGGCAAGAGCTCCATCGCGTTCCAGAAGGAGCGCGCGGAGCGCTTCAAGCGCCCGCTGCCGCCGGACCTGGACTACGGCTGGGACCTGGACAGCTACTTCCTCTACGACCTGCCCGCGGCCGTCTCCGGTGTGAAGCGCATCACCCGGCGCGAGCGCATCTTCTACTGCGGCCACTCCATGGGCGGGATGCTGGGCTACGGCTACGCCGGCATCCATGACGACTTCGAGGGCCTCATCACCATCGGCTCGCCGGCGGACTTGGGCCGGGGCTTCATGTTGCTGCGGCTGCTGGCCTACAGCGCGCCCGCGGTGGCGAGCCTGGTGGACGTGGGGCTCGCGGGCTTCAACCTGGAGCGGCGCGCGACGGACTCGGGGCGGGCGCTCCTGTCGCGTGGCCTGTCGTGGGTCAGCCCCGCGCTGAGCCAGCGGCTGCGGCCCGACTCGCGCGAGGCGGTGCGCTTCAACTCGGTGCCGGTGGACGCGGTGCTGAAGTTCCTGGAGCGGCAGCTCGCGCAGGCCGAGGACTCACCGCTGTACAAGCGCCTCACGCAGCGGCTCAACCGGCTGGTGAACACGGAGCGGGTGAGCGGCGAGGACATCCGCTGGCTCTTGCGCGAGGGCGGCGAGCGCGAGCCTCGCAAGGTGCTGGAGCAGTTCGCGCGGTGGATCCGCCGCGGCGAGATGGTCTGCTACCGCACCGACTACGACTTCAAGCGCGGCTTCGAGAAGATCCAGGTTCCCATGGCCATCATCTTCGGGGATTTGGATCCGCTGGCCTCGGTGGAGTCCACGCGCAGCGTGTATCGCGCGGCGCAGAGCGAGTATCTGCTGTGGCGTCCGGTGAAGGGCAACAGCCACATCGAGCTGACGATGGGGCACGACATCCGGCAGATCTGCTACGACATCAAGAACCTCATCGAGTACGCCCGGACGCACCGGACGCGCTCGCCCGTTCTGCCGCGGATCCGCTGACGCAGCTTGTGGCTCGCGCCGCAAAAAGTTGGAGCCAGGGGAGCGCGTGTTAGCATTCGCCCCCTGTGAAGATTGTGAACGGGAGTGGTCGATGAAGGCCCTGGCGGTGTCGCTGCTCGGATGGGTGCTCGTGCCCGCGCTGGCGCTGGCGCAGCCGGCCGCTGACCTCAACAACATCACGAACGTGCGCGTCAATGGCGGCACGGTGGAGATCTCCGGCTCGAAGAAGCCGAACTTCACCACCTTCACCATGACGGATCCGCCGCGCCTCGTCATCGACATCGCCGAGGCGACCTTCTCGGGCGTGCCCGAGGAGCAGCAGGTGGGCAACGGCGTGGTGACGGGCATCCGCACCGCCAGCTACGGCTCGGACTCGTCGGCCATCGCCCGCGTGCTCATCGGCTATGAGCGCGAGGTGGAGACCGACATCCAGGCCTCCGGCAACCAGCTCATCGTCAAGGTGACGGGCGGCAATGCGGGCCCGGCGGTCGCCGCCGCGGAGAAGCCGGCCGCCGCCGAATCCTCGCCGGCGGCGGCTCCAGCCAACTCGCCCGCGGGGGTCAGCGCCGCGGAGGCCACGCGCGCCGCCAACGAGGAGCGCCAGCGCCAGGAGCAGGCCGCCGCTGCCGCCGCCGAGTCCGCCCGGGCCGAGCGCGCGGCGCAGGACAAGGCCGCCGCCGAGGCCACCGCCCGCGCCCAGGCGGACGCCGAGGCCGAGCGCAAGCGTCAGGATGAGTCGCGCGCCGCGGCCCAACACCAAAAAAAAAAAACTCACACCA
>NZ_JAHNZT010000018.1 GCF_019039035.1 Citreicoccus inhibens | reverse complement strand
AGGCCCCGCGCCCAGGAGCGCCGCCGGCGGCCCGTCCGCCCGTGGCCGCGCCAGGCGCCCCCGTGGCCCGTCCTCCAGGAGCTGCCCCAGGTGCGCCCATGGCGCGTCCTCCCGCGCCCCCGCCCACCGCGCGTCCCCCCACGCCGGCGCCGGCCCCCGCGCCGGCCGCGGGAGGCGACGACGACTTCCAGATCGAACGCTTCTGAGCGCTACGCGTCGTCATCCCCCAGCTGCGCACGCAGCCGGGTGAGCCGCAGGGGGCCGACGACGCCCTCCTTCGACAGGGCCTGTAGGAGCTGCACGGTGGCGCGCACGCGCGCGTCCTGCTCCTCCTCGGGCTTGTCGACAATCTCGGCCTCGAGCAGCGCTTCCAAGTGCTCGGGGTTGATGGGGGCGGGGCCCTCGGACCACGCGATGTCGAACAGCGCGCGGGCCATGTGCTCGCGCGCCTTGCGGTCCACCTCGTTCGCGGTGCCCTTCACGAACGCGAGGAAGAGCGCGTCGACGGACTCCTTGGTGAGCGCCGCCAGCGCGGGCACCTCGCCCAGGGCCTCCCGGACGAAGTCGCGGTCGAAGGAGTCCACCTCCTGCTCGTAGCCGAAGGCCTCCTCCAGGAGGATGGAGGCGATGAAGGCATCGGCCTCCTCTTCACTGGCGCCCTCCTCGGCCAGGGCTTCGCGGGCCTTGCGGGTGGGCTCGGCCAGCACGGCGTCATCCAGCAGCGCCCGCGCCGAGGCATGGGCGGCCAGCATCACCACCGCGGCCTGCGCGTCCGAGGCGAGCACGCGTCCCCCCACGCCCAGCAGGGTCGTGCGCTGCTTGGGGTGCGCGGCGGCCGCGGCGACGAAGGCCTGCTCCTCGGGCGAGAGAGGCTCTCCGGCCTTCTCCTTGCGGAGCGTCTCCTTGGCGACATCTGCGGTGAGGTAGTGGGCGAGGACAGGGTGCATGGCCGGGCCTGTTACCACATGGTAGGGAGCGGAAGATGGTTCCGGAGCTGGAGGGTCCCGAGGCTGTCAACCGCGCCACCGATGCGTGCCTGCGGCTGCTGTCGGTTCGCGCGCGCAGCCGGCACGAGCTGTTGCTGGCGCTCGAGCGCAAGGGCTACGCCGAGCCCGTGAGGGAGGCGGTCTTGGAGCGCCTTCTCGCGCTGGGGTACGTGGACGACGAGCGCTTCGCCCGGGAGCGCGCCGCGTCCCTGCTGGGGCGGGGCAAGTTCGGGCCACGGGCCGTGCTCCAACGACTGCAGGCCCATGGGCTGGCGCCGGAGGTCGCGCGCCGGGCGGTGGGGGACGCCCGCGGGGAAGTGGCGTTCGACGCGGAGGCCACCGCGCGGCAGGTGCTGACGCGGTGAGGGTTGCTCGGCCGCACCCTGGACGCGAAGGAGGTGGCTCGGGCCGCACGCCTCCTGACCAGCCGGGGCTTTTCGCCAGACGTCATCCGTGCGGTGCTGGGTCATCCTTCGCTGGACCCCTCGGGGCTGGACGAATAGCGTGGGCAGGACCCCATGCGCTCCGTCGTCGCCTGTCTGACCACCCTGTTGCTGCTGACCTCCGGCTGTGCCTCTCTCACCCAGGGGCCCGCTGGCGAGCCGAACTACGCCACCCAGGCGGATGCGAACCTCGCCCTGGGCGAGAAGGCCATGGAGGACAAGGACCTCCTCAAGGCGGAGAAGTACTTCGAGTACGTCCGCACGAAGTTCCCCTACCTGGAGGCCGCCCGCGAGGCGGAGCTGCGGCTGGCGGACGTGGACTTCGCTCGCGAGATGTTCCCCGAGGCCCGCGACAAGTACGACGCCTTCATCAAGCTGCACCCCACGCACGCCAAGGTGGACTACGCGGCGTACCGCGCGGCGCTCACGTTCGTGCAGGAGTACCCCTCCGAGTTCTTCGCGCTGCCCCCGTCGAAGGAGAAGGACCAGAAGTCCATCCACGACGCGCTCGCCGCGATGACGGACTTCCTGCGGCAGTACCCGGACTCGTCCTACACGAAGGACGCGAAGGCCGCCGCGGACGATGCCCGCAAGCGGCTGGCCGAGCATGAGCTGTACGTGGCCGCGTTCTACGCGAAGCGGGAGCACTGGCCCGCCGTGGCGCAGCGCCTGGAAGGGATGCTGAAGAACTACCCGGGCACGCAGTACGAGGAGCAGGCCCTCTTCGACCTGCACCACGCCTACCTGAAGATGAACGACGCCACGCGCGCGCAGGAGACGCTGCGCCAGGTCGTCAAGCGCCTGCCGGGCACGCCCGCCGCGGAGCGGGCCCAGCGTATGCTGGGGCCGTGAGGAGCACGCAGGACTGGAGCCGTCTGGGTGGGTTGTTCATCGCCGCGCTCGCGGGCGCTGTCGCGCTCGCGGTGCTGGGGCCCCGCCTGCTGGGGTTCGCGGGCGGTCCCGAGGTGGAGATCATCACCGCCCTCAAGCGCACGGAGAAGGACGGCCTGACGCTGCCCATCCCCGGCGCCGGTGCGCCGCTGACCTCGCGCACGCACCACTTCTCCCGCATCACCGTGGCGGTGGCCCCGGGTGGCCAGAGCGCGGAGGCGTACGCGACCCTGGACTTCCAAGGGGCGCTGGGCGCCACCACCATCAGCACGGCCGGCGTGGAGCGCGTGCCCTTCGTCTTGCGCAACGGGGACTGGGTGCCGGCGACCTCGCAGGCCCCGCGGCTGGTGGCCGTCGTCACCGCGCTGGAGACGCGCCGACGGGCGATGGAGGCGGGCCGCGCGGACGACCTCGCGCGGCTGGTGTCCCCGGCGGGGGATGGTGGGACTCCAGGCGTCGTCGAGGGGGGCGGGCGGGAGTGGGATGACCTGCTCGCGGTGCGCCACCGTCGCTATGGGGTCGAGTCCTGGTACGCGCGACTGGAGCGCGACGAGGCCGTGGTGACGGAGCACTACCGCCTGGAAGGAGAGCTCCCCGATAGACCGGTGGACAGCCGGGGCGCGCGAGAGCTTTCGCTCGTTCGCGTGGGGGATGAATTCTTGTTTTCGCTCAGGCTCATGTAGGCTACCGCCGCGGAGGCAGGCCCCGGCTGGGCCGAGTCATGGAAGAAGCCCTCAAGCAGCTATTGACCCTCGGCCGCGGCTACTTCGAGAAGAAGCAGTACGCGCAGGCCGAGCCGTATCTCGCGAAGGTCGTCGAGCAGAATCCGACGTTTGCGGACGTCTACAACATGCTCGGCATCATCTACCACGACCAGGGGCAGTTCGCCCGGGCGCAGCGGGCGTTCGAGTCCGCGCTGAGGCTCAATCCGGCCTACACCGAGGCGGCGCTCAACCTGGCGGTCATCTACAACGACATGGGCAAGTACGCCGAGGCGAAGGAGGTCTATCAGGCCGCCCTCGCACGGCAGAAGGGCAGCCCGGATGACCTCGATCCCTACGTGATGAAGAAGGTCGCGAACATGTACGCCGACATCGGTGACGTGTTCGCCTCCGGCGGGTTCTGGGCGCGGGCCATCGAGGAGTACCGTCGTGCCCTCGCGCTGTTCCCCGAGTTCGTCGACATCCGCTTGAAGCTCGGCAACGCCCTGCGGGACGCGGGCGACAACGACGCCGCGCTCGCCGAGTACGAGCAGGTCATCGCCCAGAATCCGGCGTACATCCCAGGTCGCATCAACTACGGGATTGCGCTCTACTCCGCGGGGCGCCGCGACGAGGCGGTGCAGGTCTGGCAGGACGTGCTGGTGCGGAGTCCTGGCAACAAGAGCGCGCAGATGTACCTCAACCTGGTGAAGGAACCGGGAAAGGCCGAGCAGGTAGGTTGAGGACCATGGAAACCCTCTTCATCGAGGTCGTGGCACCGTGAGCACTCCGAGCGGTTCGGCGGCGAAGTCCTACGCCCTCAAGTTCATCTCCGGGAAGTACCAGGGCGGAGAGTTCCCTCTGAAGTTGGACAAGCAGATCGTCGTGGGGCGGTCCAGCGAGCTGGACATGGTCCTCGTCGAGGACATGGTCTCGCGCAAGCACGCGAAGATTCTCTTCTCCGACGGGAAGATCACCATCGAGGACCTGGGCTCCACCAACGGGACCTTCGTCAACGGTGAGAAGGTCAAGCAGGCGCGCCTGAAGGAAGGCGACCGCATCCTCATCGGCACGTCCATCCTCAAGCTCGTGCACCAGGGCGCCGAGGGCGCCAGCGTGGACGAGGGGATGGCCATGAAGAAGCTGGAGGAGGCCGCCGCCGCCCAGGCCGCGCGCACCACCAAGGCCAGCTCGATGACGGGGAAGATTGAGGAGATTCCCCTGCCGGACCTGCTCCAGCTCTTCCACACGTCCAAGAAGAACGGCGTGCTGGTGGTGACGAACCAGCAGGAGGGGAAGATCTACCTGCGCCAGGGCCGCGTCTACTACGCGGTCATCGACGAGAACCACAACCTGGGGCCGCAGAAGAGCTTCAACCGCATCGTCACCTGGGAGCAGGGCGACTTCGAACTGCGCGCCGCGGACAGCCAGGAGTTCATGGTGGAGTTGGACTCGTCCACCGAGGCGCTCCTCATGGACGCCCTGCGCCAGCTCGACGAGTTCAAGCGCATCCAGTCACAGCTGCCGGCCCTGGCCTCGCCGCTGCGGCTGCCGCAGCCCCTCACCGCGCCGCTGAAGGAGCTCACGCCCGAGCTGATGGACGTGCTCCAGTTGGTGCACAACCACGGCTCGCTGAGCGGGGTGTTGGACCACTCGGATGGCGACGACGTGGTGACGGCCGAGGCCGTGGTGCAGCTCATCAAGCGCGACTACGTGCGCGCGGAGTAGGGGACGGCATCATGGCGGACGCGAAGCCGGTGGGGCCCAAGCGCCTCACCGAATTGAGTCACTGCGCGGGTTGAGCTGCGAAGCTGCGGCCCGCGGATCTGGCGCAGGTCCTGCGCCACCTGAAGACTGTGAAGACTCCTCAAGCGCTGGTGGGTTTCTCCACCCACGACGATGCGGCCGTCTATCGCCTCACGCCCGGCCTGGCCGTGGTGGAGACGGTCGACTTCTTCCCGCCCGTGGTGGATGACCCGTTTCAGTTTGGTGCGATCGCCGCGGCGAACGCGCTGTCGGACATCTACGCCATGGGCGCCAGGCCCGTGTTCGCGCTCAACCTCGTCGGGTTTCCGGACGGCGTGCCGATGAAGGTCCTGTCGCGCATCCTCGCGGGCGGCCAGTCGAAGGCGGACGAGGCGGGCATCCCCATCCTCGGAGGCCACAGCATCCGGGACCCCGAGCCGAAGTACGGCATGGCCGTCACCGGCGTGGTGCACCCCAAGAAGGTGCTGACCAACGCGGGAGCGAAGCCGGGCGACGTGCTGCTGCTGACGAAGCCGCTGGGCTCGGGCATCGCGACCACGGCCATCAAGCGCGGCGAGGCCCCGCGCGAGCTGACCCGGCGCGTGGTGGCGCTGATGTCCACGCTGAACAAGGCGGCGGGCGAGGTGTTCGCGTCCGGACGCTTCAAGGTGCACGCGCTCACGGACGTGACGGGCTACGGACTGCTGGGGCACCTGCTGGAGATGATGACAGGGGCCAAGGCCCGCGCGGTGCTGGACCTGGAGCGCATCCCGCTCATCGCGGGCGTGCCCGCGCTGGCCGAGCAGGGCGTGGTGCCCGGCGGGACGAAGTCCAACCTGGCCCACGTGAAGAAGAAGGTGCGCTTCCCCGAGGGCCTGCCCGAGCACATCCAGTGGGTGCTCGCGGATGCGCAGACCAACGGCGGACTGCTGGCGAGCGTGCCGGCGCGCCAGGCCCTCAAGGCGCTGACCGCGCTGGAGAAGGCGGGCGTGGACGCGGCCCTCATCGGTGAGGTCCAGGCGGGACGTCCCGGCGTGGACGTCATCGGCTGAGCCGCTGCCGGACGTGTCGGCTGAAGGACCCGGAGCCGGTCGTAAGTTCGCTCGACGCTCCGGGGTCCGCTAGCATTCGCGCGGGTATGTCGCCGCGCCGTACCGTCTCCCTCCTCGTGCTGTTGTGGCTGAGCCTCGTCCCGGACCTCGCGGGGGCGAAGGAGCGCGCCGCGCGCATCGTCATCGACCCTGGACATGGCGGCGCGAAGGAAGGCGCCCACGGTCCGGGGACCTTCCTCGAGAAGGACATGGCGCTGCAGGTCGCGCAGAAGCTGCGCGACAAGCTGGAGGCGGCGGGGGCCGAGGTCTTCCTCACCCGAGAGAGCGACGCGCTGCTCGCGCTGTCCGCGCGGGTGGAGTTCAGCAATCAGCACCAGCCGGACCTGTTCGTCTCCATCCACGCCAACTCCATGCCCACCAAGCGGCTGCGCGCGCGCACGGGTGGCATCGAGACGTACTTCTTGTCCGCCAACGCGTCCGGCGAGGCGGCGCGGGCGGTGGCGGATCGCGAGAACGCGGAGGCGCCCACGGCGAAGGCCTCGCGTGGCGGCTCGACGCTGGCCTTCATCTTGGATGACCTGGTGCGCACCGAGGCGCACGCGGACTCGTCCCGGTTGGCCTATGCCATTCACCCGCGATTGGTGGCTCGCACCGGGGCAGGGGACCGGGGCGTGCAGCAGGCGCCCTTCTTCGTCCTCATGGGCGTGGAGGCCCCCGCGGTGCTCGTCGAGGTGGGCTTCATCTCCCATCCCGAGGAGGGCGTCCGCCTGAGTCGCGGGGAGTACCAGGACAAGTTGGCCGCGGCCATCTCGGACGGGGTGTTGGCGTTCCTGCGCGAGACGCGCAAGCGCGACGCCAGCCATGCCGAACCCATGGCCGGCACACCGGCACCCTGATAAACGGCGAGCTTCGACTCTTCCCTCCCTATTCGAGAGGAGCTTCCCGTGCGTTCCTTCAACCGCGGTGCGCTGGACCTTCGCCCCGTCATCCTGACCCCTGGCGTGAACCGTTATGCCGAGGGCTCCGTGCAGGTCGAGTTCGGCCACACCAAGGTGCTCGTCACCTGCTCGGTGGAGGACCGGGTGCCGCCCCACTTGATGGGCAAGGGCTCCGGCTGGGTGACGGCCGAGTACGGGATGCTTCCTCGCTCCACGCATACGCGCAGCAACCGCGAGGCGGCGAAGGGGAAGCAGGCGGGCCGCACCATGGAGATCCAGCGGCTCATCGGGCGTTCGCTGCGCGCGGCGGTGGACCTGACCACCCTGGGCGTGCGGACCCTCACCCTGGACTGTGACGTCATCCAGGCGGATGGCGGGACGCGCACGGCCTCCATCACGGGCGCCTACGTGGCGCTGTCCCTGGCGCTGCGCGCGCTGCACAAGCAGGGCTCGCTGTCGAAGCTGCCCAAGCTGACGCCGTTGGCCGCGGTGTCCGTGGGCGTGGTGAACGGCGAGGTTCGGGTGGACCTGGACTATGAGGAGGACTCGTCGGCGGAGGTGGACTTGAACCTCGTGGCCACCGAGGACGGCCGCATCGTCGAGGTGCAGGGCACGGCCGAGCACAAGCTCTTCGAGCGCAAGACGCTGGACGCGATGCTCGATGGGGGCATGGCGGCCATTCGGCAGCTCGCAGCGGCGCAGGCCAAGGTGCTGGGATGACGAAGGCGCGGTTGCTCTTCGCCACGACGAACGCGGGGAAGCTCGCCGAGTTGCGCAAGCTGGTGGGGGACGCCGTGGACGTGGTGTCCCTGGCGGACCTGCCGCCCATCCCGGAGCCGGTGGAGGACTCGGACACCTTCGAGGGCAACGCGCTGAAGAAGGCGCGGGCGTACTCGGAGGCGACGGGGATGCCCGCGCTCGCGGACGACTCGGGGCTCTGCGTGGATGCGCTGGATGGGCGGCCCGGGGTGTTGTCCGCGCGCTACGCGCCGGGCAGCGACAAGGACCGTTACGAGAAGCTGCTCGCGGAGCTGAAGGGCGTTCCGGATGAGAAGCGCACGGCGTCCTTCGTGTGCGTGCTCGCGCTGGTGACGCCCTCGGGCGCGGTGCGCCTCGAGCACGGGCGCTGTGATGGGCACATCGGCCACGTTCCTCGGGGGACGCACGGCTTCGGATACCAGCCGGTGTTCCTGGCGGAGGGGCTGGGCGGGCGCGCGATGGCGGAGATGACCCCGGACGAAAAGACGGCGGTGTCGCACCGTGCTCGGGCGTTCGCGAAGATGCGGCCCGCGCTGCTGGCGCTGTGAGGAAGGTGACGGGCGTTCGTCATTGCACCCTTGCGTGTGCATCCACGATGGGCCAAGAATGCCCGCACTTCTCGGGGCGTAGCGCAGCCTGGTAGCGCACCTGCCTTGGGCGCAGGGGGTCGGAGGTTCGAATCCTCTCGCCCCGATTTGAAGTGAAGCCGTAGCGAAGAGGGATTTCGCGGCCAGCTCCAGTAGCTCAGCTGGATAGAGCACCGGCCTTCTAAGCCGGGGGTCGCAGGTTCGAGTCCTGCCTGGGGCGCTCGACCCGGCGTCAAAGATTCTCGAGGACACTGCTCCCGCCTCGGTGGGCGGGAGCAGGACCCGGCTTCTTCTCGCTCGATGCGGTGTCTGTCCTGTGGGATGCCTGCGGCGTACGAGTCAGTTCGCCAGTGCAGGTCCTCCGGAGCCGCACCCGGCCGGGCCTGCGCAGGACGCGACATGTCCCGTCGAATCCAAGCAGCAGGTCGTGCAGTGCTGGCCCTGTGGGGTGGGGCCGCATTGGCCCACGTGTCCATCGAGGGGAGACGTCTGTGTCTCCGGTGCGAGCGCCGCGGCCGGTTCGGCATCCGGGGTGGGGCCGCCACAGCCGAGCAGGCCAATGGCGAGGATTGCTGCGGTCGCAAGACTCCGAATCATGCGGGACGCCTTTCGTGAGGAGTCCTCCAGTCTGCGTGCGCTCTGTGTCGCTCGCAGCCTCGGCTTCTGCCTGGGCGCGACATCCACGACGGGGAAAGGCTGGCTTCGCTAGAATGAGGCGCGACCCCCCTCGGGGTGGAGAATCCATCGGATTCCAAGGGGTTGCGCGCAGCGGCAAGTTCTGGCGCGAGGGATCCGGAAGGTGCGCGCGCGCGATCGCACATTTGGACCTTGAACAGGCCCGGGTTCCGAGGTAGGGAAGCCGGCGTTTTCGTGGTGACGGCGGCCATAGCTCAACTGGTTAGAGCGCCGGACTGTGACTCCGGAGGTTACCGGTTCGATCCCGGTTGGCCGCCCTGTTTCGCCCGCCTTGCCCTGCGTCCATAGCTCAACTGGATAGAGCACTGGCCTTCGAAGCCAGGGGTTGGGGGTTCAAGTCCCTCTGGGCGCGCTTCTCGAAGTCCCGGATGCAGCTTGGGACTCGGGTGTTGGTCGAGCGCTCGTCAACGCAAGTTGAGCGAGCCTCCCAGCGCTCACCCGAGACACCTCACCGCACCTCGGTTCTTCTCTGCGCGTTGTCCACGTGCGCAGCTCGCGACGTTGCTGGCTCGCGCGAGAATGCCCCTCCCAGAAGCATGCGTTCCTCCGGGAAGGGCCGTGCCGCGTGTCTCAGGCGTCCTGCGCGCTCGCGCTCGTTCCCTTTGGCGTGGGGCCGTGGAAGCGCAGCTCCGTCTCGGCCTCTAGCGCCGTGAGGTTCTCACGCATCGCCTTGGCCCAGCGCGCCTTGGGCTGCTCCATCAGCTTTTCGTGGGCCAGGTCGATGGTCTCGGTCAGCTCGGAGTCGGTCAGCTCAGTGGTCGTCTTGCCCTTGTGGGGACCGAACGCCACCAGCACGGAGTGGGTCCGGTCCGCCGCTGGCGCCAACGGCACATCCACGGAGAGTCGCGCGGCCTCTGCCTCGTCCTTCGTTGGCGGTGCCATCGGCAGGGGAGAGAACGAAGCCTTCACGGGCCCCGGCTTCGCTCCGAGCACCTCATAGGCCCCCGTCGCGGGCGCCGGTTCGTCGTGCAGGGACTCGAACTCGTCGGCGGGCATCTCCTCTCGGACGTACAGGCCGCCGAAGGCCTCGGGGTACGCCTTTCGGAGCACCGCCACGCGGGCGCACTTCTCGATCATCGTCGTCGGGATGCGCGCCCACAGCGGTGTCTGCTGCACGTAGCCGGAGAAATCGAGCCACACCACGACAGGAAGCTTCGCGTCACGCACGACGCGAGACCAGGCGCCCACGAGCGCGCCCTTGCGCTTGGCCGGGTTGAAGCGGTGCACCACCTCGCCCTTGCCCTGGTCGACGATGATTTCATCCTCGGCGAACACGGCGCTCGCCTGGATGCCCTTGAAATCCGGGAAGCGCTCGGCGCGGGCGAGCATGCCGGCCTCGGACGGCTGGAACTCGTACTTGGTCGTCCAGTTGGGCCGCTCACGGGTGCCGGTGTTCTGCCGGCGCGCCACGCAGAAGGCCTCCTTGAGCAGCGGATCCAACCCGCTGCGCTTGCACTGCTCGATGAAGAGGGCGAACTCGTCCTCGCCAATGCCCCGTGGGCAGATGGTGCGCTTGATCAGCTCCACGCGCTCCCGGCTCCACGGATTGCCTGAGGCCACCGAGGCCTCCGTCTTCGCATTCGCTTCCGTCACGGTCATCTCCTGCCTTGCTGCTCGAAAAGGGCGGACGACCCCCGTCCGCCCGCATGGCGCCGCCTCGTTCGTGGCTGGGGCCGCCCGCGCTTCGCTCTCGGTGCGTGACTGCTCTTGCTCCGAGGACGGAATGCGGGCCGCGGCGAGGAGCAACAGCCCGTGCCGACGGGGGCTTCACGTGCGCGGGGCGGCAGCGCGGAGCCAGGCCGGAACTCGGCCGTCCAGCCGCGAACAGAAAGAATGAAGCAGGGACGTGCGAAAACGCTTTGACAGCGCGCACAGGCCACGGTAGTTACGCCGCCACTTGGACGTCGCGAACGCGACACACCGAGCGCAGGTCCGGGAGCGTAGCTCAATTGGCAGAGCAATGGACTCTTAATCCATAGGTTGTGGGTTCGATTCCCTCCGCTCTCATCACGGGGCCCCTTCAGCGATGAAGGGGCCCCGTTTGTTTTTCAGCACCAGGTTCCGGGTGGTCGCGCGTCAGCCAGCGCCGCGCGAAGGACTGCCCTGGTGTCAGTGTTTCGCGGTAAGACGAGAAGCGCACGCGGGGACCGTCGGGCGGGTGGCGAAACTGGTAGACGCACCAGACTTAGGATCTGGTACCGCAAGGTGTGAGGGTTCGAGTCCCTCCTCGCCCATTTCGCGTTGACCCGCTCGTGCCTATCCCCTAAACGCGCACGTCCCACTTATCCGGCGCCGTCAGGGGTTTGATGCCCAGCACGGCGGCGAGCGAGGCCCGTATGAAGGTCCAGGTCGAGGAGCTCTCTCCCATCGAGAAGAAGCTCTCCATCGAGGTCGACACCGCCCGCGTGGCGGAAGAGCTCACCCGCGCATATACCGCGCTCGGCCGGCAGGTGAAGCTGCCCGGCTTCCGCCCGGGCAAGGTTCCCCGTCGCATCCTGGAGCAGCGCTTCCGGGAGCAGGTGGAGGACGACGTCATCCAGCGCGTGGTGCAGACCTCGTATCTGGAGGCCGTGCGCGCGCACAAGGTGGAGGCCGTCTCCTCGCCGCAGGTCACCAACTCCGGCCTCAAGCCGGACGCGCCGTTCGCCTACGAGGCGCGCGTCGAGGTGAAGCCCAAGGTGGAGGCGAAGGAGTACGACGCCCTTCCGCTCGCCAAGGTGGACACCGCCGTGTCCGACGCGCAGGTGGACGAGCAGCTCGAGCGCATGCGCCAGTCGCAGGGCCGCGTGGAGGCCGTCACGGATCGCGACGTGGCCGCCGCGGGCGATCAGGTCACCATCGACTTCGAGGCGACGGTGGATGGCAATGCCTTCGAGGGCAGCAAGGCCGAGGGCATTGGCGTGCAGGTGCGTCCCGGTGAGCTCATCCAGGGCAGCATCGAGGCGCTCGCGGGCGTGAAGGTCGGCGAGTCGAAGGACATCGACTACACCTTCCCGGCCGACTACCAGGCGGAGGAGGTGCGCGGGAAGTCGGCGCGCTTCCACATCACCGTCAAGGCGCTGCAGAAGATGGTCCTCCCGGCGCTGGACGACGCGTTCGCCCAGGGCACGGGCATGGCGCAGACGGCGGAGGAGCTGCGCACGAAGCTGCGCGCGGACATGGAGAAGGCCCGCAAGGCGCAGGCTCAGCAGGACGAGCGCGAGGCGCTCATCAAGGTCCTCATCGAGCGCAACGCCTTCGAGGTTCCGCGCGCCATGGTCGAGCGCGCCATCGACTCCATGCTGGACGGTGCCCTGCGCCAGATGGCGCGCCAGGGAATCGATCCGCGCCGCCTCAACCTGGACTTCAACCGCCTGCGCGACGAGATGCGCGAGAAGGCCGTCCAGGAAGTGAAGGGGACGTTGCTCTTCGAGGCGGTTGCCCAGAAGGAGAGCATCCAGTCGACCGACGCGGACGTCGAGAAGCGCATCGAGGAACTCGCCGCCGAGGCGAACCAGCCCGTGGCCCAGGTGAAGAAGTACTTCAAGGGCGAGGACGAGCGGCTGGGGTTGTCTCTGCGACTCCGAGAGGAAAAGACGATTGAATTCCTGAAGGGCCGAGCGAAGTATTCCTGAGGTCTTTCCGCCGAGTCCCCTTGCGAGGTCCACGTCATGCCCTTCATGCCCGTTCCCTACGTCATCGAGCAGACCCATCGGGGTGAGCGCTCGTACGACATCTACAGCCGGCTCCTGAAGGACCGCATCGTGATGCTCGGGACGGAGATCGACGATGACGTCGCGAACGTCATCGTCGCGCAGCTCCTGTTCCTCGAGTCCGAGGACCCGGACAAGGACATCAACCTCTACATCAACTCGCCGGGCGGGTCGGTGACCGCCGGGTTGGCCATCTACGACACGATGCAGTACGTCAAGTCGCCGGTGTCCACCATCTGCGTGGGGCAGGCCGCGTCCATGGGCGCGGTGCTGCTGCTCGCCGGCGCGAAGGGCAAGCGCTTCACCTTGCCCTCCAGTCGCATCATGATTCACCAGCCGCTCGGCGGCGCGCGCGGTCAGGCGACGGACATCGAGATCCAGGCGCGGGAAATCCTCCGCATGAAGGCCCGGCTCAACGAGCTCATCGTCAAGCACACGGGCCAGTCCATCGAGCGCGTGGAGAAGGACACCGACCGCGACTACTTCATGGGGGCGTCGGAGGCGAAGGCGTACGGCATCATCGACGCCATCCAGGACCCCCGGAAGTCGGTGGCTGGCAAGGAAGAGAAGAAGTAGGCAGGCGCCGGGGCCCTCGACGGGCCTCGCTCTAGCGGCCGGAGGCTGCGGGGAATGATGGCCCGCGCCTCCGGCTTTCTGCTTTCTGCGCCGCGTTGCCGCTGCTTGTTAAGTACCTGGAAGCTCCGTGGACGCCCTGGACAGGGGCTGACTAGATTGAATCAGGGTTTCCAGGTGCGGGGCGTTTAACGGGGTAGGGGCTTTACCGGCGCAGCGAGGGAATTCATGGCGGGCAAGAACGTGGAGAAGCGAGACAACCAGACCCTCTGCTGCTCCTTCTGCGGCAAGTCCCAGAAGGAAGTGAAGAAGCTCATCGCGGGCCCAACGGTCTACATCTGCGACGAGTGCATCGGGCTGTGCAACGACATCATCGCGGAGGAGATTGACCGCGAGGAGACCAAGGACACCAAGCTGCGCATCCCTCGGCCGAGCGAGATCAAGGCCGTGCTGGATGAGTACGTGGTGGGTCAGGAGCGCGCCAAGAAGACGCTCTCCGTGGCGGTGCACAACCATTACAAGCGCATCGAGTCCAAGATCGCGATGGACGACGTGGAGCTGCAGAAGAGCAACATCCTGCTGCTCGGTCCCACCGGGTCTGGAAAGACGCTGCTGGCGCAGACGCTCGCGCGCATTCTCAACGTTCCGTTCACCATCGCGGACGCCACGTGCCTCACCGAGGCGGGCTACGTGGGCGAGGACGTGGAGAACATCATCGTCAACCTGTTGCAGGCGGCCGACCACGACATCGAACGGGCCCAGCGCGGCATCGTCTACATCGATGAGATCGACAAGATCGCCCGCAAGTCGGAGAACCCGTCCATCACCCGCGACGTGAGCGGTGAGGGCGTGCAGCAGGCGCTGTTGAAGATCATCGAGGGCACGGTGGCCAACGTTCCGCCCAAGGGTGGACGCAAGCACCCCCAGCAGGAGTTCCTGCAGGTGGACACCACCAACATCCTCTTCATCTGCGGCGGCGCCTTCGGCGGCCTGGAGCAGATCATCGAGCGGCGTCTGGGTGGACGCAGCCTGGGCTTCGGCGCGGAGATCCAGTCGAAGAAGCAGCGCAACCTCTCCGAGCTGCTCAAGCACGTGGAGCCGGAGGACCTGCTCAAGTTCGGCATGATTCCGGAGTTCATCGGCCGTCTGCCCATCATCACCGCGCTCGAGGAGCTGGACGAGCCGGCGCTGGTGAACATCCTGGGCCAGCCCAAGAACGCGCTCACCAAGCAGTACCGCAAGCTCTTCGAGCTGGACGGCGTGGCGCTGAAGTTCACGGATGGCGCGCTCAAGGCCATCGCCTCGGAGGCCATCCGCCGCAAGGCGGGCGCGCGCGGCCTGCGCTCCATCCTGGAGACGGCCATGCTGGACGTGATGTACGAAATCCCGTCCCGCAAGACGGTGCGCGAGGTGGTCATCTCCGAGGAGGTCATCCTCAAGAAGAGCGACCCCGTCATCCTTCACGCGCAAGAGAAGGACGCCGCCGAGCCGAAGAAGGAATCGGCCTGAGTCTCGCTTCCCCCGGGGTGACTCCCTCGAGGAGGAGCGCAGTCTGACGGGGCGCGTCACGCGGTCGCGAAGCCAGCGACTCGGACGCGCCCCGGGTGTTCTCAAGTACCCCGCGACGGGAGGGCAGGCGGGCCTTGTCGCGGGGCTCACTTTTTGTGGGACGGGCCGTTGGCTTTCTGTATCTGCTTCGGCCCATGCGAAAGCTGCTCGTTCCCGCCCTGATGTCCCTCGCGGCGTGCGCCACCACGCAGGAGGCCGCGCGCGAGGCCGTTCCCGCGTCCGCCTCGGCGGATGCCCGGCCCGCGGTCGCCGCGGCTCGTTCGGAGGAGGTCTCCCGGATGGCTTATCCCCACACCCCGTCCCAACCCATCGTGGACACCGTGCACGGCGTGCAGGTGGCGGACCCCTATCGCTGGCTCGAGGACGAGAAGTCGCCCGAGGTGCAGGCGTGGATGAAGGCCGAGAATGAGCAGGCCCGCGCCGCGCTGGCCCAGATGCCGGGCCGTGACGCGCTCGCCCGGCGCTTCCGCGAGCTGTACTACGTGGACTCGATGACCGCGCCGCTGCGGCGGGCCAACCGGTACTTCTACTTCCGCACCCACAAGGACAAGGAGAAGGCCATCCTCTACTGGCGCGACGGCGAGGCCGGCGCGGAGAAGGTGCTCCTCGACCCGAACGGCTGGAGCAAGGACGGCACCGTGTCCCTGGGCACGTGGGTGCCCTCGTGGGATGGCAAGCGCGTGGTGTTCGCGCAGCGGCCCAACGCCGCGGACGAGGCCGTGCTGCACGTGCTCGACGTGGACTCGGGCGAGTGGTCCAAGGTCGACGTCATCGAGGGCGCCAAGTACGCCGGGCCGCATTGGACGCCCGACGGCAAGGGCTTCTATTACGAGTGGCTGCCCACCGACCCGAGCATCCCCGTGGACGCGCGCCCCGGCTACACCACGCTGCGCTTCCACCAGTTGGGCCAGGACCCCAAGAACGACGCGCTGGTGCACCCGCGCACGGGTGACCCCACCACGTTCCTCCAGGGCGACCTGAGCCGTGACGGCAAGTTCCTCTTCGCCTACGTCATCCGCGGGTGGAGCGAGAACGACGTCTACTGGAAGCACCCGGGTGAGAAGGACTGGCGGCTGCTCGTGAAGGGGCAGGGCGCCAAGTACACCGTGCTGGCGTGGAAGGACCGCTTCTACGTCACCACGGACGAGGGCGCCCCGCGCCAGCGCGTGTTCGTCGTGAATCCGACCAAGCCCGAGCGCGCCGCGTGGCGCGAGCTGGTCGCCGAGGACCCGGCGGCCTCTCTGGAGAGCACCGCGATTGTCGGCGGGCACCTGACGCTCGAGTACCTGCGCGACGCCGCGACGGAGGTCCGCCTGGCCACGCTGGAGGGCAAGCCCGTGCGCACGGTGCAACTGCCCGGCGTGGGGGCCGCGTCCAACCTGCTGGGGCAGGAGGACTCGGACGAGGCGTACTTCTCCTTCAGCTCCTTCACCACGCCGCGGCAGGTCTACAAGACGTCCGTCGCGAGCGGGAAGGTGAGCCTGTGGTCGCGGGTGGAGATGCCCATGGACCCGGACGCGTACACGGTGGAGCAGGTCTTCTACCCATCCAAGGATGGTACGCGGGTGCCCATGTTCGTGGTGTACCGCAAGGGCCTGAAGCGCGACGGCACCGCGCCCACGCTCCTGTACGGGTACGGCGGCTTCTTCGTGAGCATGCAGCCCGCCTTCCGCTCCAACATCCTGCCCTGGCTGGACGCGGGCGGCGTGTACGCGGTGGCCAACCTGCGCGGTGGGGGCGAGTACGGCAAGGCGTGGCATGACGCGGGCCGGCTGGCGAACAAGCAGAACGTGTTCGACGACTTCCACGCGGCGGCCGAGTACCTGGCGCGCGAGCACTACACGCAGCCGAGCAAGCTGGCCATCTACGGCGGCAGCAACGGCGGCCTCCTGGTGGGCGCGGCCATGACGCAGCGCCCGGAGCTGTATGGCGCGGCGGTGTGCGCGGTGCCGCTCCTGGACATGGTGCGCTATCACCTCTTCGGCAGCGGGCGCACGTGGACGCCGGAGTACGGCTCGGCGGAGGACGCGGCGCAGTTCAAGACGCTGTATGCCTACTCGCCCTATCACCACGTGCGGCCGGACGTGCGCTACCCCGCGCTGCTGATGATGAGCGCGGACCATGACGACCGCGTGGACCCGCTGCACGCGCGCAAGTTCGTCGCGGCCATGCAGGCGGCCCCAGGCAACACGTCGCCGGTGCTGCTGCGCATCGAGGCGAACTCGGGCCACCAGGGCTCGGACCAGGTGGCCAAGGCCATTGAGTCCAGCGCCGACATGTACGCGTTCCTCTTCCAGGCCCTGGGCGTGAAGGCGCCGGCTGCCGGGGTGGCGGTGGAGGGCCACTGAGGCCCCGGGCAGGCGCCCGGCGGTGCTCAGGTGTTCCCTTGAAGGCAGCAGTGGCTCCCCCCATCTTCACGCGGGGAACGGGGGCTCGAACTGCCGTGTTATAGAGCCGTGTTTCACCTCGCACTCGCGCCCGGCGTGAGTGCGGGTAACTCTTGAAGGGCTTGCCCGTACGGCAGGCCAGCAGGTGGCGGATACATGTTCTTCGGACGTGACGACAAGAAGGAAGCCCAGAAGCGGGGACTCACCGTCCCGCTCTTGCCCCTTCGGGACATCATCGTGTTCCCGCACATGGTGGTGCCGCTGTTCGTCGGCCGGGAGAAGTCCATCGCTGCCCTCAAGGACGCGATGGCCCACAAGGGGCCGGACGACAAGGCCGTCATCCTCATGGCCGCGCAGAAGAAGGCCAAGACGAATGACCCCACCCCCGACGACATCTTCCACTTCGGGACCATCGGGCATGTCATCCAGTTGCTGGGGCTGCCGGACGGGACGCTGAAGGTGCTGGTGGAGGGCGTGCGCCGGGCTCGGGTGAAGAAGTTCCACCCGAACGACGCCTTCTTCATGGTGGAGGTGGACGAGGTCGAGGAGCAGACGGAGAAGAGCGTGGAGTTGGAGGCGCTCGTTCGCAGCGTCCACTCCGTGTTCGAGGCCTTCGTCAAACTCAACAAGCGCATCCCGCCCGAGATGCTCATGCAGGTGGCGAGCATCGACGAGCCCGCGCGCTTGTCGGACACCATCGTCGCGCACCTGTCATTGAAGCTGAATGACAAGCAGGCGCTGCTCGAGACGGAGTCTCCCGCCAAGCGGCTGGAGAAGCTCTACGAGCTGATGCAGGGTGAGATCGAGATTCTCCAGGTGGAGAAGAAGATCCGCACGCGCGTCAAGAAGCAGATGGAGAAGACCCAGAAGGAGTACTACCTGAATGAGCAGATGCAGGCCATTCAGAAGGAACTGGGTGAGCGCGACGAGTTCAAGAACGAGATCCAAGAGATTGAAGAGAAGCTGAAGAACAAGCGGATGAGCAAGGAGGCCACGCTCAAGGTCAAGAAGGAGCTGAAGAAGCTCCGGATGATGAGCCCGATGAGCGCCGAGGCCACCGTCGTCCGCAACTACATCGACTGGATCATCAGTCTCCCCTGGTACGAGGAGACGCAGGACCGGCTGGACGTCACCGAGGCCGAGCGGGTGCTGAACGAGGACCACTACGGCTTGAAGAAGCCGAAGGAGCGCATCCTCGAGTACCTCGCGGTGCAGCAGTTGGTGAAGAAGCTCAAGGGCCCCGTGCTGTGCTTCGTGGGGCCGCCGGGCGTGGGCAAGACGTCGCTGGCGCGCTCCATCGCGCGGGCCACGGGGCGCAAGTTCGTGCGCTTGAGCTTGGGCGGCGTGCGCGACGAGGCCGAGATTCGCGGCCACCGGCGCACGTACATTGGCGCGATGCCGGGCAAGCTCATCCAGTCGCTGAAGAAGGCGGGCAGCAACAACCCGGTCTTCCTGCTCGACGAAATCGACAAGATGTCCACGGACTTCCGTGGCGACCCGAGCGCGGCGTTGCTGGAGGTGCTGGACCCCGAGCAGAACCACACCTTCAACGACCACTACCTGGACCTGGACTATGACCTGTCCAAGGTCATGTTCATCTGCACCGCGAACACGATGCACAACATCCCCGGTCCGCTGCAGGACCGCATGGAGGTCATCCGCATCGCGGGGTACACCGAGCCGGAGAAGCTCTCCATCGCGCGGCGCTACCTCATCCCGAAGGAGCAGGAGGCCAACGGGCTGACGGACCTCAAGGTGGACTTCTCCCACGAGGCGCTCCGGACCATCATCCACCGCTACACGCGCGAGTCGGGCGTGCGCTCGCTGGAGCGTGAGATTGGCGGCGTGTTCCGCAAGATTGCCCGCGACGTGCTGAAGAACGGCAAGCGGGACATCGAGGTGGACCGGCGCACGGCGATGAAGTTCCTGGGCACTCCGCGCTTCCGCTACGGCGTGGCGGAGCAGGAGGACCAGGTGGGCATCGTCACGGGGCTGGCGTGGACGGAGCTGGGCGGTGAGATTCTCACCACCGAGGCCACCACGATGCCGGGCAAGGGCAAGCTCATCATCACCGGCAAGTTGGGTGAGGTGATGCAGGAGTCCGCGCAGGCGGCCATGTCCTACGTGCGCAGCCGGGCGGAGCGCTTCGGCATCGACAAGAAGGCGTTCGAGAACTTCGACATCCACGTGCACCTGCCGGAAGGCGCCATCCCCAAGGATGGTCCGTCCGCGGGCGTCACCATCTGCACCGCCCTGGTGAGCGCGCTGACGCGCGTGCCCATCCGGCGCGATGTGGCGATGACGGGTGAAATCACCCTGCGCGGTCGGGTGCTGCCCATCGGCGGTCTGAAGGAGAAGACGCTGGCGGCGCACCGGGCGGGCATCAAGACGGTCCTCATCCCCAAGTCGAACAAGAAGGACCTGCGCGACATCCCGCTGAAGATTCGCAAGCAGCTGCGCATCGTCCCGGTGGAGTTCGTGGACGAGGTGCTGCGCGAGGCGCTCGTGCTGGAGAAGCCCGAGGAGTTCGGCCGCAAGCCGGTGGGCGACGGCGTGAAGCCGCAGGGCGGTGCCTCCGAGGCGCCGTCCTCGCCGGCCGGCGCCCCCGCCTGAGTCCGGCGCGCGGGTAGACGTCTGAAGACGTGACAAGCCAGGGAGCCGGCCGACCAGGAGTCGCCGGCCTCCTGGCTTCTCTCTTTTCTGGGGCGGGTCGCGGTACAACGGGGCTCGGTGGCTCCCCGCGCGCGACTCTGGAGGTCCTTGCTGCTCATGGCCGTGGCCCTCGGGGCCTGCGGGCCGTGCGGCTTCCAGCCGGAGGCCGGCGTCAAGGTCGTGGTGCCGGCCATGCCCACCACGTTGGATTGGAGCTTCTCGGACCCGGCGAGCTGGGCGAACTATCCGGTGATGCTCGCCACGCAGAAGGGGCTCACCTCGCTGGGCGCGGACCATGCGGTGGGGCCTGGGCTTGCCGAGCGTTGGGAGCGCGTGCGGGACGCGCAGGGCCGTGAGGTCTACACCTTCCACCTGCGTGGGGACGTGCGCTGGTCGGATGGCTCGGCGCTCACCGCGCGCGACTTCGTCTTCGGCTGGCGGCGCGCGCTGCGGGGCCGGGAGCGGGGCGAGATGGCGGACCTGGAGGGCGCCGTGCGGGCGCTGGCGCTCCAGGAGGAGGGGGCTCCCGAGGCGGACGTGGTGGCGGCGCTCGACCGCGTGGGCGTGGAGGCGGTGGATGCGCGCACCTTGCGGGTGACGCTGGCTCGCCCGCGCAGCTACTTCCTGTCGCGTCTGGCCAACGTGTACCTCTTCTTCCCCGCGCCCGCGGCGGACCTGGAGGGCAAGTCGGCCGAGGCGGTGCGCGACTACTTCGACAGGCCTCGCGATGGACGACCGCTCGCGCTGGGGCCGTATCGCGTGGAGGCGTGGGACCGCGCGGGTGAGCGCGTGCGGCTCGTCTACAACCCGCGCACCGCGTTCCCTCCGCCGCTGGGTCCGGGCGAGTCACCGGCGCCGGTGCTCACGTTGATGAAGTCAGAGATTGGACCCGCGCTCTATGAGCGGGGCCGGGTGGACTTCGTCTTCGTGGACAGCGCCGCGGCCTTGCGGACCCGCGCGCCCGCGGACCTTCAGCGCGAGCCGCTCTTGTCCACCTACTTCCTGGCCTTCAACACGCAGCGCCCGCCGTTGGACAAGCCCGAGGTTCGCCGGGCGCTGGCTTACGCGCTGGACCGGGAGGCGCTGTTGGCGGGCCTGTTGCCCGTGGCGCGTGTGTCCAACGTGCTGCTGCCGGCCGAGTTGCCCGCGTCCGCGTCGCCCGAGGAGGCCGCGCGGTTGCCTTCTCATGACGAGGCGCGGGCTCGTGAGGAGCTGGCTCGCGCGGGTGGGGTGGCGCGTCCGTTGCGGTTGGTGGTGAAGGCGGGGGACTCGTTCGTGCCGGAGGAGGCGCTGGCCGAGCGCATCGCCGCGCAGCTGGGGCGCGTGGGCGTTCAGGTGGTGGTGGATGTGCGCTCGGACTTCTCCGCGGAGGTGGCGCGGCGGACGTCGGAGGGCCCGCGCGCCTATGACATGTACGTGCGGCGGTTGGGCGCGGACTACGCGCACCCCAACACGTTCTTCACGCTCTTCGAGCGCGAGGGCAATCACCAGACCGGCTGGGAGACGCAAGCCGGTGGCGAGCCCATGGCTCGCTTCGAGCGACTCTTGGAAGAGGCCGACGCGGAGGCGGACTCATCGCGTGCGCGGGCGCTCTACGTTCAGGCTCAGGACGTGCTCGTGGGGGAGCAGGCCGTCATCGCGCCGCTCTACCATCCGGATCGCTACTTCCGAGTGCGTGCCCGATTGCATGGACTGGACGTGGATCCATTCAACTTCCTCGCGCTGCCCGCGCTGCGCCTGGGGAGTGAGTCGGGCGCGGTCGCCGCTGACGCGCGGGGAGGGCGCTAGCGCATGTCGCCGGTGGTCTCTCGATTGTTGCGGCAGCTCGTGCTGGTGCCGGTGGTGGCCTGCGCGTCGTACTTCCTCATGGCGGCGCTGCCGCTCACGCAGGAGAGCGACGCGAAGCGGCAGGTGTCTGCCGAGCTGGCCGCGTCCTACCGGCGCGACCTGGGCCTGGGGGAGCCGTGGGGCTTCCTGCGTCCCTGGGAGAAGCTCTGGCGTGGAGAGCGGCTCGGTACGAGCGCGCAGGGCGTGACGGGCGACGAGCTGCTGCGCAAGCTGTCCGGCAGCGTGGGCGTGGGGCTGGTGGCGCTGCCGCTCGCGTTGACGTGGGCGTTGGGCTTCGCGCTGCTCCGCACGCGCTGGCGTCGCGGGCGCTGGGCCGTGCTGGGCGACGCGGTGCCGGCGCTCGCGTTCGGCACGCCGGTGTTCATCCCCGCGCTCCTGCTCGCGCCGGCCGTGGTGGAGCGAGGGAGCCTGTTGCCCGAGCTGAGCGCGGCGCTCGTCATCTCGGTCTGGCCCGGCATCTTCCTGGGCACGCTGGTGGGCGACGCGCTGGAGGCGGAGCTGTCGCGCGACTATGTGCGCACCGCGCGCGCCAAGGGTCTGGGGGCGGGCGCGGTGCTGCGCCGCCACGTGCTGCCCAACGTGTGGCCCGCGCTGCTGGACGCGGTGACGCCCGTGGCCACCGCGCTGCTCGCGGGCTCGTTCGCGGCGGAGCGCGTGTTTGGGCTGCCGTACTTCGGTCAGCTCTATGTGCTGGCCGTCCTCAACAAGCAGGTGGCCGTGGTCGTGGTCGCGACCACCACGTTCGCCGGGGTGCTCGTCCTGGTGAGCCTGGCGGTGGAGTGGATGCGGTGGTGGCTGGACCCTCGGAGCCGCGAGGTGCGCGCGTGAGCCGGGCTCCCGTGCGGGCCTGGGTGGGGCTGGCGTTGCTGCTGGGGCTCGGAGGTCTGAGCCTCGCGGCGGGGCGCCTGTTCCCCGAGGCGCTGGCGGGCACGTGTCCGCTCGGAATGGACCTGCAGCGGCCGGACCGCACGGTGTGCGAGCTGGCGTTCGGCGGGCTGTGGGTGTCCCTGGCGGTGGGGCTCACGGCGGGCGCGCTGTCCACGCTGCTGGGGTTGGGCGTGGCGGCGGTGGCCCGCCTGCTCGGTGGTGCGGTGGAGCAGGCGGTGCTGCGCGGCGTGGACGCCGTGTTCGCGTTGCCGGACGTGTTGGTGGTCATGGTGCTCCAACTGGCGGGCCAGTCGCTGGTGGATTCGGGGCAGGGGGCGGGGCTCGGCCCGTTTGGCCTCATGGTGACGTCGCTGGCGCTGGTGGGGTGGGCGGGGCCGGCGCGGATGTTCCGGGACCGGCTGCTGACGCTGGAGTCGCAGGAGTACGTGGCGGCGGCTCGGGCGCTGGGGGGCGGCCGGGCCCATGTGCTGCGGGTGCACCTGTGGCCGGCGCTGCGGCCCTTCGTGCTGGCGGTGTTCCTCAGCCGCCTGCCCACCGCCATCCTCACCGAGTCCACCGTGAGCTTCTTCGGCATCGCGCGCATGGAGCCCATGTCGCTGGGCCGCTACCTGGGGACGTCCTACGCGGCGCTCGTCTACGAGGGTGGCTCGCGCGTGGTGCTGCCGGCCTGGGGGCTGCTGGTGTTGCTGGTGCTCGGCGCCTCGCTGGCCTCCCAGGCGTTGACGCGAGGTGCCGGCCAGGCGCCCCGAGGTCGCTGAGGGCGAGCGGGTTCAGCGCGTGGGGCGGAAGGAATTCCCTTCCGCGAGGGGTGGGTTCCTCTCACACGAACCCCTTTCCACCGGTGCCTCCATGTCCCTTTCGACCGAAGACACGCTCTCCCTCACCGGCCAGGACGCGCGCGAGCGACTCCAGCGCGAAGACGAGCTCAAGCTGGAGCCCGTCCGCGGGGCGGTGCTCGTGGTGGAGGATGACCCGACTCACCGGGAGATCCTCGTGGAGATGCTGGCGGGTTGGGGCTATGAGCCGCTGCCCGTGGGGAGCGCGGAGGAGGCCGAGTTCGCCGTGCGCAACAAGCGCATGGACGCGGCCGTCATCGACGTGTTCCTGCCGGGTCGCAGCGGCACCACGCTCATGTCCCGGCTGCGCGAGCGCTTCCCGCAGGCAGTGCTCATTGGCGTGAGCGCGATGAGCGACGCGACCATGGCGCGCAAGTGCAAGGGGCTCGGCGCCGACTTGTTCATCGGCAAGCCGCTCAGCCCCGAGCAACTCGCGAAGGCGCTCCAGTCCCGTCACACGAGCTGGCACTGACGGGTTCCGGTTGCGTGGTCCGCGTGAACGCCCGATGCTCCGGGTGTGAAGAACCTTGCTCCCGGTTTCCTGCTGGCCATGCCCCAGCTCGGGGATCCGAACTTCCAGCGGTCGGTCATCCTGATGATTGAGCACGGTGCGACGGGCTCCATGGGGCTCGTCGTGAACCGCGGGGCGGCGCTGACGCTGGGCGAGCTGGCGCGCGGGCAGTCCATGGACATCGCCTCCGCGCGCATGCCCGAGGCGGTGTTCGTGGGCGGCCCCGTGGAGCCCCAGCGTGGCTTCGTCCTGCATGACGACGCGGAGCAGACCGAGAAGCTCCCCGTGCTCCCGGGCCTGTACCTGAGCGTGACGCTGGACGCGCTGGGCCCGCTGTTGCAGAACCCCGCGCCGCGCCTGCGCTTCTGCCTGGGCTACGCGGGCTGGGGCCCCAAGCAGTTGGAGGGTGAGATTGCCGCGGGCTCGTGGCTGTTCGCAGAGGCCACGGCGGATGCGGTGCTGGGGCAGGAGCCCGACAAGTTGTGGGACGCCACGCTGCGAGGCATGGGGGTGGACCCCGCCATGCTGGTGATGGGAAAGGGGATGAACTGATGTTGGATGCCGAAATGCTTCGCCAGCGCCTGCTGGAGGCGCTGCCCGGTTCCGAGGTGGAGTTGCGAGACACCACCGGAACGGGAGACCACTTCGAGGCGCGCATCGTGAGCCCGGCGTTCGCGGGCCGGACAATGGTCGAGCAGCACCAGCTCGTGTACGCGCCGCTCCAGGCGTGGCTGAAGACGGGGGAGCTGCACGCGCTCGCCCTGAAGACCTATTCGCCCGAGCAGTGGAAGAAGCTCGGACCTCGCTAGCCAGAAGGAGAACGACCCATGAACGACCAGCTCAAGGCCCGCTTCGACGCCGAGACGAAGGGCCACGCCATCGTCCTCTACATGAAGGGCAACGCCCTGTTTCCGCAGTGCGGTTTCTCCGCGCGCGCGCTGGAGCTGCTCCGGCCGTTCGGCGCGGTGCACACCGTGGACGTGCTCGCGGACGCCGAGGTGCGCAACGGCATCAAGGAGTACACGAACTGGCCCACGATTCCGCAGATCTTCATCAACGGGAAGTTCGTGGGGGGCTCGGACATCCTGATGGAGCTGTCCGAGCGGGGCGAGCTGGCCGACCTGGTGGCCGGCAAGTCGCCCGCCTGAGCCCGGCCGAGACCTCGCCCGGCTCCTGCGCATAGAGTGGGCGGCGTTGCCCGAGGGGAATGCCGTGTTGAACGCGACGCCGCCCAAGCCAGGACAGACACCGCAGGACGAGACACCCGAGGCGCCGGCCCCCCTGGGCGGGGCGCCCACCGCCGAGTCGAACACGGGCCACGCGCCGCCGAGCCCCGGTGCGGCGGTGGAGCCGGATGACCTGGTGGCCACCGCGAAGACGCCCACGCTCATCGACCGCGTGCAGGCCTTCCGGTCCCGCTACGAGAAGGAGGAGATGGCCCTCTTCTTCTTCGCGGGCTTCCTCTACGACATCCTCACGCTCAGCCCCATCGACGACGGCTTCAGCCTGGCGCAGTCGTTCGCTTACCTGTGCGTCCTCGCGGGGCTGTTGCTCTTGGAGCAGCGCTTCCCCGAGGGCACCGAGCCGCCGAAGCTGCTCGCGCGCGTGTGGCGCTTCCGCGAGGACGGGCTGCACTTCTTCTTCGGCAGCCTGCTCAGCTCATTCACGCTGTTCCTCTTCAAGAGCACCTCGGGCTTCACGCCGTTCTTCTTCTTGCTGGCGATGTTCGGCCTGCTGGTGGCCAACGAGCTGCCGCGCTTCCGGCAGCTGGGCCCCGTCATCCGCGTGGTGCTCTTCAGCCTGTGCGTGACGCTGTACTTCGCCTACCTGGTGCCGGTGCTGCTCGGGCGCATGGGCTGGTGGGTCTTCACGCTCGCGGTGCTGTTGGGCTGCGGGAGCATCTACGGGCTCTTGCGCGTCATCCGCCGGTGGCGCCCGGACATGCGCTTCCTCGTGCGCAACGTGGCGGTGCCGGGGTTCGGCACGCAGGTGGCGCTGCTCGGGTGCTACCTGCTGGGCCTCATCCCCCCCGTGCCGCTGGCGGTGCAGTACAGCGGGCTCTACCACGAGGTGAAGAAGGTGAGCCCGGGCGTCTACCAGCTCTCCTACGAGGAGCGCCCCTTCTGGCAGTTCTGGCACCACGGCAACCAGCACTTCCTCGCGCGCGCAGGGGAGCAGCCGCAGTACTTCTTCCGCATCTTCGCGCCGAGCAACTTCGCGGCCTACAAGGTGCGGGTGCGCTGGTTCTTCGACCATCCCGACAAGGGCTGGACGTCGCTGGGCAGCGGGTGGCTGGCGAGCGTGAAGGCCAACGGCGCCGAAGGCGGCTATCGCTCCATGGCGCGCCCGGGCGCGCCGCTCAAGCCGGGGAACTGGCGCGTGGTGGTGGAGACGGAGGACGGGCACGAAATCAACCGCCTGTCCTTCACCGTCGAGGCCGATGCCCGCACGGAGCCGCGCGTCCTGGCGCAGGAGATGTCCGTGCTCAATCGCATCGAGCCCATGCCGCTGGAGGCGTGGCAGCAGGCCTATCCGCAGGCCGTGAAGCCCGCGGAAGCGGCGCCCGCGCCTTCCGGTGAGGCCCCGGTCCCGCAAGCCAGCGAGACCGGGCCGTAGCCACGACGGCGGCCTAGCGCTTCTTGGCTGCCTTCTTCTTCGGGGGCTTCGCGCCCTTCCACACGGACTTCATCCACGCCTCCACGTCCTTCACCTGGCGCGGGATGCCGTCCGAGAGGACCTTGCAGCCGCGCGCGGTGACGACGACGTCGTCCTCGATGCGCACGCCGATGCCGCGGTAGCGCGCGGGCACCGTGAGGTCATCCGCCTGGAAGTACAGGCCGGGCTCCACGGTGAGGACCATGCCGGACTTCAGCTTGCCGTACTTGTAGGCCTCCAGCCGCGCCTGCGCGCAGTCGTGCACGTCCAGGCCCAGCATGTGGCTGACGTTGTGCAACGAGTAGCGCTTGTAGAACTGGTTCTCGTCCTTGAGCGCCTCGGCGGGCGGGGTGCGGAGGATGCCCAGGCGGTGGAGCCCCTCGGCCAGCACGCGCATGGCCACGCGGTTGGGCTCCATGAAGTCGTTGCCGGGCTTCACGGCCTGGATGGCCTGGAGCTGCGCGTCGAGCACCAGCTCATAGATGTCGCGCTGCTCCTTGGAGAACTTCCCGTTGATGGGCAGCGTGCGGGTGATGTCCGCCGTGTAGAGCGTGTGGCCCTCCACGCCCGCGTCCAGGAGCAGCAGCTCGCCGGGCTTCAGGGGGCCGTCATTGCGCGTCCAGTGCAGCACGCACGCGTGCGAGCCGCTGGCCGCGATGGTGCCGTAGCCCACGTCATTGCCTTCCACGCGGGCGCGGAGGTTGAAGATGCCCTCCACGTGGCGCTCCGTCTTCGCGACCTTGAGGTCGCGGATGACGTCCTCGAAGCCGCGCTGGGTGGCGTCGATGGAGATTTGGAGCTCGCGCAGCTCCTGCGCGTCCTTGAGCAGGCGCAGCTCGGAGAGCGCCTGGGCCAGGGCCTTGTCCTTGTCCGCCGCGGCGCTGAGCGCGCCATCCACCTTGGGCGAGAAGCCGCGCAGCACGCGGGTGGGCGCGTCCTTCAGGCCGGTGAGGAAGGCGGGCAGCTCGTCGAGTCCGCGCGCGTGCTCGATGGCGAAGCGGGCCTGGCTCTCCTTGACGCCCAGGCGCGGGCCCACCCACAGCTCGCCCTTCACGCGGTCGGTGAAGAAGGTGGAGTCGGAGCGGCCCGGGTTGGGCTCCACGAAGAGGATGTCCGTGTGGCCCCCGCCGGCCTTGGCCTGGAGCACCAGCACGCAGTCCGGCTCGGTGTTGCCGGTGAGGTAGTAGAAGTCGCTGCCCGGCCGGAAGCGGTAGTACGTGTCGTTGGCGCGGACCTTCTCGTGGCCCGTGGGGATGACGAGCGTCTCGCCGGGGAAGAGCTTGGACAGCGCTTGGCGGCGGGCGCGGAAGGCGTCCGCGTGCTTGAGCTTGGGCGGGAGCTTTCGCGCCTGCGGCTTCCAGTGCTTCATCATGAAGTCGAGCAGCGCGGGCGGAGGCACCGTGTCGTGGCTGGCGGGCTTCGCCTGCGGCTCGGACGTGACGGGCTGGGGGGCGGAGGTGGCCGGCTTCTGCGGCTCGGCCTCGGACGTGGCGGCGGCTTGGGACGGTTGAGTGGCCATGGCGCGCCACTCTTCATCAGGCGCCCGCGCGCCTTCAAGTCCGCTCGCGCCGTCACGTCCTCGGGATGTCTTCTCGCAGAAGCGCCACTTGTCCGAGCAGTACGGGCACGGCGGTCTCCACGCGGAGGATGCGCGGCCCCAGCGAGAACGGGTGGAACCCGTGGGATTCCAACAGTTGCGCCTCGAACGGCACCCACCCGCCGTCCGGACCGATGGCGAGCACCACGCGCTCGGCGGTGTCCGCGCCCAGGGCCCGCAGGGGCTGGCGCGCCGGAGGGTGGGGAAGCAGGCGCAGTGCATTGGGGCCGAAGACGGTGTCCAGCTCGTCCTCGACTAAGGGGCGGAAGCGCTCGCGGACGAGGACCTCGGGCAGGCGCGTGTCCCGGGCCTGCTCCAGGCCCTGGAGGAGCAGCTCTCGGACGAACTCGCCGTCCAGCACCTTCGAGTCGAAGTAGCTCTTCTCCACGCGGGCCGCGTTGACGAGCACCACCCGGTCCACCCCGAGCGAGGCCGCCGCCGGCAGCACCTTCTTGAGCGCCTTGGGGCGGGGGATGGCGAGCAGCAGGTCCACGCCCGCGCGGGGCGGGGGCGGCGCGGTGAGGGACACGCGCAGGTGGAGGGTGCCGGGGCTGTTCTCCAGCACCTCGCCCGTGCCGGTGAGGCCGCCCAGGTGGCCCACGCGGAGCACCTCGCCGGGCTCGGCGCGGAGCACCTCGCGGGCATGCTGGGCGCGGCGGCCCGTGAGCCGGGCGGTGCCGTCCGGCAGGAAGTCCTCGTCGAGCAACAGGAGCAGGTTCACGCTGGGGCGCGTGTCTAGCCCGTCCGGGGCCCGGCGGGGGAGGGACATCGACCGGAGGACGGGCGGGGGAGCGGGGGCGTCGTTTCCTCGGCTCCTGGGGGCACGGACGGTCGCTCGGGCTTGCCCCTCCCGGCGGCGTGCCATAAAGCCGCAGCGTGCGTTCCCTCTGTCTGCGTTGCTTCCGCCCCGAGAGCGCGTGCTACTGCGCGCACCTGCCCCAGTTGGAGACGCGCACCCGCGTGGTGTTCCTGCAGCATCCACGAGAGCGGCGGGTGGCCATTGGCACCGCGCGCATGGCGCACCTGTCGCTGCCCAACTCGGAGCTGTACCAGGGCGTGGACTTCACCGGACACGCGCGCCTGGAGGAGCTGGCTCAGCGGCGTGAGCGCGTGGCGGTGCTCTTCCCGGGCGAGAACGCCATCACCGTGGACGAGGCGCGCGCCGCCGACTTGGACACGGTCATCGTGGTGGATGGCACGTGGCCGCAGGCGAAGAAGGTGGTGATGCGCAACCCGCTCCTGGCGGGGCTACCGCGCATCGGCTTCGTGCCGCGCCGCCCGAGCAACTACCGCATCCGCGCCGAGCCAGCCGACCACTGCGTCTCCACCATCGAGGCGGTGGTGGAGTTGCTGGGGCAGTTGGAGGGAGACCCGGAGCGGTTCGATCGCATGCTGAAGGCGTTCGAGTTCATGGTGGACACGCAGCTCGATCGGCAGTCGAGCCGCACGTCTCCGAACCGGCGCCGCATCTACCGAGGCGCGTGGCGTCCGCCCGCGGAGCTGCGCTCGCTGGCGGATGACGCCGAGCGGCTGGTCCTCTTCTACGCGGAGGCCAACGCGCACCCGGCCGAGGCGAACATCCCCCCCGAGCTGGTGCACCTGGTGGCCCGGCGCCTGTCCACGGGCGAGTCCTTCGAGGCCATCATCGCGCCCGAGCAGCCCCTGGCGTACAGCACACCGCTGCACGTGGAGCTGGCCGAGGACGTGCTCCGCGCGGGTGAGTCACGGGCCCAGGCGCTCGCTCGGTTCGAGGCCTTCCTGCGCCCGGACGACGCGCTGACGGTGTGGACCACGTTCGCGTTGGACCTGCTGTGGAGCGGCGGGCTGTCGCGCAAGGCGGCGCGCAACGTCCGGCTGGCCACGGCCCGCGCGCTGAAAGGAAAGGCGGGGGGCGTGGAGCAGGCGGTGGAGATGCTCGGCGCGCCTGACGTGGCGAGTTGGGCGCGCGGCCGGGCCGGGCGCCGCATCCGCGCCCTGGAGTCCGTGGTGCGCGAGCTGGTGGACCGGGGCAACGCGACGTCGCCGCCCGCGAAGTTGCCCCGCACCGGCACGGACGGCTGAGCGCCGCCGCGCGCCTCAGATGCGCTGGCTGGCCCGACTCGAGCTCAGGCTGGCATTCAGCGTGGTGGAGCCCGAGCGCCAGGGCAGCGCCTGGCGGCGCCCCCAGCTCAGGAACCGCGCGAGCAGGTAGCAGACGAGCAGCAGCGCCGCCCCCACGCCAAGCGCCGCGGGGACCCCGAGCGTGGGTCCCACCCGGCCCGAGAGCCCGGGGATGCCGGCCCAGCCGTACACCACCGGCAAGTGCAGCACGTAGATCCACAGCGACAGCCGGCCGAGGGGCGCGAGCAGCGCGCTCAAGCGCTGCGGCACCAGGTTCACGCCGCCGAGCACCAGCAAGCCCTGGCCGACGCGGTACTGCACCATGATGGCGCTGGTGGCCGTCCACTCGCCGGGCGAGAAGCGCGTCAGCCACACCAGCGCGCCGCCCACGGCGAGCAGCGCCAGGCCCTGCGGCCAACCTGGACGCAAGAGTCCGAGGACATGTGCGGTGACGGCGCCGGCGAAGAAGAAGCCCGCCCACGGGAAGAAGGGGAAGCGGCTGCCCTCGCCGTTGCCGATGAACTGCTGCACGGGCGCGGGCAGGTGCTCGCCCAGGCCCCACATGGTCGGGCTCACCAGGGGAATGCCCACGGCGAGCGCCAAGAGGACCCCCAGGCGCGCCCAGCGGTTGGGCGTCAGCACCAGCAGCACGGCGCCCAGGAGCAGGGACGAGCCGATGCACTGGAGGGCATCGAACATGAACACCTGCGAGAGCATGGCCGGAGTCCAGCCCAGGTCTCGCACCGCGCCCCAGCCGGGCCAGTGCAGGAAGTAGCCGAGGAACAAGAGCAGCAGGGCGCGGCGGAAGCGGCGGCCGAAGGACTCGCGGGCGGCTCCGGGCTTGGTGCCCAGCGCCATCACCACGGCCCAGCCGCTCACCACGAGGAAGAGCGGGGCGGTGATGCCGCGAAGCTCCCAATAGCGCTGCACCCAGGGCGTGTCGCGGACCGCGGGCGACAGGAGGGCGTCCAGCGCGTGCCCCATCACCATGGCGAGCACGGCCAGTCCCCTCGCGCCGTCGAGCGCGGGGTGGCGCGTCTGCCGGAAGGTGAACGAGGCGTCCAGTCGATTCACGTTGGCGGAGCATAGGCCCGTCTGGCGGCCACGTCTCGAAAACGCACGAGGCGTGTTCATCCAGGCGGATGCGACCTCGTGGGTTTCACCCCCAGTCGAGGGTTTCAGTCCGGCGGCGAGGTGCTACATGCCTGGAATCATGCGCCCGTCCTGCTTGCTGCTGCTGTCCTTGATGCTCGCGTCCCCGGTGTTCGCGGCCTCGGGAGATGATTGGTTCGGCTCGGACAAGCCCAGGCACTTCGGCGCATGTCTGGCATTCACCGGCGCGGGCTATGGCGCCGGGGCCCTCCTCTTCGACGAGCCGTCCGCGCGATGGCTCACGGGCGCGGGCGCGGGGCTGGGCGCGGGCGTGGGCAAGGAGCTGTATGACCTGGCGCGCGGCAAGACGTTCTCGTTGAAGGACCTGGCGTGGGACACCGCGGGGACGGCCACGGGCCTGCTGGCCTCGTTCCTCGTGGACCAGGTCGTCACCGCGTTGAGCCGCCCCGCCGAGCCTGCGCGTGCACCGGGCGTGGTGGCGGTGCGCTCCGGACGGGCGCGGGGACCGCTCGCGGTGCTGGATGCCCAGCTCGCCGCGCTGCCTCGGTCCCCCAGCGTCGCGAGGGCGGGCGGGCCTGCCGGCTCCGCGTCGGTGAGCGCTGTTCCCAGGGCCGCAGGCCCCGCGGCGTGGCGTGACGCGCCGCTGCGCGTCCCTTGAGGCGTCGCGTGGGGCACTGATGGCTGCGGGAAGCAGGCGTCACGTGGCGCCGGGGCACGGGAAGCGGTGCGCCGCGGGGGGCTGTTACCCTGGCCGCCCACACCCAGCCCTGCGGAGGGATGTTCCATGCGGTCGCGACGCCAGTTGCTGTCTTTGCTCACGCTGTCCGCGGTGGGGGTGGGGTCACTGGCGGGCTGTGAGCGCTCGGGCGAGCCCGCGAAGCCAGCGGTCGCCGGCGTGAAGCCCGAGGCACCCAAGGCCGTGGCGCGCCCGCGCCTGGAGCCCGCGAAGCTGGTGGCCGCGTTCCAGCCTCCCAAGGGGGGCTATCCCACCATCCAGGACACCGAGGCCCAGGTGTCGCTGGGCCGGATGCTCTTCTTCGAGACGCGCTTGTCGAAGAACCAGGACGTGTCCTGCAACACCTGCCACGGGCTCGACACGTACGGCGTGGACAACAAGGCGCTGTCCGAGGGGCACCGGGGGCAGAAGGGCACGCGCAACTCGCCCACCGTCTACGACGCCGCGCACCACGTGGCGCAGTTCTGGGATGGCCGCGCCGACACGCTGGAGGCGCAGGCGAAGGGGCCCATGCTCAACCCGGTGGAGATGGCCATGCCGGACGCAGCGCGCGTCGTGGCCACGCTGTCCTCCATCCCCGAGTACACGGCGCGCTTCCGCACCGCCTTCCCCGGTGAGTCGAAGCCCGTGTCGCTCGACAACACCGCGCGGGCCATCGCCGCGTTCGAGCGCCAGCTCATCACGGCCTCGCGCTTCGACCGCTTCCTGATGGGCGAGCACGGTGCTCTGTCCGAGCAGGAGCGGCGCGGCCTGGAGACCTTCGTGTCCGCGGGCTGCACCACGTGTCACAACGGCCCGGCGGTGGGCGGGACGTCGTTCCAGAAGCTCGGGCTGGTCGAGGCGTTCCCGGGCCTCAAGGACCCGGGGCGCTTCGAGGTGACGCACGAAGAGGATGACCTGGGCAAGTTCCGGGTGCCGGGGCTGCGCAACGTGGAGAAGACGGGGCCGTACCTCCACGACGGCAGCGTGACGGACCTGCCCACCATGGTGCGGCTGATGGGGCGGCACCAGTTGGGCCGCGTCCTGACGGACCCCGAGGTGGATGACCTGGTGTCGTTCCTGAAGAGCCTCACGGGAGCGTTGCCCCCGACGGAGGTCATCTCGGCGCCCGCGTTGCCGGCCAGCACGAAGAAGACCCCGAAGGCGGACCCCTCGTAGTCGCTGCGTCTCGCCTCGCGGATTGCTAAGCAGCGCCCATGACCTTCTTCTTCCATCTGCATTCCGGCCTGCGCTACCTGGTGCTGCTCGCGGGAGTCCTCGCCGTCGCGTACTTCGCCTTCGGCCTGGCGACGCAGCGTCCCTTCGACAAGGTGGGGCGCATCCTGGGCGCGTCCTACGCGGGGCTGCTGCACACGCAGGTGTTGGTGGGCATCTGCGTGCTCATCACGCGCGTCTATTACCCGGCGCTCATCGGCCACATCGTGATGATGGTGCTGGCGGCCGTGGTCGCGCAGGTGTGCATGTCCATGAACCGCCGCCGCACGCCGCCGGGCTATGCGCTGCCGATGGCCGGGGTCATCGTGTCCCTGCTGTTCATTGTCGGGGGCATCATGGCCATCGGGCGCGGCGTGTTCATGTCCACCGCCTTCTGAGCCACGCTCCGGCGTGCGAGCGCCGCGCTGCTCGGCCCGCCCGGACTGGAGCGGGGACTGTCGAGTGCGCACGCTCCCGTCGAGGCCCTCCTGTGGGCCGGGAGCGGGTGCTCGATGGGGCGTGGAATCCCAGGAGGATGGCGTCGGGGCGTGGTGCTCATCGCGCTCGCCCTGACGCCCGCCGTGCAGGCGCTCCCCTCGTTGGGCCAGCAGCTGCCGGAGTTTCCCTCCCGGGATTTGCGGAGCCAGCCGCATGACAGCCGCGAACTGGAGGGGCGGCCCACCCTGGTCGTCATCATCACGGACAAGGACGCGGGGCCGGCGATGCGCGCCTGGTTCGACACCGCCCAGACGCATGTCCCCGCCACGGTCCATCGCGCCTCGCTCATCACCGTGCGAGCGCCCTTCTTCGTGAGCGATGGCGCGGCGCGCGGACGGGCGAGGAAACAGGTGCCGCCGCAGTATTGGACAGACACCTGGATGGACAAGAACGGTGACATGGCGCGGCGCCTGGAGTTGCCTGTCAGTCGCACGCCCTATGTGCTCGCGCTCGATGCCGAGGGGCGGGTGATGGCCAGCCTCCATGCCCCCGTGAGCGCGCCGGAGTCCCGTGCCATCTGGACCGCGCTGCACGGACGCTGAAAACACGACGGGCGCCGCGGAGGTGACTCCGCGACGCCCGGGAGGACGGCCCGCGGGCGCGTCCGTCAGTTGTTGAGGATCTCCTGGAGGCGCTTCTTGTCCGGGGAGAACGTGAACGCGTTGTAGAGCTGGTAGCTGTTCTGCATGTCCAGCAGGCCCGGCTTCATCGCGCGGACCACCTCGAGCTTGTCCTGCGAGAAGCTGAACTGGTTGAGCACCTGCAGCACCTGGGCGACCACGAAGTGCTCACGCGACGTCGCGCTGGTGAGGATGCGCATCTTGTCCTCCGCGAAGGACTCGCGCGCCATGGCCGCGGTGAGGCGCTGGAAGGAGGCGTCCGGCATGGGCTGCACGACCGGGGGCGGCGGCGGGATCGGCCGGGTCGGGCCGTTCGTGCTGATGGGCGCCGCGTTGGCGAGCATCTCCTGGAGCTCCTCCAGCTCATCCTGGGCGCGGCGCAGGGCCTTGCGTGCCGCCTGGCCGTCGCGGCGATCCATCGCGTCATCGAGCAGCTCCTCCAGGCGCGCCAGCTTGCGGCCCACGGCGTCGCGATCCACCACCACGAGCCCACGTCCCCGGTAGCGCTCGTTCTCGCCCTCGCGGTAGTCCGGCGCGTCCGGGATGGGGCGACCCGGAGGAGGCGGGCGGCGCATCAGCTCCGAGTCCGGGCCGAAGCCCTGGGCCTGCGCGGCGGGGGCCGCGGGGGCGGCGGACTTCGCGGCGGCGGTGGCCGGAGCCGTGGGCGCGGCGGACTTCGCGGCGGGGGCGGGCGTGCCCGTCGCGACGGTCGGGGCCTGCTGCGCGAGGGCTGCGGCGGAGGTGAGCATCACAACTGCGAGGGTGAGGGCCTTCATGGCGGCGTCCTTGTTTTCGTGTACTCGCTGCGTCAGACGGGCAGGCGGCCTGCTCATTCAATCCCCGAGGAGGGCAGGCCCCTTCCTGGCGGAGGCCCCAGCAGGGGCCAGGCCGGGCGCAAGGCCCGTCGTGCTTCTTGGAAACTAAGGGACCCGCTTGGCGACGACAGCCGCGTCGACCGACATCTCGTAGATGACGGGCTTGCCCGTGGCCAGCTCCAGGCCCACGACCTGCTCTCCCGTCAGTCCATCCAACTTCATGATGAGCGAGCGATTGGAGTTGCCATGCGCCACCACGAGCACGTTCTTGCCCAGGCGCAGGTCGCCCGCGATGGCGCGCTCGTAGAAGGGCAGCACGCGCGCCGCGGTCATCTGCAGGGACTCACCGTTGGGCGGTGGCACGTCGTAGGAGCGGCGCCACAGCTTGATTTGGGGCTCACCAAAGTGCCGCGCCGCGTCCGCCTTGTTCAGACCCTGGAGGTCGCCGTAGTTGCGCTCGTTGAGGGCCGCGTCCCGGATGATGGGGGGCAGCTGGCCCAGCCTCTCCAGCAGCAGGATGAGGGACTCCTGCGCGCGGCTGAGCGCGGAGGTGTACGCGACGTCGAAGGTGATGCCTTGGAGTGCCGTCGCGGCCTGTTGGGCCTCCTTGCGGCCCTGGTCGGTGAGCGGGACATCCACGGAGCCCGTGAAGCGGTTCTCGAGGTTCCAGAGGGATTGGCCGTGGCGGACCAGGGCGAGCGTCGGCATGGGGCTCCTGCTAGCCCAACCGGGGTGACGGCGTCCACGGGGGGGGCCGGTGTCTTGCTGGCAGGGGGAATGGGGCAAGCGATTGACGGAATGTCTCTCACGGGGGTCGGAAGCCCTCGCAAGGGTGCGGAATCCGTGGGCCGCGTGGGTTGGAACGGCATGTGTAGTGGGGGAGGGCAGGAGGTCGTCGACATGCGCCAGAGCCACGCGTCATCCATGTTCTCCCTCACCCAGCTCTTCCTCGAGCAGTGCGCGCGGTGGAGGCTCCGCGAGGAGGTGGTTGCCTTCATCCTCGAGTTTGGCTCGCCCGCGCGCGCGTGTGGCGCCACCCATCTGACCGTGCTGGAGCGAGACCTGCCCGCGCACCTGCGCGGCTCCTCCCTGGCGAGGCAGTCACGCGGGTGGATTCTCCTGCTCAACGACGAAGACCGATTGATGACGTGTTACCGCCGCCGGCACGTCACGCGGTTCCTGCGGCAGAAGTCGAAGCGTCGGCCCTCGGGCGCGTACCGGCCGCCGCGTCGGGCGCGGGTTACCGCGCGGTGGCCGGCGGCGAGCTGAAGCTTCCGCGCGCCTCGCCCTTCGTCCCGTGCGCGCGCTCGCGGGCGGGTGCCTCTGGGAAGAGGTCTCGCTCGCCGATGGAGGCCGAGGTCCCAGGCAGGAGCAGCAGCGCCCGCTCGATGACGTTGGCGACCTGGCGCGCGTTGCCGGGCCACGCAAAGGCACGCAACGCCGCGCGGGCCTCGTCCGTGAAGCCGCGCGGGGTGTGGCCCAACGAAGGGGCGAGCCGCGACAGGAAGTGCTCGGCCAAGGGGAGCACGTCGTCGGGGCGCTCTCGCAGCGGGGGAACGTGCAGGGCCGTGGCGGTGAGGCCCTGGTGGAGGTCTTCGCGCAGCGCTCCCGCGCGGACCGCCTCGCGCGCGGGCTCGCGGGTCGTCGCGACGACGCGCACGTCCACCGGGGTGCTCGCGCGAGCGCTCGCGTGATGGAGGACCTGTTCTCTGAGCACCCGCGCGAGCTGCTCCTGGAGTGGCGCGGGCAGCGCGGTCACGTCCGCGAGGAGCAGCGTGCCGCCCTCGGCTTGGATGAGCGCGTCCAGCAGCGCGCGCTCCGAGGTGTCGGCGCCACAGCGCAGCGCCACGTAGGGGCCGCTCGCGCGGGGGCCTTGGGCGTGGAGCGCTCGTGCCAGGGATTGCTTGCCCGTGCCCCGCTCGCCCGACAGGAGCACGGGCGTGTGGAGTCGCGCGGCGGCATCCACCGCGCGCAAGACGTCGCGCAGGGTCGCGCTGGTCGCCACCAAGGGCGGGGATGGCGCGGCGGGCGTGGGCGGAACGAGTGACGAAAAGGCAGTGCCCACCACCCCCGCGAGCGCTCCCGCCAGGGCCAGTTCCTCGGCCTGGAAGGGCTCGTCGCGGACCGCGCAGAGCACGCCCACGGGCGCGCCTCCGGCGTACATCGGAGCGCAGAGCACGTGGGCGGCGCGCTGGGCCAGCCGGGCGTGACGCGCCTCGGGCTCGGCGCGAAACTGGGGCTCCGTCATCGCGAGCGCACAGCCCTCCTTGAGCACCCCGCCCACCAGTTCTCGGCTCACCGTGAGGTGGGCGCCCGTGGGCCAGGTCTGGAGGGGGCGCGGGCCTCGGGGACTGAAGCGCAGCAGGACCAGGGCGGTGGGCTGGAGCGCGGACTCGAGGGCCTCGAAGGCCATGTCCGCGAGCGCGTCCGGTGTGCCGAGCCTCGCGATGCGAAGGGCCAGCTCGCCCGCCCTCGCGAGGACCTCGGGACCCGGAGGGGGCGCGCGCTGGGGGGCCGTGGGCTTGCTCCGGGTGAGCACCACCGTGGACTCGCCGTCGCTCGCGCGCAGGGCGTCGAAGGTGGGCTCGTAGACGAGGATGCTCTCGCCCACCGAGACCTGGTCTCCGGGGCGCAGTCGCGCGGGGGCTAGGAGCCGCTGCCCGTTGAGCCAGGTGCCATGGCTGGAGTCCAGGTCGCGCAGCGTGTGCCCCGAGCCATTGGGCTCGACGGCGCAGTGCTCGCGGCTCACCTGCTCATCCCTCAGCCGCCAGCCGCCCTCGCAGGCGCGGCCAATCACCAGCGCCGCGTCCAGCCTCCGCGCCACGCCCCTGCACGGTCCAAACATCGCCACGAGTCTCGCCACGCGCGCACTCTACGAGATGTCCGGGTTGTCCAAGCGTGGCAGGAGTCCGGGGGCCTCCAGATTCGTGGCGGGGCGGCGCCCGCTTGTTCGGAACTGGGAAGTGGGTTCCCATGGCTGGCATGTCCCGGCCCTGTCTGGCGAAGGGATTCCGGTGACTTGCCGCGCGCTCCCACCTTGGCCTGGCCCTTGCTGTGGCGGGCTGGGTCCGGTGGGCTTGCGAGGAGGTTTTGATGTGGGACGTCATCCAGGAAGTTCGTCACGCGGCGCGTTCGCTGTTGCGTCAGCCGATGTTCACGGCGGTGGCGGTGCTGACCCTGGCGCTGGGGATTGCGGCGAACACCGGCATGTTCAGCGTCGTGAACGCGGTGCTCCTGGCGCCCCTGCCTTACCCCTCGGCGGAGCGGTTGATGGTGTTGTGGAGCCACTTCCCGGAGGAGGGGCGGACGTCGGTGTCGCCCGCCAACTTCCGGGACTGGCGCGAGCAGAACGACGTCTTCGAGGGGCTCGCGGCCTTCACCTCGCTGCCGGTGAGCCTCGCGGAGGAGGGCACGCCCGAGCGGTTGACGGCGGCCAGCGTGTCCACCAACTACTTCCAGGTGCTGGGCCGCTCGCCGCTCCTGGGCACCACGTTCCAGGCCCGCACGGATGCGGAGGGGCCGCGGCTGGAGGTGGTGCTCAGCCATGGGTTGTGGGTGCGGCGCTTTGGTGGGGACCCGGGAGTCATCGGTCGTTCGGTGCGGCTCGATGGGCGCAGCTACGAGGTCCTCGGGGTGATGCCCCCTGATTTTGGCTTGCCGGCCATCGTGCCGCAGGGCGTGGGCTCGGCGTCCCCCGAGCTGTGGGTGCCCGCGCTCATCAAGGACATCCCCCAGTTGGAGCTGGGGAGCGCGCAGGACCTCAGCGAGCGGCGCGGCACGTCATTCCTGCGCGTGCTGGGGCGCTTGAAGCCCGGCGTGACGCCTGAGCGGGCCGCGAGCGTCATGTCCACCCTGGCGGCGCGGCTGGAGCGCGACCATCCGGACGAGAACACGCGCTCGGGCATCGTGCTCGTGACGTTGCGTGAGCAACTGGTGGGGGACTCGCAGCCGGTGCTCTGGGTGCTGCTGTGCGCGGTGGGGTTGGTGCTGGCCATTGCTTGCGCGAACGTGGCCAGCCTCTTCCTCGTGCGTGCCGCGTCGCGGAGCCAGGAGCTGGCGGTGCGCACGGCGCTGGGCGCTGGACGAGGGCGGCTGGTGCGGCAGCTGTTGCTGGAGAGCCTGCTGTTGTCGCTGGTGGCCGGAGGGGTCGGGTTGTTGCTGGCGATGTGGGGACTGGATGGCTTGCTGCACATCATGCCGCCCGACCTGCTGCGAGTGGGCGAGGTGCGGATGGATGGGCGGGTGCTTGCCTTTACGTCGGGCGTGGCGCTGCTGACGGGGTTGCTGTTTGGTGTCATGCCTGCGCTCCAGGCGTCCACCCCCGAGTTGAACCTCGTGCTCCGGCGCGGAGGCAATGGGCGTGCGACCGAGGCGCGGAGCCGCTCCCGCAACGCGCTCGTGGTGGCCGAGGTGGCGCTCGCGGTGGTGCTGCTCATCAGCGCGGGACTCCTCATGCGCAGCCTGATGCGCTTGCAGGCGGTGGACCCGGGCTTCCAGGTGGGCTCGTTGCTCACGTGGAAGCTCTCGCTCCCCGCGGACAAGTACTCCTCCGCGCGGCAGGCGGAGTTCTTCGAGCAGGTCCGCCAGCAGGTGGCCGCCCTTCCTGGCGTGATGAGCGTGGGGGCCGTGACGGACCTGCCCCTCGGTGGCGCGGGGATCCGAGAGGGATTGGAGCTCGACGGTCGCCCGGTCGCATCTCCCGCGGACATTCCCTCGGTGGGATTCCAGAGCGTCACGCCGGGTTATCTGACGACGCTGGGCATCCCACTGCGCCAGGGGCGCGACATCGCGACCTCCGACACCGCGCAGACGCAGCCGGTGGTGCTGGTCAATGAGGTCGCGGTGCGCCGGTTCTGGGGGGGCGTGAATCCCGTGGGGCAGCGCATCCGCTTGGGAGGCGAGTCCACCCCCTGGCTCACGGTGGTGGGCGTGGTGGCGGACGTTCGCTACGACGGGCTGGGGAATGACAGTCGGCCCGAGGTCTATGTGCCCGCGCTGCAGCGCACGTTCTACTTCATGTCCTTCGCGGCGCGGGCGCGCGGAGATGTCTGGGCCCTGGCGCCCGGGGTGCGCGCCGCCGTGGCCGAGTTGGACAAGGGGCTGGCCGTGGGAGAGGTCCGGACGATGGCGCAGCGGGTGGAGGAGGCGACCTCTCGGCCTCGCTTCGTGTCGCTGCTGGTGGGGATGTTCGCGGGCATGTCCTTGTTGCTGGCGGCCGTGGGGCTCTTTGGCGTCATGGCCTCCATGGCGCGCCAGCGCACGCGGGAGATGGGCATCCGCATGGCGTTGGGGGCGCGCCCGGCGGACGTGCGGCGGTTGGTGGTGGGGCAGGGCATGCGTCTGGCGTTGCTGGGCGTGGCGGTGGGGCTCGTGGGCGCCTGGGCGTCGACGCGAGTCCTCTCCAGTCTGCTCTTTGGCGTGAGCACGACGGATCCGCTCGTCTTCGGGGGGCTGGCGTTGGTCGTGACGGGCGTGTCGCTCCTGGCCACGTGGATCCCCGCGCTGCGCGCCACGCAGGTGGACCCGCTGTTGGCCATGCGCGCAGACTGAGCGGCGGGCGGGCCTTCAGCCCTCCGCTCGGCCCGGTGTCTTGTCGGGGTCTGGATAGCGATGCTCCCGCTGGGGGGCATCCTCGTCGTCTCCCTCGGCCACGTGGGGCGTGTGGCCGGGGACCTCCTCCAGGGCCCCGGCTTGGAGCTCGCGCTCTTCTTCGCTCGGTGGCTGGGGCGCTCTTTCTGGGATGTCGGGCATGGTGTCTGCGACCTCCTTTTTCTTGATTCAGACTTCTTGATTCAAAGATAGCCACCCGCCCTGGGGGCGTGCCCCGCGGCTGAGCTGTCTGTCATTGCCTTGCCTCTGCTGCCCCGCTGCCCGTGGGCCTGGCGGAGCCATGCTCGAACGCTGTTCAACCCGCCGTGCCTTGTCCGTCGCCGAGAGGACCATTCCGATGTCCAGACGCTTGCTCCTGCTGTGTTCCGTGCTCGTCGCCTGTGGCGCTCCCCAGCGCTCGGGCCTCGCGTCGAATGAGGCCCCGTCCTCGCGCGCGGTCGTGGCGAAGGCCGAGTTTCCTCCGGCGCCGGCCCTGCGCATTCCCGAGGGCGTCCGTCCCACGGGCTACGCGGCGGAGCTGACGGTGGACCCCAAGTCGCCCACCTTCGAGGGCGTGGTGGACATCGCGTTGGAGGTGTCCGCGCCTGCGTCCGTGGTGTGGCTGCACGGCGAGGCGCTCACGGTGAAGTCCGCCTCGCTGGAGCAAGCGGGGCAATCCATCCCCGTGACGCTGGGCCGGGCCGAGGCGCCGTGGTTGGGGTTCTCGCTCGGGCGTCCGCTCGCGCCGGGAGCCGCGCGGATGCACATTGTCTATCAGGGCGCCGCCTCCTCCTCGGAGACGCATGGCGCCTTTCGCGTGGAGGAGGGCGGTGATTGGTATGTCTATACCCAGTTCGAGCCGCTGGGCGCGCGCCGCGTGTTCCCCTCCTTCGATGAGCCGGGCTTCAAGGTGCCCTGGCAGCTCACGCTCCACGTGCCCGCGGGCGTCATGGCGGTGTCGAACACGGACGTGGAAGCGGAGTCCGAGGAGGCCGGAGGCGGCAAGGTCGTGCGCTTCGCGCGGACGCAGCCCTTGCCCAGCTACTTGATTGCCTTTGGCGTGGGGCCGTTCCAGGTCGCGGAGGCTGGACCGGCAGGCCAGAAGCACGTGCGGACGCGGGTCATCACCCCGAGGGGCCGAGTGGCGGAGGCCGAGTACGCGGCGAAGGTGACGCCCGAACTGCTCGCGCGCATCGAGGACTACTTCGGGATGCCCTATCCGTACGAGAAGCTGGATGTGCTGTCGGTGGCGCACCACTCGGGCGCGATGGAGCACCCGGGGCTCATCACCTTCCAGTCGGCCCTCATGCTGGCGCCGCCGGGCGCCGACAGCATCGACCGGCAGCGCTCGTTCGCCATCATCCAGGCGCACGAGCTGGGGCATCAGTGGTTCGGCAACCTCGTGACCCCGAGTTGGTGGGATGACCTGTGGCTCAACGAGTCCTTTGCGTCGTGGATCTCCCTGCGCATCGTGGATGGGTGGCAGCCGTCGTGGCAGGCGCCGCTGGAGCAGATGAAGGTCCGGGGCCGCGCCCTCAACAGCGACCGGTTGGTGGCCGCGCGGCATCTGCGTCAGCCCATCGCGTCCGTGGATGACATCTCGAGCGCGTTCGACGGCATCACGTATGGCAAGGGCAGCTCGGTGCTCACCATGGCGGAGGAGTGGCTGGGGCGCGACACGTTCCGGCAGGGCATCCAGCGCTATGTGCGCGCGCATGCGGGCGGGACCGCGACGTCGGGGGACTTCTTGTCCGCGCTGTCCGCGGCGGCGGGCCGCGACGTGGGTCCGGTGTTGGGCTCGTTCATGGACCAGGGCGGAGCGCCGTTGGTGAGCGTCTCGCTGGACTGCACGGGGCCCGCGCCGCGCGTGACGCTGCGGCAGCAGCGCTACCTGCCCCTGGGCTCGACCGGGGCCGCCGCGCAGTCCTGGAAGGTGCCGCTGTGCCTCAAGTACGGCGTGAAGGACCAGACGCTGCGGACCTGCACGGTGCTGGAGTCCGAGGAGGCCACGCTGCCGCTGCCAGGGGCCACGGCGTGTCCGGGCTGGGTCTATCCCAACGCGGAGGGCGCGGGGTACTTGCGCGCCCATGTGACGGGCAAGGCGTGGGAGGGGCTCAAGGCCGAGGGGCTGAAGCACCTGACGCGCACCGAACGCATGGCGCTGCTCGGCGATGCGCAGGCCCTGGCGGAGGCGGGGGTGCTGCCCACGGCGGAGGCGCTCGGGCTGTTGTCGCGCTTCAAGGATTCGGACCGGATGGAGGTGATGACGTCGCAGTCGCTGCTGGACCTCGCGCGCCCCATCGTGTTGCGCACGGACGCCGAGCGCGAGGCGCGGGTCCGGCTGGTGCGCGAGCTGTACGGCGCGCGGGCGCGCAAGCTGGGGCTGGTGCCGGGGAAGGATGATTCGGAGGACGTCCGTTTGCTGCGCGTGCAGCTCACCCAACTGGTGGGCCGCGTGGGCGAGGACCCGGTGCTCGGCGCGCAGGCGCGGGTGCTGGCGCAGAAGTGGATGGCGGACCATGGCGCGGTGGCGGCCGACATGGTGGAGACGGTGCTGTCGATTGCCTCGGTGAACGCGGACGCGGCGTGGCAGGCCCAACTGCTCCAGGCGCTGCGCACGGAGAAGGACTGGGCGGTGCGCGACAGGCTCCTCACCGCGCTGGGGCGCATCACGCGTCCGGAGTTGATCCGCACGCAGCTCCCGCTGTTGCTGCTCTCCGACGAGTTCGACCCGCGAGAGACGATCTTCTCTGTCGTGGCGCAGACCTCCTCCGACTACCGCACGCGCGACACCGTCTATGCGTTCGTGAAGGAGCACTACGACGCGCTCGCGGCGAGACTCCCCGGTGAGCTGGTGCGTGGGCTCTTCTTCGTCACGGATGGGTACTGCGACGCCGAGCACCGCGCCGAGGTGAGCGCCTTCTACCGGGAGCGCAGCCAGCACGCCGAGGGCGGGGCGCGGTCGCTGGCGAAAATCCTGGAGGCGATGGACCTGTGCATCGCGTTCCGGAACACGCAGCAGGCGAGCACGTCCGCCTTCCTGGCCCAGCCGCGCCAGCCCTGAAGGTGCTGCATCAGGGAGGCGTCGTGGCGCTCACGCCCCGCGCCTCCCGTGGCGGTGAGGCCGGGGGCGTGGCGCTGTCGGTGAACACGGTGACCTCCACGGAGAGGCCCGCGCGCAAGGTGAGGTCCTCGGGGGCCGCGTCCCACGCGATGCGCACGGGCACGCGCTGCACCACCTTCACGAAGTTCCCGGAGGCGTTGTCCGGGGGCAGCAGGGCGAAGCGCGCGCCGGTGCCCCCCGAGAGGCTCTCCACGCGGCCCACCAGCTTGTGGCCGGAGAAGGCATCCACCGTCACCTCCGCGCGCTGGCCGGCGCGCATGCGGCCCACCTGCGTCTCCTTGAAGTTGGCCACGACGTAGGTGCGCGTCGGGACGAGCTGGGCCACGGCCTGTCCCGCGGACACGAGCTGACCCACGCGCGCGCCCAGCCGAGACACCACGCCGTCCGCTGGGGCGAGGATGCGCGTGCGCTCGACCTGGAGCCGGGCCTGGGCGAGCGTGGCCTCGGCGGAGCGCATCCGGGCCTGGGTCAGCGCGGCGCTCGCGCGGGCGACGGCGATCTTCGCGTCCACGGGGGCGCTCTGGTCGAGCTGACCCTGGGCCTCCGCCACGTGGCTGGTGGCGGCGACTCGGGCCTGCTCCGCAGAGGCGAGCTGTGCGCGCGCCGCATCCAGCGCGGCCTGTGCCGAGGCTTGCGCGGCGTGGGCATCGTCCAGCTCCGCTTGGGACAAGGCACCATCGGACTTGAGGGTTCCCACGCGCTCCAGCTCCACGCTGGCGCGTCCGGCGTCGGCCTCCGCGCGGGCGAGCTGGGCTCGGGCGACGGCGACCAGCGACTCGGCTCGGTTCACCTCGGCGGCAGAGGCCGATACCTGGGCGCGCGCGGTGGAGTGGCCTCCGCGGGCGCCGGCCTCGGCGACGGTGACCTGGGCTTGGGCCGCGTCTGCTTGGGCGCGCGCGGACTCCAGCTCGGCCTCGGCTTGTCGCTCGGCGAGCGTAAGGTCCGCGGGATCCAACTCCACCAGGACATCGCCTTGGGAGACGTGGCTGTTGTCGGCCACGCGCACGCGCAGCACCTGTCCGGCGACGCGGGCGTGCACCGGCACCACGTCCGCTTCGACCTGCGCGTTGTCGGTGGACTCCTGGCCGAGCGTGAGCAGCTTGTAGCCGCCCAGGCCCAGGAGCATGGCGCTCGTGAGGACACCGAGGGCGAGCGCGCCCTGGCGTCCCTTGCGCGTGGGCGCCGCGCCCCCGCCTTCCGCCGTGCCCTTGCCTTCGTTCTCGACCAGCCTGGGTTTCGCGGTCATCGCGTCAAATCTCCACGTCCACGTGAGCCTTCGGCGGCGCGGGGGTCGGCGCCGGGACGCTGGCGGCGACCTTGGGCGCGGTCCGAAGGAAGAGCATGAGGGGCACGGCCAGCAGGAACAGCAGCGCGCCCAGGAGGAACAGCTTGTCGAAGGCGAGCACCGTGGCCTGCCTCAGCGCGGAGCCCGCCAGGAGGCGCAGGCTGGCCTCGTGCGCGCTGAGCGCGTCCATGCCCTTGGCCATGAAGCTGGCCTTGTATTGCGCCACGCGCTCGATGACCTCGATGCGGTCCGAGGCGAGCTGCGCGGAGACGCCCACGTGCGCCTGCGCCGTGTAGCGCGCCAGGAGCGCGGCGAACACCGCCAACCCCACGGAGCTGGAGAGCTGACGCAAGAGCGTGTTGAGCCCCGAGGCGTCCGCGAGCTTGGGTCGAGGGATGCCATCGAACGCGACGGTGTTGAGCGGCACGAAGAGCAAGCTGGTGCCGAGCCCCTGGAGGAAGATGGCGGTGACGATGTCCAGGGCGCCGGTGTCCAAGGTGAAGCTGGCGCAGCGGTACACGCCCAGGCCCGCGATGAGCAGCCCCGAGCTGATGAGCACCTGCGGCGGGACGCGTGAGTACAGCCGTCCTACCAGGGGCATGGTGACGATCATCACCAGCGTGCGTGGCATGAGCGCCAGGCCGGATTGCATCGCGGTGAAGCCCAGCAGCTCCTGCATGAAGAGCGGCAGCAGGAACATGCTCGACACGAGGATGAAGAACATCAGTCCGCCGAGCACCGTGCCCGAGGTGAAGACAGGGTCCTTGAACAGGCGCAGGTTGACGGCGGGCACCGGCGCGGTGAGTTCACGCAGCACGAAGGCGGGCAGGGTCACGGCGGCGACCAGGGCCACGGCGACGATTTCAGGGGACTCGAACCAGTCGTGGCTCTGGCCCTCCTCGAAGACGAACTGGAGCGAGGCCATCCCCACGCACATGAGGATGATTCCGGACCAGTCCATGTTGCGGCGCTGCTCCTCGGCGGCGGTGCGCAGCGCGAGGCGCACGTCCTCGGGCTCTTCCACGAAGCGGCCCACCATCAACAGCCCGATGAAGCCCAGGGGCAGGTTGATGAAGAAGATCCACGACCAATGGAAGTTGTCGACGATGTAGCCGCCGAGCGTGGGGCCCACCGCCGGGCCCACGGTGATGACCATGGTGAAGATGGCCATGGCCATGGCCTGCTCCTCGGGTGGGAAGGTCTGCCGGAGGATGGCTTGCTCGGTGGGCGGGAGCGCGCCCGCGCCCAGCCCCTGGATGAAGCGGAAGAGGATGAGCACCGGCAGGCTCCACGCGAGGCCGCAGAGGAACGAGCCGCCGATAAAGAGGGCGAGGCACGTGAGGTACGAGCGCTTCTGTCCAAACATGCGCCCGAGGAAGGCCGACAGCGGCATCACCATCACCGTGGCGATGGAGTAGCTGGTGGAGGCCCAGGTGATTTCCTGCGTGGTGGCGCCCACCGAGGCGCGAATCTGGGACAGCGCCACGTTGACGATGGACGCGTCGATGGCCGCCATCAACGTGCCGAAGGACACCGACGCGGTGATGAGCCACTTGTTCGCGGGATAGGTGGGCGCGGGAGCCGTGGACATGGTGGCGCCTCAGGCCGAGCGGGCCTGCTCCGGTCGGGGGGCTCGGGCTTTCTCCAGGGCCGTGCGCAGCGCGGTGGCGAGTTGCTGGACGCGTGCGCCTCGCAGGATGGAGTAGTGGTCGCCGGGGATGGTCTGGATCTCCAACGGACCGGTGATGAACTCCTCCCAGCCTCGCGTGCGGGCGGGTTCACTCGCTTCGAGGAGCAGGACGCGTCCCTGATATGCGCGTGGCTCGTACGTCCAGCCCAGCAGCAGGTGGGTCTGGAAGACGTCTCGCAGGGCCTGGAGCGGCTGCCCGGCGGTGGCTCGGCTGGCTTCCTCGAGGAGCTGGAGTCGGCGCGAGGGCTCCAGTTGCTCCAGCTCCGCGTCGGGCAGCGGCAGCGCGTGACCGGCCGCGCGCAAGAGGTCTTGGTAGAACAGCGTGCTCGCTCGCGTGGCCTCGACCTGGAGGTTCGGTGTCTCTCCCTTGGGGATGAGCCGCGCGTAGGTGTCGATGAGGACGAGCAGCTCGACCTCTTCACCTTGCTCACGGAGTTGCTGCGCCATCTCCAGCGCGATGGAGCCTCCGAGCGACCAGCCGCCGAGCAGATACGGCCCCTGGGGCTGCACGGCGCGTATCGCGGCGAGATAGAGGGTGGCCATCTCCGGGATGCTCTGGCAGGGCGGTACGTCGCCCTCCAGTCCGCGCGCCTGGAGTCCGTAGAAGGGCTGCGTGTCTCCCAGGGCTCGGGCCAGCTCGATGTAGCTGAGGACATTGCCCCCGACGGCATGGACGCAGAAGAAGGGGCGCTGTTGCTTGCCGCCTCGGAACTCCACGAGCGGAGACCCGTCCGCGCGCGGGCCCTCCGCGGCCTGACGCAGCACCGCGGCGAGCGACTCCACGTTGGCGTTCTGGAAGAGGGTGGCGACGGGGAGCGCGCGGCCGGTCGCCTCGCGCACGCGGGCCAAGAGCCGCACGGCGAGGAGAGAGTGGCCGCCCAGCTCGAAGAAGCTGTCGCGCACGCCGAGGGATGAGACTCCGAGCACTTCCTCGAAGATGCGCGCGAGCTGGAGTTCCAAGGCGGTGCGCGGGGCCATCCGCTGGAGGCTGCTGTCCTGACTCGCGTCGGGTGGTGGAAGGGCGCCTCGGTTCACCTTTCCGCTGGGCATGAGCGGCAGGGTGTCCAGCCGGACGAGCGCGGCGGGCACCATGTACTCGGGGAGTCTGCGCGCCAGCGATGTGCGCAGGGCCTCGGGCTCCCAGGGCGTCTCGGGGGACAGGATGAGGTAGCCCACGAGGCGGCGGACGCCGGGCGTGTCCTCGCGCACGACGACGATGGCGTCCTTCACGCCGGCTGCTGCGCGCAGGGCGGACTCCACCTCACCCAGTTCGATGCGGAAGCCGCGCAGCTTCACCTGTCCATCGAGGCGCCCGAGGAACTCGAGGTTCCCGTTGGCCAGCCAGCGGGCCTTGTCTCCGGTGCGGTAGAGCCGTGCTCCCGGTGTGCTGTCCAGGTGCGAGGGAATGAACCGGTCCGCGGTGAGGTCGGGCCGCGCGTGATAGCCGTGGGCGAGGGTCTCTCCGCCGACGAAGATCTCGCCGGGGACGCCGATGGGGCAGGGCTCCCCTCGCGTATCCAAGACGTAGAGCTGCACGCGCGGCATGGGCACGCCGACGGGCGGCAGCGCGGGCCATGTGCTCGGCGGACCCGAGGCCCTCCAGGTAGAGACGGCGTGTGCCTCCGAGGGGCCGTATTGATTCTCCAGGATGCAGCCGGGCAGTCGCTCGAAGAAGGCGACGAGCGCGGGCGTCACCTGGAGTTGCTCCCCGGCGGTGATGACCTCGACGAGCGGTGGAAGCTCGGGCTCGTGCGCGGCGGCGTCGCAGAGCGCTTGGAGCGCGACGAAGGGCAGATACAGGCGATCCACCTGGTGGCGCACCATGTACCGCAGCATTTCCACGGGGTCCTGGCGCAGCGTGCTCGTCACGAGCAACACGCGCCCCCCCAGGCGCCAGGTGCCGAACAGCTCCTGGAACGAGACGTCGAAGTTGAGCGAGGCGAACTGAAGCGTGGTGCCCGTGGGCAGGACGTGGCGCGGGGTGAGCCAGTCGAGCATGTAGCCCACCGCGCGGTGGGACATGACGATGCCCTTGGGCTTGCCGGTGCTGCCCGACGTGTAGACGAAGTAGCAGGGCGTCTCGGGGGACAGCTCCAACGCGAGCGAATGCGTGGGGCAGTGGGCGATGTCCGCCGCGTGCTCGTCGAGACGAACGATGCGGGCCTGCGTCGAGGACGGGAGTGACGCGGCGAAGAGGGTGTGCGCGAGGACCATCGGCGCGGACGTGTCCTCGAGCATGAAGGCGAGGCGCTCGGCGGGATAGGAGGGGTCGAGCGGGAGATAGGCGGCGCCAGCCTTGAGAGAGGCGAGGACGGCGACGGGCATGTCGAGGCTGGAGCGCTCCAGGCAGAGGCCGACGGTGTCGAGAGGCGAGACGCCGAGCGAGCGCAGGTGGTGCGCGAGCTGATTGGCGCGGGCATCGAGCTGCGCGTAGGTGAGGGAGTCCGAGCCGTGGGTGACCGCGACGGCGTCGGGCGTGCGCGCGGCCTGGGCTTCCACGAGCTGGTGGATGAGGTGCGGTGACGCGGAGGTGACGCGCGTGTCGTTCCAGTCGACGAGGAGCTGGTGGCGCTCCTGCTGGGAGAGGAGCGTGAGGCGGGAGAGGGGCGAGTCGGGCTGGGCGGTCGCGGCTTCGAGGAGGCGGACGTAGTGGTCCGCCATGCGGCGCACCGTGGCCTCGTCGAAGAGGGCGGTGTTGAACTCCCAGAACGCCTCCAGGCCCTTTCGGGTCTCTCTCATGAAGAGCATGAGGTCGAAGCGAGAGACGCCGGTCTGGAAGGAGATCTCTTCTCCGGGCAGCCCCGGCAGGGAGAGCGGTGAAGCCGCGCCCTGGAGGACGAACATGACCTGGAACAGCGGGGTGCGGCTCAGGTCGCGAGGTGGTTTGAGCGCATCGACGAGCTGTTCGAAGGGGATGTCCTGATGTGCGAAGGCTCCGAGGCAGGCTTCGCGGACGTGGCGCAGGAAGAGGCGGAAGGACGAGTCCGGGGCCGGTTGCGCGCGAAGGGCGAGGGTGTTGACGAAGAAGCCGAGGAGGCCCTCGACCTCGCGACGATTGCGGCCGGAGATGGGCGAGCCGACGACGACATCGTCCTGGCCGGAGTAGCGCGAGAGGAGGAGCTGGAAGCCGGCGAGGAGAGACATGAAGAGGGTGGAGCCCTCTTGCCTCGCGAGGTGGAGAAGGGAGGAGTGGAGGGGAGAGGGAAGCGGGACGCGGATGTTGGCGCCGTGGAAGGAGTGGACCGGAGGCCTGGGCCTGTCGGTGGGCAGCTCCAGGATGGGAGGGGCGCCGGCGAGCTGGTGCTTCCACCAGGCAATGTCGGAGTCGAGCGCGTCGCCCTGGAGCCAGGAGCGCTGCCATTGCGCATAGTCGGCGTACTGGATGGGCAGCGGCGGAAGCGAGGGCTCTGCTCCGTTCGCGAAGTGGGTGTACGCGGCGCTCAGCTCCTTCGAGAGCACGTCGATGGACCAGCCATCGAAGATGGTGTGGTGGAAGTTGAGCAGGACGACGTGGTCGTCTTCGTGGACGCGCAGCACGGAGGCTCGGAAGAGTGGGCCGTGGCGCAAGTCGAACGGCTGGCGGACTTCGTGCTCCGCGTGGGCTCGGATGGCGTTGTCGTCGCGGTCATCCTCCGCGAGCGGTTTCACGACCAGCGAGAAGGGCAGGTCGGGCGCGATGCACTGGACGGGCTGCCCATCCACCTCCGCGAAGGTGGTGCGGAGGACTTCGTGTCGGCGGATCAGCTCGCGCAGGGTGCGCTCCAGGGCCTGGACATTCAGGGTGCCCTTGAGCCGCGTGAAGATGGGCACGTTGTACGAGTGGCCCGTCCGGTCGATCTGCGCGATGAACCACAGGCGCTGCTGCGCGAACGACTGCGGCACGACGACGTCGCGTGGCACCGCGATGGGCGCGGGCGCGCGAACGCCGGGAGCATCTTGTCGCAACGTTTCGAGCCGCGCCGCGAGGTCCGAGAGGTTGGGCAGCTCGAAGAGGAGTCGGATGGGGAAGTCCGTCTGGAGGGCCTCTCTCAGCCGCGATGCCACCTGGGTGGCCAGCAGCGAGTGTCCACCCAGCTCGAAGAAGTGGTCTCTCGCGCCAACCTCCGAGACGCCCAGCAGCGGCGCCCAGATGTCCGCGATGACCTTCTCCAACGCGGTGCGGGCTGGAACGAAGGCGCGCGCTGCCAGCCCGTCACCGCTGACCGCGGGCAAGCCGCCTCGGTGCACCTTCCCGCTGGGCAGCAGTGGCAGTGCGTCCAGCCGGACGAGCGCGGCGGGAACCATGTACTCGGGGAGCTGCCGAGCCAGGGTTCGACGCGCGCGGTCCGTGTCCCATTCGGTGGCGGGACCCATGACGTAGCCGACGAGCTGCCGACGACCTGGGATGTCCTCGCGCACCACGGCCACCGCGTCCTGGACATGGGGCAGGGCGCGCAGGGCGGACTCCACCTCGCCCAGTTCGATGCGGAAGCCGCGCAGCTTCACCTGTCCATCGAGTCGTCCGAGGAACTCGATGTTCTGGTGGGCCAACCAGCGCGCCTTGTCTCCCGTGCGATAGAGGCGAGCTCCTGGCTTGGTGCCCAGCGCTGACGGGACGAAGCGCTCCGCGGTGAGGTCCGGCCGCGCGTGATAGCCCAGGGCCAGGCTCTCTCCGCCGATGAAGACTTCTCCCGGCACGCCGATGGGGCTGGGCTCGCCCGAGGCGTCGAGGATGTACACCGAGAGGGTCGTGATGGGCACGCCCACGGGGGGCAGCGCGGGCCACGTTCTCGGTGCGCCCTTCGCGAGCCACGCGGTGGCGACGTGGGTCTCCGAGGGACCGTATTGGTTCTCCAGGCTGCACTCGGGCAATCGCTCGAAGACGGCGACGAGCGCGGGCGTCACTTGGAGTTGCTCACCGGCGGTGATGAGCTCGGTGAGCGGCGGCAGCTCCGCCTCGTGCGTGGCGGCGTCGCAGAGGGCCTGGAGCGCGACGAAGGGCGCGAACAGGCGGGTCACCTGATGCCGCGCCATGTGGCGCAGCAAGGCCGGCGGATCCCTCCGCAGCTCGGATGTGATGAGCAGCAGGGTGCCGCCGCAGCCCCAGGTGCCGAACAGCTCCTGGAACGAGACGTCGAAGTTGAGCGAGGCGAACTGAAGCGTGGTGCCCGTGGGCTGCCGGCTGCGCGGCAGCTGCCACGTCAGCATGTTCGACGCGGCCCGGTGAGGCATGACGATGCCCTTGGGCTTGCCGGTGCTGCCCGACGTGTAGATGACGTAGCAGGGCATCTCGGCGGACAGCTCCAACGCGAGCGAATGCGTGGGGCAGCGAGCGATGTCCGCCGCGTGCTCGTCGAGGCGAACGATGCGGGCCTGCGTCGAGGACGGGAGTGACGCGGCGAAGAGGGTGTGCGCGAGGACCATCGGCGCGGACGTGTCCTCGAGCATGAAGGCGAGGCGCTCGGCGGGATAGGACGGGTCGAGCGGGAGATAGGCGGCGCCAGCCTTGAGGGAGGCGAGGACGGCGACGGGCATGTCGAGGCTGGAGCGCTCCAGGCAGAGGCCGACGGTGTCGAGAGGCGAGACGCCGAGCGCACGCAGGTGGTGCGCGAGCTGATTGGCGCGGGCATCGAGCTGCGCGTAGGTGAGGGAGTCCGAGCCGTGGGTGACCGCGACGGCGTCGGGCGTGCGCGCGGCCTGGGCTTCCACGAGGTGGTGGATGAGGCGCGGAGCCTCCGGACGGGCATCGTTCCAGTCGACGAGGAGCTGGTGGCGCTCCTGCTGGGAGAGGAGCGTGAGGCGGGAGAGGGGCGAGTCGGGCTGGGTGGTCGCGGCTTCGAGGAGGCGGACGTAGTGGTCCGCCATGCGGCGCACCGTGGCCTCGTCGAAGAGGGCGGTGTTGAACTCCCAGAACGCCTCCAGGCCCCGAGGCGTCTCGCGGACGTAGAGCATCAAGTCGAAGCGAGAGACGCCGGTCTGGAAGGCGAACTCCTCGCCCGGGGCACCCGGCAGGGAGAGCGGTGAAGCCGCGCCCTGGAGGACGAACATGACCTGGAACAGCGGGGTGCGGCTCAGGTCGCGAGGTGGTTTGAGCGCATCGACGAGCTGCTCGAAGGGGATGTCCTGATGTGCGAAGGCTCCGAGGCAGGCTTCGCGGACGTGGCGCAGGAAGAGGCGGAAGGACGAGTCCGGGGCCGGTTGCGCACGAAGGGCGAGGGTGTTGACGAAGAAGCCGAGGAGGCCCTCGACCTCGCGACGATTGCGGCCGGAGATGGGCGAGCCGACGACGACATCGTCCTGGCCGGAGTAGCGCGAGAGGAGGAGCTGGAAGCCGGCGAGGAGAGACATGAAGAGGGTGGAGCCCTCTTGCCTCGCGAGGTGGAGAAGGGAGGAGTGGAGGGGAGAGGGAAGCGGGACGCGGATGTTGGCGCCGTGGAAGGAGTGGACTGGAGGCCTGGGCCTGTCGGTGGGCAGCTCCAGGATGGGAGGGGCGCCGGCGAGCTGGTGCTTCCACCAGGCGATGTCGGAGTCGAGCGCGTCGCCCTGGAGCCAGGAGCGCTGCCATTGCGCATAGTCGGCGTACTGGATGGGCAGCGGCGGAAGCGAGGGCTCTGCTCCGTTCGCGAAGTGGGTGTACGCGGCGCTCAGCTCCTTCGAGAGCACGTCGATGGACCAGCCATCGAAGATGATGTGGTGGAACGCGAACAGGAGGACATGGTCCTCCGCGTCCACGCGGACGAGAATGGCCCGCAGCAGCGGGCCCTGGCGCAGGTCGAACGGCTGGCGAATCGCTCGCTCGGCACGGGCGCGGATGGCCTGGGGCACATCCTGGCCCTCCGCGAGGCTCAACGTCTCACGCTGGAGCGCGACGGACATCGCGGGCAGGACGTGCTGGAGGGGTTGCCCGTTCTCCTCGGTGAAGACGGTGCGCAGCACGCCGTGCCGCTGCACGATCAGCGCGATCGACTTCTCCAGCGCGGTGTCGTCAATCGGGCCCCGCAGCCGCGAGAACATGGGGACGTGGTACGCGTGGCCCGTGGCGTCGATCTGCGCGATGAACCACAAGCGCTGCTGCGCGAAGGACTGCGGTGAGCGCTGGCTGCGCTTCATCGGCACGAGCGGCGGCAGGCGCGCGGGCTGGTTCTCGTGGCGCACGTCCTCCAGTCGAGTGGCGAGCGCCTCGACAGTGCGAGCCTCGAAGAGGAGGCGCACGGGGAAGTCGATCGACAGCGTCTCCCGCAGGCGCGAGGCGGCTTGGGTGGCCATGAGCGAGTGGCCACCCAGGTCGAAGAAGTTGTCCTCCGCGCCCAGTCGCGACAGTCCCAGCAGGGGCGCCCAGATGTCGGCCACCACCTGCTCCAGCGGCGTGCGGGGGGCCACGAACTCGCGGGTGTCGAGGGCGGCTTCCGGCGCGGGCAGGGCCTTGCGGTCCACCTTGCCGTTGGGGTTGAGCGGCAGGGCGTCCAGGACGATGAGCGCGCCGGGGACCATGTACTCGGGCAGCGATTGCCGCAGCCGCGTCTTCAGGTCGGCCGCGTCGAGCGTGTGCCCAGGCTTGGGCGCGACGTAGCCGACCAGTCGCTTGCCCACGCCTTCATCCACGGCGACGACGACCACGTCCTTCACCGCGTCGTGGGCGCGGAGCGCGGTCTCAATCTCTCCCAACTCGACGCGGAAGCCGCGAATCTTCACCTGGAAGTCCGCGCGGCCCAGGTACTCGAGCACGCCGTCGGCTCGGTACTTCACGCGGTCGCCCGTGCGGTACATGCGGCTGCCCGGCGGCCCGTAGGGCGCGGGGATGTACCGCTCCGCGGTCAGGTCGGGCCGCAGGAGGTAGCCGCGCGTGGTGCCCTCGCCCGCGAGGTACAACTCTCCCACGACGCCCACGGGCACGGGCTGGAGCTGGGCATCGAGCAGGTAGGCGCGCGTGTTCGACAGCGGTCGCCCGATGTCGGGCTCTCGTTCCACGCCTACCCGCGACACCGTGGAGAAGGTGGTGTCCTCCGAGGGGCCGTAGAGGTTGTACAGCTTGTGCACCGTGGGCACGCTGTACACGAGGCGCGCGAGCGTGCCGGGAATGGCTTCGCCTCCCAGGTTCACGATGTGCGCGTGGGGTGGCACCGCGCCCTGTTGGACGAGCAGCGCCATCGCCGAGGGCACCGTGTCGATGAGGGTGACCTCGTGGGCCGCGGGCAGCTCGGCGAGGTGCAACGCATTGCGCGCCACCACCACGCTGCCGCCGCACGACAAGGGTGCGAACAGCTCGAACACCGACATGTCGAAGTTCAGGCTGGTGGAGGCGAGCACGCCTTGCAGCGCGGCGCGGTCATAGGTGTCCAGGGACCATTGAATGACAGCCACCGCGTTGCGGTGCGCGATGGCCACGCCCTTGGGCCGGCCCGTGCTGCCCGATGTGTAGATGAGGTACGAGAGGTTCTCTGGCAGCACCTCCACGTCGGGCGCGTGCTCGGGCTGGTGTGGCAGCTCGGGGTCGGTGTCCAGGCAGACGGCGGGCGCGGGGTGCTCGGGCAGCGTGGCCAGCAGGCGCGAGTGCGCCACCAGCGCGGGGCCGCGAGCGTCCTGGAGCAGCCATGCCAGTCGCTCCTTGGGGTAGTTCGGATCGAGCGGGACGTACGCGCCGCCCGCCTTCAAGATGCCGAGGACGCCCACCACCATGTCCGCGGTGCGCTCCACGCACAGGCCCACTCGGACCTCTGGGCCCACGCCCATTCCGCGCAGCCGATGCGCGAGCTGATTCGCCCGCGCGTCCAGCTCGCGGTAGGTGAGCCGCTTCTCCGTGCTGATGACGGCGACGGCGTCCGGCGTGCGCCGCACCTGGGCTTCCACCAGGCCGTGCAGCGTGGCGTCGCGCGGGAAGTCGGCCTCGTTGCGATTCCACTCGACCAGGAGTTGGTGGCGCTCGGCCTCGGACAGCAAGGGCAGGTCGCTGATGCGGCTGTCGGGCCGGGCGAGCGCGCTGGCGAGGAGTCGCGCATGGTGGTCGGCCATGCGCTCGACGGTCGTTCGCGTGAAGAGGTCGAGGTTGTACTCCCAGAGGAAGGAGAGGCCCGTGGGCGTCGGCTGCGCGAAGAGGGTGAGGTCGAACTTCGACATCCCCGTCTCCACGTCGAGCGTCGAAGCGGTGATGCCGGGCAGCTCCAGCGTGGCGGTGGCCGCGTTCTGGAGCACGAACATCACCTGGAACAGCGGCGTGCGGCTGAGGTCCCGCTCCAGTCCGAGCGCGTCCACGAGCTGCTCGAAGGGAAGCTCCTGATGCGCGAACGCGGCGAGCGAGGCCTCGCGGGCGCGGCCGAGCAGCTGCGCGAAGGTCGTGCCGTTCGGCAGGTGGAGCCGAAGCGGGACGGTGTTGGCGAAGAAGCCGATGAGCGGCTCCAGCTCCGGTTGGGTGCGCCCCGCGATGGGCGCGCCCACCACGATGTCGTCCTGGCCCGAATAGCGCGAGAGCAGCGCGTGGAAGGACGCGAGCAGTGCCATGAAGGGCGTGACGCCGTGCTGGCGGCACAGCGCATCCAGCGCGCCCGACAGCTCAGGCGGGAGCGAGACGGGCAGGTGCGCGCCTCGGAAGGACTGGACGGGCGGGCGAGGCAGGTCCGTGGGCAGCTCCAGCGCGGGAGGTGCTCCCGCGAGGCGCTGCTTCCAACTGGCGAGGAGCGAGTCGAGGACGGTCCCCGTCAACCACTCGCGCTGCCACCGGGAGAAGTCGGCGTACTGGACGGACAGCGAAGGGAGGACGGGGGCCGGCTGGCCCTGGGAGAACGCGGTGTAGAAGGCGGCCAGTTCGCGCTGGAGGACATCGAGCGACCAGCCGTCACAGACGATGTGATGCAGCGTGATCAGCAGGACGTGGTGGTGCGGCTCGACCTGGAGCAGCGACGCGCGAACGAGCGGTCCCTGGCGCAAGTCGAACGGGCGGCGGACCTCCTCCTCCGCGAGCCGGAGCGCTTCGTCCAAAGAGTCGATGCGCCGCGACGCAAGGACGAAGTCGACGACGGGAGAGAGGACCTGGACGGGGCGACTGTCGACCTGGGTGAACGTGGTGCGCAGGGCCTCGTGGCGCTGAATCAGCGAGGAGAAGCCCTGCTCCAGGGCGCCAACGTCCAGCGGGCCTCGCAGCTGGAGGAACAGCGGGAGGTTGTACGCGAATGACGCGGTGTCGAACTGGTGGATGAACCAGAGGCGCTGCTGCGCGAAGGACAACGGGAGGGGACCCGTGCGCGGCTTCGCGACGAGGGGGGGCGCGGGCGGCAACGTTGAAGCAGACGCCTGCGGACCCACCAGGGACTGGAGATGGTGGGCCAGCTCCTCGACGGTGGGGTGCTCGAAGAGGGCGCGCAGGGGCAGGTCGACGAGGAAGCGCGTGCGCAGCCGCGACACCACCTGGGTGGCGAGCAGCGAGTGTCCGCCGCGCTCGAAGAAGTTGTCGCTGACGCCCACGCGCGGCAGGTGCAGCAGCTGGGCCCAGAGCGACGCGACCGCAGTTTCCACGGGCGTGCGCGGCGCGACGAAGGACTCCTCGTCCGAGGCGAGGACCGGTGTGGGGAGCGCCTTGCGATCCAGCTTGCCGCTGGGCGTGAGAGGGAAGGCGGCCAGGGTCGTGAAGGCCGCCGGCACCATGTACTCGGGCAGGCGGCCCTTGAGCGCCGAGCGCAGCGTCGCGGTGTCGAGCGTGATGCCGGGCTTCGGGACGACGTAGGCGAAGAGCTGCTTGCCCAGGCCCGCCTCGTCGCGGGCGACGACAGCCACGTCCTGGACTCCCTCCACCGCGGAGAGGGCGGCCTCCACTTCGTGAAGCTCCACGCGATAGCCGCGCACCTTCACCTGCGCGTCGCGGCGGCCGAGGAACTCGATGTCCCCGGACGGGAGGAAGCGGGCGAAGTCACCCGTGCGGTACATGCGCTCGCCGGGCGTGGGCGCGTGGCAGTCCGGGAGGAAGCGCTCGGCGGTGAGGTCGGGCCGGTGGAGATAGCCGCGCGCGAGCTGCTTGCCGCCGATGTACAGCTCGCCCGGGACGCCGAGGGGCACGGGCTGGAGGTACGCGTCCAACAGGTAGATGCGCGCGTTGGTGATGGGCTTGCCAATGGGCGGCAGGTCCGGCCACGACTCGGGCGCGCCGCGCAGCATGAAGGCGGTGCCCGCGTGCGTCTCGGTGGGGCCGTAGTGATTGTCCAGGGCGCACGCGGGCAGCGCGCGGAGCATCCGCCGCAGCGCGGGCGTGAGGCGGAGCTGCTCGCCGGCCGTGTTGATTTCGAGCAGGTGCAGCGGCAGCAGGCCCTCTTCCGCGCTCACCTCCGCGAGGTGCTGGAGTGCGACGAAGGGGAGGAAGAGGCGCTCCACGGCGCGCTCGCGCAGCAGGTGCAGCAGCGCGTGGGTATCGCGGCGGACGTCGTCAGTGAGGAGGACGACCTCGCCCCCCGCCACGAGCGTGGGGAGCAGCTCCTGGAAGCAGACGTCGAAGCTGAGCGCGGAGAACTGGAGCGTCCGTGCGCGCGGCGCGGTGGAGCGCAGGTTCTGCCAGTGGATGAGGTTGAGGAGCTGGCGGTGCGGCATGGCCACGGCCTTGGGCACGCCCGTGGAGCCGCTGGTGAAGATGACGTAGGCGAGGTGATCCGGGCCCGAGATGGGCGCCGGGTTGGTGCCCGGCTGCGCGGCGAGTGCCGGGGCGTCATCGTCCAGCAGGAGCACCGGCGCCACGTCGCGCGGGAGCGAAGGCTCCAGGTGTCGCTGCGTGAGGAGCAGCTTCGCGCGCGAGGACTGGAGCATGAGGGCCAGTCGCTCGGGCGGATAGGCCGGGTCGAGCGGACAATACGCGCCACCGGCCTTGAGGATGGCGAGCAGCGCGATGGGCAGCGAGAGCGAGCGCTCGACGCACAGCGCGACGGGCGCGTCCGGGCCCACGCCATGCTCGCGCAGCAGGTGCGCCAGTCGGTTGGCGTGCTGATTGAGCGCGTCGTAGGTGAGGGTGGTCTCCTCGAAGCGGACCGCGATGGCGCCCGGGGCGCGGCGCACCGCTTCCTCGAAGAGGGAGTGCGCGCCCGGCGCGGGAGGCACGGACACCGCCGAGTCATTCCACTCGACGAGGAGCTGGTGACGCTCTGCCTCGGAGAGCAGCGGCAGCGAGGCCAGCGGACGCGACGGCTGCGCGACCGCGCCCTCCAGCAGCCGGGCGTAGTGCGCGGCCATGCGCGCCACGGTCGCCTCGTCGAAGAGGTCGGTGTTGTACTCCCACCAGCTCCGGATTCCGTCCGGCGTCTCGCGCATGAAGACGGCGAGGTCGAAGCGCGACACGCCCGGCTCGAACTCCAACTCCTCCACGGCCACGCCGGGGAGCTGGAGCGCGGACGCACCGCTCTCCTGGATGAACATGACCTGGAACAGCGGCGTGCGGCTCAGGTCGCGCACGGGCTGGAGCGCCTCCACCAACTGCTCCAGCGGGACATCCGGATGCGCGTAGGCCCCGAGGCAGACCTTGCGCACCTGCGCCAGCAGGGTGCGGAAGTCCTGCTCGCCGGAGACCTCCACGCGCAGCGCCAGCGTGTTGGCGAAGAAGCCGAAGACGCCCTCCAACTCGCGCCGGCCTCGCGCCGCGATGGGCGTGCCCACCACGATGTCCGACTGGCCACTGTAGCGCGCGAGCAGGGCCTGGAAGCCCGCGAGCAGCGTCATGAAGGAGGTGACTCCCTCCTTGCGGCTCAGCGTCTGGAGGTCGGTGGACAGAGTGGCGGGCAGGGCCACGCGGTAGCGCGCACCGCGCGAGGACTGCACTGGAGGTCGCGGGCGATCCGTGGGCAGGTCGAGCGAGGCCGGCGCGCCCGCGAGCTGCGCCTTCCACCAGGCGAGCTGCCCCTCCAACACGTCCCCACGCATCCACTCGCGCTGCCACGCGACATAGTCCGCGTACTGCACGGTGAGCGGTGGGAGCGTGGGCTCGGCGCCCGCGAGCGCGGCCACGTAGAGCGCCTTCAGCTCGCGCTCCATCAAGCCCAGCGACCAGACGTCGCAGATGATGTGGTGAACGGTGAAGAGCAGCGCGTGCACCTGCGGCGCCAGTTGGATCAGCCGCGCACGGAACATCGGGCCCTGCTTCAGCTGGAAGGGCCGGCGAACCTCCGCCTCGGCCAACCGACGCAGCGCGATGGCCGCGTCCTCGGCCCCGGTCGCGTCGAGCGCCTCCACGGGCAGCGCCACGTCCAGGTGCGGCGCGATGCGCTGCTCGGGACGGCCATCCACCTCCTCGAAGTGGGTGCGCAGGGCCTCGTGTCGCTGGACCCACGCGACGAAGGCTCGCTCCAGCGCGGGCGCGTTCAGCGGGCCCGTGAGCCGCATGAAGTACGAGACGTTGTACGAGGAGTTCTCCGGCGCGAGCTGATCGATGAACCACAGCCGGAGCTGCGCGAACGACAACGGCAACGTGCCCTGGCGGGACACCGGGACGACGGGCGGGGCTCGACGCGCGGGCTTGGGCGGGGGCGCCGCCGGCGCGAGCGCGCCAGCCGACTGCGTGTCTCGCGGGAGCGGGGACCCAGGGTGCTCGTTCATGGCGCGGCTCGGGATGTGGAAGAGAGGGGAGAGGGACGGTCAGGCGCGCGAGAGGTGCCTCCGGCGCGCTCGCGTGCTCAGGCCGCGGGGGCCGAGCCGCCCTGTTCCTGCAGGAGCTGCTCGCAGAGCGAGGCCACGTGCTCCAGCGTGTTGAACAGGTCCACCATGGAGACCTGCACGCCCAGCTCGTCCTCGATGCGGTTGGCCAACATGGTGGCGAGCAACGAGTTGCCGCCAATCTCCAGGAAGTGGTCCGTCGGCCTCACCACCTCCACCCCCAATGAGTCGCGCCAGTAATCGGCCAGCTTCTGCTCCATGGACGTGCGGAGGACGGTGTCGGTACTCACGGGTTGCTCCTTGAGTGCACGGATGTCTGAATGTTACGAATTTAAGAATTATCTCGTTTATTCCGCGAGAGGAAGGCGCGTGGGAAGGCCGCGCGCAGATGCGCCGCGAGCACCTCCACGCTCCCGGGCTGGAGGATGGAGTAGTGGTCGCCGGGGATGACGTGGACCTCCAGCGGGCCCGTGGCCACGTGCTCCCACTCGTGGGGGCGCGGTGACGCGCTGGACTCCAACGACAGCACGGGGCCGGAGTACGTCGGCGTCTCGTAGGTCCACGCGGCCATGAGGTTCGCCTCGAAGACATGGCGCAGGGACTGGAGCGGTTCGGTGTCGCTGGGCGAGCGCCCGGTGGCGCGCAGCAGGTCCTCGTAGAAGAGCGCGCCGAAGCGGCTGCGCTCCCGCTCCAAGTCGGGCGTCTGTCCCTCGGCGAAAGGTCGCGCATAGGTGTCGATGAGCGCGAGCAGCGCGACCTGCTCTCCTTGTTGGGTGAGCCGCGTGGCCATCTCCCACGCGATGGAGCCCCCCATGGACCAACCGCCGAGCAGGTACGGGCCATGGGGCTGGCGTGCGCGCACCGCGGAGAGGTAGTGCTCGGCCATCGCTGGAATCGTGAGCAGCGGCGCGGCCTCGCCCTCCAGGCCGCGTGCCTGGAGACCATAGAGAGGCCGCTCGGGGCCGAGCGCGCGCACCAGCTCCGCGTAGCTGAGCACGGTGCCGCCCACGGGGTGGACGCAGAAGAAGGGCGGGTGCGCCGCGCCGCCGCGCAGCTCCACGAGCGGAGACACCTCGCGCGAGGCGTGCCGCAAGTGCGCAGCGAGCGTCTCGACGGTGGGGTGCTCGAAGAGGGTGGCCACCGGCAGCGCTCGGCCCGTCAGCCCTCGGATGCGTGACAGCAGGCGCAGCGCGGACAGCGAGTGGCCGCCCAAGGCGAAGAACGAATCCGTCACGCCGATGGGCCGCGTGCCCAGCACCTCCTCCCACACCTGCGTGAGCCGTTGCTCCAGCTCCGTGCGTGGCGCGACGTGGGTGCCCCCGAGGGACTGGCTCAGAGCAGGAACGGGCAGGCCCTTGCGGTCCACCTTCCCGGTGGGCATGAGCGGCAGGACATCCAGTCGCACCAAGGCCGAGGGCAGCATGTACTCGGGCAGGCGCCGCGCGAGGGCCGCGCGCAAGGACTCGGGCTCCCATGCGGACGCGGGCAGGACGACGTAGCCCACGAGTCGGCGGGCTCCGGGCGAGTCTTCGCGCACCACGACGATGGCGTCCTTCACGCCCGGCTGGGCGCGCAGCACGGCCTCCACCTCGCCCAGCTCGATGCGGAAGCCGCGCAGCTTCACCTGCCCATCACGGCGGCCGAGGAACTCCAGCGTGCCGTCCGCGAGCCAGCGCGCCTGGTCTCCCGTGCGGTACAGCCGCGCGCCCGGCGTGGTGCCGAAGCGCGAGGGGACGAAGCGGTCGGCGGTGAGGTCCGGCCGCCCGTGATAGCCGTGCGCGAGGCTGGCGCCGCCCACGTGCACCTCGCCGGGGACGCCGATGGGGCTGAGCTGCCCGTGGTCATCGAGCACCAGCACCTGGAGGTTGGGGATGGGCTCGCCGATGGGCGGCAGCGAGGGCCACGTGCTCGGCGCGCCGCGGGCCCGCCACGCGGTGACGACGTGCGCCTCCGAGGGGCCGTACTGGTTCTCCAGCACGCAGCCTGGGAGCCGCTCGAAGAGCGACACGAGCGCGGGCGTCACCTGGAGTTGCTCGCCCGCGGTGATGACCTCGTTGAGCGGAGGCAGGCGCTCCTCGCTCAGCGCGGCATCGGCGAGTGACTGGAGCGCGACGAAGGGCAGGAAGAGGCGCTCCACGCCGTGGCGCAGCAGGTGGTGGAGCAGCGCGGTGGGGTCGCGCCGCGTCTCGGTGGAGACGAGCAGGACGCGGCCCCCCAAGCACCAGGTGCCGAACATCTCCTGGAAGGAGACATCGAAGTTGAGCGAGGCGAACTGGAGCGTGGTGGCCGTGGGGTTGACCGCGCGCTGGAGCAGCCAGCCCAGCATGTTCCCGACCGCGCGGTGGGACATCACGATGCCCTTGGGCCGGCCCGTGCTGCCCGAGGTGTAGACGAAGTAGCAGGGGGCCTCGGGGGAGATGTCCACGCTGGGCGTGCGCGCGGGCCGGGTGGCGAGCTCCTCGGCCGCCCGCTCCAGGCGGACCACGCGGGCCTGCAGCGTCGCGGGCAGGGCGCGCGCCGGTCCGGCGTGCGCGAGCACCACGGGCGCGCCGGTGTCCTCCAGCATGAGCGCGAGCCGCTCCCCAGGGAGGTTGGGGTCCAACGGGAGGAACGCGGCCCCCGCCTTCATCGTCGCCAGCACCGCGACGGGCATGTCCAGGCTTGCGCGCTCCAGGCAGAGCCCCACGGTGCCCAGCGGAGGAACGCCCAGCGCGCGCAGGTGCCACGCGAGCTGGTTGGCGCGCGCGTCGAGCTGCGCGTAGGTGAGGGTGTGCGTGCCGTCGGTGACGGCCTCGGCGTGCGGCGTGCGGAGGACCTGCGCCTGGACCCAGTGGTGGATGAGGTCCGGGGCGAACGAGTCGTCGCGCCGCGAGGCCCACTCGACGAGCAGCCGATGCCGCTCGGCGTCCGACAAGAGGGGCAGCGTGCCCAGTCGCGCCTCGGGATGGGCCACCACGGCCTCCAGGAGCCGCACGTGGTTGGCCGCCATGCGGCGCACCGTGTCCTCGTCGAAGAGGGCGGTGTTGTACTCCCAGAAGTTCACCAGCCCCTGCGGCGTCTCGCGCATGAACAGGGTGAGGTCGAACTTGGCGAAGCCCGGTTCGAAGTCCAGTTCCTCCGAGGCGAGCCCTGGGAGCGTCAGCTCCGGGAAGCCGAGCTGGAGGGTGAGCATCGCCTGGAACAGCGGGGTGCGGCTCAGGTCACGCGTGGGCTGCACCGCGTCCACGATGTGCTCGAAGGGCACGTCCTGGTTCGCGAACGCGCCGAGGCAGTGCTCACGCACGCGGCCCAGCAGGGTGTGGAAGGTGTCCTGGGGCGCGACGCGCGTGTGCAGCGGCAGCGTGTTGACGAAGAAGCCAATGAGGCCCTCCAGCTCGCGGCGCACGCGGCCGGAGATGGGCGAGCCGACGATGATGTCCTCCTGCCCGCTGTAGCGCGCCAGCAGCACCTGGTAGGCCGCGAGCAGCGTCATGAACAGCGTGACACCCTCCGCGCGGGCGCACCGCTGGAGGGCCTCGGTGAGCCCCGCGGGCAGGTGCGTGCGGAAGCTGGCGCCGCGGAAGGTCTGCACCGGAGGGCGGCGGCGGTCCGTGGGGAGCGCGAGCACGGGAGACACGCCGGCCAGTCGTTGGATCCACCAGGACAGCTGCTCGTCCCGCGCGCCGGCCTCCAGCCAGTCCCGCTGCCACCGCGCAAAGTCCGCGTACTGCACCGGAAGCGGCGCGAGCCGCGGCTCGGCACCTTGGGTGAGCGCGCCATAGAGCGCGGCCAGTTCGCGGGCGAGCACGCCCAGGGACCACGCATCTCCCACGATGTGGTGCTGGGCCAGGAGCAGCGCGTGCGCGTCCGGTGCGAGCTTCACGAGCGTGGCGCGGAACACCGGGCCGCGCTCCAGGTCGAAGGGGCGCTGGGCCTCCTGCTCGGCGCGCTCGCGCAGGGCCTCGGGGCTCGCGTACTCGGACAGCGTCTCCGTGACGAGCACCGTATCCGGCACAGGCGCCACGCGCTGCACGGGCTGGCCGCCCTCCTCGCCGAACGTGGTGCGCAGCGACTCGTGGCGCAGCCACAGCGCGCGCAAGGCCTGCTCCAGGGCGTCCGCGTCCAGTGGCCCCACCAGTCGCGCGAAGAACGCGATGTTGTAGGAGAAGCCGCCCGCGTCCAGCCGCGAGAGGAACCACAGACGCTCCTGCGCGAAGGACTGGCGCAGCGGCCCTTCGCGCGGAATCACCGTCAGGGGCGGGGCCCGGCGCGCGCGCGCGGCGCGCGTCCGTGTCCCATCGGAGTCCTGCACGTCCCAAGCCTCGGAGGGGGATGAGAGGGTCATGGCGCCCGCCGAACCTTAACAGGATGTCTTTGAATGTCGTTTTGTCCTAACGCGCGCGCGCCTTGAGCTGCTCACGCAAGAGGTGTTTGCGCACCTTGCCGGTGGCCGTCTTGGGCATCTCGTCCACCAGCTCCAGCCGGTCCGGCCAGTACTGATTGGACATGCCCTGCTGCTTCAGATGCTGGCGCAGCTCGTCCAGGGTGGGCGTGCCCTCGCCCTCTCGCGTCACGACGACGGCACAGACACGCTCTCCGCCAATCGTGTCATCCGAGTGCGCGACCACCGCGACTTCCTTCACCTTGGAATGGGAATACAGCGCGGACTCCACTTCCACGACGGGAATCTTATAGCCATATCGAAAGATGACATCCTTGAGGCGACCGACGATGCGGATGCCACCCCGGCCGTCGTCGCGGGCGAGGTCGCCTGTGTCGAACCAGCCCTCGGCGTCCACGCTGGCGGCATAGATGTCGTCACGCTTGAAATAGCTCAGACATTGGCTGGCACCGCGCACCAACAAGCGGCCGGTGCCGTCTGGATAGGGCGTCCCGTCCTCGGCCACGGCGGGGGCAATCCTGACATCCATCCACTCCACGGGGCGGCCATCGCTGTGGGCTGGCCAGTCGGGCGGGTCATCCTGACGGGTGAGGGTGACCGCGCCGTTCTCGGTCATTCCCCACAGTGTGTGCAGTTGAATGCCGAACATTTCCCTCACGGCCGCGATGAGGTGGGGCGGGACGGGGATGGAGCCCGTCGCCAGCTTTCGCAACGAGGAGGTGTCGCGCGGACGCTTGCGCTGCGTCGCGATGACATTCATCAGGTAGGTGGGAATGCCATACGAGAAGGTGACGCGGTGCTCCTCGATGAGCTTGAGGGTCAGCTCGGGGTCACCCACGTCCATGTAGACGGCCGTGGCGCCCAGCTGCACCGGGAGCTGGAACAGATAGGTGAATCCCGTGGAGGCGGTGAGCAGGGAGGGGAGGCAGAAGACGTCGTCGCCCGTCAGTGACAGCGTTTCCCCCAGGGCCCGGGTGATGCCGTAGTTGGTGTTGTGCGAGTGGATGACGCCCTTGGGTTCCCCCGTGGTGCCGGACGTGTAGAGGACATTGCAGACCTCGTCCGCGCGGGCCTCGCGCGCGTCCAGCTCCGCGGCGGGCCGCTCCTCCTCCCAGGCGCGCGCGACGAAGGTGGCGTCGAAGTCCAGCTCCCCCGGCGCCAGCGCGCCCTCGGCGCCCAGGAACACGCGGTGCCGCAGTGAGGGCAGCACCCCCGCGATGTCCCGCGCCATGTCGCGATGCGTGTAGCCCGCCCATGCCTGCGGCCCGATGTACACGGACGCCTCGGTGCGCCCGAGGATGAACTCCACCTCACGCCGGCGGTAGTCCGGAGGAATGGGCGCGATGACCGCGCCCACGCGCGCGCACGCCAGCGCCAGCGCGGAGAACTGCCACCCATTGGGGAGCTGCACCGCGACGATGTCCTCGCGACCCACCCCCAGTGACAGCAACGCCCCGGCGAAGCGATCCATATAACGGCTCAGGTCCGCAAAGGTCAGACGTGTCACATCCTTGGAAAAATACCGTGCGGCAATGATGGCTGTCTTCCCTGGATGGGATTGCACGGCGCGCCGAAGGTCATCCACAATCGTGGCGTCACGCCACCAACCGCGCCGCCGATAGCGGGCGCCGTGCGTCTGGGCCGCTGGGTTCTGGAATCGCTGTCCCATCTGGAATCTCCTCGCAGGAATTGACGTATCGCGGCGCGGGAAGCGGCACGGTAGTGATGGCGTTGTCACCGGTAAAGGCAGGTTTTTCTCGCACATCCGAATATTGAGAAAATCCGCGTTGACGTAACACGATGCGATTTCCTAGGGTGCCAGCACACAGCCGGAGCCAAGGGCTGACGCCAGCGACGCAACGGGCATGATTCCTCTCTCGGCGAATGCATCCCAATTGGAGCGGCGAGCCCGGCGGGTGCGGCGGCTCATTTTGAGGCTGGCGGCCACGCCGTCTGGCTGTCATCTGGGGGGCTCGCTGTCCGTGGTGGAGCTGTTGGTGGTGTTGCTGGGAGAGGTGATGCGGGTGGATCCGCGCGCGCCCCTCTCCCCGGCGCGAGACCACCTCATCCTGTCCAAGGGCCACGCGGCCGCGGGGATGTACGCGGCGCTGGCGGAGTTCGGCTTCCTCGACGCCGAGGAGCTGGTGCGCCGCTACAACGCGGAGGGCAGTCCCTACACGGGCCACGTCAACGCGGCGGTGCCGGGCGTGGAGTTCGCCACGGGGAGCCTGGGGCACGGGCTGGGATTGGGCGTGGGGCTCACGCTGGGGCACCAGCTGAAGGGCGAGCCCAATCGGACCTTCGTGGTGTGCGGCGACGGAGAGATGGGCGAGGGCTCCAACTGGGAAGCGCTGCAAGTGGCCGCGCACCATCGGCTCTCCGCGCTGACGCTCGTCGTGGATCGCAACGGTGGACAGAACGACGGGCCCACGGAGTCCATCCTGTCGCAGGCCGCGCTGGCGCGGCGGCTGGAGGCGTTTGGCTTCCAGACGGCCGAGGTGGACGGGCACGACCTGACCGCGCTGAGCGCCGCGTTGCGGGAGTCGGGGGGCGAGCGGCCTCGGGCCCTCGTGGCGCATACGCAGAAGGGCGCGGGCGTCCCCATGCTGCGCGGCAAGGGCCCGCACTACGCGGTGTTCTCACCAGAGCACCTGCGCCGGGCGCTCGCGTCCGTGGGCGAGGAGGCGTCATGAGCTCGGCGTCACGGCCCGGCGCGGACCTGGCGGAGACGCCCGAGGTGTGGCTTCGCGAGCACCCGGAGCTGGCCTCGCGGCTCGTGTTCCGCCACGCGGCGGCGCGCTTCGCGGAGCTGGACCCGCGCATCGTCTTCCTGGAGGCGGACCTGGGCGGCGGCGCGGACCCTTTCGAGTCTCGGCACCCGGGTCGCTACTTCAACCTGGGCATCTGCGAGGCGACGCTCGTGGACGTGGCGTGCGGTATGGCGCGCGTGGGCCACGTGGTGATCGCCCACTCGTTCGCGCCGTTCGGGGTGATGCGGGCGTGCGAGCAGGTGCGCCTGGGCATGGCGTACGGGCGCGCGAACGTGAAGCTCGTGTGTGATTACGGCGGCGTGGCGGGCGCGTTCTTCGGGCCCACGCACCACGCGGTGGAGGACCTGGCCATCCTCCGGGCCATGCCGGGGATGACGGTGGTGTCCCCCATGGACGGCCTGGAGACGGTGCAGGCCACGCGCGCGATGCTTCAGCACGACGGCCCGGTGTACCTGCGCCTGGGGCGCAACCGCGTCACGCGGCACGACGTGCCCCGCGGTCCCTTCGAGCTGGGACGCGCGCAGTGCCTGCGCGAGGGCGAGGACGTGGGCCTCCTGGCGCACGGCGAGGTGGGCGTGGCGGTGGCGCTGGAGTCGGCGCGACTGTTGGAGGCGCGAGGTGTGTCGGCGCGCGTGTTGAACGTGCACACGCTCAAGCCGCTGGATGAGGCGGCGGTGCTGGAGACGGCGGAGCGCACGCGGCTGCTGGTGACGGTGGAGGAGCACAACGTCCTGGGCGGCCTGGGGGGCGCGGTCTGCGAGACGGTGGGCGCGGTGGGCCTGGGCCGGCGCGTGGTGCGCGTGGGGCTTCAGGACCGCTACGACGCGACGGCCGGCTCGCACGAGTCGTTGCTGGCCGGACACGGTTTGGAGGGGGCGCAGGTGGCGGAGCGCGTGTTGAGCGCGCTGCCGCGTCCCCGGATGGCGGCGGTTGGACCAGTCACGAGGAGGAGTTGAATGCAGCCGCAAAAGCAGATGGACGCCCTGAGTGGCAGCCCGTGTCCCCTGTGTGCGCTGGATGTCCCGGGGGGGAACCGGATGATGGGCGAGGTCGTGACGTGCGAGGGCTGCGACGCGGAGCTGGAGGTGGTGGGGCTCAATCCACTGCGTCTGGCCGAGGCGCCCGAGGTCGAGGAAGACTGGGGCGAGTAGTCGGCCCATGGCGACGATCGACCTCGTCTACACGCGCCTGCGCGCCGAGGAGCGGCTGATTCACGACGCCCTCCGCCGGCGGGACTGCGTCGTGCACATGCACCAGGACGCGGACCTCGTGCTGTCGTTGGACAAACGGCCCTGGTCCGAGAGCGACACGGTGCTCATGCGCAGCATGTCCTTCACGCGGGCGCGCTACCTGGCCACCTTCCTGGAGGTGAAGGGGGCACGCGTGCTCAACAGCGCGCGCGCCATCTCCACTTGCGGAGACAAGGCCCTGACGTCCGCGGCGCTGGCGGCGCGCGGCGTGCGGCAGCCCTGGTCGTTCGTGGCCTTCGATGAGGAAGCGTGCCTCGCGGAGATCGAGCGGCGGGGCTACCCCGTGGTGACGAAGCCGGTGCTGGGCTCGTGGGGTCGCATGGTGGCGCGCATCGACTCGCGCAGCGCCGCCGAGGGAATCCTGTCCACGCGCTTCGGCACGGGCGGCGCGCAGGACCACGTGGCGCTCGTGCAGCAGTACATCGACAAGCCGGGCTATGACTTGCGCGTGTACGTGATGGGGCGCGCGGTGGGCGGCATGCGCCGACGCTCCGAGCATTGGATCACCAACACGGCGCGCGGCGCGGTGCCGGAGCGCTACGAGGTCCCCGCCGCGCACGCGAAGCTGGCAGAAGAGGCCGCGGCGGCGGTGGGCGGCGACATCGTTGCGGTGGACCTGCTGGAGACGCGCGAGGGCGAGGTCTACGTCAACGAGCTGAACCACTGCGTGGAGTTCGGTCGGAGCATCGAGCAGACGGGCATCCCGCTGCCGGACCTCATCGCCGAGCACGTGCTGGGAGTCCGGCGATGACGGTGCGCGTGGCGGTACTGGGCGCGGCGGGCTACACCGGCGGCGAGGTGCTGCGCCTCTTGCTGGCGCATCCGGCCGTGGAGGTGGTGCAGGCCACCTCCGGCCAGTTCGCGGGCAAGCGGTTGGACTTCCCGCACCCGCACCTCCGGGGGATGAGCGCGCTGCGCTACGCGCCCCATGACGCGCTGGAGCCGTGCGACGTGCTGGTGAGCTGTCTGCCCTCGGGCGAGCTGCTCCAGCGCTGGGCGCGCGTGGCCCCCCTGGCCGAGCGCGTGGTGGACCTGAGCGCGGACTTCCGCCTGGACGCCGAGGGGCATGCGCGCTGGTACCCGCAGAACACGCGCCCCCCGGGCCTGCCCACGTTCGTGTATGGGCTGCCAGAGTGGATGGGCGAGTCGCTCGCGGGCGCGCGCTTCGTCTGCATCCCGGGGTGCATGGCGCACGCGGGGCTCCTGGCCCTCATCCCGTTGATTCGCGCGGGCGTGGTGAAGCCCGAGGTCGTGGTGGACGCGAAGACGGGCTCGTCGGGCGGCGGCTCCACGCCGGGGCGCTCCTCGCATCATCCCGAGCGCGCCAATGCGCTGCGCTGCTTCCGGCCCGTGGGGCATCGGCACACGGGCGAGCTGGAGGACGTCGTCTCGCGCGTCACGGGCGTGCGGCCCACCGTCCACTTCAGCGCCACCGCCGTGCCGGCCGTGCGCGGCATCCTGGCCACCGTGCATGCGTTCGCATCGCGCCCCGTGGACGAGGCCGAGGTGGCGCGCGTGCTCGCCATGGCCTACCGGGACAAGCCGTTCGTGCGGCTCTTGCGCCCCAACTCCGCCGCGTCGCCGTTCCCGGAGCCGGGCCCGCTGACCGGCACCAACCACTGCGACCTCGCGGTGTCCGTGGATGCCGAGCGCGGACGCATCGTGGTCAACGCCGCCATCGACAACCTGGTGAAGGGCGCGTCAGGCACGGCGGTGCACGCGCTCAACCTCATGCTCGGGCGTCCGGAGACCGAGGGACTCGGCTTCCGGGGGCTGCATCCCCTCTAGGAAAGGAATCCCATGAGCTCGCTTGTCACGACGGCGGACGTGTCTCCCGGCAGGGCCTTCGCGGAGGCGTGCCACCAGCAAGGCGCGCAGGCGTCCGTCTCGTTCAACACGACCATCACCGACGCCTTCCCCGGCTTCAAACGCCGCCCGCGCATCGCGGTGCGCGGCATGTTCAAGGTGGCGCGCGCGGAGAAGGACCCCGTGCCCTATTGGTACGAGACGCACCCGCGCACCGCGCCCACCGTGAAGGTGGAGGACGTGGAGCTGCGTCCCGAGGCGGCCTTCGAGTTCCATCAGGACCAGATGGCCCTGAAGCCCACCACCGCGTGGATCCAGGTGCCTCGGCCGCTGTTGGAGGACCGCGAGGCGCTGGCGCAGTTCATCGACTTCCGCCTGCTCGTGCGTCTCAACACCGCGGAGAACCAGGCGCTGTGCATCGGCAAGGGCGGCGAGCGCGTGCGGGGCCTGCTGGAGACGCCGGGCATCCGCCGCCTGCCGCCGCGCAAGACGCCCGTGGCCTCGCTCCTGGCGGCGTGCGCCGAGGTGGAGCAGATGGGCGGCTCCGCGGACGGCATCATCATCAACTCGCTCGACTTCTACGCGCACCTCGTGGGCCAGAACGGGCTCCTGGGTGACCTGGCCAGCATGGGGGTTCGCATCTGCCGCACGCGCATGGTGAGCCCGGGCACCGTCATCGTGGGGGACTTCACCGCCGCAGCCACGTTGTTCGACAGCGGCCGCTCGGTCATCCGCTTCGCGCAGCCGCCGCCGGGCATCTTCCCGCGCGAGGGGCTGGCCGCGTACGGCGAGGTCTACACGGCCCTCACGGTGCACCTGCCCACCCACTTCTTCGTCACCGCGTTGGTGTGACGATGGCGGACGCGCCCGTGCTCACGGTCCTCTACATCACCGGCTGGTGCCGCAGCGGCAGCACCATCCTCGGCAACGTGCTCAATGAGCTGCCGGGCGCCTTCCACGTGGGCGAGCTGAGCTTCCTCTGGAAGAACGCGTACGGCCACGGCTCCAACACCTTGTGCGGCTGCGGCACGCAGTTGGTGGACTGCGCCATCTGGAAGGCCGTCCTCGAGGGGCCCGCGCGCGCGGCGGACGTGGTGAAGCGGCAGCAGGCCGCCGTGCGCACCCGACACACGTGGCGCGTCCTGGACGAGGCGGGCGAGTCCACGCCACTGCGCGAGCACGCGGCCTTCCTCGCGCGGACCTACCGCACCATCGCGGACGCGACGGGCAGCACGGTGCTGGTGGACAGCGGCAAGTTCCCCTCCGAGGCGGCGCTGCTCCCGCACGTGGAAGGCATTCGCCCGCTGTACCTGCACCTGGTGCGCGACCCGCGCGCGGTGACGCACTCGTGGACGAAGACGAAGCAGTACGTCGTCCCCATGTCCGCGGCCCGCAGCACCGCGTACTGGGTGGGCTTCAACGTCGCGTCGGAGGAGGTGACGCGCCGCCACCCGAGCGCGTCCGTCTTCCTTCGCTACGAGGACTTCATCGCGGCGCCGGGCGCGACGGTGGACACGCTGCTCGACCGGATGGGCGTGGACCGCGCGCGCAATCCGGTGGATGGGCGCACGGTGGTGCTGGGAACGAATCACACCGTCACCGGCAATCCGGACCGCTTCCGCAGCGGCCCCACGTTGCTGCGCGGCGAAGACGATGCATGGCGGGGCGAGCTGTCCGCCTCGGCCCGCGCCACCACGCTGGCCATGGCCTGGCCGCTGATGGCGCGCTACGGCTACTTCTCCGGCGCCGCCCCCGTCGCCGACTCCAGGAGGGACGTGCTTGGAACTGGGACTCGCCAATAAGGTCGCGCTCGTCGCCGGAGGCTCCAGCGGTCTGGGGCTCGCGGTGGCCGAAGAGCTGGTGAAGGAAGGCGCGCACGTGGCCATCGCGGCGCGTGACCCCGAGCGCCTCGCGCGCGCGGAGCGCATGCTCACCGCGGTGGGCCGAGGTCGGGTGCTCGCCTCTCCCATGGATGTCCGGGACGGGGCGGCCATGCGCCGCTGGGTGGAGCTGGTGTCCGGCAAGCTGGGCGGCCCGCACATCGTGGTGACGAACAGCGGGGGACCCCCGCCGGGACCCGCCACGGGCTTCGACGTGGACGACTACCGCGACGCGACGAACGCGGTGCTCCTGCCGCCCATCGGGTTGGCGCTCGCGGCGCTGCCGTACATGAAGCGGGCGGGCTGGGGGCGCTTGCTCTTCATCACCTCCGAGACGGTGGTGCGCCCGGTGGCCCGGTTCGCGCTGTCCGGCTTCGCGCGCTCGGGCATCGTCGCGTTCGCCCAGGCGCTGGTGCAGGAGCTGGGCGACTCGGGCATCACCGTCAACGTGCTGGCGCCCGGCTACACGCGCACGCCGCCGGTGGAGCGCACCGCGGGCGCCTCGGGCGACCTGGACGCGGGGCTGCGCGCCATGGCCGCGCACATCCCCATGAAGCGCGTGGGGCGCGCGGACGAGTTCGCCGCCGCGGCCGTGTTCCTCGCCAGCGAGCGCGCGTCCTTCATCACGGGCACGGTGCAACTCGTGGATGGTGGCGCGAGCGTGATGGGATGAGCGCCACGTCCGTTGGCCACGCGGGTCCTCCCGTGGTGGTGAAGATTGGCGGGGCCGCGGGCGTGGACCTGGACGGCGCCTGCGAGGACATCGCCGAGCTGACCCGGCGAGGCGAGCGCGTGGTCGTCGTCAACGGGGGCTCGGACGCGGGCGAGCGGCTCTTGTCCTCGCTGGGGCTCGCGCGCCGCGAGGCGACGACGGTGAGCGGCAACGTGGTGCGCCTCACCGACGCGCCCACCCTGCGCGCGCTCACCATGGCGTGGGTGGGCGAGGTGAACAAGGCCGTGGTCCTCGCGCTGCTCGCTCGGGGCGTATCCGCGGTGGGGTTGTGTGGCGCGGACGGCCGGGTGCTGACCGCGAATCGGCGCGCTCCGCTGAAGCTCCAAGAGGAGGGGCGCGTGCGCATCGACCGGGAGCATCTGGCCGGGGAGGTGACCGACATCAACGTCGCGTTGCTCGACGCGCTCGCGTCCGTGGGGCAGGTGCCCGTCATCTGTCCCCCGGCGGTCACTGCGGACCATGTGCTGGTGAACGTGGACGCGGATCAGGTGGCCGCCGCGCTCGCGGTGAGGCTGGGCGCGCGGGCGCTGGTGATGCTGTCCAACGTGCCCGGGCTCCTGGCGGACCCCGCGGAGCCCTCCTCGCTGGTGCGCGAGAGCGACGATGCGCGCGGCAGCATGCGGCTGGCGCGTGGGCGGATGCGCTACAAGTTGGAGGCCGCGGCGCGAGCGCTGGAGGGCGGGGTGCCCGTGGTGCATGTCAGCGCCGCTCGCGCGGCGCGGCCCGTGTTCTGCGCGCTGGAGGGACTGGGGGGCACGCGGTTCACCCAGCCGGGAAGGGCGGTGGCGGATGCAGGCGCGTGAGCCGAGCATCGCGTTGTTGCGGTGGATGGTCGAGCACTACAGCCCGAGCCATCACGAGCAGGCCTTCTCGCGCGCCCTCGTCGAGCGGCTGGGCCGCCAGGGCTGGCGCGCGCACACCGACGAGGTGGGCAACGCCATCGCGAGCCACGGGGAGGGGGACACCGTCATCGCGCTCCTGGGCCACATCGACACCGTTCCCGGCGAGGTGCCCGTCCGCATGGACGGTGACACGCTCTATGGCCGGGGCGCGGTGGACGCGAAGGGCGCCATCGCCGCGTTCGTCGAGGCGGTGGAGTCGCTGACGGCGTCCGAGCGCGCCGGGAAGAGGTTCCTGCTCCTGGGCTGCGTGGAGGAAGAGGTGGCCATCACCCGGGGCGCCTTCCACGTGAAGGAGCGCTACGCACCTGATTACGTCATCAACGGCGAGCCGAGCGGCGCGCATGCGGTGACGATTGGCTACAAGGGCCTGTTGCGCTTGGACCTGGAGCACCGCGCGGCGCGGCGGCACACGGCCAGTCGGGACTACCGCGCGTCCGCCGAGCACGTGGTGGAGGCCTGGAATCTGCTCAGGCGCGCGTGCGACGCGTGGAACCGCGAGCGCACGTCCTTGTTCGAGCAGCACCTCCCCTCGCTCAACGCCTTCCACACCGGGGCCACGGACGAGGAGGAGTGGGCCACCGCCGCGGTCAGCATCCGCACGGGGCCTTCCACCGACGTGGAGCAACTCCTCGCGCTGTTGAGCGAGGTGCCCTCGGTCACCGTGCGGACGGTGTCGCGCAAGGCCGCGGTCTCCACGGCGGGCCACGATGCGCTGTCACGCGCCTTCAAGCAGGCCATCCGCGAGCGGAACGCGCGGCCCACGCTGCGGTTGAAGACCGGCACCTCGGACTGGAACACCGTGGCGTCCGCGTGGAACGTCCCCATCGTGGCGTACGGCCCTGGGGACTCCTCGCTGGACCACACGCCTCACGAGCACATCACCGTGCCCGAGTACGAGGAGGGCGTGGCGGTGCTGACGCGCGTGCTGGCCCTGCTGCCCCCGAAGGGGACACCGTCCCCCACGTGAGGCTCAGGTGCCCAGGGACGCCAGGCCCCGGGGGCTGAGCGCGCGCGTGGTCAGCACCAGGACGAAGAAGCCGAGCGCCGCGGTGGCGGTGACGAGGCGCACGCCCAGCCGGTCCGCCAGCTCCGCCTGCCCCGCGACGCCCACCGTGTAGCCCAGGTTGATGAACACGGTGAACAGGCTGCTGATGCGCGCCTGGAGCGCGAGCGGCGCGCGCGCCTGACACACCGTCTTCAAGCCGCTGAACGTCAACAGGTACACCGCGCCCAGGACGAACAGGGCCGCGGTCGCCATGGGCAGGGTGGGGGACAGCCAGTAGAGCGCGGTCGCCGGCCCCAGCACCACGAGCGCGCCCTCCAGGAGCCTGCGCTGTCCGATGCGTCTCGCCGCCGCGCTGGCGAGGAAGGCCGCGATGACCGCGCCCGTGCCCTGCGCCGTCACCAGCATCGCGGTGGCCGAGCTGCCCAGGTTCAGCACGCGCAGCGCGAAGACGGGCACCAGCCCGATGAACGGGGTGATGAGCAGGCCCACCCCCAGCACCGCGAGCAGCGCGAGGAAGATGCCCGGGTCCTCCCAGGCCAGTCGCGCGCCGTCCGCCAGGCCTCGCCACAGGGGCTCGCGGCGCGTGGCCGCGGGGAGCGCGCCGCCGCGCACGCGCGTCATGGCCAGCAGCACCGCGCCAAAGGACAGCGCGTTGATGAGCAGCGCCCAGGTGATGCCGCCCGCGGCCAGCACCAGCGCCGCCAGCGCGGGCCCCACGATGCGGCCCAGGTTGAACTGCGCCGAGTCCAGGCTCAGCGCGCTGTGCAGGTCCTCGGCGGGGACGACCGCGGCGATGAGGCCCGTGGCCGCCGGGACGAAGATGCTGTTGAGGCTGCCATTGAGCAGCGACACGATGGCGATGGCCGGCACGGTGAGGTGGTCCGTGTAGGCCAGCGCCGCGAGCAACGCCGCGAGCAACGCCTGCGCACCCACGCACACGGAGAGGAACGCGCGCCGGTCGAACCGGTCCGCCAGCACGCCGCCCAGCGGGGACAACACGAGGGACGGCAGGTACGTCAGCGACGCGACCGCGCCCGTCCAGGCCGCCTCGCCCGTCACCTGGGTGACGTGGACGCCCAGCGCGATGGACTCCATCCACGTGCCGATGTTGGACACCAGGGTGCCCGTCCAGATGGCCGCGTAGTCGCGGTGCGAGAAGGCCCGGAACGAGGCGAAGCGCGGCGAGGAAGGAGCGGACACGGGGCTCCCTTCTAACGCAGCCGCCTCGCGCCCGCTCGTGACAGGAACGTCAGGGATGCTGCGCGCTCGCCAGCGCCCCCAGGAAGCCGAGCGCGGACTGGCGGATGTTGGGGTTGGTGTCGTGCTGGCTCGTCCAGGTCAGCAGGGGGAGCGCCTGGGGCAGCGCGCCCAGGTTCGCGCCCAGGAGGCCGACGACCGCGGCCCGCACCGCGTCCGCGGTGTCTCGCTGGAGCACCGTCCCCAGGGTGGGCAGCAAGGGGGGCAGGGCGCGGAAGCTCGCGGCGAACACGGCGCTCTTGCGCACGTCCGGCGAAGGGTCCTCCAGCATGCGCGAGGCGAGCAGGCGGTCCGCCTCCGCCTCGGGCACCAGCCGCAGCGCTTCCACCGCCGCCTGTCGCACGGGGACGGAGGGCGAAGCCAGCGCCTCCCGGAGGGTGGTCAGCGCCCCCGGGTCACGCGTGTTGCCCAGCGCGCGCAGGAGGAGCGCCTGGTCCTCGGGGGACTTCGCCGCGCGGTAGCGCGTGCCCAGCTCGCGGGACAGTGCGTCCGCGCCACTCGCGTCGTCGTCGCGCAGCTGGAAGGCGGAGTTGCCCAGCGCCAGCGCCGCCGTGTCGCGCAGCTCCGGGTGCGTGTCGTTGCCCAGGTCCCTCAACGCCTGGATGCCCTCGGTGGACGGCGTCTCCGCCATGCCGAGCGCGGCCACCGCGTCCGTGCGCACCGGCACGCCCACGGCGGCGTCATCCACCACCTTGGACAGCGCGCTCAGGGCCTCGGGGGTGCTCGCCGCGGACAGCGCGCCCAGCATCGGGCTGGCCGCCAGCGGCTCCATCCCCTCATGCAAGAGGCCGGGCACCTTGGCCGCCTCCTTGGGCTCCAGGAGGAACAGGGCGCGCAACTGCTCCAGCGCGTGCGTGCGCGCGTCGTCGCGCTCCTTCTCGTCCTTGGGCAGCGAGCGCAGGTCCTTCACCAGGTCGTCGAAGCGCTTGCCCGCGAGCAGCCGGCGGTACTGCTCCTTGGGATCCTGCGGCGCGGACTGGAAGCTGGCGAGCGGCACCGCGGTCAACCGCGAGCGCTCCCGGTCCAACAGGCCCACCAGCGTCGAGTCGCGCCCGCGCTCCAGCAGCTTCAGGCTCACGTGCAGCGAGTGGCTCACCTTGGGCATGCCGTCGCCCGCATCCACGCCGAGCTGCTCGTCGCCCTCCAGCAGCTCGGGCCACACGTCGTCACCCACGTCGATGACGGCGCGGGTGCGCGCATCCAGGCGCAACTTGCTCGCGTCCACCTCTTGGAGTCCCTGCGAGGTGGCCACGTGCGTGTAGCCCCGCTTCGACTTCTCGAAGCGCTTCGCGCCCAGGCGGCGGTACGCGGCCCGGTAGAGCCCCGTCGCGTCCTGCTCGTCGCTCTCCCAGCTCTCTTTCGGCGCGCCCGCCACCACGAACTGGGTGGAGGCCACCAGCGAGCGCAGGATGCCCTGGGCGAGCACGTCCAGCCCCGGCTCCACGTGGACGGTCCGCACCGCGCCCGTGCGCTCCATCGTCAGGAAGATGGGCAGCGCCAGGCTCGTCGTCAGCGCGGCGCGCATCTGCGGCTCCAGCGCGTCTCGCCCCTCCACCGTCACGGATAGGTCCGTCAGCAGCAGCGCCGCCCGCGCCTCGACCCCCGTGTCCCGCGCTCCGGTGATGCCCACGCGCCACTCGCCCTGCACATGGAAGCGCATCCCCGGTGGCACCTGGGCGCCCGCCTGCGACGCCACGAACGTCACCTGCTGCGTGGTGTCCACCGCGTAACGGAACTGCTGGCCCGGCACCCACGCGCGCGTGCCATCGGGCGTGCGCGTGGGCTCGGGCTCATCCGGTGAGGCCGCGGGCCGCGGCGGCCGCGCGGTGGGCCGGGCATCCGCCACGGGCGGAGTCCCGGAGTCCTCGTCCGCGCGGCTCGCTCCCCACCAGCCCACGATTCCCAGCACCACGGCGAGCAACAACAGGAGGCTGTGATGACGCTTCCAGGGCATGCGCATGCCCCAATCGCTAGCATGCTCGCCGGCCTCACGCCTAGTGCGTCTCGAAAGATTCATGCGAGTTTTTGCGGGGTGTCATGCCAGGAGAGGGCCCCGGTCAGGGTTTAAAAATCTGTCAGGAGCGCCATAAAACTGACGCACTCTTAGTGAAATCGAATTGACACTTCATGCGTTGCGAAAGTATGACCCGCATTGTTTCCGCGTTTTGCAATGTAAGCGGAGACAAAACCAAGCAGGAGGGGGTCCCATGCATAAGTTGCGTCTGTTATCCGGCGTCGCCGCGGCGGTTTGTGCCGTCGTGGTTCCTCAGGTCGCGCTGGCGCAGGTGCCGTCGTATTCCGATCCGGTTGTCTATACGGTGGACACCGGCGCGTTCCCGGCGACGACGTATCCGTCTGGCTACCAGCTGGACAACAACTATCCCTGGAAGTCCTCGTACCCGTTCTCGCCCAACTACACGGCGTCCGAGCAGCAGCTCATCATCAATCAGGAGGTCTCGCTGACCCACGGCACGCTGGGCACCGACCCGGCGGATGGCAAGCCGAACATCTCGATTGACCAAGGGGTCATCCCCGAGGCCAACACGCAGAACGTCCAGCCGGCGGTGACGGTCACCAACGACAGCGCGTCGCTGCCCACGGGCAACCAGCCCTTCACCAAGAGCTATTTCCGCAACGAGGGCCTGGGCAACAGCCTGTTCGGCGCGGGCTATGTCATCGACGCGTCCATGACGGCCACGCCGTCCACGGGCGTGGGCGAGAAGCGCGTGGAGGCCTATGCCGAAGGCAAGGTGACGGCCACCGCGTTCAGCTTCCAGAAGGAGATTGTCCGAGGGCGCGCTGAGATTTCCGGCCAGCAGGGCGGCAACAACAGCGGCACCGCGAAGGTGTACGCCATGGGCCAGCAGATCTGGTCCGGCAACCTCTTCTACAGCTTCGAAATCACGCCCATCAACTGGAGCCGCACGTTCTTCTCCGCCTCGAAGACGTTCATGGTCGGCCCCGTTCCCGTGCGCGTCGCGGCGTCCGTCAGCGGCGGCGTGAAGCTGACCGTGACGGGCCAGATTGGCCCCACCGTGGCCCGCCTGACCGCCACCCCGGGTGGCTGGGCGAACGTCACGGCCTCCGCGGGCGTGGACATCATCATCGCGGGCTTTGGTGTCGAGGGCAGCCTGACCCTCATCAACATCAACCTGCCGGCCTACGCCGAGCTGTTCTGGCCCTTCTACTCCCTCGACTGGACCTTGAAGGCCACGCTCAACCTGAACGCCCTGGCCGGTACCCTCAAGCTGTATGTCCGGATTGGCTTCTGGATCTTCAAGAAGACCTGGTGGCTGACCATCGCCAGCTGGGGCGGTATCAACCAGAGCTACAACCTGTACACGAACAACGGCTCGCTGATCCTGGGCATGGACCCCATGGGCATGTGACGCCCGGGTGAGTCCTTTCACGGCCCGGAAGGTGTCATTCCGGGCCGTGTCTCAGGGTAATTATTGACGCACTTGAGGTGAATGCTGGCGATGTCTAGGGGCGGGCGGGGAGGACAGAATCCGGGACGTTGGCTCGCAGGAGCAGCCGGTTCAGCTCATTCACATACTCGCTCTGGAAGCGCTGCGAGCCGCTGAGGAATCCCTGGGCCACGAGGATGTTGGACGTGGGGTCGGCGGTGACGGGGCGCACGTTGTGCGCGCGGACCCACTCGAGTGACTTCTCCACGGAGACGATGGCGTCGGACTTGCCGCTCTGGGTGACGAGCGCGTCGCCCACGCCCAGCTCGCGCGCCTTCTTGAGGTTGCCCTCGGGGACGACGAGCGGGTGCTCGGTGGTGACGCGCAGCACGCCGCCGGACCCGGTGTGGAAGGTGACGATCTCCTGCTCGGAGATTCGCTGATCCAGCGTGTAGTGCTCCACCGGGTTGTCCATGAAGGTGAGCGACGCGAAGGTGGCGTCGGGCGTGAGCGTCACCAGGTCACGCCGGCCGGTGGCCAGGGCCTCGCCAATGGGCAGGGGCCCGGTGGACAGGAGCACCTCCTGGTCCGGCGTGTAGCAGCCGGGCTCGCAGAGGGCGTCCATCTGCACGGCGACGGGCTTGTAGGTGCCGGCCAGGTTCTGGATCTGCGCGCCGCTGTAGCCCGCCGTCGCGGAGCCCGGGGCGCCGGGCCCGGGCCAGGGGGCGTAGGTGTTGTTGGGGTCCACGTACACCGGATACAGCCAGGTGCCCGCCAGCGCGGCGTTGTTCGCCTCCATCGAGAAGGCGGAGTCCCAGAACCGCATGTCCAGGCCCCCCCACTGCGTGAGGCCGTAGGGATTGCCCTGCTGCCAGCGCTTGGCCCACTTCTGCCGCCCATTGCCCTGGTCGATGTTGAGCTGATCGTACGTGCATCGGTAGTTGTAGGGGACCCAGGTGCCGCCGCCGCCCCCGCCGCCCCCGCCTCCCGGATCGTTGGGGTCGCTCTGCATCAGCAAGGCTTGGGGGAGGTCGGACTGCGGAGGGGCTTCGACGGCGGCGGCGGTGAGCGAGCCACCCAGGGTCAGGATGAGCAGCGATGGTGACAAGGCATTGCGCATGGCTTCCTCGGTGAGGACGACGGGCGGGTGCGACAGGGAGTGCCACGACAGGACGCGACCGGGCACCGCGCGTGGAGCTCCACGGCGGTGCCCGGTCTGGTTCAGCGACCGGAGCGCCCGCGCGGGCGCGCCCCGGCCTTCAATGACAGGCGCTCAGGGCGTGAACGGGATGACGGAGTCCGGGACGTTGTCGCGGAGGATGAGGCGGTTCATCTCCTCCACGTACTCGCTCTGGAAGCGCTGCGAGCCGCTGAGGAAGCCCTGCGCGACGACGATGTTGGAGGTGTAGTCCGTGGTGACCGGGCGCACGTTGTACACGCGCGTGCGCTCGATGGACTTCTCCACCGAGACGATGACTTCGAACTTGCCATCCTGGTTCACCAGGCGGTCCCCCACGCCCAGCTCGCGCGCCCGCTTGAGGTTGCCCTCGGGGACGACGAGCGGGTGCTCGGTGGTGACGCGCAGCACGCCGCCGGACTCGGTGTGGAAGGTGACGAGCTCCTGGTCGGCCGCGTCACGGTCCAGCGTGTAGTGCTCGACCGTGTTGTCCATGAACGTCAGCGCGGAGAACGTGGCGTCAGGGGTGAGCGTCACCAGGTCCATCTGGCCGGACTCGAGCGCGCTCTGGATGCCCATGGGGCCGCTGGACAGGAGGATCTCCTGGTCCGGGGCGTAGCACCCGGGCTCGCAGAGGCCGTCCATCTGGATGGCGGCGGGCTTGAACGTGTAGGGCACGTCCTGTTGGATCTGCATCCCCGTGTAGGCGGCCGTGGTGCTGCCGTACGCGCCCGGGCCCTTCCAGGGCGAGTACATGTTGTTGGGGTCGACGTAGATGGGGTACAGCCACACCGGCGTCGCCATGCCGGCGGCCTCGTTGGCCTCCTGCGAGTAGGACGAGTGCCAGTAGCGCATGTCGAGCCCGTTCCACTGCGTGGTGGCGTACGGGTTCTGCTGCTGCCAGCGCTTGGCCCACTTCTGCCGGCCATAGGCTTGATCCGAGTTGAGCTGATCGAAAGTACACCGGTAGTTGGAGGGCGCCCAGGCTGCGAACGCGGGCGTGGACAGCACCAACGCCCCGAGGACTGCGGTGAGTTTCTTCATCGTGTCTACTCCCCTATCTGGTTGGTGTTGCGCTGCTACGGTGTCGTCGCGAACTTCACGGCGAACACGTCCTGGCCGCCCGAGTTGGAGCCCGGGCCGGCGAGTTCTCCGCTGGTCGTTCCCACCGCCACCGCCGTGGTCGCGCTCGTCAGCACGATGTCGCGCGCGTCATCGTCCGCGCTCGTGCCCCACTGCCAGGCGCGCACGCGGTTGCCATAGCGATCGAACTTGGCGACGAAGGCGTCCGTGCCGCCGTGGTTGGCGTCGAGCGTCATCTGCCCCGTGGTCCAGCCGGCGACGTACGCGTAGCCCTGCGCGTCCACGACGAGGCCGGTGGCGAGGCTCATCTTGTTGGCCGCGCCAATGCGCTTGACCCACTTCAGGTCGCCGTTGTTGGCGTCGTAGCGCATGAGGAAGGCATTGGGGATGCCGTCGTTCTCCGACTGGCCCGTCTCCAGGTTGCTGTAGGACATGGCCAGCACGTAGATGCGATCGGAGCCGTCACGCGCGACCTCCAGGGCCGCGTCGATGTCGGGCGTGCCCTTCTGGCGGGTCCACAGGGTGGCGAAGCTGCCGTCGAGTTGGCGGACGAAGACGTCCGTGGAGCCCGCGGCGGTGTTCGAGCCCATGGAGCCCTGGGTGGAGCCCACCACCCAGGACGCGCCGTCCGCGCGCGTGCACACGCCCTCGCCGCGGTCATTGGCGAAGTTGGAGGAGCCGAACGCGGCGCGGCCCACCGGCTGGCCCGAGAGGTTCAGCTCATCCATCACCACGTCGAAGTCGTAGTTCTCCGCGTTCTGCGCCGCCCCCGCCATCAGGAGGTTGTCATTGGGGCGCAGCGTCGCGCTCAGCGCGTAGTCCTCGCCCGCGGTGCCTCGCTGGAAGATCCACGCGCGGTTGCCATTGGCGTCATAGCGGGTGGCGAAGATGTCCGAGCCGCCCGCGGTCATCTGTCCGGGCATCGAGTCCGAGGTGAGGCCCACCACGTAGGCCGAGCCGTCGCTGGCCGCGACGACGTCCCACGCGGAGTCGTCCCCGCGCGAGCCGAGCTGGTGGGCCCAGGTGAACAGGAGGTTGCTGGCCAGCTTGGCGATGAAGATGTCCTGCCCGGCGCTCTGCTCGGACGGCTCGCCGAGCGCGCCGTCGGTGTTGCCCACGAGGTAGAGGCTCCCGTCGGGGGCCTGGGTGACGGCCGACGGGCGGTCCGTGCCGGTGGTGCCAAACTGGAGCAGCACGCCGTCGCCGAGCTCCTGGCTGTGGACGACGGGTGCGAGGGATTGCTGCACGTCCTCGGACGCCGGTCCGCACGACGTGCCGAGGCACAGGATGCCGAAGGAAAGCCACCACCGCTGATTGAAAGACATTCGGAGACGCCTCATGGGTTGGGTTGCGGTTGTTGCTGCTGCTGCCTCGCCAGGGCCCAGAGCGCGTCGAAACGCGTCCGGGCATAGACGAGGAGGTTCGCGTACTCACTGCCCTGGGCCTGGGCCTGGGCGATGAGCTGCTCGGCGCGCGGGCGGTCGTTGTGGAGGAGGATCATCATCAACTCCACCTTGTCCCCGGACAGCGAGCGTCGCAGGGCCTGGTCCTGGGTGGCGTTGAGGTTCTGCGCCGTCACCAGCGACTCGACCGTGTCGAGCACGTGCGCGCGCTCGGGGTTCTCGGCCCATTCGAGCGCCATGCCCAGGTACTCGGTGCGGTACAGGCGCAGGAATTGGTTGTCGTCGTTGAAGGTGGTCTCCGACTCGGCCAGGAGGTCCTTCTTGGCCGCGTCGAGCTGCTCGCGGTCTCGGTAGACCGCGTGGAGTCGCTCGCGCTCGGCGGGCGTCTGGAGCACCTTGCGCTGGAGCGTGCGGAACTCCGCGAGGTCCGGGTGCCGCTCCATCATCTTGTCGCGCAGGTCATCCACGAACATGCGCGGGCGGCCCTTGTCCGCGCTGTCGCCCGCGTGGCGCGGCTCGGTGATGACCACGGCCGAGGGCTGCTGCTCGGGCGCGCTGCGCGGGCTCGTGCGCGGCGCGGGGCTGGGCGTGGCGGGAGCCGGAGCCTGGGCGGTGGCCACTTCGGGCGCGGGCGGCGGCGGGGCCGGATGCAGCAGGCTCCACGCGGCGAAGCCCGCGGCGGCGAGAAGGCCCGCGGCCCCCACGCCCAAGAGTGTCTTCTTCTTCTGTGGCGGCTGGGTGGGAAGGGACATGGTCGGCTCGGGTGAAACAGGGGACGGACGACGGGGAGGCGGCGGCCCCGTTCCGGAAGAGAGGGAGCAGGGCCGCCGCCGCCTTCACGCCCCGGCGTGGGGGCGCCGGGGCGTGGAGCGACTAGAAGAGGTTGAGGCGGGTGAGCGCGGCGCGCAGGTTGGGGCGGTTGCCAATGCGGCGCGCGTCCGCGGCCTGGGCGCTGCCCGTGCTGGAGAGCACGTCACGCAGCGCGAGCGGGCTCAGCGGGAAGCGGCCGTGGCCACGCAGGGCGCCCTGGATGACCGCCACGGTGCCCGTGACGATGGGGGACGCGCTGGACGTGCCGCTGAACGTGCCGGTGTACCAGCTGTCCTCGGTGCCGCCGTTGTAGAGGTCGCCGTAGCCGGTGGAGACGACGTTCTCGCCCCAGCCGTTCACGTCCGGGCGACCGCCGAAGTTGGTCCAGCACATGGGCACGCGGCCATTGGCGGAGCCGGCGGCCACGACGATGGCGCCGGAGTCGCGCGTGTCGCGGTTGAAGAGGCCGCCGTACGCCGGGTCATCCATGTTCACGCTGCCGTTGCCCGCGGCCTCCACCACGGACGTGCCGTTCAAGGTGGCCTGGCTGATGGCGTCGAACTCGGCCTGCCAGTACTCCATGGCGATGTAGTTGCACTGGCCGAAGTTGCAGGTGCAGGGCGTGGCGTCCGCGGGGCCCTGGCGGTGCAGCTCGATGAGGACGACGTTGCCCGGGCCCGCCGCGACGGCGGCGTTGGCGATGGCGCTCGCGGCGCTCTGGGCGCCAATGGCCTCGAAGCCCGGCGAGGCGCCGTGGGCGATGCCCGTCACGCCCACGCCGTTGTTGCGGCCCACCATCTCACCCATCACCGCGGTGCCGTGGTTGCGCCACGCCGGGTCATTGAACTGCGTGCCGCCCATGTGGAAGAAGGCCGGCAGGTCCTCGTGCGTGGTGCGCCAGGCGCCTTCCACGTCCACGATGTTGACGCCCGCGGCGGTGCCACCGGCCACGGTCCAGGCGTAGAGCGCCTCGACGCCGTTGGGCGCCGCGCCCAGGTAGCCCTGGCTGCCCTGGAGGTTGCCCACCGCGCTGAAGCTGAAGGGCGCCGCGGTCGTGGGCCCGGTGAGGGCCGCGGGCTCGGTGACGGGCTCGGCGTACGCCGTCTCCACGCTGGGCAGCGCGTCCAGGCGGGCCACCAGGGCCTGCACGTCCGCGAAGGTGGTGCCCGCGCGCATGGGCAGCTCCACGTAGAGGTTCAGGTCGGCCAGCTCCTGGCCACCGCGCAGCTCGCCCTCGCTGCGGCGCGCGTCCAGCAGGCGCTCCTCGGCCTTGAACAGGCGATCCATGCCGAGCGCGCGGGGCTCGTCCCCGGCCAGACGCACCAGCGCGTCCACGTCCGACTGGACCTGGAAGGCGGACAGACCGCGGGCGGTGAGCTGGTTGCCCTCGCGCGCGCTGCGCTCGGCGGCGAACTGGGAGAGGCGGCCATCGCGCACGCGCACGTGGGTGCCCTCATGGAACTTCACCACGACGCGGGGAATGGCCACGTCGGCGCGCAGGTCATGCAGCCCCTTGCGCGGCAGGAGCCGGGGGGCCAGCTCGCCCGTGCCGCGCGTGTCCGCGGCGGCGGCGGGAAGGGCCAGCGACATGGCGAGCGCCATCATCAGCCGGCGGGAAGCGACACTCTTCTTCGACGTCCTTGCTTGCATGAAACAGCCTCCTGGGGTGACTACAGCCGTCCGTCGCCCCGGGCCCTGAAGGGCCCGAGGTCGGGGTGTGGGGTGGGGAAAAGGGATGGGCGCTACTTGTTCGCGAGCGCCCACAGCGCGTCGAAGCGGACGCGGGCGTTCTCCAACAGCGGCGCCAGCCGGGTGCCCTGCGCCTGCGCGAGGAGCGCCTCGGCCCGGGGCCGGTCGTTGTGCAGCATGACCATGAACAGCTCGACCTTGTCGCCCGCGAGCGAGCGCCGCAGCTCCAGGTCCATGTCGGGCTTGATGTTCTGGGCGAGGATGAGCTCCTCGACGTCCTTCATCAGCGCGGGGCGCTCGGGGTTGTCCTTCCACTCGATGCTCATGCCCAGGTACTCGACCTGATAGAGCCGGCGGAACTGGGCGTCGTCATCGAAGCGCGTCTGTCCTTCGGACAGCAGGTCCTTCTTCGCCGCCTCGATGACCTTGCGATCCTGGTAGAGCGCCTGGAGGGATTGCGTCTCGTCCGCGCGGCGCAGCACCTTGCGCTGCAATTGGCGGAAGCGGGCGAGGTCCGGGTTCTGGGCCATGACGCGCTGGCGCATGGAATCCAGCGGCGAGCCGGGACGTGCCAGGGCTTGCGGCGTGGGTGTCTGGGTTTCGAGCGGCGTGCCCACGACCACGGGATGGGGGGTGTCCAGGGGGCGGCCCGGCACGGTGGGCGAGGGCCCCTCGAACGAGGGCAAAGGCAGCCGAGGCGCGGGCGTCTGGGCGACGGCGACGGGGGGCGGCACGGGCTCGGGAGCGCGGAGGCGCAGCCAGGCGAAGCCCGCGGCCACGGCCAGCGCGCAGGCAATCAAGGACAGCACGGACTTCGAGCGGGCACGGCGTGCCATGGCGAGGCCTCGGATGGCTGGGAATGGGCGGACGGACCCCCGCGGGGAGCGCGGGAGCCGTCCGGATCAGCGTGAGTCAGACAGCGGCCGGGACTACGGGATGAGCGCGTCCGGAACGTTGGTGCGGAGGATGAGGCGGTTGAGCTCCTCCACGTACTCGCTCTGGAACCGAGCGGAGCCGTTGAGGTAGCCCTCGGCGACCAGGATGTTGGAGGTCAGGTCCGTGCTGGTGGGGCGCAGGTTGTACGCCTTGCCGAACCAGGTCTCGCCCTGGATGGAGACAATCTCGTCCGGGGTGCCGTCCTGGCGGACCAGGCGCTCACCGATGACGAACTCCTTGGCCTTCTTGAGCGTGCCGTCCGTGGTGACGAGCGGGTGCTCGAGCGTGACGGACAGCTTGCCGCCGGACGCCATGCGGAAGCGGAGGATCTCCTGGCGCTCCGCGTTCTTGTCCACCGTGTAGCGCTCCACGGTGTTGGGCGCGAGCGTCACCTTGTCCATGGAGGCGTCCTTGGACAGGGTGACCAGGTCATCCACGCCGCCCGCCTGGGCCTTCTCGATGGGCAGCGCGCCGCTCTGGAAGAGCACCTGCTGGTCCGGGGTGTAGCAGCCCGGCTCACAGACGCCGTCCATGAGGATCTGCACCGGCTTGGAGTTGAAGTTGAGCGCGAAGATCTGATCGCCCGTGAAGCCCGCGGTCGTGGTGCCCGGAGCTCCCGGCCCCTTCCACGGCTCGTAGTTGTTGTTGGGGTCCACGAACACCGGGTACAGCCAGGTCTGATAGGTGTTCAGCGCGTCGCGCGCATCCGTGTCATACACGGTGGCCCAGAAGCGCTGATCCTTACCCGTGGAGATGTTGTACGGATCCGCGTCCGCCCACTTCTTGGCCCACTGCTGGCGGCCCTTGGCCTGATCGCTGTTGAGTTGATCGAACGTGCAGCGGTAGTAGCTCGGAGCCCACGCCGCCATGGCCGGCGCGGCAAGGCCCAGGGCGACAACGAGGGTCGGCAGAGACAGCTTGTGCATGCTTCCTCCTGCGGTTTTGGTGTTCCACGTTCCCTGTCGCCAAAGAACGTGAGGACGACAGGGAGCGTCGCCCGCGCCGGGGCGCCACGGCCCCGGTGGGTCCGGTGCGCGTCGTGCGTCCTCAGGCATGGGATGTCATTGACCACGCCTCCGGCGGAGGCAGGTCGACGTCTGCGGGATGTCTGGATTTGCGGGGGGCCGCCCGCGCTCGAGGCCGAGTCGCCAGGACTGGCGTCAGGGGCCGCTGAACTGAGAAATGCCTGGGTCTGCCTTTCCAGGAGCCCGCCCGGGTACACAGGGCCGGGTCTGGCTAGACTTCACTCCGTGTGAATCGGCGCCGGGGCGCGACTTCCACCGAGTCATGAATTCCCCCCTCAGGGAGAGTGACGGGCCGCGGCAAGGCGATTCCCTCACTCCGTATGATTTATAATACATGGAGTGAAGACGCGCGCAAGGCGGTTTCTTGGATTTCTGAAATTGTTGCTCTTGCGTTATTTGATGGCAGACCTTGTTTTTGTGAAGCTTTGCAGCGTGGGCGGAGTGGGGTGTCCTTTCACTGAGGACGTGCTTTGCGCAGGGGCGCGCACGGATCGTCCTCCGGCACGGCGGGGGTGAACCAGACATAGTCATAAGGAATGCGCGCCGTGTCGAAGAGGGGCGCGTAGTCCTGGGGATGACGCGCGTCAGGAGAGACCTCCACCAGGCCCACGCTGCGCACCGCCGTGCGCGGCGCGCGGCGCGCGAGGTGCGCGGGGACGCCTCGGTCGGTGCGTGCGTGGCCATTGCCGGTGATGAGCACCGCGCCTGCCTCGGTCGCGGCGGCGAGCACGCGGTCCGCCATGAAGGCGTCCCGGGCGCGCTGGGCGAGCGCCATGGGGCCCATCATCGCTTCGGGGAGCTGTCCGCAGTGCGAGCGGTCCAGCTCCGCCCTCACCGCTCGCTCCTCGTCCTCGGGCACGGGCGTGTCCAGGCCCAGGCGCTCGCGCAGCGCGGGCTCCAGGGCGGTGGGGCCTTCCTTCACGAGCTGGCGCACCTGGGCGCGCGGCAGGTTCGCGGCGACGATGGGCAGCTTCGCCTCCAGTCCCGCGACGAAGACGGGGCGGTAGAGGCTCCAGGCAGGCCAGCCGCTGCGCTCCCAGTCCACGGCCCGCGCCAGGGCGTCCGCGTCGCCCGGGGCGTGGGCGAGCGCGTCCGCCACCGCGGGGGCCTGGGCGGTGTCCAGCATCTCGAAGGCGAGCGCGGGGCGCGCGTCCTTCGCGAGGGCACGCACGAGCTCGGCCTGGAGTTGATGGTGGTCGGGTTGATCATGCCGCTCGCCCAGGAGGACGAAGCGGGCGGCGCGCAGCGACTCGCGCAGGGTGGGCTCGTCCACGAAGCGGCCCTGGGCCACGTCCCAGATGCGGCCCACCAGCGGATGGTCGCGGTAGAGCGGGGCCTGCCACGCACGGGGCGCGCTCGGGGGCGCGGCGCTCGAGGAAGGGGCGGCCGCGTGATGGGCGCACGACGAGGACAGCAAGAGGAGGCCCGCGAGGAGGGTGCGTGACATGCACCCATCTGACACCAGGGACAGCGCCGGTGGCAGCCCGCGGGCCGGGCGGCTGATGACTACTTCGCGTCGACGACGAGCACCATCCATCGGTCGGTGGAGTGGTCGATGCGCAGGTTGGAGGCGCCGGCCTCCTGGAGCTGGTTCACGATGCGCTCCAGGAACACCAGGTGCTCCTGCGGCGCGTCCACGAACACGTTGCGCGAGCCCGGGCCCTTGGCCTTGGGCTTCTTCGCGGGCGCGGCGTTGGCGGCGCCGAGCGAGTCGGAGCTGGCGGCGGACTTCAGGTCGGCCGCGGGGTCGTGGATGGCGGGCGTCGGCGTCTCCTCCGTCGTCTCCGGCTCGGCGGTCTCGGCGGCGGCCATCTCCGCGAGCTCCTTCTGAATCTGGTCGCGCAGCTGGCTGAACGTCTTCAGGTTGATGCTGGCGCCGAACTTGTCCTTGTAGGCGTCCATCGCTTCATTCCGGGAGAGTTCCGGCTGGGTGCGGAAGAGGTCGATGAGGAACGCGTGGCGCTCCTGCGTCTGCTCCTGGGAGGTCCTGGCCATGGGGGTGTGTCCTCGATGTGGGGGAAGTTGGGCGGCGCACCGTAGCCGAGCCCTCCGCCTTGAGGAAGGTGCGCCGCGCCCTTCCGCCGCCCCCACGCCCCGAGAACCGGGCCCTCCCCGACGTCACGGTGTCCGTGGCGCGCGGGAGGACGCGGGTGCGCTCAGCGCGAGCGGGGACCTGGACGCGCGGGACGTCCCGCGGAGGGACGCGGCTGCACGGGGCGGGGATACGCCGCGCGAGGCAGGTCCTCGCCCGCGTCGCGCGCCTCGGCGGCCTCGGTGCGCTGGCGACGCGCGGCCTCGGCGGGAGACTCCGGGGGAACGAGCGCGTGGGGCCCGCGTCCGATGAGGTCCTCGCGCCGCGCCTGCCTCAGGGCCTCGCGCGCCAGCGGCCAGTGCTCCGGGTTCCAGTAGAGGAGCAGCGCCTTCTGGAGCCGCTTCTCGCGCAGGCCCTTCGCCGTGTACACGGGCTCCATCTTCAGCGGGTCCAAGCCCGTGTGGTACATCGCCGTCGCCACGGCCATGGGCGTGGGGATGAAGTCCTGCACCTGCCGCGGGCGCTTGCCCTTCTCCTTCAGCCAGAGCGCCAGCTCCACCATGTCCTCCAGCGTGGAGCCCGGGTGGCCGCTGATGAAGTAGGGGATGTCGTACTGCTCCTTGCCCGCGTCCTCGCTCGCGCACGCGAACATGTGCTGGAAGCGCTCGAAGCTCTCGATGCCGGGCTTCTTCATCTTCTCCAGCACGCGCGGCGATACGTGCTCGGGGGCCACGGAGAGCTGTCCGCCCACGTGGTGCGCGGCCAGCTCCTTCACGTACTCGGGGGAGCGCTCGGCCAGGTCGTAGCGCACGCCGCTGGCGATGAAGACGTGCTTCACGCCGGCCTCGGCGCGCACCTGCTTCATCACGTCGATGAGCGGGCCGTGGTCCGTCTGCAGGTTCTCGCAGACGCCCGGGTGCACACAGGACAGCTTCCGGCAGCGGCGCTCGATGTCCTCGCTCTTGCACTTGAGCTTGTACATGTTGGCCGTGGGGCCGCCGAGGTCGGTGATGGTGCCGCGGAAGTCGCCCATGCGCCGCAGCGCCCGCACCTCGCGCAGCACGCTCTCCGCGGAGCGGCTCTGGATGACGCGGCCTTCGTGCTCGGTGATGGAGCAGAAGGTGCAGCCGCCGAAGCAGCCGCGCATCAGCACGACGGAGTGCTTCACCGTCTCGTAGGCGGGGATGCGCTCGGAGTACATCGGGTGCGGCACGCGGTTGAAGGCCAGGTCGTACAGCTCATCCATGGCCACGGTGCTCGGCTCGCCGGGGCGCAGGCCGGTGCCGTCCTCCAGCGGGCGCGCGGGCCGGTTGATGTAGATGGCGCGGTTGCCATGGCGCTGCGCGAGCGGGCGCGCGTTGCCCGGGTTGGTCTCCATCTGGAAGTCGCGGCTCATCACCGCGAAGGCGCGCGCGTCTTGCGTCACCTCTTCGTAGGAGGGGAGCACGACGACCTTGTCGTCCGCGGCGCGCCGGGCGGGGTCTGCTTCCAGCGCGCGCATCGCCTCGTCGTTGATGAGGTACGCGGTGCCGCGGATGTCGCGCAGGTCCTCCACGCGCTCGCCGTTGCGCAGCCGGTCCGCGATCTCCCAGATGGGGCGCTCGCCCATGCCGAAGACGAGCAGGTCCGCCTTGGCGTCGAAGAGGATGGAGCGGCGCACCTTGTCGCTCCAGTAGTCGTAGTGCGCGATGCGGCGCAGGCTCGCCTCGATGCCGCCCAGCACGATGGGCACGTCGGGGTACGCCTCGCGGCAGCGCTGCGCGTAGACGATGGTGGCGCGGTCCGGCCGGCAGCTGGTGCGCCCGCCCGGGCTGTACTGGTCCTCGGAGCGGTTCTTCTTCTGCGCCGTCAGCCGGTTGAGCATGGAGTCGAGGTTGCCCGCGGCGACCCCGAAGAACAGGCGCGGCGGCCCGAGCGCGCGGAAGGGCTCGGCCGAGTGCCAGTCCGGCTGGGGGATGAGGCCCACCTTGAAGCCCCGGCCCTCCAGGAAGCGAGCGATGAGCACCGGCCCGAAGGCCGGGTGGTCCACGTAGGCGTCCCCCGTGACGATGATGATGTCGCACTGCTCCCAGCCCCGAGCCTTCATGTCGGCGCGAGAGATGGGGAGGAACGGGTGGGCGTGGCGGGCGGGAGTTGCCATGGGGGGGACCCCCTCCTAAACCCCCGGCGTGGCGTGACGCAAACCCATTGGGTGGGGGCGGCCCTCCAGGCTCCCGCGTTTCCTGGATTCCGGCGGGGTGCGACTCACCCGGCCCGAGAGTCCTATCGGAGCGAAGCCCGGCGCACGGTGTCTACGACTGGGGTGCCATCGCCTTCGGCGCGAGTCGGATGGAATGTCGGGCGGACCCAGACACGGTCGCCCCGGGGCAGGGCCCGGCCGCGCGGCGTGAGGCCGGCCGCGAGCCCTGGTCCGGATGGATTCCCTCACACCAGGAACGCCGAACATGCGCCATCGCCGAGCCCTCCGTTGGATTCCCTCCTCTCTCCTGCTGCTCTTGGGAGGCTGCGGTGTCGAACCCCCCGATGCGGAGCCGGGCCTGCGCGTCTCGGCGCTCGCGTCCTCCGGGTTGGACTTCAGCGCGTCCGAGGTCGTCGTCACCTGCGAGGGCGGCACGCAGCGCGTGTCCGCCGTGGTGGTCAACGAGTTCGTGAGCGGCGTGGATGCCTCCACCGTCGGGGTGTACGCGGGCGACCCCGCGCTCGGGCTCCGGCTGGCGAGCGTGTCGATTCCCTTCCTGGTGGGCCAGGAGCGCCGCGCGTTCCAGGTGGAGGTCACGCTGCCGCCCGGCACGACGCAGGTGTTCGTGGTGGCGGACGACGACCGGCGCTTCCCAGAGGTGGATGAGACGAACAACGTCGCGTCGGCGTCGCTGAGTGGTGCGTGCCTGAGCAACCAGGCGCCCACGGCGATGTGTCACGCGGTCACGGTCAACGCGGATGCGTCGTGCCGGGCGATGGCGTCCATTGACCAGGGCTCGTTTGACCCCGACGAGCGGCCGGGCCTGCTCTCGGTGACCCAGGACCCGCCGGGGCCCTTCGTGTTGGGCACCACCCCGGTGGAGCTCACGGTGTCGGATGGCGAGGCGTCCAGCGCGTGTTCGGCCACGGTCACGGTGACGGATGTGCTGCCCCCGGTGCCGGGCGCGAGCCGGCACGTGGTGCTTCCGGGCAGCCCAGCCTCTGACTACCGCGTCGTCACGCTGGCGGACTGCGCGCTGCCGGCGGTGGACAACTGTGGAGGGACGCTGTCCTTGGCGCAGACGGGGACGATTGTGCGGGTGTCCTCGGACGAAGCCGAGGACGCGCTGTCCGTCCTGCGGCTCGTCACCTGCGACGACATTCAGCTCAGCGCGGACCGGAAGTCCGCGCGCGTGCGGGCGGAGTCGGCGCTGCTGGGAGACGGCCGCGTCTACACGTTCACCTACGAGGTGCGGGACGCGTCGGGCAACGTGGCCACGAGCACCTGCGAGGTGTCCATCCCGTCGCCGCTGGGGGGGACGAGCACGAACTCGGGGGCGGTGTACTGCCGAGGCACGGGCTGTCCGCCGAACACGGGCGGTGGCCTGCTGTGCAAGCTGCTGTAGGGCGCGAGGTTGGGGCGGGCGCGCCGGGACTCGCGGTGCGCCCGGAACGAGCGTTGACGGGGATCCTCGGGTCCCCTACCTTGGCTCGCTTCGCGCCCCGGTGATTCCGCCCGAGCGGATGGGCGGCGCCGAAGGCAGCTCCGCATGATGCGCCGTACGCACGAGGACCCAGCCCATCCGGAGGCGCCCCGGGACGAGCGCGCTCCCGATGACGCCGTGCCCGTGTTGCGCGTCGAGTACGACGCGGACCCGACCTCGCCGTCCGGTGCGCCCGTGCTGCGCGTGCGCCCCAAGGCCGAGCCCCGCGTCCCACGCGACCACGTCGGTCCGCACCGGCAGGCGAACTCGGCGGAGACGTTCGACGTAGATTTGCCCGCCGCTCCGCGAGCGCCCGCGACAGCGCGCGGAGGCGCCCGGCACGACGAGAACTCGACGGACCCCGAGGTCCCCACGCCGCGAGCCACGGCGCGGCAGCGGGGAGTCGCCGCGCCCGGAGCGCGTGCGGCGGAGCCCGAGACGTTCGACGCGGAGGCCGCTGCGCCGCGCGAGTCCGCGGAGATGCGTGGGGGCGGGAGGCTGGCGGAGCCAGAGGCGGTCGACGCCGAGGCGTCTGGTGCTCCGCGCCTGCCCACGGGCCCTCTCAGGCTCCCCCAGCCGGACGCGGGCGTGACGGCGCCTGAGATTCGCGAGGTGGATCGGAACCTCGCGGCCCCCGTGGACTCCACGCGCGCCGAGCGGGAGGCGATGCAGGCGGCCGTGGGCGCGGGCCGGCGCCGCGATGCGTGGAACCCGCCCGAGTACCTGCCCCCCGAACTGGCCGAGGCCCTGGCCGCCGAGCGCAGCCAGTACCGAGCCCAGCGCATCCAGGACGCACGCGACGTGGGACTGGCCGGGCCGGGCGTGGTGGGCCTCCAGCCCGTGCCCGCGGCGGACCCGGATTGGACGGGCGGCTCGTTGCTCGGCTTCGTGGGCGAGGAGCTCGTCTTCGCCGGTAACATCGTCCATTTGGACTTCGAGTCGGGGCGCGTGTTCGCCGCGTCGGACTCGGGCGAGGACCTGGACCGCCGCGCGCTCGTCGCGGAGCGTTGGTGCTACCGGCCCTACGACTTCGCCGAGGCCCTCTGCACGGCCGCGACCGCGTACGCGGACCGTCAGCCCGCGCTGGCGCAGGCCCTGCGCCGTGCCTGTGGCGAGGAGCCCTCCGCGCCGCCCTCGCCCCGTGACGCGGAGTGGACGCCCGCGGACCGGCTGTGGCGTCAGCCCTGGGGCAGCATCTGGGGCCCACCCGGTACAGGCAAGACGACGGCGGTGGCGGACCTCATCGCCCGCGCGATGCGCTCCTTCCCGAACGAGCGCATCCTCGCGGTGGCGCCCACCAACCGCGCCGCGGACGAGCTGGTGATGCGCGTCAGCGCGCTCCTCGAGCGCGAGCCCATCCCCCTGCGCCCGTTGGCGCGCACCATCTTCCGCGGCGGCACCGGCGCGAGCGAGGCGCTCTCGAAGCTGCCCACCGTGGCGCTGGAGGAGGCCAAGGCGAGCAAGCTGCGCAGCTCCATCCAGGAGCGCGAGCGCGAGCTGACACGGGAGCGCACCCGAGGCGGCCCCGCCGACGAGCTGGCCCGGATGCAGGCGGAGCTGCGGCTGCTTCGCGGTCGGGTGAAGGACCCCACGCTGCGCGAGGCCGAGAAGGGCGAGAGCCCCCTCATGGTGCTCACGGTGCACCGCGCGCTGCGGCTCGTGTCGGAGCTGGAGGGCGCGGAGACCTTCGCGCGGCTGGTGGTGGACGAGGCCGGCATGGTGACGCGCGCGGCCACCGCGCTCATGGCGCCGCTGGCCCGTCAGGTGACGCTGGCCGGAGACCCCAAGCAGATTGGCCCCGTGAGCCGCGCGGCCGAGGGCGTGGGCAAGGGCACGCAGCGCTGGCTGCGCGCCAGCGGCCTGTCGCACCTGGAGGACGCGGTGCGAGACGCGGCGCGCTCGGACGTGATGCTGCTGCGCACGCAGCACCGCATGCACCCCGAGATTGCCCGCGTCGTGAGCCAGTTCTGTTACGGCGGCGCCTTGGAGGATGGTGAGCTCGTGCGTCAGCGCGCGGAGCGTCCCGCGCCGGTGCCTGCCTTCCCGCTGCGCGCCGCGTGGCTGGTGTTGGACGGCCTCACCCGAGACGCGCGCCGCCTCACGCACGGACGCGGCGAGACGGGCTCGGGTTATCAGCGCGAGCTGTCCGCGGACCTTGCCGTGTCCCTGGCTCGGCAGGCGGTGCGCTCGGGCCTCACGGTGTTGTGCGTGACGCCGTATCGCGCCCAGGCCGCGCTGCTGCGTCGGTTGGGGACGGCCGCGGGGCTGCGCTCGGACGTCTTCAGCGCCTCCACCATCCACCGGCAGCAGGGCACCCAGTACGACGTGGTGATGGTGGACACGGTGGCCGGTGGGCGTCCGTTTCCGGCGCACGCGCTGGTGCCCATCCTCAACGTGGCCGCCAGCCGCGCGCAGGACTATCTCCTCGTGCTGGCGTCTCGCGCCGAGGCCCGCGCCTCTCCCGTGGCCACGCGCTTTCTGTCGCTCCTGCCTCGCGTGCGCGTGCACCCCGGCGACGTGCCGCGCCTGGAGCCGCTCGCCCCGCAGCCGCGTCCTCCACCGCCTCCACCGCCGCCCCTCGTCCCCTCGGGCCTGGGGGGAGAGATTGAAGGCGCCAAGGGCTCGCAGCCGCTCTTCACGCAGGAGCAGGTGTCCCTCTTCGAGCGCAACTTCGACGGAGGCCACCACCTGGTGCGCGGCGTGGCGGGCAGCGGCAAGACGTACGTGCTGACGAACTGGGTGGCGCGCTACCTGCTCGAACACCCCCGCGCGCGTGTGCTGGTGTCCTTCTACAACCGCTCGCTGGCGCCGCTGGTGGAGGTGCTGTTGAAGGAGGCGCTCACGCAGCGCGCGGGAGCGGAGCGGGTGCGCGAGCTGCGCACCCAGGTGACGGTGCGGCACGTGGGCGCGCTGCGCCGGCCCGAGCCCGGCAGCTTCGACGCCGTCTTCGTGGACGAGGCGCAGGACATGGACGCCAAGGCGCTGGCCACGCTCTACGGGCTCGTGCGCCCGCACCTCACCGAGGACGGGAAGGAGGCGCGCTGCTTCCAGCTCTTCATGGATGACTCGCAGAACGTCTACGGCCAGGTGCCCATCGAGTTGCTCAAGGAGCAGCTCCCGGAGGGCCTGTCCTTCCGAGGCCGCACCCGCGTGCTGAAGGAGACGTTCCGCGCCACGCGCGACATCCTCGACGTGGCCTTCAACGTGGTGCTGGACCCCTTGCGCCAGCACGCCGTGGGTGACCCCGGGATGCGCGAGTACATGAAGGTGGGGGAATTGGCGCGCGAGGGGCTCGTGTGGCTCCCCGAGGAGACGCTGGAAGGGCTCTACCGCGTGCAGTCCACCGAGCGCGGCGGCGTGGTGCCCACCGTGCGCGGCTTCGCCTCCACGACGAGCGAGGCGCGCTGGGTGGCCAAGGAGGTGGCGCGGCTGGTGCGCGAGGAGGGCGTGAAGCCGGGAGACATCCTCGTGGTGGCGCCGGTGATGCCGGCCACCTTCACCCAGGCGCTCCAGCGCGCGGGCGTTCCGGCCGAGGCCTACGGTGGCAAGGGGGGCCGAGACGCGGCGGACTTCCGCGTCACGGGCGTGGACCATGTGCGCGCCACCACGGTCTTCTCGTGCAAGGGCCACGAGTGCCCCGTCGTCTTCTTCGCGGGGTTGGAGGCGCTGGACGCCATCGAGGCGTGGATGGCCGGGGCCCGCCAGCGCGGCGCGCGGGAGAACGAGCGGATCCGCCGCGCCATGTTCTACGTGGGGGCCACGCGCGCCATGAAGCGCCAGTACCTGACGGGCGTGCGGGGCGGGCGGTTCCTCGCGGTGGCCACGGCCTACGTCGAGGCGCTCACCCAGGGGCGCGCCGCGACGGAGTGACGGCGAACCTGGCGAAGGAGTGCGGCGCGCCTCGTTCTTGTGGGCGGTGGGCCGTGGCGCTTTCGAGTGCCCCTACCACGGCCCTGCCCAAGCCCCCGGTGTCACGCTGGCACCGGGGGCTTTCTTTCGCGCTACTTCGCGACGTGCGTCACCTGCTCCAGGGTCTTGTAGGGCAGGTTGTTGGAGATGATGAAGCGCGAGAGCTGGTAGATGTACCTCCTCCACTCGGTGCCTGTGGGGCCTGGGCCGCCGCCCTTGCCGGGGACGTCACCCGCGTTGGCGATGAGCGAGCAGGGCTTGCCCGCCGCGTCGATGCAGGTCGCCACGGCGGACGGCGCGGAGGCACCGGACGCGGTGTGCTGCGCCTGCGCCTGCGCTTGAAGTCTCGGCGTGTTGCCGGTCGAGCGGCGCAGCCAGACGGCCAACTCGTCGAGGCTGCTGGACTCGCGCTGGAGGAGAACAGCGGCGGTGTTGGCGTCCACGACGTAGCCCACGTAGAGGTCCGGGTTCTGGGGGCTGCTGGCGACGACCGTGACGACCATCCCCGCCGGGATGTCCTTGGGCAGGATTCGGTCTGGCTCGATGGAACGGGAGAAACAGCCGGAGACCGCCAGCAGCAGCAGCGGCAGCAGCAGCAGATGCTTCTTCATGGTTCGTAGCTCGTCGTGGGGGTGGGACTACTCGAACAACAAGACCTGCTCGACCCAGGTGGCGCCAGGGTGGGCCACAAGCCAGGTCCGCCGCGCGTCGCGCAGCACCGGGGCGGCAGGCTCTCCGGCTCGGATGCGCGAGAGGACCGGCGTGAAGAACGCCGAGGCCTCGCTGTCGGGAATCACCTGCGTCGCGGCCAGTACCGCGCGGGCGCCGGCCGTGACAAAGGCCAACGGAAGGCCGAAGTTCTCGTGGATATAGGCCGTGGCGTGCGCCGCGTGGCAGGCCGCGAGCACCACCACCGGATGGCCACGGAGTGGAGACGCCTGGACGTCCGCGGCCGTCAGGGCGAAGCGCCCGCCCTCGGACTCGGGGGACAGCACCAGCACCGAGGCGTCCGACATGCCCGGGTCGATGAGCCCGTGCGCGTGGATTTGAACCTCGGTGGCATCCCGCATCGCCTCCAGCACGCGCGAGGGCGTGGCGGCCGGGCCGCGCAGCACGATGGGCGCGTCTCCCTCGGTCGCGGCGTCGTGCCACGGCTGAAGCTCGGGCAGGCGCAGCTCCGCCGGAGGCACCACGTCCGACACCACCAACCGGCGCGGCGCGACGGCGGGCGCAAAAGGTTGGGGTGGGCCCAGCTGGTAGGACCACGCGAACTCCGAGGGCAGCAGGCCCGCCTGGCCTTGCACGGGCGGGCGCGCCACCACCTGGATGCTCGGGCAGTCGCGCAGCGCCGCCAGCACGTCCGGCGGAATGAGCCCCGTCACGTCGGAGAGCGGCGTGCGCCGGCGGTCGTCGTAGTGCGCCACCCTGCGGCCGTCCGCGCCGAGCGCCGCCACGAAGGTGCGCTCGTCATCCACCGTCACGCCCAGCAGGCAGCGGTCCGCGGTGGACAGCCCCAGCTCCTCGGCGATGAGGGCCATTCCCTGCTCGAACTCGCCGTGGCGGGCCGCGTCCAGGATGAGCGAGGTGTACGTGTAGACGCGCGCCTTGCGGGCGTTGGGCGTCGTGGCCAGCAGGGGCGCGGACTCGGTCAGCGTCTGACGCAGCAGGGCCTGTCCACGGGCGCGGTCCAGCTCCAGGAAGAAGCGCCCCTCGATGTGGCGCAAGAGGAGGTCCTCGCCCGCGTCCAGCGCGCCAGGAGTCCGCAGCGCGTCCAGGGCCTTGCGCAGGAGGGCCTCGTCCTCGGGGCGGCGCAGCGGCGTGCGCGCCAGGTCCGCCAGGACAAAGAGCCGCGCGAGCGAGGGCGGGGTGTCGCAGCGGGCCGCGCGGTCGAGCTGCGCGCGCGCGGCGGGGAAGTCCAGCGCGCGGTGGAACGCCGTGGCGAGCCCGGTGTACGCCAGCTCCGTGTAGGCGCAGTTGTCCGGGGAGCGCTGGATGGCCTCCTCGGTGTACGCGTGCGCCAGGGCCAGCTCGCCCCGCATGCGCGCGGTCTGCCCCAGCTCCTGGAGCAGGCGCAGCTCCTGGCCCCACTCGTGGCCCGCGCGGGCTCGCTGAAGCGCGGAGAGCGCGTGGGCGTGCGCCTCCACGAGGTGGTGCAGGTTTCCCTCCAAGAGCGCCAGCTCGCGCAAGAGCGTGATGCAGCGGTACGCGGGCCGCGCATCCTCGCCACACGCGCGCAGCACCTCGGGCGTGAGCGCCTGGGCGCGCCTGGGCTCGCCCGCCATCACCGCGGCCCGCGTCCGTCGCTCCAGCGCCAGCAAGGTGAACCACGGGTCCCGGGCCTCGCGGGCCAGCGCCTGGTACTCCGCCAGGTGGGTGCGCGCATCCTGCACGAACACGAGCGCGCCCAGGAGCTGATCCTCCTGCCGGGCCTCGCGCAGGCGGGGGAGCAGCGCGGTCAGCTCGCCGGGGGGCAGGGTCCCCACGGACAGCTGGGCATAGGCCTGGGCCAGGGGACGCCGGATGGCGAAGTCGCGCCGGGACGCGGTGCGGCGCACGGCGTCCTCCAGGTCCGAGCCGCCGTCATGCGCGTCCAGCGCCGCGGCCAGCTCGCGCAGCGCCTCGGCGCGCTCGGGCGAGTCCGCGGTGCGCAGGCCGTCATAGAGGCACAGCCGCGCCATGCCGGGGACCGTCCGCGCTTCCTGGACGGACATGGGCGTGCCGCCCGTCACCATGCGGCGGCAGGACTCCCACGCGCCCTCCCAGGACTTCTTCTCCTCTTGGGCCCGCGTGCGCAGCTCCACGGCGCGCCGCGCGGCCTCGTCGCTCCACCCGGGCTCCTTGAGGGCGGCCACCTGCTCGAAGGCCCCGGCCGCCGTCATGAACAGGCCCAGGGCGCGCAGCGCGAGCCCGCGGTTCCACAGGGCCTGGGGATGCTGAGGCCGCTCCTTGAGGGCCTGCTCCGCGAGCGCCAGCGCCTCCTCTGGCGCGCCGCGCGCGAGGGCCAGCACGGCCCGGTCGCTGCTCGCGTCGGGCGAAGGCGCCAGCGCGTCGAGGAAGGGCGCCGCCTGGACCAACTCGCCGCGCAGCAGGTAGGCGGCCGCGATGCCCCGCTTGTCTCCCGCGTCCTCCAAGCGGGCCAGCTCTCGCAGGGACAGCGCTTGGGATGCGTCGGGGGCGCCGCGCATCACCTCGTAGGGCCGGTGGCGGTCCGCCCCCGGGTGCGTCAGGCGCGCCTCCAGCGAGCGCGTGGGGGCCTGGGCGAGCCACAGCGCGGAGCCCGCCCGCTCGTCCGCGCGGCGGGAGACGACCATCACCACCGCGAGGCTGGCCGCGAGCGCCAGCGGCGCCGCCACCCACGCCCAACGGGCGCGAGCGCGCAGCGGCCTCGGGGGCTCCTTGACCTCGGCGGGGTGCAGGACGTCATCCGCCAGCAGCTCCAGGGCGAGCAGCTCCTGCATGCGCGGTGGACATGTGCCGCACTGGGCCAGGTGGTGGCGGAAGTTCTCCGCGTCCACCGGGGGCAGCTCCCCATCGACGAAGGACTCCAGCTTGTCGCAGGGGGCGCTCATGGCGTGGACCCGTCGTCGGCGGACAGCTGGAGGCGCAGGGACTGGCGCGCCTCGGTCAGCCAGCGCCCCACGGTGCCTTCCGGGACGCCTTCCAACTGGCGGGAGATGGCGCGGTAGCGCAGGCCGGAGGCGTGCAGGCGGTAGGCGGTGCGTTGGGGCTCGGGGAGCGCCTCGATGGCGCGCTCGAAGTCCTCGCGGGAGACGCGCTCCCACTGCTCATGGGGCGTGGGCTCGGAGGAGGTCTCGGCGAGCTGCACCACGCGCAGGGCGGGCTGGCCCAGCGCCTCGGTGCGCCGGCGACGGCAGTGGTCCAGGAAGCGGTTGCTCAGGGTGGTACTCAGCCAGACGGCGATCGCGCCGACGGGTTCTCCCTCCAACTGGTCGAAATGCCGATAGGCGCGCTCCAGGGTCTCCTGCACCAGGTCCTCCGCGTCGATGCCGCCGCCCGTGCACAGCCGCATGGCCATGCGCAGCAGGCCCGGCCGCCGCGCACGCGCGAACGCCTCGAACCGACGACGGTCGACTGGCGGGGCGGCAGGCCCGTTCTTCGTCTCCCTGAATTCGCGTCGGTCCAAGCTTGGAGTGCCCCCTCCGGCCGTATGAACGCCGAACGTGAAGTCTCTTCGCGGGAAAGTCCAGGACGCGTCACGGCCCAGGGGCCGGGGCCTCACCACCCACACCGGCTCTGGGCGGCCCTGGGGGGCTGTGCCCGTGCTCGGGTGTGGGGAGGCCGCTGTCTTCGTTACATCCGCCAGTGCGTGGCGCCACCGCTCGGCAGGGGGGAAGGCTCCGTGGCGGAGGCGGGCTTCGCGTACACCTCGCGGAAGCGGGCGCGCAGCATCTCGAGGGTCTTCTTGACGCCCTCATCCAGCGCCGGCGCGGACAGCCGGGCCAGCTCCAGCGGCACGGGCGGCGCCACCGGGCGCGCGTCCGAGACCTGCCGGCTGCACTGCTCCAGGAAGCACTGGTGCATCGTGGTGAGCAGCCAGCCGCGCACGGCGCTGGCGTTCCGGTCCTCCAGCGTCTCGAAGACGTGCAGGGCCTGCTCCAGGGTCTCGCTCACCAGGTCTTCCGGATCGAACTTGCTGCCCGCGCACAACCGCGCGGCCAGGCGCTCCAGGTCCGGTCGGTACTCACGGACGAAATCACCAAAGGCATTCAAACGGCCGTTCAACTTCATCCAAGTCCCCCCAGCCCCTTCTTGATGCCGTGCACATTACGCTCCAGCCCTGACGCACCTGCTGGGGTCGCGTCCGATACAACGCTCACCATGCTGAATCTTGGATCAAAACACATGGTGCGAAGAGTCAAATTACCCGCGCTCTCAGAGGGAAACCTGGGTGGGTCTGAACCCGCCATGGGGTGAAGTCCTCCCACCCTGTGAGACGATGAATCAGGTGGATGAAACATTTTCGCGAATCCACCTCCGGCGTTGCGCTGGCAGGCTGCGAAACCCTCACTCCCAGAGTCTGGCGACGAGCGCGGGCCAGTCGGTGGTGAGGGGCAGGCGACCCTCCGCGTGCTCGGGGCGTCCGCCGCCCCGGCCTCCCGCGGCCTCGGCGGCGCGCTTGAGGAAGGCCCCGCAGGCGAAGGTGGACTGGGGGCCTCGGGCCACCAGCACCGGCATGCCCTCGGGCGTGCGCCCCGCCAGGAGCACCACGGCCTTGGGGTGGGAGAGGAGGCGGGCGGCCACGGCGCGCAGCTCCTCCGGGCCGGCGGTGTCCAGCACCGCGACCACGCGGGCATCGTCGGCGCGCGCCAGTTGCTCCGCCAACTGCCGGGCGGTGTGCTCGGCCTGCCGCGCGCGGGCCGCGCCCAGGGCCTCGCGGGCGGTGGTGAGGTCGCGCTGGAGCTTGTCCACCACGGTGGGGACCTCGGCGGGGCCGCAGCTGAAGGCGCGGCCCAGGCTCCTGAGGACGCCGGCCTCCTCCCACAGCTCGCGGCGCGCGCGTGGCCCCGCGGAGAAGAGGACGCGCCCCTTGCCCTTGTAGCGCTCCACGCCCAGCACGCGCACGAGCCCCACCTGCGCCGAGCCCGTGCAGTGGGTCCCGCCGCAGGGGGACACGTCGAAGTCGCCAATCTGGATGATGCGGATGGAGGCGCTCACCTTGGGCGCCCGGCGCAGCGGCAGCGCGGCCAGCTCCTCCGGGGTGGGGAAGAAGGCGCGAATCCGCACGTCGTCGTCGATGACCGCGTTGACGAGCGCCTCGGCCTCGGCCACTCGCCGCTCATCGAGCGCGTCCAGGTCCGTGTCGAGGGTGCACAGCGTCTCGCCCAGCCGCGAGGACACCGTGGCCGCGCCCGCCACGTCCAGGAGCGCTCGCGACAGCATGTGCTGGCCGGTGTGCAGCGCCATGTGCGCGCGGCGCCGCGCGCGGTCCACGTCGCCGGTCAGCTCGGTGCCCACGTCGGGGAGCGCGGCGCCGGCATCCCGCGTGAGCAGGTGGTGCACCACGCCCGCGTCGTCCACCTGGACATCGCGCACAAGCAGGCCGCCGAGCACGCCGTGGTCCGCCATCTGCCCGCCCGCCTCCGGATAGAAGGCGGTCTGGTCCAGCACGACGGAGGGCACGCCCTGGAACTGCGCATGGGCGAGCACTCGGGCTTGGAAGTGGAGGAGGAAGGGATCCGCGAAGTAGAGCCGCTCGGTGGGGCGCATGGTGAAGGGGATAACACGCGGTCGATGAAACCGGCGGCGCGCTCGGGTCACTCCTTGGCGCGCGGCCAAGGTCGCTCCGCGCTGCTGGCCCTTTTCACACCCCACATCTCCAGGTGATGTCCATGAACCGTCGGCTCATGCTGTCGTGGTCTGCTGTCCTGCTGTTCCCGCTCACGTCGCTCGCCAGCTCCGCGGCCGAGTGTGACAAGGCGCGCCCCGAGGCGGTCGACGCGCGCCCCACGCCCCGCGCCGCCACGCCCCGCGCCGAGGCCCCGTCGGTGGGGCCCACCGCCGCGCGCGTGACGGTGGAGGTGTGGTCCGACTTCGAGTGCCCCTATTGCGCGCGCGGCGCGACGACCTTGAGCGCGCTGCGTGCGAAGTACGGGGACCGGGTGCGCTTCGTCTTCCGTCATCTGCCGCTGCCGTCGCACCCGCACGCCAGGCAGGCCGCCGCCGCCGCCATGGCCGCGAACGAGCAGGGGAAGTTCTGGGAGTTCCACGACGCCCTCTTCGCCAACCAGGACGCGTTGGAGCGCGCGGGGCTGGAGGCGCTGGCGCGCAAGCTGGGGTTGGACGTGGCGCGCTTCCGCGGCGCGCTCGACAAGCACGCGTGGGATTCCTACGTGGAGGCGGACGCGGTGGAGGCGCGCTCGCGCGGAGTCCTCGGCACGCCCACCTTCTTCGTCAACAGCCAGGCGGTGACGGGCGCGCAGCCCGTCGAGGACTTCGTGCGGCTCATCGACGCGGAGCTGGCGCGCTGAGTCCCGGCCAGCCCCTGGCAGGCGCTGCCTTGCGAGGGGCCCTCAGCGGGGCTCCCACTCGAGGTAGAGCTGCTTGGGGCCCCGGTGCAGGAAGTTGGGCAGGTAGACAATGGGCTTGTCCGCCTGGAGGCGCGGGGTGTCCATCCGCGCCAGCAGCACCTCCATGGCCACGCGCACCTCCAGGCGGGCGAGCTGCGCGCCCAGGCAGTAGTGGATGCCCGCGCCAAAGCCCAGGTGACGGCCGGTGTCCGGCCGGCGAATCTGGAACCGGTCCGGCGCCTGGAACGTGCCCGCGTCCCGGTTGGCCGAGCCGAACAACACCAGCACCCGCGCGCCCTCGGGCAGCTCGGCGCCGCCCAGCGTCACCGCGCGCCGCGTGGTGCGCATCATCCCTTGGAGCGGCGTGTCCAGGCGCACCGCCTCCTCCACCGCGCGCGGCAGCAGGGTGGGCTCGTCGCGCAGCGCCTTCCATCGCTCGGGCTCGCGCAGCAGCATCACCTGCATGTTGCCCAGCAGGTTGGTGGTCGTCTCGTGCCCGCCGAAGTGCAGGCCCATCACCAGGTTGATGAGCTCCGCGTCCTCCAGCGGAGGACCTTCCTCGGGCCGCGTGGCGACGAGCGCGCTCGTCAGGTCGTCGCGAGGGACCTGGCGCCGCTCGTGGATGAGCGCGGCCATGTAGTGCTGGAAGGCGACGAGGCTGCGCGCGCACTCCACCTGCCGCGCCACCGGCAGGTTGCCGCCGGACAACAGCGACATGTCCTCGGTCCACACGCGGAAGCGCTCCAGGTCCGCGTCCGGCATGCCGAGCAGCAGGCCGATGACCCGCGCCGGCAGCGGGAAGTTGAAGCGCGACACCACCTCCGCGCGCCCCAACGGCACGAAGTCATCCGCCATGCGCGTGGCCAGCTCGCGGATGCGCGGCTCGAGGGCCCCCACCCGCTGCGGCGCCAGCGCGCGAGAGACGATGGCGCGCATGCGCGTGTGGTAGGGCGCGTCCGCGTCCACCAGCGAGGGCAGGCGTGGATAGCCCTGGGCCAACACCTCCAGGACCTCGGGCGGCGGCGGCACGGGGCTGGCGAAGGCGTTGGCGGACAGGAAGTCCCCGGGGTTGCCCAGCACCGCGCGCACGTCCTCGTGCCGCGTGACGACCCACAGGCTCAGCGCCTCGCTGAAGTGGATGGGCGCCTCGTGCCGCAGGCGCTCATAGAGGGGATAGGGGTCTTCCAGGTGCGGAGACTGGAAGCGCTGCTGGAAGTCGGGGGCGGAGGGGGTGGACATGGTGCTCAGGCGCCGTGGGACCCGGGCGCCGCGGTGGAGGCCAGCCCCATCAGGTATGGCGGATGCAGGGGGAGGCGGATGGTGAAGGTGCTGCCTTGACGGGGCTGAGACTCCACGTCGATGCGGCCGTGGTGCGTGGTGACGATGCCGTGCACGACGGACAAGCCCATGCCGGTGCCCTCGCCCACGGGCTTGGTGGTGAAGAAGGGCTCGAACATGCGCGCGCGCACGTCGGCCGTCATGCCCGTGCCCGTGTCGCTCACCTGTAGCACCGCGTGGTCCTGGACAATCTGGGTGGACACGACGATGCGCCCGCCCTCTGGCATGGCCTGCGAGGCGTTCATCAGCAGGTTGACCACCACCTGGGCAATCTGGCCCGGACGTCCGAGCAGCACCGGCACGTCGCCCAACTGAGGCACCACCTCGCAACGCGGGTGGAGCTGGCTTCGGGTGATGCGCAGCGCGACGGCCACCTCGTCGTTGAGGTCGTACTCGGTCAGCGCCTCCGGGTCTCCCCGCGCGAAGCGGCGCAGGTCCGCCACGATGGCCGTCACGCGGCGGATGCCATCGAGCGTGGCCGGCAGCACGTCCTCCACGTACTCGGTGAGCAGGGGCGACAGGTTCGGGGTCGCCTTCAGCTCCACGAGCAGCGAGTTGACGTTGCTCTTCACGTAGCTCATCGGGTTGTTGATTTCGTGCGCCACGCCCGCGGCGAGCAGGCCCAGGCTGGAGAGCCGCTCCTGCTCGTGGGCGCGGCGGTGCGCCTCGTCCAGCGCCGCGTGCGCCCGCGCCAGGGCCTGGTGCTGGCGGTCCAGGCCGCGCATCGCCTGATGGGTGAGGAAGACGCGCGCCTCGGAGATGAGGCCCACCAGCAGGGACAAGAGCAGGAAGCACGCGGGCAGCATCGGCTCGCAGCCATCCAGCAGGGCCACGCCCGCCACCAGCCCCAGCAGGAGCCCCAGGCGCCGGCGCGCGGTCGGGTCCACGTAGCCATCCACCCAGAGGCTGTTGAGGGGCAGGTACAACCACACGGGGAGGGCCCAATCGCTCACCGTGCCGTAGAGCAGGGTGGCCAGCAGGTTGAGCCCCACGCGCAGGGCCTCGGCCACGCGCGTGTGCCGGCTGAAGAACGCCCGGGCCAGCACGACGTTGATGGCCGTCACCGCGGCGAACACCGCGGTCACCAGCGCCATGCGGCCCCACTTCCCCCACAACGTCCACAGGAGCAGGGCGTGGAGGGCCGTCACCGCCGCGAGCGTGATGCGCCGGACGCGCTGGTTCACGCGTCGGGCGGCCTCCTCGGGCGGGAGGTCCATCTCCCGCTCCCAGGGCGCCGGACTCATGCCTTGCCCACGAGGGACCGAGCCGCCGTGGGCGCCAGCTCCGTCCGCACGGGCAGCTCCACCTTGAGCCGCTGCGGGCCGCCCACCTCCGCCACGAAGGACACCTTGCCGCCGTAGCGCTCCAGCAACCCGCCCACCACCTTGAGGCTGTCGTCGGCCAACAGCCCGGCGAAGCGCTCGATGAGCTTCATCGCCTGGTCCGTCGCGAACGCGGGCTCCGTCAGCTGCACCTTCACCACCAGCGCCGAGTCCGCCGGACACGCCTCCGCGGTGCGCCCCGTCCGCTCCCCGAGGAACGGCTGGTACAGCTGCGCCATCACCTCGCGGTGCCGCAGCAGCCCCAGCAGGTAGGCCACGAGCTCCGCGTCGTCCCACGGTTTGCTGATGAAGCGACAAATCTCTCCGTCGTTCACCGACGCCACCACCGACTTGAAGTCCGCGTAGCCGGAGATGATGAGCCGCAGCGCCAGGGGGTGACTGCGTTTGACTTGCTGGAGCAACTCGCTCCCCGTCATCCCGGGCATCCGGAAGTCCGACAGGACAATGTCCGGTGTGAACTGCTGGAGCCGCTCCAAGGCCTCCTCGCCGTTGTACGCCACCTCGACCGTGAAGCCTTCGCGGCGCAGCAGGCGGCGCAGGGCGTGCGCCACTTGGGGCTCGTCGTCCACTATCAAGACTTTAGACTCTTCCATGAATATCCAGGAGTTCAGGTCGCGACAAACTACCGCACTGCCGCTCGGATTTCGCCTATGTCGGTGGCATCCAAAACTCGAGCGAGATGGAACAACCCTGGTCGTGGGCGACCCGGCCCCCACACACCTGGCGCTGGGCGCTGGCGGTGCTCGTGCTGTTGTGCGCCGCCTGCGGCCACGAGACGGGTACGGGCCTGGAGCGCGTGCGCCGGGCGGGGGTGCTCCGGTGGGGTGGGGACGCGCAAGGGGGCGAGCCCTACGTCATGGAGGACCCCGAGCAGGTGGGGGGCGTGCGGGGCTTCGAGGTGGAGCTGGCGGACGCGCTGGCGCGCGAGCTGGGCGTGCGCGCCGCGTTCGTGCAGAACGATTGGTCCAACCTGATTCCGTCGTTGGATCGCGGCTCGTTCGACGTGGCGCTCAATGGGTTGGAGGTCACTCCGGCGCGCGCGGGCCGAGTCCTCTTCACGCGGCCCTACTACGTCTTCCAGCAACGGTTGATGGCCCGGCTGGGCGACGCGCGCATCACGGACCTGGCGTCGCTGCGGGGCAAGCGGGTGGGCACGTTGGCCAACTCGCAGGCGTGGGACCTGCTGCTGCGGGTTGGGGCGCAGGCCCTGCCCTACGAGGGCGTGCAGGAGCCGTACATCGACCTGGAGGAGGGGCGGCTGGACGCGGTGCTCCTGGACGACATCATCGCGGAGCGCTACGGCCAGACGCGCCCGAGGCTGCGCGTGGTGGGCGATGTGGGGGAGGGGCACTACGCCATCGCCGTGCGCCCGGGGGAGGAGGACCTTCGCGCGGCGTTGGACGCGGCGCTGACGCGGCTGGCGCGCTCGGGCGAGCTGCGCGCCATCTTCCAGCGCTGGCACGTCGACGATGACGCCGAGCAGCGCATGGTGGACTGGACGGAGGCGGACACCAAGGCGCTCCTGGCGGACACGTCCACGGCGCACCTGGGCTGGGGGCAGGCGGTGCTCTTCCTCCAGGCCGCGGGCGTGACGCTGCTGGTGTCGGTGCTGGCCATGGCGGTGGCCATTCCCCTGGGCGTGCTCCTGGCCTTGGCGAGGCTGTACGGGAACGGGGTGGTGTCTCGGGCCTCCACGCTCTACGTGGAGCTGCTGCGAGGCACGCCGGTGCTGTTGCAGCTGTATGTCTTGTACTACGGGCTGGCGGGCGTGCTGCGGTTGGACGCGCTGAGCGCGTCGGTGGTGGGGTTGGGGCTCAACTACGCCGCCTACGAGGCCGAGGTGTACCGCGCGGGGGTGCAGGCGGTGCCGCGCGGACAGTTGGAGGCCGCGCTCTCGTTGGGCATGCCGCTGCGGCTGGCCTTGCGGCGCGTGGTGATGCCGCAGGCGTTCCGGGTGGCGTTGCCGGGCGTGACCAACGACTTCATCGCGCTCCTGAAGGACAGCTCGCTCGTGTCGGTCATCTCGGTGGTCGAGCTGACGAAGCGGATGACCATCACCGCGGTGGATGTTCGCAGCTGGCTGGTGCCCGGCGCGCTGTGCGCCGCGCTCTACCTGGCGATGAGCTATCCCCTGGCGCGGTTGGCGAGGCGTCTGGAGGCGCGACTGGAGCGTGGATGATTGACGTCAAGGAGCTGCGCAAGCGCTACGACGGACAGGCCGTGCTGGACGGCGTGAGCGCGACGTTCGCTCGCGGCGAGGTGGTGGCGCTGGTGGGCCCTTCGGGGGGCGGCAAGAGCACGTTCCTGCGGTGCCTCAACGGGCTGGAGTCGTTTGACGCGGGCTCGGTGCGCGTGGGGGGGGACACGCTGGGGCCGGGGTGTGGGCGGTCGCAGGGGGCGGTGCTGGGGCGCATCCGCCAGCGGGTGGGCTTCGTCTTTCAGCAGTGGCACCTGTTCGCGCACCGCACCGCGCTGGGCAATGTCATCGAGGCGCCGGTGTTCGTGCGAGGGCTCGGGGTTCGTGAGGCCACCGAGCGCGGCAGGGCGCTGCTGGCGCGCGTGGGGCTGTCGCATCGCGAGAGCGCGTACCCAGCGGCGCTGTCGGGAGGGGAGCAGCAGCGGGTGGCCATCGCGCGAGCGCTGGCGATGGATCCGGAGGTGTTGCTCCTGGACGAGCCCACCAGCGCGTTGGATCCGGAGCGAGTGGGCGAGCTGGTGGACCTGCTGGCGGGCCTGCGCGCGGAGGGCCTGACGATGGTGGCGGTGACGCACGAGATGCGCTTCGCGCGCGAGCTGGCCTCGCGGGTGCTCGTGCTGCACGGAGGGCGCGTCATCGAAGAAGGTGTGCCCGACGAGGTCCTCACGCGGCCGAACCATGCACGGACGCGCGCCTTCCTCGGTCTGGACCGCTCCGCGCGTGGCTGAGGTGTCGCGCTGAGCCGCACCGCGTCCGGGGGGAGGCGATTCGAGGCGTGAGAAGTGCGTCGTGCCGGGTCTGCGGCTGGTCCGGCGCGGTCGCGTTCGAGCGCACCGAGGCGCAGCGCGAGGCTGGCGTCGCTACGCCCCAGGTCGGACGTGCTCTCCGCGCGGGGGCGTGTCCTGGTGCGTCGAGGTGCCTGGCGCGGAGGACTGCGTGGCGGCGGTGGCGCGGGCGAAGCGTCGGGCGCGTGGCTGAACCGCGCGTCGGATGTGCACGGGCTGAAAGTGGAGGGCGGGCGGCCTTCCCCTTGCTGTCGCCGCCTGGGAGCCTGCGAAGGGCCGGGCGCGGGGCAGACGCCGCGTCGTCGCCGTGTTCGCCATCGCGCTCACCCGAGGAAGATTGCATGCGTCGCGAGGTACAGCTCACGGAAGTCGGACAGGCAGAGGGGCCTCGCGTGCTCCTCTTGGCGGGGCTCGGGGCACGGGGTTCGGGCTTTCGTGCGTTGGCCGAGCGGCTGGCGGAGTGCTCTCGGCCGGTGCTCGTCGAGTATCCCGAGGGCGTGCATGCCTCACAGGGCGCTCGCTCGCTCGCCGCGAGGGTGCTGCGCGCGGCGGGGCCGGTGGACGCGGTGGTGGCCAGCTCCTACGGCGGGATGGTGGCCGCGCACCTGGCCGCGGGCGGAGCGACGCGGGGGGTGGCGTTCCTCGGCTCGTTCGCTCGCACCGAGCACCTGGGTGTTCGTGGTCGGCTCATCCGCATGATGGGGCCCATCGCCGTCCTGGGCCGCCCGGGGTGGGGTGCCGCGTCGCTGGCCGCATGGAAGCCCCTGCCGCGCGCGCAGGTCGCGGAGGTCGTGCCCACGACCTGGGAGGAGCGCGTCACCACGCTGTATCGCGCGTTCGCCATCCGCTCCGAGCCGCCTCCTCCGGAGCTGCGCCGGCTGCCCGTGGCCTGCATCTGCATTCAAGGTGACCGAGACGTGCTGGTTCCTCCGAGCACGCTGGGCCGGCTGGCCGCGGCGCTGCCGCCGGGAACGCCCCAGCATGTGCTGCGGGGCGCGGGCCACGTGCCCTACTTCAGCCACCCGGACGCGTGCGCTCGCCTCCTGCGCCCGTGGTTGGCCGCGCTGTCCGTGGAGTCAAGTTCCGAGTGGCCTCGGTCGATGGCCGCGACGAAGGGGTGACGTCACCACGTGGGGCCGAGTAGGTTGCGGGCGCCGATGCGGAACCGGTTCACGCGCTCGCTCCTCCTTTTCGTTTCCCTGTTCGCGATGGGTTCGCGGGCGGCATCTCCCGCGGAGGGCGCCGTGTCCCCGGCGCCCGTGCTGCCGGCGGTCCCCGTCCAGCCCACGCCTCGTCCCGCGCCCGCGCCCGCGCCTGGTGCCGAGCACACGGTGCTCCTGCTCGGCGACAGCCTCATCGCCACGGGCTTCGGAGACACCCTGCAAGCCGAGCTGGATGCGCACCCGAGCGTCCGCTGCCGTCGCAAGGCGAAGTCCTCGACGGGGCTGTCGCGCCCGGACTTCTTCGACTGGATGGAGGCGGGCCGCCAGGAGGTGGAGCGGCACCAGCCAGAGGTGGTGGTCGTCATCCTGGGCGGCAATGACGGGCAGGCGCTGCGCGACAAGGCGGGCGGCTCGGCCATCGCCTGGGGACAGGCCGAGTGGGAGACTGCCTACCGGCAGCGCGTGCAGGACTTCCTGGGCGTCATCGCGGCTCCGGGCCGGAAGATTGTCTGGTTGGAGCTGCCGACGACGGGGCTGCGCCGCTTCGAGAAGAAGCTGGCGCTCATCCGAGGGCTCCAGCGTGAAGTCATCGCCGCGCGCGAGGACGCGGTGCACGTGGACACGCATCCGTTCTTCACGGACGCGCGGGGGCACGCGCTCCAGGAGGCCCACGTGGAGGGCTTCCGCAAGCCCATGCGGCTGCGAATGACGGACGGCGTCCACTTCACCGTCGCGGGCGGTCGCTACTTCGCGGACAAGGTCTATCCCGAGGTGCTCGGCGTGCTCGGCCTGGAGCCCGCGCCGCGCCACGCCATCGCGCCCGCGCACGGCACGGCTCACAGCGCCAGTGGACACGGGGCCTCCTCCGCTTCCCACGCCGCGGAGCCGGTGGTCGCCACGCCCTGAGCGCCGCGGCTGGCGGGTGACGGACTGGCCCGCTCTTGAGACGCGGGCCAGCGCACGTCACCGAAGGCCTGGGGCCCGTGGTTCGGGGTCGCGCTGCCGCTGGAGGACTCGGCGGACCGCTCGCAGCAGCAGCTCTTCGTCGCGTGGATTGGCGAGGAAGCCGCGGGCTCCGAGTCGCAGTGCGCGCTCGAATCCCTCGTCATCCGAGCTGCCGTGCACGATGAGCCCGCCCGCGATGCGGACCTCGCCCGCGAGCAGTCCCTCCATGGCCTGGATGGGCGCGATGACGATGTCGCTGGCGCGCGTGTGCAGCACCTCCAGCGGTGTCGCGGTGCGCGACGGAATCCGGTGTCGAGCCAGGGCTCGGGAGATGAGCACCGCCGTCACGGGAGGCCAGCCGTAGAGCAGGAGCGGAGACTCGGGGGCGGTGGCCGCTTCGGAAGGGGCCGTGAAGTCCGCGGCCTCGTGGATTCCGTACATCGTGCCCAGCGCGCGGGTGAGGGCGCTGTCCGCGGCGAGGTGCGGCTCGACGCGCGCCTTGCCGGAGATGGCGCGCACGTCGTCCACGGCCTCCAGCGAGACCGGCGCGGGCAGGGCGAGATGGAGCACCTCGCGCTCGTCGCGCTGCTCGATGCGCAAGGGAATGACTCGGTACTGCCGGGCGATGCGCGCCGGGACGAGCGAGGTGAGGGCTCGGTCCAAGGGCTCGTGGTCCAGGTCCACCGCGTCCACGCCCGCTTGCGCGGCAAGGCCCCGCAGGACGTCCGCCTCCGTGCACACGCCTTCCCGCACCAGCGCCCGGCCGAGGGGGACGTGCACCTCGTAGTGGTGCACCAACCCGAGCCGGAGCTGGGCCCTGTCCACCACGCCCATCGCCAGGAGGATCTCTCCCAGGGGCCGCTTGGCTCCCATCTCCATGCCCCTCGAGTCTGGCAACGGTCGGCCCGCGCGACGACGGGCGGGCAGGGGAGCCATTGCCCTGCCCGCCACCGCGCGAGGGGGCGTGAATCAAGTCCGTCTCGGCTACGCTGGCGCGCTCGCTCCTTCTCGCCGGGCTTCCGCCGATGACGACCTCTGTTCGCGCAGTCCTTCCTCGCCTCGTCGCGCTCGGGCTGGCTCTGGGTGGGGTGGGCCTTCCGGCGGTCCTGGGCTGGCAGGGATGGCGCACCGCGCAGGGCATGCTCCACCCCTCGCGCGTGCCCGTCGTCCCGCCGGACGCCACCGGCCCACTCGCGGGCATGGAGCGCGTGTCCTTCCAGGGACCGGAGGGTCATGCGCTCCGCGGCTGGTACGTCCCCTCACGAGATGGCTCCGCGGTGGTGCTGGTGCATGGCTTCGCGGCCAACCGGGCGCAGCTGCTCTTCGAAGCGCGTGCGCTCGCGGAGGCGGGCCACGGCGTCCTGCTCTTCGACCTGCGCGCGCAGGGAGAGAGCGATGGAGACGCGGTCACCTGGGGCGATCGCGAGCGAGGAGACGTCCGCGCCGCGCTGGCGTTCGTCGCCTCGCGCCCCGACGTGGAGGCCTCACGTCTGGGATTGCTCGGGTTCTCCATGGGCGGAGCCACGGCGCTCCTGGTGGCGCAGGAGGAGCCCCGCGTGCGCGCGGTGGCGGCGGTGGGCGCCTTCCCCGTGTTGGAGGCGGACGTGCACTCCTGCTACGGCGGGCGCCTGGGGCGGCTCAACTCGCTGCCCGTCGTGTGGAGCCTGCGTCGCGCGGGCGTGGACGTGGACGCGGTGCGCCCGTTGGATGGAATGGCGCGGCTGGAGGGACGTGCGCTGTTGCTCATCAACGGCGACACGGATCCGGATGGGCCCGCCAAGTTGGATGGCAGCCTCTACCGCGCCGCGCACGAGCCGAGGACGCTGTGGCGCGTCCCCGGCGCGACGCACGGCGAATACGCACGGGTGGATCCAGTGGGCTATGCGCACCAGCTCCGTGCGTTCTTCTCCGCGGCGCTGGCGGCCTATCCGCGCGCGGAGAACAGCTCGCCGTAGGCCTCGGGCTTGAAGCCGACGAGGACCCGGTCCGAGGTGATGAGCACGGGCCGCTTCACCAGCTTGCCATCCTGCGCGAGCCACTCGCGCAGCTGCGCCTCTGACGCGGCGTCCACCGAGGCCTTCCCCAGCGCCCGATAGCTCTGCCCGCTGGTGTTGAGCCACTTGCGCACGGGGAGGCCGCTGCGGGCGATCCACGTTTGCAGCTCGGTCGCGGTGGGTGGGGACTCGACGATGGGGCGAACCGTGTAGGTCACCCCTTGGGTATCCAGCCACTTGCGAGCCTTGCGGCAGGTGTCGCAGCCCGAGTACTCGAGCAACAGGACGTCTTTGGCCATGCGCGGCTTCTACCAGAGGCCCATCCAGCAGGTGGGCACCTATGTATGCTCGCGCCCATGAGACCCCTTCTCCTCGCCCTGGGCCTGGCGCTCTCCGCGTGTGCGACGCGCACCGTGCCCGCGCCGGTGACCCCGACGGTCGCGAACACCTCGGGGACCCCCGAGTCGTTGGTGGATGAGGCCTGGGGGGTCCTCCTGCGCGAGTTCATGAATCCCGAGGCGGTGAAGCGAGGCGAGGACGTGCGCCACGCGGGCACGCCACCCGCGACGCAGCGCGAGGCCTGGGCGCGCATCCGCGCCATCACCACCGTGTTGAACGAGCCCGCCACGCGGCTGCTGGAGCCCGAACAACGCGAGGGCCTGGAGCGGGAGCTGGCGGGCGGCGCGGGCGTGGGCGTGGGGTTGCCGGAGGTGCTGGGCCTGGACGTGGACTCGCGCTCGCGGACGCTCATGGTGGTGACGCCGCTGCGAGACTCGCCCGCGTCGCGCGCGGGAATCCATCCCGGGGACATCGTGGAGTCCATCGACGGCAGACCCGCGCGCGGCATGAAGTTGGAGGTCGCCGGCGTGCTGCTTCGCGGCGTCGCGGGCACCCCCGTCTCGCTGGAGGTTCGTCACGGCACGCAGGTCCACACGGTGACGCTGGTGCGCGAGCAGCGCGACACCTGGCTGCGTCCGGTGCAGTGGCGCATCATGCGAGAAGGCGGCCGGGCCGTGGGCTACGTGCGCGTGGAGATGTTCTCCGCCGGGACGGCCAACGAAGTGCGCGCGGCGCTCGCGGCGCTGCGGAAGGAGGGCGCGGACCGGCTCATGCTCGACCTGCGCCACAACCCAGGGGGCCGCGTGGACGAAGTGCTCCGGGTGGCGGCGCTCTTTCTGGGGCCCGTTGAAGTCGGTCTGCGCGTGACCCGCTCCGAAGGTGATGCGCCGCTCCTCAGTCGTGCCGCGGGCGAGTCTCCCGGCCCGAGCCACGCCGGCGCGGAGCCACCGCCAACGGGCCGCGCGAGTGATGCACCTGTCGCGAGCCGCGCCAGCGGGGGCCTGTTGCCCACGAGCCTGGCGGGAAGCGCGGCCCCCCAGCTGCGCCGTGCCGAGAGCGCCCCGCCGACGGGCAGCGGCGGGAGTGGCGCCCCGGGGGCGATGCGCGCGAACAGTGACGGAGCGCTGGCGGGTCGTTCCGCGGAGGGTGTCCCGCTGTGGGCCGAGGGGCAGCGCGAGGTGGACGGGCCGCTCGTGGTGCTCGTGGACGGAGGAACGGCGAGCGCGGCGGAGCTGTTGGCGGGCGCGCTCCAGGCCCATGGGCGGGCGGTGCTGGTGGGCCGGCGCTCGCATGGCAAGGGGCTGGTGCACGGGCTGTTCCCCCTCGTGGACGGCTCGGCGCTGATGGTGTCGGTGGGCAAGCTGAGGACGCCTCGGGGGCGCGAGTTGCAGGACGAGCCCCTGGTTCCCGAAGTGGTCGTCCCCTGGGAGGGGCCGTTGGATGCCCTGCCGGGCGTGGATGACCCCCAGTCCATGCGAGCGCTTCAGCTCCTGACCCGGTGAGTCCGCGGGGCGGGGCGGGCTGGATGGTGGTAGGGCACGCGTGCAGTCGGGCGCCCGCTGCTGCGCTGGGGAGCGGCAAGGCGCATCGTTTCCAGAGCGGAAGGGAGCACGATGGAAGGCACCCGCCAGGACGAGGTTTCCGAGCAGGATGAGGCATGGGACGGCCCCCTCGGGCGCCGTCGTCGGTGGTGGTGGGTCCCCGGCGCGGTGCTCCTGGTGGCCTTCGTCGCGTTCGTGTTCTCTCGGCACTCGGAGGAGCAGCAGTTCCTTCGCTTGCTGCGCGAGGCGCAGCCCGCCTGGCTCCTCGTCGCGCTGGGGCTGCAACTGGCCACGTACCTGTGCGTGGCGGGCATCTGGCACATCGTGCTGGGGCGGACCGGCGTGCGCGTCTCGGTGTGGTCCCTGTCGCGCCTGTCGGTGATGAAGCTGGCGTTTGATCAGGTCATCCCCACGGCGGGCATTGGCGGCACGTTGGTGGTGGCGCGGGGGCTGCGGCGCGAAGGCGCGGCGCCCGGGGTGGCGGCCGGCGCGGTGCTGTTGACGGTGCTCTGCTTCTACGCCGCCCAGGCCTTGGGCGTCGCCGCGAGCATCGCCTTCTTGTGGGCGCGCTCGGAGCTGAACTCGCTGGTGCAGATGCTGGTGACGGCTTTCGGCGCGCTGGCGGTCATCGTCCCGGTGCTGATTCTGTGGCTGTCTCGGCGGCGCGACTGGAAGCCCGGTCGCTGGCTGCGCCGCATCCCCGGGCTCGAAGCGATGGTGAAGGCCCTGGCGGAAGTCCCGCCCGGTCTGCTGGGGAGCCAGAGTCTCCTCGTGCGCGGCATCGCGTTGCAGCTCTCGGTCTACGTGCTGGACGCGGCCACCCTGGGCGCGATGCTGCGCGCGCTGGGGCAGCAAGAGGTGCCCGCGAGCACGGTGTTCGTCGGCTTCATGGTGGCGTCGATGGCGGAGACGGTCTCCATCATTCCCGGCGGCGTGGGCACCTACGAGGCCGTGTCCGTGGGGATGTTGAACTTCCTGGGCGTGCCCGTGGAGGTGTCGCTCGCGGGCACCTTGCTCCTGCGCGGCTTCACGCTGTGGCTGCCGATGGTGCCGGGGCTCTATCTGCTGCGGCGCACGTTCACGACGCATCCCCCGGAGGTGCGCACGCCCACGACGGCCTCCCCCCCCCCGGGCATGGAGAAGCAACCGGACTGAGGAGGGCAGGGGCGTGAAGCGGCGCGAGACACGCGCGAGCACCGAGGGGCCACCTCCCTGGAGTGGAACGGAGGCGGCGCTGCTGGCTCGACTGGGCAGCGCGCCCGAGGGGCTGAGCGAGTCGGAGGCCCAGGCCCGCCTGGAGCGACTCGGTCCGAACCGGGCCGAGCCGCATCGCCGCTCGCTCGCCTGGGACATCCTCGCGCGCTTCGGCAACCCGCTGGTGTTGGTGTTGCTGGTGGCCAGCGCGGTGTCCGCGGTCGTCCACGACCTGACCAGCTCCGCCATCATCGCGACCATCGTGTTGATGAGCGTGGCGCTGGACTTCGTGCAGGAGCACCGCGCGGGCAACGCGGCGGAGCGCCTGCGAGGCCGGGCGGCCCTCCGCGCGCGCGTGCTCCGCGACGGCGAGGCGCGCGAGGTCCCCGCCTGGACGCTCGTGCCCGGAGACGTGGTGCTGATGGCGGCGGGCACCCTGGTGCCCGCGGACCTGCGGCTGCTCGCGTCGCGAGACCTCTACGTCAATCAGGCGATGCTGACGGGCGAGCCCTATCCGGTGGAGAAGGAGACCGGCGCAGGCTCTCGGGAGGTGCCGCTCACGGAGGCACGCAACGCGGTGTTCGCGGGCACCGCGGTCATCAGCGGCACGGCGCGGGGGCTCGTCTTCGCCACGGGGGCGCGCACCACGGTGGGTGACATCGCGCGAGGGCTGGATGCGCCCGCGGCGTCCACCGCGTTCGCTCGGGACATGCGCGCCTTTGGCCTGATGCTGATGCGGCTGACGGTGCTGCTGGTGCTCTTCGTGCTGCTGGTGAGCGTGACGGCGCGTCGCCCGTTGCTGGAGTCGTTCCTGTTCGCGGTGGCGCTGGCGGTCGGGCTGACGCCGGAGCTGTTGCCCATGGTGGTGTCGGTGACGCTGGCCCGTGGCGCGCTGCGGATGGCGTCGCGCGAGGTCATCGTCAAGCGGCTGAGCGCGGTGCACGACCTGGGCAGCATGGACGTGCTGTGCACGGACAAGACGGGCACGCTGACCCAGGCGCTCATTCATCTGGAGCGCTACGAGGATGCGTCAGGGGCGCGGAGCGACTCGGTGCTGCGCTGGGCCTGGCTCAACAGCCACTTCGAGTCCGGCCTGCGCGGCCCCATGGACGAGGCCATCCTCGCGCACACGGAGCTGGCCGAGGACGGCTGGGGGAAGGTGGACGAGGTGCCGTTCGACTTCGTTCGCCGGCGCGTGTCCGTGCTGCTCGAGCGGGCCGGGCGACGCGTGCTCGTGGTCAAGGGGGCGCCGGAGGACCTGCTCACCCGCTGCGTCCACCTGGAGGAATCCGCGGGACACGTCCGGCAGATGGACGCGGGGCGGCGGGGCGCGCTGCTCGCGCGCTTCGGGGCGCTGGGCGAGGAGGGCTATCGGGTGCTCGCGGTGGCGTGGCGTGACACCTCGTCGGAGGTCCAGCGCGCGGACGTGGGCGATGAGTCCGGGCTCGTCTTCGCGGGCTTCACATCCTTCTTGGATCCACCCAAGCACGGCGCGCGCGAGGCGCTGGCGGCGCTGACCCGGGCGGGCGTGGAGGTGAAGGTGGTGACGGGGGACAACGAGCGCGTGGCCACGCAGGTGTGCCGCGAGCTGGAGCTCCCCGTGGAGGGCGTGCTCACGGGCGACGAGGTGTCGCGGCTGGACGAGCCGGGCCTGAGCGCGCGAGCGGAGCGCACCACGGTGTTCGCGCGCGTGTCCCCCGCCCAGAAGAGCCGCGTGGTGCGCGCGTTGCGGCAAGCGGGCCACGTGGTGGGCTGCATGGGAGACGGCATCAACGACGCGCCGTCGCTGCGCGCCGCGGACGTGGGCATCTCGGTGGACAGCGCGGTGGACGTGGCGCGCGAGGCCGCGGACCTCTTGCTGCTGCGCCAGGACCTGGGCGTGCTGCACGAGGGCGTCCTCGAGGGGCGGCGCACCTTCGGCAACGTCATGAAGTACATCCGCATGGGGACCAGCTCCAACTTCGGCAACATGCTCAGCATGGCCGGCGCGTCCGTGCTGCTGCCGTTCCTGCCCATGCTCCCCTTGCAGATCCTCCTCAACAACCTGCTCTATGACGTGTCCGAGCTGGCCATCCCCCTGGACTCCGTGGACGACGCGCAGCTGGCGCGGCCCACGCGGTGGAACCTGCGCCACGTGCGCCAGTTCATGGCCCTCTTCGGCACGCTCAGCTCCGTGTTCGACGCGGCCACCTTCATGCTGCTGCTCGTCGTCTTCCGCGCGGACGCGCCCCTCTTCCAGACGAGCTGGTTCGTCGAGTCACTCACCACCCAGGTGCTCGTCATCTTCATCATCCGGACGCGGGGCGTGCCCTGGCGCAGTCGGCCCTCGGGCTGGCTGGTCGCGTCCTCGCTGAGCGCGGTGGGCGTCGCGCTCGCGCTGCCGTATCTCCCGCTGGGCCGCTCGTTCGGCTTTGTTCCGCCGCCCCCTCAGGTCCTCCTGGCCTTGATGGGCCTGGTGGTGCTCTACCTGCTGGCCGCGGCGGGGCTCAACCGAGGTTTCTCTCGCCGCTGGGGTTGAATGCCATGGAGTCCGACGTCAACAACCTGGGACCCGCGCTGTTTCTTCACCCGGGGGTCAAGGTTCGCCCATGCGAGTGGGGCATGGGGGTCTTCGCCGACGAACCCATCGTCTCTGGTGCGCTCATCGAGGAGTGCCACTACCTCAAGGTCCCGCAGAAGCAGTGCCGCGGAGAGCCGCTCGATGACTACGTCTTCGAGATTCGCTGGAACCGCCACGAGGAGCCGCGCCCCGGCAACTGGGTCGCCCTCGTGATGGGGTACGGGATGATCTACAACCACTCCAACGAGCCCAACGCCGTCTATTCGCGCGCCTCGGATCGCGATGTCTTCCGCTTCCACGCATTGCGCGACATCTACCCAGGCGAACAGATATGCGTGAGCTACGGTGAGGCATGGTGGTCAGCTCGGGGAATGACGGTGCCTCCCTGAAGGGCAGGAAACGAAATCCTCACTGAAACCCGGGACGGGGCCGTATAGATTGCGGATGCCCGAGCGACAGGCCGGTCGCCGCGCGCGGGTGCGAGGAATTCGAACACCTATGAGATTCAATCGGTTCTTGCTGGCCTCGGCGCTTGCCTTGTCTTCTGGTGCCTGCATGACGGGCAACATCGGCGGGCAGGATGAAGCCCCGGAGAGCGCCGCCGCCCCCGCGCGCGTTCGCCGATTGACTCGCGACGAGTACGACAACTCCGTGTCCGCGGTGTTGGGGTCGCCGCAGACCGTGGGTCAAGGCTTCGCCGCCGAGGACTCCATCCTCGGATTCTTCACGCATGAGCGTCTCCAGGTGACGTCGCTGCTGGCGGATCAGCTGGACACCGCCGCCATCAACCTGAGCGACGTGGGCGTCACGCAGTTGAAGAACCTGCTCACGTGCCCAGGCCAGACGCCCGAGGCGTGCGCCCGGGCCTTCATCCGGAAGGTGGGCGCCCGCGCGTTCCGTCGTCCCGTGACGACCGAGGAGGAGAACGACCTGCTGGCGCTCTACAACGCCGGCGCCGCCGGGGCCACCGCGACCGAGGGGGCGAAGCTGGTGCTCCAAGGCATCTTCTCCTCGGCCTCGTTCGTCTATCGCACGGAGCTGGGGTCCGAGCGCGGCCGGCCCGGGCAGCTCGTGGAGCTGACGCCCTACGAGGTCGCCTCCGCGCTGTCCTATGCCATCACCGCGGGTCCTCCCGATGACGCGCTCCTCGCCGCCGCCGACTCCGGCGCGTTGTCTTCGCCCGACGAGCGCGAGCGTCAAGCGCGCCGCTTGCTCGCCACCCCCGCCGCGCGACACCAGCTCCACGAGTTCGTCTTGGAGTGGCTGGGGCTGACGGGCATCAGCAAGATCAACAAGAACAACCAGGTCTATCCAGACTTCAGCGTGGAGTTCCGCGAGTCCGCTCAAGCCGAGACCGATGCCTTCATCGACGATGTGCTGTCGCGCACGGGCGGCTCGGTGACGGACCTGTTGGGCGCGAGCTATTCGGTGGCGGACGAGCGGATGGCCAGCTTCTACGGCGTGTCGGCGCCGACCACGCTGGATGACTCCGGGATTGGCCGCATCACCTTGCCGGCGGAGCGCGCGGGCATCCTCACCCAGGCCAGCGTCATGGCCACCTACGCGCACTTCGACTCCAGCTCGCCCATCAAGCGCGGCAAGTTCATCCTCACGCGCCTGTTGTGCCGCACGGTCTCACCGCCGCCTCCGTCGGTGGTCATCATCCCCCCGTCGCCTCGGCCGGACACCACCACCCGCGACCGCTTCGCCGCGCACACGAACAACCCGGCGTGCTCGGGCTGCCACAAGGTCATCGACCCCATCGGCTTCGGGATGGAGGACTTCGATGGCCTGGGCGCGCACCGCACGGAGGAGAACGGCTTCACCGTGGATGCGTCAGGAGGGCTGGATGCGCCGGACGGCACGCGGTTCTCGTTCTCCGGCGGCGCGCAGCTCGCGCGCTACCTGTCCACCAGCAACGAGGTGGCGGACTGCGCGCCCTTGCAGTTGTTCCGCTATGCCATGGGCCGTGACGAGCGGCCCTCGGACGCGGACGCGCTGAGCGCGATGCGGGGCGGCGCCTTCCGCTCGGAGCGCTTGAAGCTGACCGAGGCGCTCGTCAGCCTCGTGCGGGCGCCTTCCTTCACCCAGCGACGCGTTCCTTCCCGGTGAGCACTTCGACCATGGCTCGTGACTTCTCCCGACGCAGCATCCTCAGGGCGCTGGCTGGCACGGCGCTGACCGCTCCCTTCGCGCACCTGCTGACCAGCTCGGTGGCGGAGGCCGCGGATGCGGGCCCCCTGCGCTTCATCGCGCTCTTCACGCCCCACGGCAGCCTGCCGGAGTACTGGACCCCGCGCGGCGGGGAGACGGACTTCGACATCTCGTTCGAGAACGCGGTGCTGTCCCCGCTGGACCGCCACCGCTCGAAGCTGCTCGTGCTGGACGGGCTGGACTACAAGGTCCTCTACGAGCACGGCCGCACCGGCCACGAGGGCGGTCCCGTCACCTTCCTCACCGGCAGCCAGGTGGTGGCGGACAGCGGTGAGGAGTTACCCTCGGGCGCCTCGTTGGACCAGGTGCTGGGCGACAACATTGGCGGCGCCACCCAGTTCCGCTCGCTCCAGCTCCACGCCTTCGAGCAGTACGGGGCACAGCACGTCTACAACAGCATCAGCTTCACGGCGAACGGCACGCGCGTGCCCTTCGAGCTGAACCCGGCCAACGTGTACACGCGCCTGTTCGGCTCCATGGCGGGCTCCAGCGAGGAGGCGAAGCAGCAGCTCGCGCGGCGCAAGAGCTTGATGGACTACCTCATCAAGGACGCCACCCGCCTGAAGAACCGGCTGGGCAGCACCGAGCGGCAGAAGCTGGACACGCACATGGCGGCGCTCCGAGACATCGAGCGGCGTCTGACCAATGCGGGCGCGCTGGGGTGCGTGAAGCCAGAGGTACCGCAGGCGTATGGCATTGGCGAGCTGGGAGACGTGGACCGCATGCCGGAGTTCACCCAGCTCCACCTGGACCTGGTGGCCCGCGCCTTCGCGTGTGACTTGACGCGCGTGGTGACCATGACGATTCCCGGGCCCACCATGCCGTGGATTGGCATCTCCGAGGACATCCACAACGACATCGCCCACCGTACGGACATCCGCTCCGAGCCCTTGCGCACGGAGATCCGCCTGAAGATGGTGCGCGTGCAGCAGTGGTACGCCGAGCAGGTGGCCCGCCTGATGGACACGCTGGCCGCCACGCCCGAGGGCAGCGGCTCCGTCCTGGACAACACGCTCATCCTCTGGGGCAACGAGCTGGGGGACGCCTCGGGCCACATGAACGTGGCCATCCCCACGGTGCTCGGGGGCGGCGCGGGCGGGCGCTTCCGCATGGGCCGCTTCCTGCGTCTGCGCCCCGGCACGGATCCGCTGGCCAACTGGCAGGGCGCGGGCGAGCCGCTGCCCGGCGCCGTGCCGCACAACAAGCTGCTGACCTCCATTGCCCAGGCGTTTGGCGTGCAGGTGGACCGCTTCGGCCACCCGGACTACGCGGGCACGCTGCCGGGCCTGACGTAGTCCCTGGAAGAGCGAACGGGAGCGGGTGCCCTGGCTGCTGGCGAACCCCGCTCCCGTCCATTCCCGTCGGGGGTGCGTCAGCCGAAGGGCCTAGCCGCCGATGGCGCCATTGATGAGCGGCGCCACGATGCCCATGCCCGGGTCCTCGGCGTTGTAGCCGTTGGCCGGCTCGTAGATGCGCACGCGCTGGTTGTCATTGATGAAGCGCGAGAGGAACGTCTCCATCGGGACGAACTCGCTGTAGCACTTGTAGCTCTGCCACGGCTCCGGGATGTACTCGTACCAATAGTGCTTCTTCTCCATGCGCTGGCACGCGTGGCTGCCAATGAACGTGATGATGGTGCTGCAGTGGCTGGCGTTGATGGCGCGCTGGTGGGGGATGAAGTAGCTGAAGTTGTTGTAGTTGTTCAGCTCCGTCACCAGCTTGTCCTGGTCCACCTTCCAGTACGCGTGGATGGCCGCCTCGTCGTTCGGCGTGCGGAAGCGCTCATAGGAGAAGCGCGAGTAGTTGTAGTCCATGGTGTAGCCCGTGTACGCGAGCTGATCGTTCGGGAACTCCAGGGCCACCATGCGGTTGATGCTGCCGAAGTCGTTCTGGTTGAACGTGGAGGGCAGCAGGCTGAACACCGAGTTGAGCGCCCACGACTGGCGAATCTTGTCGTGCAGCGGGCGGGACAGGGCATCCACGTTCGGCGCCAGGAAGATGGGGCCCGAGTCGTTGATGAAGTAGCCCTTCGCCGGGTTCATGATCTTGCGGACGAAGTAGTACGAGGACGACGTCGCCGTGCCGCCCGCGCTGTAGCCCGTCACGAGCATCTTCTGCACCGCGGGGAACTGCGTCTTCGCGTAGTTCGCCGCGGCCAGCGTGTTGGTGTAGCCCGAGTGCGACCAGGTCAGCGGCGGGTTGGCGCCCGTGGGGTCCACGTAGGTCGCGGTGTTGTTGCCGATGTGCACGTCACCCGTGCAGTACGGCATGTAGACGATGTTCCAGTCCTTGGTGACCAGGTCCTTCTTGCTGCGGCCCGGCAGGCCTGGATCCGCGCCGTTCACGATGGGCGACACGTACTTCGCCGTGAACTGCGTCATGTAGTCGTCGGCGATGCCGTTGGGATTGGCCGCGCCCAGGACGCCCGCGCGCCCGCTACACGTGTCGTAGTCCCAGCACGCCCCGCCACCCTCGAAGAGGAAGAGCAGGTTGGGCGAGCTCGTCTTCCTCATGAAGAACTTGTACTGCGAGCCATTGCCACACTTCGTCCCGGGCAGCTCCACCTTCTGCCAGTTGTAGTTGTTGCCTCCGTCCACGAGCACGTCAACGATGCCCGAAACGATGACCTCGGCTCGCGCGGCGCTCAGCGGCGCCATCAGCGCCAGGAGACTCATCAATAGAGTGCGTCGCATCCAGCTTCTCCAGGGGACTGCGGGTTGGGTGAAGCCCCTGATGATACAATGTATCAATGGAAAGCAGGAAAATTTGCAGGTCCGGTAAGTTCAGAAATGTAGGTTGTGCGTCGACTTCCGGGGAGACGCTTGTTGATGCGATGCGGCATGAATGGGCGCGTGGGTTGCGTGGCGCGGGGCGCGCGGGCAATCTGAGTTGGAATGAGCGACAAGGCCCGTTGGAAGCTGCCGCTGCTCGCCGCGTCGGTCCTGCTGGTGGCGGGGGTGTTCGTGGCGGTGGACACGCTGCGCGCGCCGCCAGGGGGGGCGCCCGTCTCCCCGAGTGAAGCCGCGCGTCCGCGTCCGTCCGAGCCGGCTCCCGTGCCCGCGTCGGCGGCGGTGGCGCCTCGCGCGAGGGAGGGAGGCCCGGACCTCGTCGCGGCGGCGGTGGCGAAGCTGCCCGAGGCGCCCGAGGAGTCGGCGCGGACGCTGGTGGACCTGGAGCGGCTGCGCGCGCGGATGCCGGACAACCTCTACTGGGAGGTGGGCGTCCCGACGAAGGACCCCGAGGTGCTGCGCAAGCGGGCCGAGGCCGAGCGTCAGTGGAACGTCGTCTTCGGCAAGGTGCAGACCGGCGAGGCCACCGAGGAAGAAATCCACCGGTACTTCGACTACCGCCGCAAGCTCTCGGAGGACTCCATCGCGTTCGCGCAGGGCGTGCTGGGGGAGTACGGGGACTCGCTGCCGGACCAGGACCAGGGGCTCTACGAGCTGAGCATCAAGATGCACACCACGCGGCTGCAGGAGCTGCCGCGGCAGACGGACGAGGCGCTCGCGCGTCGCGAGGCGACGGCGAAGCGTCAGCGTGAGTGGCGCCAGCGCGGCGGCGGGAACTGAGCCCGCGCCCGCGTCACGTCACGGGCTCCTCGCCGGTGAGCGCGCGCACCATGCGGCTGGCGGCGCGCCCCGGGTGCGTGGCCGCGCGGTGATGCAGCCGAGGCTGGAAGGCATGGATGGCGCCCCCGGGGAGCTTGAGCGCGCGCAGCACGCCGCGCTTGAGCTCGCGCCCGGCCAGATGCTCCGGCAACCAGCCGAACCCGAGCCCCTCCATGATGGCGGCCTTCTTGGACGCGAAGTCGTTGAGGTGCACGGTGGAGCGCGTCTCCAATGGGCCGGTGCTCAGCTGGAGGCGCGGGTCGGAGCCGCGCACGGTGAGCAGCAGGTGAGGCTCCAGGTCCTCGTCGCGCAGGGGGCCGCGACGGCGGGCCAGCGGGTGGTCTCGGTGCGCGACCAGCACCGCCTTGAGCACGGGCAGGGCGTAGGAGCGCAGGCCCGGCAGCGAGGGCGGCAGGAGCGACACCATGAGGTCCGCCTCGTCGCGGGTGAAGGCCGCCTCCACGCCGGCGAGGAACTCGGTGGACACGTGGAAGCGCGTGCCCGCGCCCTCGGCCCGCAGCTGCTTCACCACGCGCAGCACGGGCTCGGCGGGGAAGATGCCGTCAAAGATGACGCGCAGGCTGGGCTCCCAGCCGGAGCGAATCTCCGCGCAGGCCGCCGCCAACTCGCGCTCGGCCGCCAGCAGCCGGCGGCAGTGCTCCAGCACCCGCTCCCCCGCGGGCGTCAGCCGCGTCCGGTAGCCCCGCCGGTCCAGCAGCACCAGCTCCGTCTGCTCCTCCAGGGTCCGCAGCGCGTACAGCACCGCGGTGTGGCCCTTGTGCAGCGCCTCGGCCGCGGCGGCGAAGGTCTGGTGCCGGGCGAGCGCGTCCAATGCGCGGGCCTGCTCGAGCGTGACGTTCATGCCCCGAGATTGTGCACGCCCTGGACCGTTCGGGCGCGTCTTTGTGCATCGGAACGGCCGGCGCCCGCCTGCCCGGACGGGCCCCTCCAGGGCTGACGCTCAGGGGCTGAAGTGGCGCACCAGCGGCGAGCGGACGCCGGACGACAGCACCCAGAGCTGGTGGGACGTGCGGGTGACGGCCACGTGCAGCCGGCGGCGGGCATCGTCCTCGCTGGGGTAGGCGCGCGCCGTCACGTCGGGCAGGAGCACGTAGTCGAACTCCAGCCCCTTCACGTTGTCCACGTCCGTCACGTCCACGCCGGGCTCGAAGGAGAACTCGCCGTCGCGCACCAGCCGGGCCCACGGCATGTCGGCGATGACGCGGTAGAACGACTCGGCGGCGTCTCGGCTGCTGGCGATGACGCCCACGGAGGCGTGCGGCTCGCGCAGCACCAGGTCCCTCAGCGCGTCGCCCAGGAAGAGCCAGGTCTGCGCCTCGTCCGGGAAGTGGTGGAAGCCCACGGGCGCGCCATCTCGACCGGGGCGCGCGGGCGCGGCGGGCGCCAGCGGCCCGAGCACGTGCTGCGCGAGCGTCACCACGGGCTTGGGACAACGGTAGGACACCTGCAGGCGACAGGTGGCGGCGTCGCGGATGTCCAGCTCGCCCAGCGCGGCGGACCAGCCCGCGAAGCCCGAGGTCGTCTGCTGCATCTCGTCGCCCGCCAGCGTGCAGCTGCGCCCCTCGCCCAAGAGCTGTCCCACGACATACAGCTCGAAGAGCGAGAAGTCCTCGGCCTCGTCGAGCACGATGTGCGCCACCCGGTCCGCGCCCAGCGGGCCGTGTTGTCCCTTGAGGAACATCAGGATGGGCAGGTCATCCAGGTCGAGCGTCTCGGCGAGCGCGTCCGGCGTGTCGGCCTCGATGGACTTGCCATCCACGGTGACGAGGCTCTCCGGGTCATAGTCCTTGAGCGCGCGGGAGAGCGGCACGGCGAGCTGGAGCTTGGTGTGCTCCAGCGTCTCCTCGATGGCCGTGAGCGGCAGCTCGCCCCGGGCCGCGGTCACCACGCTCTCGAGGAAGCGGCGGTCCATGTACGCGTCGGTCAGCCGCGTGCGCAGGCGGTCCAGCGTCACCGAGGTGGACTTCTTCGGCACACCCACGCGGGCCGCGAGCGCGCGGCGCAGGGCCGGGTGGCGCTTGAGGCGCGAGACGAGCGCGGGGGTCTCCGGGGCCAGCTTGATGCCCGGCACGCTGAACACCGAGCGCGCCGTCGCCAGCGACCATGCCTCCAGCGTCTGCACGGACACGCGCCCCAGTCCGAGCGGCGCGAGCAGGCGCCGTGACAGCCGCGCCAGCCCCTCCTCGGGGACGATGACCTGGGTGCGCGCGGGCGGGTACTTCGCGGGCGCGTCGAAGGCAATCTTCGCCAGCCGATGCAGCGCCACCGTCGTCTTGCCGCTGCCGGCGCTGCCCAGCACCAGGAGGGGCTCGTCCGCGCCGGTGCTGACGGCCTCGTACTGCTCGGCGTCCAGCAGCGCCGTGACGCCAAAGGCGTCCGCGCTCAGGGCCTGGCCCTTGCCAACGCCGAGGAACTCGGGCCGCGCCGCCTTGCCCGTGCCCCCCGCGAGCAGCGCCGCCGCGCCCATCCCCGCGCGCCGCCACGCCCCCTCGGGGGCGCGCTCCAACACCCGCGCGCCCACGCTCACGCGCGTCAACACGCCGCGCTCGATGACCACCAGCCGCCGCGCGGTGACGGTGCCCTCGGAGATTCGGTCCCCGAAGGACTCCTCGTACGCGTCGCCCTCCTCGTAGCCGTAGAACACGCGCGCCACGGGGGCGAAGCGCCAGTCGATGACGCGCACGCCCGCGCTCACGTCCGCGAAGGTGGTGCGGCCCAGCAGGTAGTCGCGCTCGCCGGTGACGCCCTCCAGGCGCAGGTGCGCGAAGTAGGGCGCCTGCGGGTCCGGCAGCGTGACGGGCGTCTGGCGCTCCATCAGCGCGCGGGCCTCGTTCATCTGCGTGAAGATGTGCGGGAGGTCCGCCTCGTGGGCCGTGGACGCGTCGTCGCGGAGCACCTGGAGCTGGGCCACCAGTCCGCGAGTGTCCAGCGCCCGCCCCGCCGCCGCCTGACGTGCGAGGCCGATGGCCTGTCGCACACGCTCCAGCAGCGCCTCCTCCTCCGCGATGAGCGCGCGATCCTCCACGGAGAGCTCCTGCTCGGGCTGGCCCATGGTCTGCTCCTCGCGACGGTGCGCGCTCGGGCGTCATGCCCGGGCTTTGCGTCGGGCGCGCAAGGTGACCTCTGGGCTCGCTCAGGTCAACCCGTTGGTTTTGCGGGCCAGATTGCTACAGTGTTTGACGTTGTGAGCGCGGCCACTGTCGTCCTCCAACGCTGAGCCCTTCTTCGCCTTCCCTTGCCTTCCATGGCGCGCCCACAGTCGCTGCCGCTCTGCTCACGGAGGGGCGCATGCCGAGGACTGCAAGGCTTTGCTGGACGCTGTCGGTGCTGTTCACGCTGGGATTCGCCGCATCCGCGGCGGCCCAAGAGAGCCAGGAGGCGCAAGGGGCTCCACCCGGAGCCGATGCCACGAGCATGGAGGCCCGCATCAAGGCGGCCCGCATCGAGGCCATCAAGAACACCACCGGCTTCCAGATGGCGCTCAGCGTGAACGGCGGCCTGGGCGCGGGCTACGTCTACAAGGACGGCACGTCGCGCACGGGCCAATTGGAGAACCTCAAGATCACCGACGCCGCGAAGGCCTCGCTGCCCATCCTCCTGGAGGTGGGCTACCGCGCCACGCCGCACCTGTACGGCGGGGCCTACGGCTCCTACGAGCCCGTCTTCACCAAGAGCAATCCGCTCTCCTGTCCTGATGGGTTTGATTGCTCCACGTGGCAATGGCGCTTCGGCGTCGAGGCCCGCTACCACTTCGCGCTCGGCATGTTCGACCCGTGGGTGGGGCTGGGCGTGGGCATGGAGTTCCTCAAGAGCCGCGTGAAGGGGGACATCACCGTGCCCGTGGCCGGCGTGGGCGCGGTGCCCGCGAAGCTGGAGACGCACGTCACCGACCGAGGCCCCACCTTCGCGCGGCTCTCCTTTGGCGGTGACCTCCGGCTCGGTCGCTATGTGGCGGCGGGCCCCATCTTCACGGCCTCGGTGGGCAGCTACACCGTGCGCACCGGCACGCAGACGGTGACGTTGAGCGTCCCCAACACCGAGCCCATCGAGAGCCAGGTGTCCGCCGTGAAGGACGGCTTCCACGCGCTCTTCACCATGGGCCTGCGCATCGTCTGGCTCCCGTTCTGACGCGGCCCCGCGCGCCCTTGGCCCCCCACGCGGGTGCCAGGGCGGCGGGTCCATCAAGTCCTGACGAACCCGTCAGGCACGACTAATATCGCGCGAGTCGGGCGGACCCTGTCCCCAAGGACTCGCACCATGCACGAGCGGTTCACCCCGGAGCACGACGCCTTCCGCCGCACGGTGCGGCAGTTCGTGGAGCGGGAGCTGGCGCCCCACGCGCTGGAGTGGGACCGGGCGGGGAGCTTCCCGCGCGACGTGTTCGCGAAGTGCGGCGCGCTGGGGCTCTTCGGCATCAACCATGATCCGCGCCATGGGGGCAGCGGTCTGGATTACTGGTACGTGGCGGCGTTCGCGGAGGAGCTGGCGCGCAGTCAGAACGCGGGCGTGAGCATGGCGCTGCTGGTGCAAGGGCAGATGGCCACGCCGGTGCTCAACGAGCTGGGCACGGATGAGCAGCAGCGCGAGTTCCTCGCGCCCGCGCTCCGCGGGGAGCGCATCGCCGCGCTGGCGATGAGTGAGTCGAGCGCCGGCTCGGACCTGGCGCAGCTGCGCACCACCGCGCGGCGAGACGGCGACGACTACGTCATTCACGGCTCGAAGGCGTGGATCACCAACGGCGCGAGCGCGGACTTCCTCGTGCTGGCGGTGCGCACGGGCGGCCCGGGTGCCTCGGGCATCTCGCTGGTGACGTTCCCCACGGATGTGAAGGGCTTCCAGGTGTCGCGCAAGCTGGAGAAGGTAGGGCAGCGCGCGTCGGACATGGCCCTCCTCTACTTCGAGGACTGCCGCATCCCCGCGCGCTACGTGCTCGGCCGCGAGAACGACGGCTTCTCGTACATCATGAGCAGCTTCCACTCGGAGCGCCTCGTGACGGCGCTCAACACGGTGGCGGTGATGGAGTGGCTCTTGAAGGACGCGCTGCGATACGGCCGCGAGCGAGAGGCCTTCGGTCAGCGGTTGATCGACTTCCAGGTGTGGCGCCACAAGTTCGTCGAGCACCTGACGATGCTGGAGGCCGCGCGGCGCCTGACCTACCACGCGGTGGACCTGTATGAGCGCAGCCGCAAGGCCAAGCCCGTGAAGGAGATCTCCATGGCCAAGCTGCTCACCAGCGAGCTGGCCCAGCGCGTGGCCTATGACTGTCAGCAGTTCTACGGCGGCATGGGCTACGTGGAGGAGACGCCCGTGGCCCGCGCGTGGCGCGACGCGCGCATGCTCACCATCGGGGGCGGCACCTCCGAGGTCATGAAGGAGATCATCGCGCGCACCTTCGCGTTCTGACGCAGGCCGCCGCGCCTTCGTGGGAGAGCGCCCGTCGCTTTGCATTTCTTCACACGCCTCAGGGGGTTGGCTTCACGCACGCCCCCGAGGATGCCGGCGTGGACAAGCTGCGAGGTGGACGATGATTCTCGTAACGGGCGCGACGGGCCGCGTGGGGCGCGCCGTCGTCACGCAGTTGCTCTCGGCGGGTGAGCGCGTCCGCGTGCTCAGCCGGGACGGCGCGCGGCCGGCGGGGCTGGACGCGCGGGTGGAGGTGGCGCGCGGTGACCTGGGGCGGCCGGACTCGCTGCGCGTCGCCATGCGCGACGTGGAGCGGCTGTTGCTCCAGACGTCGGGGCCCACGCTGGTGCCCGCGGCGCACGCGTTGGAGGCGGCGAAGCACTCCGGCGTGCGGCACGTGGTGACGCTGTCCGCGCTGTCGGCGGGCATGGCGCCGCTGTCCTTGTTGGGGCAGTGGCATCGCGAGCGCGAGCAACTGCTGGAGACCTCGGGGCTGGCGTGGACCGCCATTCGTCCGGGCGCCTGCATGTCGGACGCGCTCCAGTGGGCGGCCTCCATCCGCGCGGAGGGCGCCGTGTACCATTTCACGGGAGACGGCCGGGTCGCCCCCATCGACGCGAGCGACATCGCCCGCGTCGCGGCCACCGCGCTGACCACGCCGGGCCACGAGGGCAGGACGTACGAACTCACCGGTGCCGAGCTGCTGAGCGTGGGCGAGCAGGTGCGCATCCTGTCCGCCGCGCTGGGTCGTCCACTGCGCGGGGTGAACCTGTCGGTGGAGGCCGCTGCTTCGCTCCTTCGCAAGACGGGCTGCCCGGAGTTGGTCGCGGAGGCGGTGGTGCAGGATTCCGCTCAGGTCAGAGCAGGCAGGGCAGCGGTGGTGACACCCACCGTTGAACAGATGACGGGCCAGCGTCCGCGCAGCTTCGAGGCGTGGTGCCAGGCGCACTCTCGAGACTTCCTCGGGGGGACCGCGGACCTGTCCGCGGCCGTTCACGTGCCTGCTGCGCGAGGTGAGGCGCTGGCCTAGTCTGCGCACGCCATGCGCCTTGCACTCGTGCTGTTGCTGTCGCTCGCTGCTCCCGTGCTCGCGGCCTCGCCCGTGGACGTTGCTCGGGGGCATCTCAAGAAGGGCCACCTCGACGACGTCCTCTTCGCGCTGGATGGGCAGACGTTGTCCGCCGAGGAGCGCGCCCCCGCCGCGGGGGTGCTCGCGGACGCGAGCCGCGCCGCGCTCGCGAAGAAGGACACCATGCTCGCGCTGCAGTTCTCGCAGATGTCGCTGCGCTACGACGCGGAGCAGCCCGCCGCGCTCGAGGTGGCTTCGCGCGCCTACTTCGCGGAGAAGCAGATCTCCTCCGCGGAGGACGCGTGCGAGAAGTGGCTGCGCGTGACGAACTCCGCGCCCGCCGCGCGCCTGCTGCGGGCGGAGATCGCCAGCGGCGAGGCGGAGTGGTCTCGCGTGCTCTCGCTGCTGTCCGCGGAGGTCCCCCCGTCACTGGCCAGGCCGGCCCAGGCGCGGTGGCGCGCGCTCCGCAAGGACGCGGCCGCGCAGGAGTCGACGACCAAGAAGGCCCGCGGACAACTGGAGGCCATGGACGCGCACCTCGCCGCGGCGCAGGACGCCGCGGCGGATGCGCCGAAGGGGCAGGGGCCAGAGCAGGGCGCCGCGGGACCTGCCCATCGCGCCGTCGTCCTCTACGTCGCCGGAGGGTGCAACGTGTGTCGCGATGCCGTGACCTTCCTCACGTCCAAGCACATCCCCTTCCTCCAGAAGGACGTCAGCAGGGACCCCGCCGCGCGCCAGGAGCTGCGCAACAAGCGGCTCCAAGCCCAGGTGACCTACGATGGGGTCCCCATCACCGACTTCGGGGGGCGCCTCGTCGTCGGTTTCTCGTCGGAGCTCTTCGACAAGGAGCTGCTGCAGTACCAGGGCCGCTCCCCCTCCGCCCCCTGACGGCTGCTCGCCTGGGCCTCGGCGCGGCGCGCGGAGTCCTGGGTTCTAAGGTGCGGCCCGGAGGTGCGCGGTGTTTCTCCAGGGAGCCCATGCCGCCGGACATCACGTCCCAGGAAAGGAGGGGCCATGAGCGGAACACCGTCGGACAGCGTGAGCCCCTCCGTGCCGCTTCCCCCCGTGGCGCCCCTGCTGTGGATGGGCGAGCGCGAGCCGCCGCGCCTGCGCTGGCTGAGCCGCTCGCTCGCCCAGGTGCTCGGCCGCCGCGACGGCGAGGCCTGGGAGCCCGCGCTGCTCGAGCGCATCGTGGACCCGAGGGACCTGCCCGCTCTGCGAGACACGTGGCGTTCGGCCGTGGCCTCGCGTGCCCCGCGGACGGTGGAGGTGCGCGTGACGTGCCCCGAGGGCGGCGTGCTGCGGCTGTCCATCGCGCTCAGCCTCGTGGAGGGGGCGGACGACGCGGGACAGGTGCTGGGCATGGTGCAGGTGTTGGGCGCGGGGGACACCGCGTTGGATCCCGACCCGGCCACGGCGCGCTGTGAGGTCGCCGAGCTTCAACTCACGCGCGCGAGGCGCGAGCTGGAAGAGCTCATCGACAGCATCGATGGCATCGTGTGGGAGGCCGACGCGAGCTTCCACTTCACCTTCGTGAGTCAGCAGGCGGAGCGGCTGCTCGGCTATCCCGCGCGCCAGTGGATCGAGGATCCGAGCTTCTGGGTGAAGCACCTGCACCCGGATGACCGGGACTGGGCCGCGTCGTTCTGCCGCGAGTCGGCCGAGCGGTGTCTGCCGCACGAGTTCGAGTATCGGATGCTCACCGCCGACGGCCGCGTGGTGTGGCTGCGAGACCTGGTCACCGTGCTGACGGACGCGGGGCGGCCTCACCGCCTGCGCGGCATCATGGTGGACGTCACCCAGCAGCGGGGCGCGCAGGAGCGCTTGGAGCGCACCGTGTCCTTGCTGGAGGCCACGCTCGACGCCACGACGGACGGACTCCTCGTGGTGGACCGCGAGGGGCGACTGACGGCCTACAACCGCCGTTTCCAGCGCATGTGGGGCGTGTCCGAGGATCTGCTCACGGTGGGGCAGGACGCGCGGATGCTGGAGACGGCGCGTGCGCAGGTGAGGGACCCGGAGCAGTTCGTCGCCCGCGTGCGCGCGCTGTACGAGACGCCGGACGCGGACAGCTTCGACATCATCGAGTTGAACGATGGACGGGTGATGGAGCGCTCGTCGCAGCCGCAGCGCCACGGCGGCGTCCTCACCGGGCGCGTGTGGAGCTTCCGGGACGTCACGCAGCGCGTGCGCGCGGCCCGAGAGCGGGAGCGCCTCCTGCGTGAAGCGCATGAGGCCATCCAGGTGCGCGACGACTTCCTCTCCATCGCCTCGCATGAACTCAAGACGCCGCTGACGCCCCTGCGCCTGCTGCTCCAGTCGTTGCGCAACGCGCTCGTCGCGGGCCAGCCCGTCACCCCCGAGCGCGTGGACAAGGCGCTCGGTCAGGTGCGTCGGCTCGCGTCGCTCGTCAATGACTTGCTGGACGCATCCCTGGTGGGGGCGGGGCGGCTGGACATGCAGCGCGGTCCCGTGCCGCTCCAGGACGTGGTGCGCGACGTGTCCTCCGACTTTCGCGACGCGAGCGAACGCCACGTGGTGACGTACGAGGCGCCGAGCGAAGCGCTCATCGTTCAGGGGGACCGAGGCCGGCTGACCCAGGTGTTGTCCAACCTGGTGGAGAACGCCATCAAGTACAGCCCGCTGGGCGGCGCGGTGCGCATCTCGCTCGTGCGCGAGGGGACCGCGGCCGTGCTGTCCGTGACGGACTCGGGCATCGGGATTCCCTCCGAGGAGCAAGCGCGTCTGTTCACCCGGTTCTTCCGGGCGCACAACTCGCCCGTGTCGGGCTTCGGGGGGTTGGGCCTGGGGCTCTACATCTGCCGAGACATCATCGAGCGCCACGACGGACGCATCTGGGTGGAGAGCGAGCTGGGGCGAGGCTCCACCTTTCGCGTCTCGCTCCCGGTTCGCGCGCACTCGGCGGTGCAGCCCGTCACGGAGTCGGGCGGCTCGCCTCCGTGAGCGGTGCGGCGCGGGGCGCTCCGTGCTCCTTCCCCAGCCACTGCTCGACCTCGGTCGTCTCCTTCGTTCGCGCTCCGGGGACGCGCCGGTGATGCCGAGCGTGGAGTTCGCGAGCCGCGCGGGTGGGGACGGAAGTCGCGGAGCTGGGCAGGCTGCTCGAGGAACGCCAGCGCCAGCTCGACGTGAGCATCCGCTTGCTCATGCGCGGGCCCGAGCACCGATAACGACCGCGCGCACGGGCAAGCAGGCCCCGTGCGCGCGTGGGGGAGGCGGTGAAGCGTCAGTGCGTGAAGGACTCCGCCGGGCGGACGAGGTTCAGCGGCTCCTCGGTCTCTCCGACGGCGAACTGCGCGCGGCTGTCCAGGATCTTCTTGACCACGGCGAAGTCGGTGATGGGGCCGACCTCGAACTTCGGATCCGAGCTGAGCGGGCCCACGGGGTCGATGGGCACCACGCCGGCCATCTGGCCCACGGCGTCAACCAGCCCGCCGGAGAAGATGGGGAAGCGCGAGCAGGACGTGCAGTTGGCCAGCTGGTGCAGCCGGCGCCACCGACGGTCCAGGTCCGCGAAGCGCCACTTGGCGCCGCTGGCCGGGAACTGCGTGTCCGAGACGGTGATGAACGAGCCCGGGCCGCCGCCGGTGAGGAACGAGGACAGCGCCGCGGGAACGCCCGTCGTCGGCTTCACGTGGGTGAAGACGGTGGCCGTATCGCTGCGGTGGCAGCCCTGGCAGGTGTTGAGCGAGAAGTCATGCCGCGCGCACAGCTCCTTGGGAAGCGCCGGGTTGATGCTGGTGGCCTTCCAGGAGTTGGGCGGGATGAGCGAGTTGCCACCGCGGAAGCGCGTGCCCAGGAACGAGTAGGGCACCGTGTAGTTGGACGAGCACTGCGCGGGCGCCGGGCCCGAGCCCGCCGGCACTGTGGGCAGCACCACGTTGCGCACGTACTGGTCCACCAGCGCGCTGCTCGTCGCCGAGTGCAGGCCGTCATCCGGGCTCTGCGCCACGGTGTGCGGACGCAGAAGGCCGCTGACCGGCGTGTCCGTGTTGGCCACGAAGTTCTCCGCGCTCAGGGTGAACTCGCGCAGCTCCCACTTGCCGTCCGTCGCCAGGGCGATCTCGTTGGTGCGGATCTGGTTCAGCGCGTTCTTGTTGCCCTTGGTGGGCGCCAGGTTCGCCATCACCACGCGCTGCGTGATTCCCTGCAGCGCCGTGAGGTAGCCGCTGTTGAACGTGCTGAAGCTGTTGAGGTTGAGCCAGTCGCGCGCCCAGGCCACCACGTTGGAGCAGCCGGTGATGGGCACGCCGTACTCGAAGATGGTGGTGAACTGCTTCAGGCCGCAGTTCGTCGCGGAGACCTTCTGCGTCACGCCGAAGATGAAGCGCAGCTCGCCCGCGTTCACCGGCTGGCTCGTCGTACCGCCGCCGTAGCCCGCCGGGCCATTCACCGTGCGGCCCAGGTCCACGCGGTTCACGATGGCCAGCAGCCGGAAGGGCGCGATGTTGAGGTTGAGCGGCGCCGTGAGGCTGACACCCAACCGGCCCGCGCCATCCACCACCAGGGTCGCCGTGCCGCCGCTGGCGGTGGCCCACGGCTGGATGACCTGGTTGAACATGTTGAGGCGCTGGGCCACCGAGTCATTGTTGATGACCTGCGGATTGAGCCACGTCTCCAGCCAGCGCTGCACGAAGACCTCCGGCGTGTTGCCCGAGTTCGTCGCCAGCTGGCGCATCAGGTGCGCGAACGTCCAGACACCGCCCTGCGTGCCGGCGCCCGTGCACGGGTCCCACGTGCGCGTGGGGTCCTGCACCACCTGCGGCGCGGTGATGAGCAGCGACTTGCCCCACGCGGCCGTGGTGGACGCGGGCGTCACCGGGCACAGCATGGCGGGGACCGCGATGCCGGCGTTGAGCGACGCCAGGTCGAACGACAGGCCCTTGGTCATCGCCACCGGCGAGCGGCCCTCGAACAGGACCGTCTCCGGGGTCGTCTCACCCAACTTGCCCGACAACAGATCCGCCTCGGTCTGAAGGCGGCGGTCGAGTTCCTTGTCGTCGAAGTTCGACAGCGAGGTGAAGAACTCAGGCCCCGGGCTGGACTTGATGAGGCCCATCTGCACGAGCGCGTCCGAGCGGAACATCACCACCGGGCTCGACTCGGAGCCCACGATGCGGATGAGGCTGTCCTTGAGCTTCTCGTTGGCCGGCTCGGGCAGCCGGACATGGACGGCCATGTTCTCGCTGAGCGCTGTCTTGTCACTCAACCGTTGGATGAACGTGTCCGCGGACTTCTCGGGGTCCACCATCGGCAGCGTCGACATCGACTCGATGGTGGTCTCTGGCTCAGGGTCCTCGGTCGTCGCGGCTTGCGCCGTCGAGTCGGGATTATTCTGTTGTGGTTGTGTTTGGGCTGACGCGGGAGTCGTTCCCTGCTCAGCGCCGGAATTACAGCCCGCCGCGACGACAAACATTCCAGCCAACGACAATGCTGTCACGGCATGACGGATGTTTCTGTACATTGGCACCCCCAGATGCGCCCGGAACGAGCCGTCCCGAGGTCGCACTTGGAGTGTATCCAACACTTGTCTCTCGTTGAATTGTGAGTAAGCAGATTCTTCGGAAATAAATGCATGGGTAGAAATTCGCTCCAGGGGGTCCGTGATTACTTCACGGCGCTCGCGAACCTCGCGGCGATGGGCGCGGCGACACGCCCTCCCACGCCTCCGCCCTCCACCAGGACCGCGAAGCCGAGGCCCGCGTGGAAGCCCACGAACCATGCATGGGTGGGCAGCGGCGGCGTGGTGCCGAACTCCGCGGTGCCTGTCTTTCCGCCCGCGCCCGGCACGCTCGCCAGGGCGCGGCCCGTGCCCTCGGTGACGACCGCGCGCATCATCGCGGCGAGCGGCCCCGCGGTGCCGGGCGCGAGGGCTTCGCGAGGCCGGGGCTCCTGCTCCTTCACGAGATAGGGCGCGCGCCACTGGCCGGCCGCCACCGCCGCGCCCACCGAGGCCAGATGCAGCGGGGTGGCCAGCACGCGGCCCTGTCCGATGGCGGCGGACGCCAGCTCGGCCACGTCGCGCGGCGCCGGGAATGACGCGCCCGGGGTAGGGAGCCCCGCGCGGTACGGCACCTCGAAGCCGAAGCGGCGCGCCGCCGCGGCCAGCCGCTCCTGCCCCAACTGCTCCGCCAGCGCCACGTAGGCGGTGTTGCACGAGTGGGCGAAGGCCAGACGCAGCGAGGTGGTCCCCAGGAACTCATCCTCGAAGTTGCGGAAGGTCCTCCCGCCCACCGTCACGGTGGGAGGGCAGGCCACGGCCGTGCGGGGCTCCAGGCCCTCGGCGAGCAGCGCCTCCGTGGTGACAATCTTGAACGTGGAACCGGGCGGATAGCGCCCGGTGAGCGCGCGGTGCGCGGGCTGCGCGAGCGGACGGCTGACGAGCGCCACGATGGCGCCCGTGGTGCTGTCCACCGCGACGAGCGCGGCGGGCTCCACCACCCCCTCCAGGGCGGCCTCGGCGGCAGCCTGAACGTCGGGGCGCAGGGTGGTGGGCAGCGGCGCCCCCGGCGTCCCCTCGAAGTGGAAGAGGACGCGGGTGTCGCCCGCCGCGCGCGTGACGAGGACGTCCCCGGAGGGGCTCCCCGCCAGCCGCCGCTCATAGGCCCGCTCCAGGCCAGACAGGCCGACCACGTCACCGGGTTGATACAGCGGGCCCAACTGCGCGAGCGCCTCGGCCGTGATGTCGCCCACGCGGCCCAGGGTGTGCGCCGCGAAGCCCTCCGCGGGCGTGAGGCGCGCGCTCTTGCGGCGAAAGAAGATGCCCGGCACTGGCGCCAAGGCGGGCCGCACCAGTTGGTAGCGCTCGGGTCGCACGTCGATGACGGGCACGAACCCGTCCGTCACGGCGGCGCCCGCGGGCCCCAGGACCTGCTCCATGCGCTCCGGGGCCACGCCGAGCTGGGCCTCCAGCGCCGAGGCCACCGCCGCGCGCGACCGCACGCGGGCGGGGTTCACGCCAATGGTGATGACGTCGCCAATGTGGGTCAGCGACCGGCCCGAGTCATCGAGCAGCTCGCCGCGAGCCCCCCACGCCCGGGTGCGAGAGAACCGCTCGGTGCCTTGGAGGTCCGGGTGGAGGACCGCGGGCGTCCAGCGCACCCACCAGCGGCCCTCGCGGCGCGTCAGCCGCAAGGCTCCCTCCACGGGCCATTCGCCCAGGCCTCGCAGCCAGTGGTACGCGCGGAAGCGCGCGACGGCGCTCTCTCCCTGCCACGTCACGTCGCCCAGCTCGAAGCGAGACGCGATGATGCGCAGCCCGTCGCGGAAGCGCGCGTGCTGGGCCTCGAAGTCCTCGGGCGGCGCGACCACGGCCGCACGAAGTCGCGTCAGGTCTCCAGCGCTCCAGCCCTGCAGATAGGCCTGGGCTGCGTCGGCGGGGCCGGGGGGAGGGGGCGGTGGCGGTGGGCGCACCGTGGCACAGGCTCCCAGCGCCAGGGCCGCGATGACTCCGAAGAAGAACTCACAGGTGCGTCGTGACACGCGGCGCACTCTGCGGGTCCCGGCGCCCCGCGTCACGCGCGAACCTCGTCCCCCGGCGACATTCCCGCACGGCTTCCCCGGGCTGGCTGAGCTTTGTTAATTTCATGAGGCATTCTCGAATTACCAATAAATCAGCTTCAATTCCTGGCATGATGAGCGGGGCGTCGCGTTCTGCTCCGCGCCCTTGAAAGGGTCATTCCATGCTCAGAAGAAAGATGTGGCTGGCTGCCCTGCTGGTGTCTGGCACGGCCTCCGCGGCCTACACGGACTTGTCGGTGCCGCTGATTGGCCAGGAGTATGACCAATGGTGCCACGCGGCCTCCATTGACATGATTGCCACGTATTGGGGTGAGAGTTATTGGACCCAGTGTGACATCGTGAAGCGCGAGTTCGGCGGCACGACGTGTCCGAACAGCCCCACCGCGAGCATTGGCCAGACGTGTACGGGCCTTCAGTCCATGGGGTACGCGTGCAGCGTGGCGTACTCGCCGCTGTCCTTCTCCGACGCCTATATCAACGTGTACAGAAACGGCTGGCCCTTCATCCCGCGCATTGGCTGGACGAGCGGCGGCGGGCACCTGATGGTGATTCGCGCCGTGGATGATTCGGGCCCGCAGTACGTGCGCTACAACAACCCGCTGCCCGTGGGCTCGGGCGGAGTCTCCAGCTGGGTGACGTACGCCTATTTCCAGAGCAACAGCAGCTGGAACTGGACGCACACCGTCTGGAACATCCACAAGTAGTCCTCCCCGCACTCACAGGTGAGACCCATGAACGCGATGAAGACCTTCCTGTCGACGTGTGTGAGCTTGGTGATGCTGGCGAGCGTGCCCGGCCTGGCGGCCGAGGCCGAGCAGTCCCGCATCGACGAGCAGGTGGGGTATGGCCTCAAGGAGATGCAGCGCATTCTCTCGCGCGACGCGGCCGGGCTGGCCGAGTTCGGCTTGAAGGATGCCCGCGAGCTGGAGCAGCTGCGCGTCGGCGCGCCCGTCGAGGCGTTCCGGTTGGACCCCGCTGGGCTGAATGCCTATGCGCCCGGCGCAGCCATCGCGCCGCTGCTGACTCCCATGGATGAGCTGTTCTTCCCGGTGAAGGTGAATGGGAAGACGCGGCTGGTGATGTGGCTGGCGAAGCTGGACGGAGTCTGGCAGTTCGCGGGCTTTGGCCAGTCGGACCTGGCGACCGCCTGGGATGGGCTGTCCGCCAAGTATGCCCAGCCGGGCGCGCGGCTGCGCTTCGTGCTCCAGGCCCAGACGCAGGCGAAGCTCCTCCTGGTGGTGTCGGGGGGCCAGGAGCGCATCTTCTACCTGTCCAACCAGCCCTGGAGCTTCAACGCGGCGATCCGCGCCGACCAGACGGCGCTGCGTCAGCCCGAGCTGATGCAGCAGCTCAAGGAGTCGGCCAACCAGATGCTGCGCAACTGACGCGGTGGCGGCGGGACCCGCTCACATCCATTTGCCAATCCTGCCCAGCAATTGGCCTGTCTGGATGTCGAACACGTCCAGCCAGGTCCAATGGGGGACGTACATCCGCCCCCCGAGCAGCCACAGCGCGCTGGGAGGGGAGCCGTCCTTCGAGCCCGGAATGGGCACATCCCAGACCACGGCGCCCGTGCGGATGTCGCGGCGGGTCAGTCGCATGCCTCCCTCCTTGAGACCGTACCCGAGGTAGACCGCGTCCGGCGTCACCTCCACCGCCTCGGAGACATCCTCCGCGAGCCGCAGGGGGTCCATGTCCGCGACCAGCCCATGCCACAGGGGCTTTGTGCCGCGCTCCTCGAACACCGCCGCCATGGGGACCGAAGTCCCGGGAGACCGGACGCCTATCACGAGCCGAAGGTCGCCGACCCGGTAGAGCATCCGAGGCGTGAAGCCCGCGATGGCGGGAACCCTGCGGGGCTCCTCACAGCGCGTGGGCAGCGCGCGAGGGCGGAACATGGAGCAGGTCTGTTCACTCAAGGGCCGCGCCGCGCATGAAGGCGGGGGTTTGAGCGCCGGTCGCGAGGTGCCGCTCTGCACGTCGAACTCGAGGTGCTGCCCATCCTCCACCTCCACCCAGACGGAATGGAGATTGCCCACCGGGACGCAGAGGTAACTCGGCTTGTCCGAGAGCGGCACGCGCCCGAGGTTCCGGCCCGTCGCGGGCTCCAAGATGCGCACCGCTCCGGGCTCGGTCATCACCAGGCGCCCCGCCTGCTTGGCGACCCAGGTCCTCATCTGGGCGTCGGAGGCGGGGCCTTCGGGAGCCACCTCCCACAGCTTCGCGAAGGTCTTGCCGTCGAACGCGGCCACCAACTCGCGCGAGGTCCCGCCTGCTTGCAACGAGATGGCGCTCACGTGCCCGATGATGTCGTCGGTTCCGTCTCCGTTGAGGTCCATCACCACGGGGCCGTCGGACGCGTTCCAGTGGATGTTCTCCGCCGGGAGGGGGGCGGGCGGAGGCCTGGGCTGTGTCACCACGCGGGGGGGCGCAGCACGGGGAGGCGGACTCCCTGAATCGAGGAGGAGGAACACCGACACTCCCACGCCGAGCACGATGCACACGAGCGCGGTGATGACCATGACCGGCATTGCCGCCGACGCCGAGCCTGACGCCGATGCTTGCGTGGGACGCAAGGGCGCCTGGGCCGGGGCGCCGTTCAGGTCGATGGACGCACCACAGTAGCCGCAGGTGTAGAGCGTCTGACCCGCGACGAGCGAGAAGGGGGCCTTGCAGGAGGGACAACGGGCCGCGCGTGCGCCAAGGGAGGGCATGGGGTGGTTCTATCACCCGGGCCCGCCCCGCCCCCGGCGATGATCCGGGGGCGGGTGAGGGAGACTCGGGGAAACTACTCCACCTTGCAGATGGCGGGGGCGGTGAGGTCGGGCCGCATCATCTTGAACGGCTGGAGGAGGTCCGGGACGCGCAGGAGGGCGTCACGGCAGTTGGCTTCGTCATTGCCCCGGAGGGTCACCTTGAAGCTGCACTCCTGGGCGCCCTCGCACACGGTCCGGGCCAGCCGCGCGTAGCACTCGGTGGCCTGCGCGCAGGTGCCGCCGTTCACGTTCACGGAGGCGGATGCGGAAGCGCCCGAGACTGACGCCGTGGCGGACCCTCCAGAGATGGAGGCCGTCGCCGAGCCCGCGGTCACGGACGCGGTGGCGGTGGGCTCCGTGGGGATTGACTCGGAGACGAGCAGTCGCGTGTTGAGGCGGTCCTGGGCGCAGGCGTAGAGCGCCTCGCCTTGCTTGCGCGCCGCCGTGAACCGGGCCTCCAGTTCGGGGGCGGGGACCGCCTTGTCGTCCACGACGACCTGCAGGGTGTAGGTGTCGCTGCCGTCATAGCGATAGTAGAGCGTGGAGGCCGCGTCGTAGCGGACGCTCACACCATCCGGATCCATGGGCTGGGATTCGAGACCCTGCTGCGTGGCGCAGGCCGAGAGGTTCGAGCGGGTCTCGGTGGCGCGGCTGGAGTCGACCGGCAGCGAGTAGTACTTGCTGGCGCCGCAGGCAGCGAGCGACAGACACAGGGACGACAGGGCCAGGCCCCGGATGAGGCGGATCATGGATGCGTGCTCCTTGGTGGGAATGACTCCGCGAGCGCATCCGCGGAGTCAGCGCCTTGACGCGGGCGCCTGCTGCCCATTCAACCCGGAATCAGGAATGGGGCAAGGAAGGCGGTCGTCAAACCGGGGGGCCTTTGGGGGAGGGGGAAGAAGCGTCAGCGCGAGCCGAGACCGCAGATGCTGGGCTGTCCATGGCAGGAATGGCCCGGCTCGATTTCGCAGACACTGTTACAGCCATCACCGGACAACTGGTTCCCGTCGTCGCATTGCTCGGCGCCCGAGGTATAGCCATCACCGCAGACGACGGGCCGAACCGTCTCCACCGCGTCCAGCGTGTAGACCGAGGCCACCACGGCCCGCATGCGCACGTACCGGTACGGCTGGGGGGAAGCCGGGTAGTGCACCACCGCGACATGGGAGCCAAGGCCCAGCTCCAGCAGGTTCGCCGGCGTGGTGGCGAGCACGTGTCCGGACGCGCTGATGAAGTCCACCTGCGCCAGCACCGCCACGTTGAGGCCGTTGTAATAAATCTTCAGGTTGCCGGTGCCCTCCTCGCCCGCGCCCATGTCGAGCACGATGGCGGTATTGAGCAGGCCCACGACGGTGGCGGTGAGGCCGTCCGGGGCGCCCAGGACGTTGAACGCGTTGAGCACGACGGACGTCGTCGCGGGGGAGATGGCGTCCGCGTAGGGATCGCCGCCAGGATTGAGGGAGAACGCCTCGCTGGACTCCTCGGGAGGCGGGGCATCGGACACGAACTCCTGCTCGGTGGGACTGCTGTCCCACGCGCCCAGCAAGCCAGCGGCCAGGAGGGGACCCAGGACACGTGACAGCGTGATGCTCTGACGCTTGCTCATGTGGACTCCAATTCACCCGGTGAATGGGATGGGGCGGCTGGGTGTGAGCCTTTTCTGTGGAGGAGCTCCATCCCGGGCCCTTCATCGCTGAGTCGAGGCGTCAGGGTCTCTCGTGGAAAGCTGCCCTATCGGGTGCTCGACACAGAATGAGATGGAATGCTTGGCGCGAGACGTGGACACACCTGGAAATTGCTGCTCAGTCCACGCTGTCTTCCATCAACCCCGTCTGGAATCAGTCGCAAACGAGCAGCCGTGCGTGCTCTCGCAACGGCTCACGCACGGGAGCGCTGATGCCGCGCGCCCAGGGCAATACGTCATCTCCAGAGACGGGCGTGGCCAACAAGGTCTGCGCGCCGAGCTCCCTCTCGCTCAGGCGTTCCCCTCCGAGCAGGGCTCGGACCGCGGAGCGCGCGCAGCGAGTCAGGGCCCGAGGCTCCTCCGGCGGCTGCTCCGATGGAATGCCTCATCACCGAGGTGTGACGTCGCGTGGTGGATGCTCCACGCCGAGTGGAAGAGCGGGGCCGGCGCGAACTGGCGGGGGATGAAGCGTCCTTCGCGGAGCACCTCATGGCGGGATGTCTCGGTCGGGTCATCCACCCAGCGCTCCAGGGCGAAGAGGCTCGCGGCGGCGCGCTCGTGAGCAAGAGGGCACCCCATCGCGCGGCGAGCCCGGGTGCGCCGGACCCTGGCCCGAGGGGCAGGGGTGCGCGCGGCCCCGCCCAAGCAAGGGATGACAACACCCGCTCTACGGCGATGCGGATGGGCGGGGCCTCGGTGTCACCATGGCTCCGCTGTAAGGTGTGGGCATGCAAGGCGCGCGGCACGCCCAAGGGCGGCCGAGCGGTGGCGTCCATCCTGGCGAGCAGGTGCAGGGCGAAGCGTCCATCTCGCCACGTGGCACGGTCTCCCGGACGCACCCCCAAGAGAGCGCGCGCGGTCTCCTCCAGGAATCGCAGGGCACGCGCGGGGCTCAGGTGCGCGAGGAACTGGAGGCACGCTGGGCGGTGCTCATCATCGAGGACGGCTGCTCCTCCAGGGGTTGGAGCACGGCGGTGGAGGAGGCCCTCCGTCGTGAGAGAACCCTGGCGACATCGAGCCTGCACCGCGACGCGAGGTCATCCCCTCTCGCCCACTGCCGGGCCTCCTCCACTGTCACATCCCGAGGGTCCATCTCGCCGGAAGCACTCTTCCAGAGATGCGCGCATGGGCGCACCGGGTTGGCCGGGGCCGAGGCTCAAGCCGGCGGTGCCGCCGAAGCCAGCTCATCCCGAGCGTGTTGATACACCGCGAGGTCGCGATCGCTGAACAGCACGACGGTCACTCGCTCCAGGGCGGGGCGGCGCTCGAGGGCTCCGAGTATCTCTCTCAGGGCAATCCTTGAGGCCCGCTCGATGGGGAACCCAAAGATGCCCGTCGAGATGGAGGGGAAGGCCACCGTCACCCATCCTCGCTGGGCCAGGAGATCAAAGACACTCCGGTAGCAGCGGGCCAGCACACCCGATTCGCCCCGGCCGCCGCCCTCCCAGACAGGCCCGACCGTGTGGATGATGTACCTCGCGGGGAGCCGATGGCCTGAGGTGATACGAGCCTCTCCAGGTGGACATCGACCCAGGGTTCGACACTCCGCCAGGAGGCCGGGGCCCGCCGCGCGATGGATCGCTCCATCCACACCGCCTCCTCCTGAAAGCGCGGAGTTGGCCGCGTTCACCACTGCGTCCGCGGTGACCTTCGTGATGTCTCCGCGGACCAACTCCAACCGTTGGAGCAACTCCAGACGTTCCGTAGACATGCGTCCTCGCGAGGTGAGAAGGGTGCCGCGGCACTTAGCACAGGAAGTTGCCCCGTGGAGTTGATTTCCGAAATGGAGATCAGGGACAGTTCCTCGAGTCCCAGCCCTCATCCCAAACGCGGAGTCGTGCCATGCAAGGATTCAAGTGCGCCGTGGGTATGCTCGCAGTCCTGTCCCTGTCTGCCTGTGGTCCTGAGGCAGAGCCCCAGGATTCTCAGACACTGGCGGCCCAATCACAGCGGCTGACGACGGGGACGTCGCAGGGCTGCTCCTTCACCATCTCGTCGACCGTGCTGTCGATGAGCCCTCCGTACTACCGCGTGGACCTCACGCGCGCGGCTTCGGCGACGTGCACGGCGGACACGGTGACTCTCGGTTATTCGTACACCACTCCGGTCATCTCGCTGGCGGCCAATGACCTGGGCGTGGCGGTGAGCTTCGCCTACCGCGGCAGCCCGAGCCCGGCCGGCAACATCCAGTGCAAGGTCAAGCATGTCGCTCCTGACACCTTGAGCACCGTGCGCGACACGGACCTCGTGGTGAACTTCGGGGCGGGCAACGTCAACTCGTGCAGCCTGTCCATCTCGGGGGATGGGACGACGCTGACGGCCTCGGGGACGAAGACGGGCCCGTTCCCGGGGCAGACGGGAACGGGCGGCTCCTATTACATCGCCACGTACGCGAACTTCTTCACCAGCACCACTCCCCCCACCTACGTGAGCATCTGAGTCAAACGCCCACGGGCTCCCGTGCGCGGAGGCTCAGCACGTCTTCCAGGCTGCGCTCTCATACACGGAGCCCTGGGCCCGGCACTGCGAAGTCCCGCGAGCGGAGTCGAGAGGTGGACTCAGGCGCGCCCAGTCCGCTCCCGTTCGACGAGCCGTCGAGTCAGCAGGCCACCGCGAACAGCAAGCTCGCGGCCAGGAAGACGGCAGCCAAGAAGACCGCCAGCAAGACGAGCCCCGCCGAGTCCGTGGGAGCCGCCGAGTCACGGCTCCACATTCAGCTCCCGCCTGAATAAAGGGGAGGGCGGCGAGTCGGCCACGCTGAACCCCAGGGGCTATCGCGTCGACTTCATGAAGGAGGGCGTCAGGCCGGTGAAGCTCGCGGATGACTTCCTGGCGCTGATGGTGCGGGTCGGGCCCTCGCCCACCCAGGATCTCCGCGCCGATGCCGAGCGCCGTCGCGCGGCGCAGGTGTTGCTGGGCATCCACCCGTCTCAGAAGTCCTTCACGGACGAGGAGCGCGCCGCGGCCAGGCGCCGCCATCCGACGCTGTTCTCCGCCGCGCAGCTGTTCGAGGCGCTGACGGACCCGCGCTCCCGCTTCCTCCGGACGCCCGAGCTCCTGCTCGCGACAGGTGTGGCGATGGGCCTCGAGAAGAACCCGGTCCGTCTATTCGAGCGCTTGATGGGCATCTACCTGCGCACCGAGAAGCTCCAGGACGAGGGTTCGCGCGACGCCGTCGCGGACGCGGTGCGCAACGGACTGGCGACCTCGGCGGAGTGATGCCCGCGCGCCATTGGCGCTGTGTCGAGCACGCAACAGTGGACGCGTGCTTTCGAACCGCCCGTTGGCATTCTTGATTTGCATGAAATATAGATAAATCGCCTCTGTCGTGAATGGCTTGTTTGCGCCTGGGTGCCGGCGTGTCATTCGTGGGAGCGGGTATCCAGGTGCGGCAGCGCTGGGGACGTTTGGGAAGACGTCTCCAGCCACTCGAATACAGGGAGCACCGACCCATGCGAAAGACGTCCTCGTGGTCGGCGGGCCAGTGGCGCCCGCTGAAGACTGTCGTCCTGACGTGCGCGCTCGTCGCGCCCGGTTCCCTTCTCGCGGCCAGCTCGGAGCCGGGTCCCGCCCGGTCCTCTGCTCCGGGCGCGGCTCAGCTGGTGCCAGCGAAGCTCGTGACCGAGAGCGGCGCGGTGGCCGAGCGAGAGGGGCGCCATGTCCTGACGACGGCGTCCGGCCTTGTCATCCACCGCACCGCGGCGCCCATCTCCGCGCTGCGCAGCCTCGTCATTCCAGACACCACCGTCCAACTCCATACGTGGCAGGAGTTGCAAGCGGATGGTACCCAGCAGGCCTTCACGGCCTATACGCGGGATGGCGCGGTGTTGCTCGGCCGCGCTCGGCCCACCAGCTATCTGGTGAGGCTGGAGGGCGCGCAGTTCGATCCGCTCCAAGTCACCCAACCGCTGGCGGCCCGTCTGCTCGCGGCGGATGCGGACAACACCTTGCAGTTGGTCCAGTTCCTGGCAACGCCGCTGCCCGAGTTCCGCGAGGCCATCGAGCGCTCGGGAGGCAAGGTGCTGCGCTTCCTCACCGACCACACCTTCGTCGTGGAGATGGACGCGGACGCCCAGAAGCGCGTCCAGTCGCTCCCTTACGTCCGCTGGGTGGGCCCCTACCATCCGGAGTACCGATTGGAGCGCGAGCTGCGTGACGCGCTCGTGGGCCTGGCGCCCGCGCTGCCGCGCCAGCGCTACTCCCTCATGTTGGGGGAGGCGGGAAAGGCTCGGCAGGCGGAGGTCGTCGCCCTGGTGCAGCGCCTGGGCGGCGCCGTGGACCTCGTGGAGCCGGGAGGGCTGCGCGTCGAGGCGACGTTGAGCGCTGCCCAGCTGCTGTCCGCGGTGCGCTCCAACGCGATTCAGTTCATCGATCGATGGGGTGGCCCAGGCGAACTCGACATGGACATCGTCCGCGAGGTGGGCGGCGCCAACTATCTGCAGTCGCTGAAGGGATGGACGGGGCAGGGCGTGCGCGGCGAGGTCTTCGACACCGAGCTGCTCACCACGCACCGCGAATGGGCCAACGCACCCGTCATCCAGAGCACGGGCACCACCGGCTCCGAGTACCACGGCACCAGTTGCTACAGTAACAACTTCGCCAAGGGCGTGGACCCGCTCGCGCGCGGCATGCTGCCGGACGCGCAGGGCATCTTCTTCCGCTACAGCGAGTCCACCCAGTTCGGTGGCACCAAGTCTCGCTACGACATCAATCGTGAGCTGACGGACCCGAGCGGGACGTATCGCGCGGTGTTCCAGACGTCGAGCGTGGGCAGTGCTCGCGTGCGCACGTACACCACGCTGTCCGCCGAGGTGGATGACTACCTGTTCAAGTACCCCATCCTCAGCACGCAATCGCAGAGCAATGCGGGCAACCAGGACTCGCGCCCGCAGGCCTGGGCGAAGAACATCGTGTCGGTGGGTGGCTTCAATCATCAGAGCACCGCTGCGCGCACGGATGATCGCTGGAGCTCCAGCGGCAGCATCGGTCCGGCCGCGGATGGACGCATCAAGCCGGACCTGTCGTTCTTCTACGACAACATCCACTCGGCCACGGGCACCGGCACCGCGAGCTACACGGAGTTCGGTGGCACCAGCTCCGCCACGCCGCAGACGTCGGGCCACTTCGGGCTCCTCTTCCAGATGTGGCACCAGGGAGTGTGGAGCGGCTTCGGGGGCAAGGCGGACGTCTTCGCCAGCCGTCCGCAGATGGCCACGGCGAAGGCGCTGATGATCAACAATGCCTATCGCTACAACTGGCTGGCGGGCGGCTCCAACTCGGACCTGGACCGTTACAAGCAGGGCTGGGGCACGTCGGATCTCCGCCGCCTGCTGGACCGCGCGCCCGTGACGAGCGTGATTGATGAGACGGACGTCATCACCCCGCTGGGCGTCAAGAGCTACAACGTCTCGGTTGCCACGGGCTCCACCGAGCTGAACGTCACGATGGTCTTCACGGATCCGATGGGCACCGTGGGCGCGGCCCAGGCTCGCGTCAATGACTTGTCGCTCCGCGTGACGGCCCCCAACGGGACACTCTATTGGGGAAACAACGGCCTGACGGCGGGGAACTTCTCCACGTCGGGGGGCACGTCCAACACCAAGGACACGGTGGAGAACGTCTTCATCCAGAACCCCGCGGCGGGGACGTGGAAGGTCGAGGTGCTCGGCGACGAGATTGTTCAGGACGCCCACGTGGAGACGCCCGCGGTGGACGCGGACTACGGCCTCGTCGTGAGCGGTGGGCTCATCGTCCCGTGAGCCCGCGAGCGGACTCCGCTCATTGAACGGCGCGGTGGGGTGGACGGGTTCGCCTCACCGCGCTGGGCGAGTCACACGGGTGGCGTGGCTCGCTCGGTCGGACAGCATGGCCTCGCGGGCGGGCGGAGGAATCTCCCTGGACGCCTGCGGGGAATCGCCGTCTAGTGCCGCCTCACACCGGAGGTGGTCATGCGGAAGTACAAGTGCCAGGGCTGTGGCTTTGTCTACGACCCCCAGCAGGGAATCGAAGAGGATGGCTTTCCTCCCGGGACGCCCTTCGAGTCCATTCCGACGGAGTGGACCTGCGGCGAGTGCGGCGCGGACAAGGCGGACTTCAAGCCCCTCGATGGCTGAGTCGCGCGCGGTGGATTGAATATCCCCGAGGATGTGACGTCCAGGCCCGTCCCTGTGGTGGCGTGTCACGGGGAATGGAAGCGCGGGGTTGTCCTCGTGGGGAGGGCGGCCTCTGAGCAGCACAGGCGACTTGCGCGGGGGTTGCCCCAGGGGTGAGCGCACGAATGTCGACGCGGCAGATTGAGATGTTCTGGCGGTGCTCGAGTTGCCAACACAGGAACCTCGGCCGCCACCTGGTGTGTCAGCACTGCAAGAAGGCCAAGGACGGCAGCGAGCAGTACGAGATGCCGGAGGACACGGCCTCCGCGGCGACGGTGACTGACACGGCGCTCCTGCGGATGGCCACCGCCGGTCCCAACTGGCGGTGCGCCTACTGCGACAGCGACCAGCGGGCCTTGAACGGAGACTGCGAGAACTGCGGTGCCTCCGCGCCCCCGAGCCCTGAGCCCTCCGGAGGTGTGCCGCCGCGTCCAGAGAAGAAGCCGCTCACGTTCATGCGAGGCTGTTTCTATGTCCTCCTGGGCCTGCTGTTCTTCGGGTGCTGCTGCCCGATGGGCGTCGGCATCCTGACGGGGGGGAAGGAGGGGGCGACGGGGGCCCGGGATGCCGGGACGCCTGATGCCGGTTGGACACAGGCCCTCCAGGTGAAGGAGGTCTCCTGGGAGCACCTCGTGGATGTGGAGCGTTACCGGGCCTCGGAGCGGGAAGGGTTCGCGGAGCTTCGCCCGGCGAATGCCCTTCAGGTGAAGGCCCGAGGCTCCCGCCATCACCACGACGACCAGGTCCTCGATGGCTACGAGACTGTCTACTACACGGAGCAGCGACAGGACGGGTACACCACCGAGTCCTATCGAGAGCAGGAGGCCTGCGGGCAGGATTGCAGCACCACGCCGCGTTCATGCCGCGAGCAGTGCACGAGCAACAAGAATGGCTTCGCCACGTGCAAGACGTCCTGCACCGGCGGCGAGCGACGGTGCTCCACCCGCTACTGCTCGGTGACGAAGACCCGTCGGACTCCTCGGTATGTGGATGAGCGACGCTCGCGGCAGGAGCCGCACTATCGGAGCGTGCCACGCAATGCGCCCTGGTACTCCTGGACGCAATGGGATTGGGCACATGATCGGACCGTGAAGAAGAGCGGGAGCACGCTCGAGACGTACTGGCCATCGGATGTGGAGCTGCGCCCCGTCCCGCCCCTGGAGAAAGGTCAGAAGGAGCGCACCTCGCGCAGCGCGAAGTACCGCGTCGTCTTCCAGGGCGGAGGAGCGCCCCCCGTGACGTACACCCCCGCGACGCTGGAGGAGTTCCAACAGTACGCGGTGGGGAGCACGCACACCCTCCAGGAGAAGGATGGACAGCTGACGGTGGTGCCCAAGGCTCCGCCACCAGCGCCTTCTCCCGCGCCTTCTCCTGCGTCAGTGAAATGAGGCGTAGAAGGCCGGGTGGTAGGTCACCACGCCCTGGGGCAGTCGTCCAGTGAAGGACTGCGCTTGGAAATATGCGGCCTCCACGCCGGGGAACACGAGCGAGGGCTCCGCGCGAAATCCGAAGCGGCCGTAGTACGCGGGATCACCCAACACCACGCAGCCTGAGGCACCCAGGTCGCGCAGTCGCTGGAGCGCGGCCCGCATCAGTGCCGCGCCGATCCCCGTGCCTTGTCGTTCTGGCCTCACCGAGATGGGGCCCAGGCCGAACCATCCGCCGGCGCCATCGGCAATCGACACGGGGGAAATGGCGACATGTCCAATGATGACTCCCGAGTCCTCGGCGACCAGGGAGACGGTGAGCGCGCCGGCCTCACGCAGGGCACGGACGATGTCCTGCTCGTTGTGGCTCGTATGGGGTGCCTCGAGAAAGGCGGAGACCGTGACGGTCTCGATGGCTTGCGAATCCGCGGAGGCCTCGGGACGAATGACAATGGAAGAGGACATGCGCTCTGAATACGGGCTCAGCGCCCGCCGAATAGGAGTGGCACGGGTCTTCGCGTGAGCATGGCTCCATTGTCCAGGGAAACCATCCCTTGCTCGGGTTCTGTCGAGAACGCGAGCCACGGTGTCCTGTGTGAACACCGCTCTGTCCGCGAGATGGTCGTGGTGCACGGTGCTACGGGTGCGCGCTCGACGGCGTCTTGGTCGGAGGTGAGAACTTCTGCCGGTAGTAGCGCACCCAGAGGCGCAGGCCCGTGATTCCGATCACCGTGGGACCGAGGAACACGGCGAGCTGCATCCCCTCGATGCCCAGGTGCCGGGCATTCACCACCAGGACCGCGGTGAGCGTGCCGATGCCCGAGGTCACCATGGCGCCCATGTGCTGGAACCACCAGTGCATGCGCTCCCCGGGAGTCCTGAGCCAGTAGCGAAGCGCCGAGCCGCCCGCGAGGATCCCCACGGGCGCGAAGCCCCACAACAGCGGCGCATGCATCGCCACGCCCCAACCCAAGGTCACGAGCCCCATGCCGAGCGTGAGACTGGCAATGCCCAGGTCGTAGAGGTTGCGGTGGCCGGCGGTGCGGTGCTTCGCGCGCAGCACCCGGACTCCCAGCGAGGCCGCCGCCGCACTCTGGACGCTGAGGGAGATGAAGAACAGGGCGCCCGAGCGAGCGGCCGGCTCCAAGATGAACCGAGTCCCCGAGAGAACCAGGGCCGTCAGGGCGACAACGCCCATGGCGCCCACGTACACCCAACCCACCCTCCGATGCAGCGCGCCTCCCTTGCGAGCCACCAGCGGCAACCACAGGCTGATGAATCCGACGATGCCGGCGGCGATATGGAGCGAACGAGCGAGCGAGTAGAACGTCATGTGTGGCTCCGACGAACAGCGAGTCGGTGGCCAAGGTACGAAAGGGCGGGGGCCCCCACATCTGCGGGAAGTCACAGCGCGTCCATGTGACTTCCGGCACATGCTCCTCGCGCGATGCGCCCTATGCTGGGTGACATGGCCCAGAGGCATGGCGCTGCGAAATCACCCTCCACCCGGCGACTGCTGCTCGCAGCTGGGTTGCTGACATGGGCTGTTGTCGGCTCACCCCACGTCGAGGCGCTGGTGCGCACGGACGGCTCCGCGCCTTTGTCTCCCATGGCGCTGCTGTGGTGGGTGGCCTTTGTCGGCTTCGGCGTGGCGTACTGCCGCAACGCCATTGCAGAGGATGCCGGCAGCGTGCCCGTGCTGGCGCTCCAAAGTCTCACAGGGCTCGTCGCCGTGGGCGCCAGTCGCACGGGAGTGGACGGCGCGCTGCTCGCCATCGTCGCGGCCCAGGTCCCAGAACTGCTGACCCAGCGTCGCGCGGTGCTCTGGGTGGCCTCGCAGTCCGTGGTGTTGGTGGGGGTGTATCTGTGGGTCCACCCGTTCGCGTATGCCTTGGTCCAGGGCCTCATCTTCATCGGCTTTCAGGGGTTCACGTTGGCCTCGGCCATCGTCATGGTTCGCGAGGCGCAGGCGCGGCGAGAACTGGCTCAGCTCCATGCGGAGCTTCAGTCCACGCAGATGCTGCTGGCGGCTCGGGAGCGGGAAGGGGAGCGGCTGCGCATCGCGAGGGAGTTGCACGATTCGCTTGGGCATCACCTCACGGCCCTGTCACTCAACCTCGAAGCCGCGGTGTACACCGCGAAGGACACGCCCTCGGCGGACCACTTGCGGCGCGCCCGCGAGGCAGCACGGACCCTGCTCTCCGAGGTGCGAGAGACGGTGTCCGCTTTGCGTGACACGCCGCCGCCGCTGCGCGCCTCACTTCAATCGCTCGCGGCGAACGCGCCGGGCCTGACGGTCCATCTCGACATCCCGGAGGACCTCGCGCTCGCGTCATCCGAAGCGACCCACTCCCTCATTCGGTGTGTTCAGGAGGTCCTCACGAACACGCTGCGCCACGCGAGTGCCACACAGTTGTGGATCCGTGTGGAGTCCCGTGAGACGGGTGGGGTCCGCGTCGTCACGAACGATGATGGTCGGGGCGCGATGTCTCCAACGCCGGGCGCAGGGCTCACGGGCATGCGCGAGCGCTTCACTCGCCTGGGAGGCGATGTGTCCTGGCGAGCGGAGGCGGGGAAAGGCTGGGAGCTGGAAGCCTGGCTGCCTGCGAGTGCGAGGGGAACCTCATGATTCGGCTCGTCCTGGCGGATGACCATTCCCTGGTGCGGCAGGGGCTCCGAAGCCTGTTGGACCTCACCTCGGACTTGCGGGTGGTGGGGGAGGCAGTGGATGGCGAGGAAGCGCTGCGCAAGGTCGCGGAGTTGGATCCGGACGTGGTGCTGATGGACGTGCGCATGCCGCGCATGACAGGCCTGGAGGCTCTGCGGGCCTTGCGCCGCGACAGCCCCCATCGCCGCGTGGTGCTGCTCACCACGTTCGATGAAGACGCCGCCATCATCGAGGCCCTGCGCGCGGGCGTGCAGGGCTTCCTGCTCAAGGACGTGTCCTTGGATGAGCTGGCGGATGCCATCCGCCGAGTCCACGCGGGACAGACCTTGCTCCCGCCCGGCGTCGCGGAGCGAGTGGCGCGAGGAATGGCCGAGCTACCGCGGGACTTCCCCCACGCGGAGCTGCCCGATGGACTCACGCGTCGCGAACTGGAAGTGCTGCGCCTCATCGCGAGAGGACTGTCCAACCGAGAGATTGCCGATGCGCTCGGGACCGCCGAAGGAACGGTGAAGAATCAGACCTCCAGCATTCTGTCCAAGCTGGGAGTGAGGGACCGCACGCGCGCAGTCCTCCGCGCGATGGAACTCGGCTGTCTGTAGCTCGGCATGCGTCAGGCCCAGTGCAGCTGGACCCGTGAGGGAAGGAGCGTCTGGCGCATCGTCACTCCTGAGGCGTGATTGGGCTCGGGGCGACTCATCCGGTGCTCAATCGCCTCGGGACGCGACGAGCGCGAGGTTGCGCGGAGACAGACTCGGCTCGAAGAGCTGGAGGAGTTCGACCTGGAAGCCCAGTTCCTCCATGAGGAGCGCGCGGTCCAGCAGGAGCACGACCTCCAGTGCCCTCGCGAAGCGATCCCTCAGCAGGTGGCAGAGCAAGAGATCTCGTGTCTCGGCGCGAACGGACACCTCAAAGGCATCCAGCTGCGCGTTCGTCATATTGGAATGGAGACCCAGGCGCTCCAGGCGATCGAGTGCGTAGTCGGCGAAGCTCCCGGCATAGCGTGCTCGGGGCGAGTCTCCCGCTCTCACGAAGCCGCGCTCGGGAAAGAGCTGCCGCGCGAGGAGATGGAATGAAAAGCGCCACGCGTAGACTCGCTTCATCCGCGCGAACTCCTCATCGGTCTTGTGCTGCCGTCCTCGTGTCGTCAACGCCAGAGCATGTGGGGTGAAGGGCAGCGGATGCGCGCTACCGAAGCGGGAGACGGGATGATCCCGAGGGACCTCCAGCTTGTCGTAGCAGCAGCCAATGTTCAGGATGAAGCCCGCCCCTTGGCTCTTGCGGAGTTGCGTGAGGGCGAGCGGCCCGCAGGTATGCAGTCCGATGGAGGCTCGGTCCCGGCCAGAGAAGAGCGGATCGACCTGTGGCTGAAGACTGTCCTCGACGGAGGCCTGGATGAAACACAGGGTATCCCCGTGCGCGGAGTGGGTTCTCGTCAGCCATCGCCGGCCCTTGTCCTGCAATGCGGCGTCCCGATCGATGCTGTGGAACGTCCATCCGAATGTTCGAGAGCAGAGGCGGGAGAGATGTCCCATTCCACCGCCGATATCGACCGCCAGCCGGATGGAGCGTGTTCTCGGCGCGAGCAGGGCGAGCACCTGCTCCAGTTCGTGGGCCTTCTTGGCGCTGAGCCCCTGCGTCTGCGTGACGGTGAGTGCGTGCCTGCCCTGGTGCCAGGGCAGCGCTGTCAGTTCCTCGAGCGCGTCCAGGAGCGCGGCAAGGGACGGTGGCGGCTCGCCCACGAGTTCCCCTCGGTCCAGTCGTCGCTCGCCCGGGTCATCGAGAGACCGGGCATAGGCCAACCACTCCTTGGGATAGGCGGCGCCAGACTCGGGCCAGCCCTGGAGGATGGAGCGGGACCAGAGCGGGGCCCAGGGCCGGAGTTGGTGTGTGAGCGCCTCGAGTCGCGCCTGGAAGTCCATGCGGGCGCATCCTACGCACGCGCCGCCGCTCCGCTGGTGGGGGATGTCTCAGCGGTGCGTTTCGTTCGAGGCAGGGGCGCGAAGGCGCACCGCCAGTGGTGGATGCGGCCCAAACCGCCCGACCTGAAATATTCGTTGAATATCTGCCCACAGCTCGCGTCCTGGCGGCCCGCCCATTGGGCCTCAGCGACAGGGGCAGACCCTGAGACGGCTGTCCCTGGTTTACTGTGTCCCTGGCCGGTGTGCCGAAACAACGAGACGGGAGGTTCATGCGAACCACAGTCGCCGTGCTTTGTATCGCTGCCTCACTCGCAGGTTGCTCCCAAAGTGAGGGCCAGCCGGGCCCCATTGGTGCGCAGGGCCCTGCCGGCCCCGTTGGTCCACAGGGCGCGGTCGGCGCAACAGGCCCCGCTGGAGCCCGAGGTGCCGACGGCTCTGCGCTTGTCACGGTGCTTCAGTCGGATCGCAAGGTGTTGGGCCCGCTGGTTGGGTACTCGGGTTCGGTGACGCTCATCGAGTCCTATCCAGGTGTCGGGAAAGTGTTTGTGACGCGCGACATGGATACTGGCGAAGTCCTGGGGGGATCCGCCCTGTTCTTCACTGGTCCGACCTGCGATGTGACGGACAAGACTGTCTTTGTGACGCAGGGTGGCAGGAAGACCCTGGAGCTCATGGGCAGCTCCGGCGTTGCGTACAGGGTGACTGAAGAGACTGTTTCCGTGACCCCGACGCACTATCTCAGCGGTGAAGGCAAGTGCTTGCCTTTGCCAGCCGAGCCACGAGAAGTGAAAGCCTTCCGCATCGCCTTGACGCATCCCGCTTCGGACACGGACTCCACTCCGGTCGTGTTTCCCTTCAAGGTCCCGGCACCTCTGATTCTCCAGCCGAACTAGGAGCGCCAGAGGTGGCGGACCGCTGTACCGCACCTGATGGTTGAGACACTCGCCTGGTAGTAATCAGGCCGCATCCCGTTGCATGAAGTCCCGCCGGGCCCGGCCGGCGTCGGTGCGATCGATATTCCAGGCCCGCCGACCACTGCGGTAGTCGGCGGCTCGCTCATGAACTCCTGCTGCTGCTCGGCCGAGACGGGCGGGTTTGCCCCGGGAGACCTCTCCGCGCTGAGGGCGCAGTGCACGGAGTCAAGCTGATTGCCCTGCCTCGCCGCGGGCGCCACACGAAGACCCAGGGCGGGCGTGAACTCCGCCAGTACCGACGGCGCTGGAATGTGCAGCGACCCTTCGCCTGGCACCAGAATTTTCGTCGCTTCGTGAGCCGCGACGGTGAAGGTGGTGCACCTCCTCGTCGGGTGCATCCTCATCCTCTTGAGGTAATTCTGGGATTTGAGGCAGTTCTGAGATCGCCCCTATACTCTGGCACCGCGCCCGTCGCCCTCTCGGGCTGGAGGTTCGATGCCGTTCACGCCCGTTCGTGGAACCTATCCCATCCAATACACCTGGACCGACGGCGCAGTTGCCGCGGTGAACAACCGCATCACGGCGGTCCGGGGGGTCGCCACGGGAGGGGGCGGCGCGGCCACTCAGCTCTCCGCGAAGGACTGGGCCATTGCCATCGATCCGCGTGAGTCCGCCGCGGGGGCTCCCGCCCGACCTGTCGGCGTCGACCTGAACGCGCGCTACAACACGCTGGGCGCCTGGGTGAACCGGGCGCCTGAGTCCGCAAGAGTCTTCGAGGAACTGGCGGACAGTGTCCGTCGGGCGGAGAGCGAGGACTGTTCCTTGCCCACCGCGACATCCGCGGCGCCGCTGGCCCACATGCCGGATGGCACGACGAGCGCGATCGCGATCAACAGCGACATGACTGGAGACCTGTGCTGGCTCATCGCCGCCATGAAGCTCTGCCCCAGCCTCGCGGTGGCGATTCGCATCGGGCCGACCGAGAAGCATCTGCGGGTCTGCTCCGCCATGATTGAGCAGATGGTCGCGGCACGCCTGGGCAGGCGGACCATCCTCATCACTGGCCCCGTGCCGGCCCTGGGTGCCCCGGTTCCCGTCTGGGCGAGGGGCACCAAGGCGACGCACTGGCATCCTGTCTACATCGCACGCGCGAGCCTTCCGGCGGGGACGAATGTTGAAAGCTGCTTGAGTACGTCACGCCGGGTTTTCGAGGCCGCAGTGGAGCAGGCGATGGAGGAGCAGCGCGCGATCGCGGATGTCGCCTGTGAGCTGTTCGCGCAGACATTGACGGAACGTCTGATGAGCAACGAGAAGAATGCCATTGATGGCGCGATCCAGGCCTTGACCCAGGCTCCTGGCTGTTTGAGCGCCGCCGCCGGCTACATCCTGGTGGCAAACCGTGTCGAGGATTACAACTACCAACACAACACCACTCCGGCTCGCCTCGCCGCGGTCAATGGCGCCCGTGGCATTCGAAGGGTGGTGACCTTCGGGCGCCCTCCGGTGGGGGGCGGCGGCAATCACATCGACCTCTACGCCAATCACGCTCGCACCGAGGCACAGCGCGCCTATTTCTGGGCCCGCCTCAAGGCGACGATGCGGGAGCTGCATCGTGATGTCGTGATTGTCGGGGGGCGGAGTGGAACCTTCGATATCGCCTACCACGCGGGGGAGGAGCCGACCGGTGGAGGGTTGTGTTGGGACATTGCCGCGGCGGCACGTCGCGATCCCGAGGTCGATCGGCTCCAGCAACAAGCCGGCCCCTGCTGTAACAGCGGCCTGAGCCTCGCCACCCTGGCGACCGGCGCGTCCCAGCGCGCCGCTGGCGCTGGCGTCGTGGGAGATATCGCCGCGAGGCTGACCGGTCTGCTCAATGGCGGACCGGGGGCGGTCCGCAATCCCATCCTTCCAGCCGGTCCCGCGACCACGATTCCAGGTGCCGATAGTCAGGCGATGCGCAACGCGGAGTTGGGCCGCGCCATCTTTCAATCCCACACCGTGGGCAGGATGGTCTCCGCCAATCTTGGCGTGACACCGAACCTGGCCGAGCAGGTCGTCAGCGACCTGGCCTGCAAGGAGGCCAACAGGGTGCGTCCGCTGGTGCTCGCGGCGGTGCCCCTGCCGAATCCCGCAGCGGATCCGAAGCCCAGTCCCCATTCCTACATGTTCCGGTGTCCGTTCTGTGGCGACACTCAGCAACTGAAGGGCAAATACAAGCGCCACCGTTATTGGAACCGGCACTGAGCGAGTTCCTGGAGTCAATGACGGAGGAGATGGTCCGGACCGAGTGACGTCGTTGGCGTCCATGGCCCCGAATCGCTTGCGCCACGCGTACACCGTCGGCTCGCTCACTCCATGCTTCTTCGCGGTCTCCGGGACTGACGTCCGCTCCGCCTCGCGCAGACTCGCGACCCTCTGCTCTTCGCTGAACCGACTCTCCTTCACCGCCTGCCTCGGTCGTACCCGGAGCGGCATCCTCTCAAGCTTCAGGTGGTCCGAAAATCCCAGGGCATGTCAGGCCGCCGAGCCCTCGTGCCGCTAGACACGCTGCCCCTGGGGCATGGGCCTGGACGGCACGGGGCGCGTGTTGGGCATCGCGCCCGCGCCGGGACTCCACCGAGGACTACCCCGACAGCAATCCTCGGCGCTCCGCAACAGCGAGGAGACGCTGGGGCATCGAGCCCTCTAAACGACGAACCGTGATTCTCGAATGGTCTCATGCTGCGCGTCGAGTGGGAGCGACGCGCAGCAGCGGACTTGACGTCTGTTGCGCGTTGCGCGCTTCCAGGTAGGCATCCACCTCGGCCATGAG
>NZ_JAHNZT010000017.1 GCF_019039035.1 Citreicoccus inhibens | reverse complement strand
ATCGTCCACGACGGGAACTCCTCGGCTCCCCTGCCAGGGGGAGACCGTCTCGGTTGGTTTCTCCGAGGAGCTTCCCTCTTTCCCGCTCACCTCTGTTCGCCGACTACACACTTATAGGGACACGACCTTCTTCCTCGCAGCGATGTAGAGAGCACTCTCTGCTCTCCTCCGCTCAGAGCAAGTCATCCGCCCTTCTCTGCCGCCCAATGACTGCTTGAACGCTCTCGCTTGCCCAATCTGGGGAGAGAGGGATCGAGAGCGTTTAACAGGTCCTGTTGAATTTCCGGTCGGCGCTTAACAACACTATCCAAGAGTCCTGACATTCGCGCTCTTATACTTCTGAGAAGGAATTTCTCTCCGCTTTTGGTTTCGTTTCTTACCTGCTTCGCTGGTCCCGACGGGGCAACCCGATACCAGAAGAGGCCTCTCCGAATCAGCACGACCAGTGAAGACACTCTCCGCCGAACGGCAAGCGCGAGGGACTGGAGCCGCCGGGAAGGCGGCGGCTTCAGGGTCGGAGGAATCGCTGCTTCGCCGCTTCGGTGACCGGAGCGAAGAGGTTGATGAGGTTCCCTTCGGGATCGCGAATAAGCAGTGAGCGATTGCCCCACGGCATGGTCGTCGGCGACTGCACGAGTTCGGTGACGGCTCCGCCGAGCCTAACGAACGCTGCGTCGACGTCTTCGACGAGGAACTCGATGATCGCCGTATGGTTGTCGGCCGCCCTCGCGGCGCCTTCGGCGAACAGCTTCACGGTACGCTCGCTGCCGATGGCGAGCGTGCACGCGGGGGTGCGTATCTCGGCGAAGTCGTCGCTGAGCCACCTCGCCGGCAACGTCGTGACGGCCTCGTAGAAGGCAACGAGCGTCTTGATGTCGCGAACGATGAGTCGAACGGAGCAGAGGTTCATGCCGAGCGTTGTACACAAGGGCTGCTGACAGCATGATGTCAGCATGCGACGCGCCGACCGACTGTTCCGGATCATCCAGACGCTGCGGCGCTCTCGGGGACCCGTCACCGCCACGAAGCTCGCCGACGAGTTCGCGGTCAGCAAGCGGTCGATCTACCGCGACATCGCCGCATTGGTGGCGCAGCACGTACCGATCCGGGGCGAAGCTGGGGTCGGCTACATCATCGACCGCGAGTTCGACATGCCGCCGCTCATGCTCACCCCCGACGAGCTCGAGGCGGCCGTCCTCGGCGCGCAATGGGTCGCCGAGCGGGGGGATCGAGCGCTGGCCGCGGCTGCGCGCGACCTGCTGGCGAAGATTTCGGCGTCCGTTCCCTCGCACCTCCGCGTCTTCGTCACCGAGCCAACCGTAGGTGCGCCGGTCCCGCTCGCCCAGCGTCCTGACGGGCTCGACGTCGCGCAGGTCCGGCGTTGGATCCGCGCCGGACGTAAGCTCCGCATCCGATACGAGGACGAGGCAGAGAAGCAAACGCGCCGCACGATTTGGCCGGTAATGATCGGCTACACGGATGCAGTGCGTCTGATCGCGGCGTGGTGCGAGCAGCGCAAGAGCTTTCGCCATTTCCGGACCGACCGCATCCTCGACGCCGAGTTCCTCGATGACCAGAGCGACGTCCGCCAAGCGAGCTTGCTCGCACGATGGAGGGCTCACATGGACAACCGCGGCGTGCACCTACCGTGAGGCATCGGCGCGACTGGGGTTGTCGCCTCGCCGCACACACCGCCTGAGTCACGCTGCGGACCTGCTGCTACCCATCCGAGAATGGTACCCGTCCACTGACCCTCGTCTGGGGCGGGACTCGTCCTTTCCCAAGACAGCCAAATCCGAACGGTTACTTATCAACACCCAAGTGGACTCACGCGAGAACCTTGCCGAAAGGCGAATAGAAGTCCAGCACCGCATTATCCTCAACATCTCTGTACTCCCAATCGATTCCGCGCATCTCAACACGAGCACTTCTCACAAACGCACGAACGCCTCCATACAAGAATGAACACCCACCAAACGACGGGCCAAACCAGATACTCGCGCGCATCCCCCTCTCTTCAGACAGGGTCTCGAATGATTGAATCACGACCGCTCCAGGCGCCCCCCGCAGCCGATACTCCCCCCAGTATGCTCGCGACCCAGAGTTCACTCCTGGCTCCCTCTTGAAATCTTCAACCCCCTCAAACACCAGCCGAATAAACGACCGCCGCCCAGAGGCGCGCCCCTCCCCATATTCACTCACAAGAAAAAACTTACGCCCCCCCCGTTCAAGAGCGTACTCAATCAACAAGCACTCCCTAAGCCCCTCTAACTCACCACCTCCAAGCACCAACTCCTTTGTTCCCATCTCACAAACCCTCGTATGGAATATGCGTCAGCTCCTGAAAACCAGGATGTTCTGGACTCACAACCGCCCCATCAACATCCAAGAAGTTATCAGCAGCATCCTTCCAGCGAAAATACCCATTACTCTGCCTACTCCACTGACTCGCTGATGGATTCTTACCATTGGGGCGCATGAATCGCAGGCGTTCGACACCATTCGAGTCCAACCAAATCCATCCTTCGCTGTTTCGAGTGGCCACCTGACGCCAACCACTCGGCTTGTTGCGCTGAAGCCACTTCAGCGCCACTCCGCGAAGATTACTCCTCGGGAAGAGCACCGCAGAGCTCGGAGTCGTTCCGCCCATTGAGCTGCGGGGCGACGTCGAGTGGCCCCCTGGGCGCTCAGAATTGGCAACAGACAGAATCGCCTGCCGCGCCTTCGGCACGTTGCCCCGCGACTCGTGCAGAGCAAGGGCTGCGGCGTCACCCCACTCCGCAGCCAGAAGTGCGGCCTCACGGCTCTGCTGTAAGTAGCGGGCCAACTCTCCCACTGCGCTCGCCCCAGTCGTGCCTCGAACCGCTCCAGCACGACCTTCAGCGCATCCATTCGAGGCACCACCGCCTGGGGCCGTGCCCTCCCCGACCCGGAGAGGCCAGCTTCACGGAATGCGCGTGCGCCCTTTCCTCCCGCGTACAGGCCCACCATGAGAGCCGCAGGCGCCAACTGGCGTGTAGCCTCCTCGTACTCCCCCTTGGCGAGAGAGACTCCGCCCTGCGCAGTCCCCGCCACCAGGTGGTAGAAGCCCAGCGGGACACCGAAGGAGAGGTGGTCGAAAGACGCCAGGGCGACGCTGCCGGGCGCAAAGGCCCCCAGGTACTGAGCCCTCTCAACCTCCCGGTACGCGTCCTGGTAAGGCGGTGGCAGCTGCGCGGACAGGGCGGACGCGTCGACGCTCCGGCTTCCCCCAACGAGAGGAATGGAGGCTGCCACGTCATCCGCGGCCCGCCCCAACCCACGCGCGATGTCGCCCGCACGGAAGTCCCGCTCCGGGAAGTCAGCGAGAGCCATGCCCCGCTGGTTCAGTTCCTCGCGAACCAACGCCATGGCTCCCAGGGCGCGCTTCAGCAGCTTGTCCATGGCCAGCAAACGCAAGAGCTGCTGCACCTCGTCGTCGTAGGAGGTGTGCAGCACGAAGAGCGCGAGGACTTCCGCCTTGGCCAGGCCGTGCTTCTCCACCGCAGTGGCCAGGAAGGCCGCGCGCTTCTTGAGGAGGACCCGGGCGGCTTCGGCCTCCAGGGGCCCCAGGGCACCAAGTCGGACGGCGTTCCAGTCCGAGAGGGCCTCCACCAGCCGGGGCATGTCCGCATGGCGCTGCAAGGCCAGGAAAGACGCTGGCGTGGGGCACCGGAAGAAGGGCGCGATTACCGCCTCGTCCGAGTCCAGATGTGGCCAACCCGACGGAACTTCCCCGCACACCCCCGCCAGGGCGCCAACCACACGCAGGGGAGCCATCTCTCCTCCGCCGGGATTCGGTGGGGACGTCGCGGCCCGGCGGCGGTGCAGGAGCGGGCCCGCTGCGTCCTGTTCGTCGGCGAAGTCCTCGAGCGCGCCGTCCTCGGGGAGACTCGCGACGACACCGCGCCCCAGGGCCACCATGGGCGTCGCGCCCGCGACGGCAGCCAGGGCGCCGCGAGGGCCCACCCGTGAGGGCCCCAAGGCACAACCCGACAAGAGGAGGACCAGAGCCAGCACCAGGCCCGCTCCGCTGCGACACGGCCGCTCAGCGTGCATTGTCCACCCCCAACCCCACCGCCGCGAAGGCGCCTGGCCGCAGCGTCCCAGTCCCTGTCGGGAACAGCAGCGTGCCGCCCTGCCCCAGCGCGTAGAGGTTGCCTCCTAGGAAACGCCACCGGGCCTCCCCAGAGACGACGTAGCGCGCTCCGGGCTGGCCCATGGCCGTCGCCAGTCCGCCCACGCCCACCGTGAGGTTTCGGTGGAAGAGCTGCACCTCCGCTCGCCCATCCACGTCCAGCCGGCCCCAGGAGAAGGCCTCCACTCCCAGGGAGAGGAAGAGGTGTCGCTGGCGCATGCCACTCAGCCGCACTGCGTCCCAACTGAGAATCACCTCCCCAAAGGCAGAAGTGCCCTCCGGGAAGGACGCCTCAGCCAGTGGCACGGCGGTCGGGCCCGCCACCAGGAAGCGCGCCAGTTCATAGTCCGGGCCGAAAGCCCCCTGCCGAAAGCCCCCTCGTTGGAGGCGAGCCTCCAGGCGAGCGCGCAGGTCCACCGTCGCCGTCAGCACATCAACGCCGAAGCCCGCCACCGCACCCCAGGCATTCCCCTCGCCCAGGCGTCCGCCCCACCCACCCAGCAGGTGTGCCTCCACCCTCTTGTCCTTGCGTCCGCGCCGAAGCACCACGGCCGTGGCGTCCAGGTGCGCCAACGTCATTGGCCTCGATGCGCCGCCCACCCGTCCCCAGTCATGCACCGCCGACACCGCCAGCGTGTACCGCCCCGAGACAGGAGGCCGGCCGAAGAGGACATGTTGTACGTCCAGGGCGACTTCGGCTCCCGTCAGGCGAGCGCTCAACACGTCCGAAGCGAAGGCCTCCGCGTACACCGGCCCCAGTGCTCCCGTCGCGATGACGCCTGCCGGGTGGTAGTCGGGGTTGACGCGGTTGCCGTAGCGGCGCACCAGGTGCCCGGACAGGAGGGAGTAGCCCTCCATCATCCCCAGCCACACCGAGTTGGGCGTGTCTCCGCCCACCATGAAGAGGCGCACCACCTGGCCCCAGTCGGAGAGTTCGTCCCAGTCCTCCTGGCGCACGAAGCCCGCACCATCTCCGCCCCACAGCCGCAGCCGCACCGGCGCCCCGAGAATGAGGCGGAACGATTCCCCCCTCCCCGCGGCCACCATCGGCTCCAACTGCACGAAGCCTTCTTCGGTGCCCTGGCCCCGCCGAGGCAGCAACGTCCACGTCGTCGTGTCCACGCGCAGCAGGCTCGTCATCGGGGGCGTTGAGTCGGACGTCACGGCCTCAGACGACGCCTCCTCTGGCGGAGCCTCCCCTTCGTCCTCCTCACCAGGAGAGTCGTCGGAAAGCGCATCCTCCAGCCGCCGCACGGTGGCGTCGAAGTCCTCTGGCGTGACGGGGTCCTGCGCCCCGACTGCACTGGGCACCCACAGCAGTAGGACGACGGCCCAACTCCAATGCGTGCCCATGGACGCCTCCGTGGAAGGCCCCTGCAGGGGCGCTCAGCACGGAGGTTCGCTGTTCAGTCCGACAGGGCCACGGGTTGGGTGAGGCATTGCATTGCAAGAGTCAGAGGCGACCCGGCCCGTCGGAGATATAAACAGACGTGGCTCGCCACGTTCCGGCGTCCCCTGCGATTGGGCATGTGCGTCGCGGCGCGCCCCAGCAGTCCCCATTCCTTCCGCACGATGACGCTCAGCCAGTCATCCTGTGCACGACGACTTCTCGCGCTGCCCCCACTGGAGACGAGCAACTCGTCAACGAGCCAGACGAGGCCGCACATTGCCCCCAGGACGCCTGGGAGCACGTTGCGAAGGAGGACGACTCGCCAGAGCGCGACGGCCGTAACCGACCGACGGCGGGCGTTCTGCGGGCACACCACCGTCCCTCGCCGGTGGCCCAGGGCTCCTTGTCCTCGGTGTAGTGGACGCCCCAGCCCCAGGCCGCCGACACCTCGACCTGCTTGGGGGAACGACGAACAGCGAGCAGGGAAATCTTACCGGTCGCGTGGGCCTGGCACCGGAAGCTCAACGCACCGAAGGTTCGGGCTCCGGGGCCGCACTGCGGACCAGCCCAATCACCTGCGCGGCGAAGTGAACCCGGTCCGTCTTCACGATGTTGAAACGGCCCCTGTGGCCCCAGAGCGTCTCTGGATTGTCCGCATGGATTTCGCAGTTCCAAGTTCCGTCGGGCTTCGTGGCGATTCGCACGCGCTTCATGGTGTATGCCCGCTGGTCGATGTAGTCATTGGTCGCCAGCACATAGATGCCATCGTTCTCGATGATGCCCGGCAACGAGGAGTTGGATGGTGGCTCCGAGTTGTCGACCGGATCCAGATAGACCCCGTCCAGGAACCTGAGTGCCACGATGTCCTGTTCCTGCAACGTGTCCGCCATTGAAGTACCCGTGACAATGGCGAACGCATCGACCTTCGTTCCGTCGATGCTGGGAAGAGGGAGGTGCGAATCCGGGCTTGGGTCGCGGTTTGGACCAGCAGCGATACGAAAAATCTGGTTCAAGTTGCGTGCGGATTGAAGCACCTCTTGTGGAACCGTGTACTCCTTGAGCCTGTTCCGGAGATTGCGCCGAGCAGGTCCCTGGATTCGATGCGGAAGAGCCTGCACGCTGGCGGCAACCACAGGCTGCGGTTTCAATTGAGCAAGCGGCCGCCCCACTGCGAAGGCAAAGAAAGCCAATAGTTGCTCGTTGAGCGACGAGACCTCACCGATTCTCTGGGTGACAGTCCACGGCTTGTCCTTCACCCATGTCTCGTTGAAGATGTACTTCTCGAAGTTTGGTTCGTGGGCGAGCTTACGCCCCTCGTCCATCAGGAGTTCATCGATCTTCGCGTTCGCAAGATCCGCTCTTACGCCCTGATCCCGGTCGTAGATGACGCGATACTCGATACCGAAGGCGTTGAGGACCTTCTGGAACGCCGGAATCGTCCATTTCCCCCGGCAGTTGATGAATGTGGTGGCACGCCTCGCCAGGAGGTACCGGGGCATGTCCAGTTCACCGAGGTCCTGGAGCTTCCTCGCAGTGGCCTCAACCGCCGCGATCTCGCAGTCCCCCTCGACGAGACAGACCTGCTCGGAGAAGAACGCTTCGTTCACGGCCGGGTCGAAGTTGAGCAACATCCGGAGCCTCGAGCGCTGTTCGCGGTCCTCATCGGACTGCGCAAACACATCCTGGGTGCGCTGCGTGGCAACGGGATGACCATCCCTCTTGCGCAGGATGACGATGCCATCGTGGCGATCCGCGAGATCCAGAAAGACGGGCGAATGCGTCGTGCAGATGACCTGGCCGATACCGCTCCGCGCAATCTTCAGGAGGGTGTCGCGCATCCGTCGGCACATCCCGGGGTGCAGATAGATCTCCGGCTCCTCAATCAGGAAGAGCATGTGCTGCTGCTCATGCGACGCATGCTGCCTCGAGTGCTCCACGTAAAGTTGGAGCAAGGCCAGGACGATGGACCGCTGGGCGCCATGGCCCTGGTGGTCCGGACGCGTGGACAGGCCCGCATCGACCACCCGGAATCTGGTGCTGCTCGCGAGGTCCGCGGTCACATCGGGTGCGTCGAACGTGAGCTCAGCGCTGATATTGATGAGCTCCTTGAATTTCTCCGTGAGCTTCTCCTCCATACTGGCGACGATCCGGTGCTTGCCCTCGGTGGCGAAGAGGTCCTGGAGTTCCGACGCGGCCTTTTTGAACTGAACGACCCGGTCGTGGTTCGACAAATGCTGCTCGAACAACGAGTTCACGATCTTGCGGATCGATGATGATTTCGCTTCCACATCCGTCTCTTCGGTCGTTTCGCGAAGCGCTGGGACATAGACGACATTGGGAAGCGCCGCATCGAGAGCAGCCGTGCTCCCGCTTTCATAGGGGACCCACGCGTCTGGTTGGCGGGTGACCAGCAACGTTGACTCGAGTTCGCGAGCGACTCCAATGAGCTGGTCCAGGGGAATCTTCGTGGTGCCGGGCTCTGTCGAGAACCGCTCGATGAGCTGCACCCACCGCGCATCTGTCATCGCTCGAAGAGACTTGAGCGGGAGCCCTTGCTTGGCGGATGGCCAGCCGATGAGCTCGACCTCCGGAGGACGCCCTGGAATGTATGCCCAGTTCTCCGAAGCAACTCCGGGGGCTCTCCAGATGCGCTTCAGCCGGTAGCGCAACTGTTCACCTTCGGAATAGGTGTTTTCACTGAGGGCGGTGAGCTCCTTGTCCCTCTCGGTCAGCTGATCAAATTCCAGCTCGATTTCGATCGGCCCCCGGGTGGCGTCATTGCCGGGAAACTGCTCCGAAGCGACCTTCATGGTGGCGGTGCATGCGAGCCGGATGGCCTCCATGATCGAGGATTTTCCCGCGTTGTTTTCCCCGACGATGGAGAGAAAGTCCGCGGAGCCCTGGCGTAGCGCTTCCTTCTGGGGAATTCGCAGCTCAATCGACTTGATCGACTTGTAGTTCCGAATGGCGACGCGATCCAGCCTCATTTGAATACTCCTCCGTGGCTTGGATGGAGGAGGTTACGAGCCGCGTTTCGTCACGAACATACCTGCCAAGGGGTATGCCCTTCTGGGAGGCTGACAACGTAGCAAGGCGGCACGTGGTGGTTCCCTCGGCGCACTCGAATGGAGGGGCTGTCGTCGGGGTTCCTTGGGAGAAGGCATATGACTACGTGCAGGCCGTACGCGTGAACGACACCATCTACGTCTCCGGCCCGCTTTCGCACACGCTGCGGGGTGCGCTCATCGTGCAGGCAGCACTGGGCGCGGACGGCATGCCCGCGGACGTCGCGGCGCTGCGACTGACTCTCGGCACGGTGGATGAGCACGCTCGCGCCCCTCCTGCGTGCGGCACGGAAGGCCTGACTCCGTGCATCTGGTAGCTTGCACGCATGTCTCAGCGTCCAGCCCCCGCGCCATCATTCTGGACCCTCCAGTTCGGGGGATGGGGGCTGTATGCGGGCCTGCTCATCATCACCTTCCTGCCCATCCTCTCCGCCGAGGGCGGGGCACTGAACCTCGTGGTGGTAAAGGCCGTGCGCGCGCTGTTCGGGCTGGTCCTCAGCAGCGTGTTGCGCCTGGGCTACCGCCGACTCTTCCCTGGCACTTTCAAGCGCCAGGCCCTGGCGTCCATGGTCGGCAGCGCGCTGCTCGGCACCGTCTGGATGGCCTTGGGCGAAGCCTGGGCCGCGTGGTTCTATCCCCAGCCCTACGACTGGCCGGGCAACAGCGTCCGCCTACCCCGCTTCGCCTACGACTACGCCATCACGCTGCTGGGTTGGAGCGCGCTCTACTTCGGCATCAAGCACGCGCGCGCCTGGCAGACCGAGCGAGAGCGAGCCCTTCGCGCGGACGCGCTCGCACAAGAGGCGAGGCTCACGTCCCTGCGGCACCAGATGCATCCGCACTTCCTCTTTAATGCGCTCACCTCCGTCCGGGCACTCATAGGAGAAGACCCCTCGAGAGCTCGGCGCATGGTGACGGAGATGGCGGACTTCCTGCGCTTCTCCCTCCAGAAAGGCGACGCGCCCAACGTGCCGCTGGAAGAAGAGCTGGCCATGGTGCGCAGCTACCTGAACATCGAGTCCGTGCGCTTCGAAGAGAAGCTGGACGCGACCATCTCTGTCGCGAAGGGCTTGGAGCAGCTCACCGTCCCCGCGTTCCTCATCCAGCCCCTGGTGGACAACGCGGTGAAACACGGGATGGCCTCGGGCGTGTTGCCCGTGCGAGTGCGCCTCCGCGTGACTCGCGAGGGCTCGCTGCTGCGCATCCAGGTGGACAACACGGGCCAGTGGGCACCGCCCAGCCGAGGGCCCGGAGCCCACGGCACCGGCACGGGGCTGCGCAACGTGCGCGAGCGTCTGGCCCAACTCTTCGCGGACCGCGCCACGCTGGAGCACTCGGAGACGGACGGTTGGGTCCACGTCGTCGTCGAGCTGCCCGCGCGGGAGTGGACCGCCCCCATCACCGAGGATGCCCATGACGTCGCCGCTGCGCGCGTTGCTGGTGGATGACGAGCGGCTCGCGAGGGTCGAGCTGCGCGAGCTCTTGGCCCCTCACCCGCTCGTAAAGGTGGTGGGCGAGGCCGACGGCGTCGCCTCCGCACTGGAGCGCATCCAGGCACTACAGCCCGACCTGCTCTTCCTCGACGTGCAGATGCCGGGAGAGAGCGGCTTCGACCTGCTCGCGCGCCTGCCCGAGTGCCCCTTCGAGGTCATCTTCGTGACGGCCTATGACGCGCACGCGCTGCGCGCCTTCGAGGTCAACGCACTCGACTACCTGCTCAAGCCCGTGCACCCGGAGCGCCTCGCGCGAACGCTGGCGCGACTGGAGACCGGCGAGCGACCCAAGCCCGCCCCGCCCCTGGGGCCCGTGCGACAGAAGCTCGCCGAGGACGACATGCTGTTCCTCGAGAACGGCGCCCGCTCGCGCTTCGTGCGCGTGGACCAGATTGTCTGTCTTTGCGGCGCCGGAGACTACGCGGAGGTCGTCACCGCGGACGGCACCCGCACGCTGTCTCCACGTCCCTTGAAGGAATGGGAGGCGCGCCTGCCCGAGCGGATGTTCGCGCGCATCCACCGCTCGGCGCTGGTCAACCTCGCCTTCGTCGAGCGGGTGGACCGGAGCCTGAGCGGCGGCGGTGACGTCCACCTGCGCGGCCTGCCCGAGCCCCTGCCGCTGAGCCGAAGTCACGCCTCGGGACTGCGCGAGCGCTTCGGCTGAAAGCGCTCACCCCGTCGCGGCGACCGCGCTCTCCAGGGGCTCGGTGATGATCTCCACCTCCGTGGTGGTCATCAGCTTGTGAATGGGGCAGCGAGCCACCGCCGCGTGCAGGCGCGCCTTCTCCTCGGGCGTGAGGTTGCCGTGGAAGGCGTGCCGCACCTTCAGCACGTAGACGCCCTGCCGCTCGCGGCTGTCGTCGCGCTCGACGTGCGTCTCCACCCGCTCCAGCGCCAGGCCATGCTGCTTCGCATACCAGGACGCCGTGAGCGCCTTGCAGGCCGCCAGGGACGCATCGAAGAAATCATGTGGCGTCGGCGCGGAGCCGGCGCCGCCCTGCGCGACCGAGATGTCCGAGTGGAGGGTGTGCCCCTCCACCTGGAGGACCTGCCGAAACGCGCGAGGCTGCTCCGTCTGACTGTCGATGGACATGAGGGTCCTGAAGGTACCAGAAGCCTCAGGCCGCCTGCCCGTTGGCCTGCGCCGGGGCCGCCTGCACCTCCAGCGTGATGTCGATGCGCTCGCCCACCAGCACGCCACCCGCCTCCAGCGCCTGGTTCCAGGTCAGCCCGAACTCGCGGCGGTCAATGGACGTCTTCGCCTCGAACGCGGCCTTGAGGTTGCCCCACGGGTCCTTCGCCACGCCGAGTTGCTCGGTCTCCAGCACCACCTCGCGGGTGATGTCGCGGATGGTGAGGTTGCCCGTCACGCGCAGCCCGTGCCCGCCGGCCTTCTCCACCTTCGTGCTCACGAAGCGCATCGTGGGGAACTTCTCCGCGTCAAAGAAGTCCGCCGAGCGCAGGTGGTTGTCGCGCTGCGCGACGCCCGTGTTGATGCTGGACGTCTGGATGTCCACGGCCACCGACGACGCGGTGGGGTTCGACTCGTCCAGGTTCAACGTCCCGCTGAACTGCTGGAAGCTGCCGCGCACCTTCGCCACCACCATGTGCCGCACGCTGAAGTGGATGCCCGTGTGCGTCGTGTCGATGTTCCAGGTCTGAAGAGCCATGACTGTCTTCCTTTTTCGTGAGGTGTGTTGCGTTGACGAAGAGGAAGGTAGCGGTGGGGGGCGCTCCGGATTAGACGGGACGAACAGGATGGACTGTTCCACCCACGGGACAGTCACCGAATCCCCCTCTGAGGCCATGGACCTGAACGAGCTCCTCATCTTCGCGCGGGTGGTGCAGACCGGCAGCTTCACGGCGGCGGCGCGCGGCCTGCGCATGCCCAAGTCCACGGTGAGTCGCAAGCTGTCCGAGCTGGAGGAGCGCATCGGCGCGCAGCTCCTCCAGCGCACGACGCGCAAGCTGCACCTGACGGAAGTGGGCCGCGCCTACTACGAGCACTGCGAGCGAGTGGTCGCCGAGGCCGAGGCCGCCGAGCTGGCCGTCACCCGCATGCAAGCGGGCCCGCAAGGGCTGCTGCGCGTCACCACGCCGCTGACGTTCAGCTTCATCGCCCCGTTGGTCCAGACCTTCCTGAAGCGATACCCGGACGTGCAATTGGAGCTGTTGTGCACGGACCGCGCGGTGGACCTGATGGAAGAGGGCTTCGACCTCGCGGTGCGCGCGGGGAAGCTGGCGGACTCGTCGTTGATGGCTCGCCGGCTGGGTGACATCGAGCGGGTGGCCGTGGCCTCGCCCGAGTACCTGAAGGCACGCGGCACGCCTCGCACGCCGGCCGACCTGACGAAGCACGACTGCCTCATCTTCGGCACCACGCTGGAGGGGAACGTCTGGACCCTGCACGCGGGGGGGCGCTCCGTCGACGTCAAGGTGAGCGGGCGGCTGGTGGTGAACGAGCCGGACATGCTGCGCGCGGTGACCATGGCGGGGGCGGGCATCGCGCTGTTGCCCAGCCTGCACCGCGCCGAGGACCTGACCAGCGGGCGCCTGCAGCGCGTCTTGGCAGATTGGAGCTCCGCGGGCGCGCCGGTGCATGCGGTCTATCCGCCCACGCGCCACCACGTGCCCAAGGTGATGGCCTTCGTGGAGTTCCTGCGCGAGCAGTGGCCCGAGCGACAAGAGTCGCTCAAGCGCGCGCCCCGCTGATTGCGCGTCCGCGTTTCGTTCCATGGGTGGAACGGAGCGTCCCGGTTTCCGCGTCTGGCGAGATGGGGTTCGAACCCCCATTGTGGTGGTCAGAAAAGGAGCACCCCACCATGTTGAACGTTCGCCCCTCCGAAGCACGCGGTCACGCCAACCACGGTTGGCTCGATTCCCACCACACCTTCTCGTTCGCGGGGTACTTCGATCCGCAGTTCATGGGATTCCGCACCCTGCGCGTCATCAACGAGGACCGGGTCACCTCGGGCGAGGGCTTCGACACGCACCCGCACCGGGACATGGAGATCATCACCTACCCGCTGAGCGGCGCCATCGCGCACCGCGACAGCACGGGAGGCCAGGGCCTGCTGCGCGCCGGCGAGGTTCAGCGGATGACCGCCGGCACGGGAGTCATGCACAGCGAGATGAACGGCTCGGACGAGGACGTCCACTTCCTCCAGATCTGGATCCTCCCGAACCAGAAGGGCCTCAAGCCGTCCTACGAGCAGAAGCACTTCACGGAGCAGGAGCGCCAGGGCCACTGGCGCGTGGTGGTCAGCCCCGACGCGCGCGACAACAGCCTCACCGTGCACCAGGACGTGGTGTTGTCCAGCACGCTGCTGAGCAAGGGAGAGAAGGCCGAGTACGCCCTGGCCCCGAGCCGTCACGCCTGGGTTCAGATTGCGCGCGGAGCTGGCACGCTGAACGGCGTGGCGCTCAAGGCCGGTGACGGCGTCGCCGTCTCGGACGAGTCTCGGCTGGAGCTGGTCGCCACCGAGCCCCTGGAGGCCCTGCTGTTCGACCTCGCGTGAGCCCGCCGCGAGCGCACCGCCCGCCGGACGCAACCTCCGGCGGGCGACCGCGGCGCAACGCATCGAAGTGCGCGTGATGACCCAGGCCATCACCCGACAGCCTGTCTTCACGTCGGCGAGCCATGTCTGAGCATCTCCCTCGGGGGGCGTGCGAGACACGAGCTGCGTCGCATGGAGGCTCGGAGCGCTTCGCGCCTCGTGGTAGAGGCTCAGGATGCGAATCCTTCGCCCACTGTCCTGGATGCTGTTGCTTCTCGCGGGCTGCGGCGAGTCAACGAAGACTCCGCCCCCCGTCCCCATCGAGCGCGGCCCGCGCGCCATCGCGCTGGACGGAGACCCCAACGGCCTGTTCTGGGACGACACCCACCAGACGCTCTACATCGCCGACGACAAGAACCACCGCATCCTCAAGTATCGCGATGGCGAGGATGTCTCGCTCGCGGTGGCTCTGCCCGACGCGCCGCCCAACAGCCCCAACCTGGGTGAGATTGTCCGCCTCGCGGACGGCACGCTGGTCACGGTCCGCTTCGGCTTCGGCACCGCGGGCGCGGTCCTCTTCGCCAGGCCCGACGGCACCACCGGCGTCGTGCCGGAGCTGGCCACCAACCACCGCCGCATCGGACTCACCGTCGCCAAGGACGGGCGCCTGTTCGACTCGTACTTCGTGCGCAACAGCAACGTGAACGTGGGCTCTGTCGCCCTGCTGGACTTGAACGGCTCGGAGAAGGAGATCATCGGCGCGCTCCAGAAGCCCGTGGGCATCCTCGCCGTGGAGGACACCCTCTACATTTCGGATCAAGCGGCGGGCCGCATCCTCCAGGCGCCCCTCTCGAATCCCTCCGAGCTGAAGACCTTGGCCACCCTCACCGAGCCCGACCTCCTGGCGCTCGGGCCACAAGGCGAGCTGCTCACGGGCACGAAGCAGGGCACGGTGCTGAGCATCTCGCCCCTCACGGGCGAGGCCCATGTGCTCGCAGGCGGCTTCCAGCAGGTTCGCGGCACCGCCTACGACGCCAAGAACCGGCGCCTGTTCGTGGCCGACCACGACGGCGACTCCACCAACGGCAGCACGCACTTCCTGCAGATCATCCCGGTGGACTGAATGCGCGCATCATGGCTGGTGGTGCTCGGACTCGTCAGCGCGCCCGCGCTGGCGGCGGACCTGGGGCTGCGCCCCCTCTTCGTCGGAGAGGTGGACTGGCGGCAGCACGGCTCCGCCGTCGAGGGCTTCGACAACGTCGCGCTGGCGAGACTCCGTTTGGGCGTCATCGCGCAGCCAGTGCCCTGGATGACCGCCATCGGTGCGGCGGAGTGGGCGCAGGAGAAGCCCGCGCTGGTGGATGCCTACCTCGCGGTGCGCCCCGGCAAGGGGCTGCGCCTCTCGATGGGCTACGCCAAGACGCCGCTGTTCATCAGCGCCCATGACGAGAGCATCGAGGCGCTGCCCATCCCGGAGCTGTCGCTGGTGGCCCAGTCCTTCTGGCCTCGCCGCGACCTCGGGCTGGAGGCGCAGTGGACACCTGAGGGACTCCCGCTGGAGACCTGGGTTCGAGTGGGCAATGGCTCTCGCAGCCCGCTGGGCAATGACAACAACCAGCCCGCGCTGGACGCGCGCGTGGATGGGCGATGGGGCCGCTCGCGAGGAGACGCCGCCGCGTCCTGGGGGCTGCGCGCCGGCGCGGGCGTGCACGTCGAGCGGGCCTTCGACCGCCCCGGCATTGGAGGCACCGGACCGCAAGGCTTCACCTTCTACCGTCCGCCGCCCGTGTCAGGTCCGCGCTCCGTGGTCGAGGCCCACGCGCGGGTCGACGTGGGCGCGGTCCGGGTCCTCGCGGAGGGCGCGGCGGCGTGGGAACGGCGCGCGCGCGACACGGACGGAAACCCCGCGACACCGCGCGAGGCGCTCCCCACGCTGCGCAGCCAGGGCGCTTCGTTGGAGGTGTCCTGGGTCGTCCTCGGCCAGCCGCGCGGAGACGGACAAGGCTGGCCCCTCGCGCGAGAGGGCGCGCCGAGTCTCTCGCTCGACTCCGTCCCAGAGGGCGCGGTGGAGGTCGCGGCGCGCGTCGAGCGGCTGTGGCTCGGACGTGGCGCGGCGGACGTCACGCGAGGCGGCACGACGGGAGGCGCGGTCGCGGTGCGCTGGTGGACCACGTCCTTCCTCGGCGTGGGGCTCGCGGGCTACCTGCAACACCATGACGTCGCGCCCTTGGAGGAGCCGGCCCAACGCAACTCCTGGCTCGCGCTCGCACGCGCCACGGTGAGCTTCCACTGAAGTCCGCGCGCTCCGGCATGACCCACGCGTCATCGTCGGAGCGCGGCCCACGGCGGCGCACTCCGCACGGATCCGGATTTCATCCGGGCGCTTCATGGAGAAAGCACGCCGGCCTCGCGAAAGGCCCTGTGTACACGTACGCGCTCATGCAGCATGTCGCGCATGAACGCGGCACTGCCCACGGGCTCACGGCTCACCACCGATGACGGCGCGAACCTGTCCCTCCTCGTCCTGGGCCAGGGCGCTCCCGTGGTGCTCGTCCACGGCACGGGGATGGGCGCACGCGCGCTGTGGCCACTCGCCCAGGCCCTGGCGCGAACCCACCGCGTCCTCCTGTACGACCGACGGGGCTGGGGCACGAGCACGCTCGGCAAGAGCCGCGACCTCTCCCTGGCCCGCCATGCACGCGACCTGCAATGCGTCTTGTCGACGCTCGACGCGCCCGCGACCGTGTTCGGCTGGAGCAGCGGGGGACTGATTTCCCTCGAGGCCGCGGCCCAGCGTGGCACCACCCCGCGAGCGCTCGTGCTCTACGAAGCGCCCTTCGGCGCCAGTCGAGACAGCACCCCGGGTGCGCGCGCGGACTTCCTCGCCATGCTCGCGTGGAACGGACTGCGTCAGCCGCGCAGGGCACGCCGAGCCTTCTGGAACATGGTGTCGCGCCGCGCCCAGGGCCCCACGGGCTTCGAGCACCTGCCGCCCACACGTCAATCCGAGCTGCTCGATGAGCCAGGGCCGCTCGTCGCCGAGGCATTGGCCGGCACCGGGACATCGGAAGCCCTGCGCGCGCTGGGCGCGGAGGTGCGCGTGCGCCTGCTCGTCGGCACCGCCAGCACGGCCTCCGCCCACCGATGCAGCGAGCGGCTCCAGGCCCTGCTCCCCCACGCCACGCGGGAGCGCGTACCGAGCGCGGACCACCTGTACCCCCTCACCCACCCGGAGGAGTGCGCGCAGTGGCTGCGCGACCCCGCGGAGCGGAGCGCCACCCAGGCGCACTAGACCTTGCATGGAAGGCTCGGTCGGCCGTGTGCCCTTCGTGTCGTCCCGCTGACAAGGGAAGCGGGCAGGCAGGCCGACCGGGCGGACGGGTTGTGACGCACGGACGGTGGCAACCGGTCCCGGTTCCGCTAGGGTGCGCCCCCGCATGTCGCAGCCCACGACCTCGACCCCTTCCGCCACGACAGCCAGCCCTGAAAAGCTGTCCTGGTACCGCCGCCTCTATCTGCGCGTGGAGGCCATGTCCGCCACGCCCCATGCCCTGGCAGCGATGATGGTTGTCGCGGTGGTGGATGGCTCCGTCTTCCCCATCCCGCCCTTCGCGGTGCTGGTGCCCATGGTGCTGGCCCAGCCCAAGAAGTGGGTGCGTTACTGCCTGCTCGGAACCGTGGCCAGCCTGGTGGGCGGGCTGATTGGTTACGGGCTGGGCTCGCTCGTGGGTCAGGGCATCGCCCAGTTGCTGCACATCGACCTGAACATGCACGTGGACCGCTTCGGCATCTCCGGCACCGTGGGAGAGCTGCTCGGCCGCAACTTCTGGATTCTTTCCCTGCTGTGCACCGTGCTGCCCACGCCGTTCAAGGTCGTCGCCATCGGCAGCGGGCTGGTGTCCGTCCCGATGGAGCGCTTCCTGCTCGCGGCCATCATCGGCCGCACGATGCGCTTCTTCCTCATTGGTGGCCTGATTCGCTTCGCTGGCCCCACCGCGCGCCGCTGGCTGCGCGTCTGAGCCTCTCCCACCGCGCTCAGTGCCGAGCGCCCACCGCCACGCCCGTCGAATCATGCGCGGTGGGCTCGCCCGTGAGCGCGGCCTCCACCGCGGCCAGCAAGACCTCTGGCCGCACAGGCTTCTCCAGCACCCGATTGGGAACCTCGGTCAGGAAGTCGCGCGCCGCGGGCGTGTAGGCCCCGCCCGAGATGAACACGAGGCGCGCCGCCAACGCGGGCGCCATCGAGGCCAGGTGCCGGTACACGCCGATGCCATCCGTCTCCGGCATCTGCAGGTCACACAGCACCATGTCGAAGCGGTGGCCCGCCGACACCAGCGCCATGGCCTCGCTGCCGCGCGTGGTGGTGACGACGTCGTGGTAGGGCTCCAACAACAAGCGCATGGACTGCGCCAGCCGCGGCTCGTCATCCACGATGAGCACGCGCCCGCGCCGCCCGCCGCTCGTGAGCCGTGACGACTCCAGGGCGCCATGGCTCCGCGCCCCAGGCCGGGACACCATCGAGGTCTGCGCGGGCGCCGCGGGTAGCAGCATGGTGAAGACCGAGCCCGCCCCGGGCTCACTGCTCACCTGCAGCTCGCCCCCATGGGCTCGGACAATCTGCTGACAGATGGCGAGCCCCAGTCCCTGCCCCTCGCCGCTGGCCTTGGTGGAGAAGAACGGGTCGAAGATGCGCGACAGCACCTGCGCGGGGATGCCGCTGCCCGTATCGGATACGTCCACGCGGGCGCGCCCCGAGGCATCCGTGCTCGTGCGCACGCGCACCTCGTTGAGCGCGGGCGTGCCCTGCGGGATGGCCTGCATGGCGTTCACCAGCAGGTTGAGGAGCACCTGCCCCAGCCGCGCCTCGCTGCCCAGCACCTTGGGCACCGGCCCGAACTCCTCCACCAGCCGAGCGCGGTGGCGCAGCGCATGGCTGATGATGCGCACGGCGGGGGGCACGAGCGCGTTGAGGTCCACCAGCGCGCGGTCCGGGTCCCCCTGGCGGCTGAACACCCGCAGGTCCTTCACGATGAGCCGGATGCGCTCGGCGCCCTCCAGCGCCCCTCGGACGCTGCCCAGCGCATCGCGCATGCCGGGGAGACTGCCCTCGCCCAGGCTGCGCACCGCGGCCTCCAGGTTGAGCACCAGATAGGCCAGCGGGTTGTTGATTTCGTGCCCCACGCCCGCGGCCAGCATGCCCACCGCGGCGACACGCTCGGCGGCCACCAACCGCGACTGCAGCTCCTGCGTGGCGGTGACATCCCGATGCGTGGCCACGAAGTGCGTCACCTCGGCGCCGGTCGCGCGCACCGGAGACAGCTGCATCTCGCTGCGCACGCGCCCACCATCCGGACGCGAGAGCGACACCTCCGCGCGCACCGAGCGCCCCTCGCACAGCGCCTCCATGATGTGCCGCTGGGAGTCCTCGTCCGCCGCCTCGTGCAGCGCATGCGGCGAGCGCCCCAGCAAGTCCTCCGGCTTGCGCCCCAGCAGTTCACAGAAGGCCTCGTTCGCGAAGACAGCGCGCAGCTCACCCGGCGTGACGACCTCGCTGATGAGCACGCCCTCGTGCACACCGCGCACGGTGGTGGCGAGCAACTCCAGCTGCTCGGCCGCGCGCCGCTTCTCCGCGGTGCTGGCGGCCAGGAGCATGCTCGTGAGCGACGTGACCCCCACGAAGAGCTGGAGCACCAGCAGGTCCTCCGTCACGTCCCCCGAGGTGAACGGACCCAACCGCCGCGCCGTGCCCACGATGGCCGCCGACGACATGAGCAGCGTGGCGGTGACCGCGCCCCGAGGCCCGAAGCGCAGCGCGGCCCACGCCGACAACGGGAACAAGAGGAAGGCCGTCGCGTGGGTGTTGGAGTGCACCCGCCCCGTGAGGAACACGGCCACGCACATCAGCCCGGTGAGGCCCGCGAGCACCCACGCCTCGCGCGAGGGCCGCGTCCACCGCCCCTCCAGCCACAGGAGCAGCAAGGGCGCCACGACCCACGCTCCCATCAGGTCGCCCACCCACCAGACCCAGGCCGCGTGCGCGAAGCCCTCCAGGGGCAACACGCCCCCGAGCCACAAGCTCACGGTGCCCATCGCGGTGCTCACCCACGTGCACACCGCCATGCCCAGCCCCAGGGCGACGACGTCGCGCACCCGCGCCAGCTCCCGGGAGAACCCGACCCGCTGCAACACCAGCGCGCCCAGCACGGCCTCCAGCGTGTTGCCGGTGGCGATGCCCAGCGTGGTGAGCAGCGGTGCGTCGTTGAGCCACGACGCGGCGAACATCGACAGGAAGATGGCCGGCCACCGCGACACGCCGAGCAGCAACAGCCCCGCCAGCGCCACCCCCGTGGGTGGCCACACCGGACTCACGCTGCCGCTCACCGTGGACAGCGACAGCCCCAGTCGGGCCGAGGCGAAATACACCCCCGCCAGCGCGAGCCCCTGCACGAGGCCGCTCCGTCTCCACGCCGACATGACTGCCTGCCGCTGCTCGCTGATGACGCGTCCCCCCGCGCCCCCCGCCGTATGACCCGACAGGTAGAACGCGCCGCATGCTAGCCGGGGTGCATCAACGTTGCACCTGCCCTCCGGTCAGCAGGCGGGCAGGCGTGCCCTGTCCACCCGCGTGCAATGGCTTGGGGGCCGGGTCCGTAGAAGAGAGCAAGGAGGATCACGAACGATGTCGCGTCCCGGAATGGCTGCCTTGCTGTCGTTCCTCATCCCCGGCGTGGGCCAGATCTACAATGGGGACATTCTTCGCGGAGTCTTCTGGCTCATCGTCACGCCGGGCTTCTGGATTGGCACGGGTGGGATGCTGGGCTGGCTCTGCCACATCATCGCCGCCGCCACGGCGTTCAACCGGGCCGAGGCCCGGGAGAAGCAGCGCTTCGGCATCGCCTGACGCATGAGCCGGGCCGCCGGCCTCCCTGGAGTCGGGGGAGGCCGGGCAGGCTCGAGCGGCGCGTCGGAATGCCGGTGCCCATCCTGCTGACTGGCGACACCTGTCGCCGCATCAGGAGGGACGACCTTGCGGAAGCTGACGACGGTGGGACTGCTGACGGGGCTGATGCTCGGCGGCACGGCGCTGGCGCAGGACATGACGGACAAGGCGCAGGACGCCGCCAATCAGGCGCAGGACAGCGCCAGCCAGGCGCAGGACAGCGCCAACCAGGCCAAGGACAAGGCCAAGGACATGTCCAACGGCATGGGCGGCTCAGGCAGCAGCCAGACGCCCTCGGACTCCAGCATGGGCACGGGGGGCGCCAGCGCGACCGCGCCGAGCGGCTCCTCCATGCAGGGCGAGAAGAAGGAGATGACCGCCAAGGTGCTCGGGATGTCGTCCGACAGCCTCTTCCTGGAGGGCGACAACGGCGTCGCCATTCCGGTGAAGGTGACGCACGAGACTCAGCTGGCGGGCAAGAAGCTCAAGAAGGATGAGCGCATCGAGTCCCACTTGAAGAAGGACTTCCAGATGGGCGAGGAGGTCCGCACGAGCTTCGAAGTGAAGCACCACAAGGACGGCAAGGTGGAGAACGTCGCCACCTCCATCGACAAGCAGTGACCGTGCGTCGGTGAGTCGCGCGGCGTGGGCCGGCGTCAGCTCCCTCGGGGGCTGACGGCCGGCACTCGCTCATGGGCCAGCACGGCTCGCTCAGTACTCAAGCGGCGGCTGCGGCCCGGGGATGATTCCGGCGATATCCGGATCCTCTTCCCCCACTCCTCGCGTGGGGCGCTCCGACTTCTCCTTCGCGCGCTCGTTCTTCTTCGCTTCTTTCTCTCGCTGGTGCTGCTGGCGCGCCAACTCTTTCTGACGCTTCGTGGACCTTCCCTGCATGGGACCCTCCCGGAGGATGAGGAGCAAAAAAGAAGCCCGGCCTCGAGGGAAGCCGGGCCTCGCGGATGCATGACGTGCAGCCGAGCCCTGGGGCTCAGACCGGGCGGACGTTCTCCGCCTGCAGGCCCTTGGGGCCCTTCTTCACGTCGAACTCCACCTTCTGGCCCTCGGCCAGGGTGCGGAATCCGTCAGCCTGGATCGCAGTGTGGTGGCAGAACACGTCCGGGCCACCGCTGTCCTGCGTGATGAAGCCGAACCCCTTCGCATCGTTGAACCACTTCACGGTACCACTCGCCATAATCTTGCTTCCTTGCCAGTGCTCTTAGGGCGTTCATCGCCAGTCTGCCCGCTCCCGTGACGAAGCGTCGACCGAGGCTCTAACCCCGAACGGGTGTGAAGTCGAGGCAGGAACCCGCCCCGAACTCGATTTCCCCGCGTGGATGTCAAGCCGTGGTCGATTCGGGAAACACGCTTCGCGAACCGTTCATTTCGGGCATTCCGCGCACGCCTGACGCGCCTGCGTCACGCCCCTGGAACTAGCGCCTGCTTGCCCGCCCTTTTGCGCCCTGCGTCTACCACCGGACAGCCGAGCGAGCCCGATGGAAAGAATTAGAAATGTTCCTGCTGGTAAACACTTTGGCGCGAAGTGCCGTATCCTCCGCCACGGGCGCGAACCGACGCGCCCACCCCCTCGTCCCGCAGTCCCTCTCCAGTGAGGCGTCTCTACCAGTGACCACCCCTGCCCGCGTGACCTTTGCCCACGGCGACGCCACTCACTTCGGAGAGGAGGTGAAGCGCCGCGTCGCGGAGTACTTCGAGAGCCGGAATCTGTCGCAGAAGGCCAACACCGCCATGGTGGTGAAGTCCTTCCTGCTGCTGGGGCTGACCTTCGGAACCTACGGCCTGCTGCTCACGAACGCCTTTGGCCCCTGGGCAATGCTTGGCATGGCCGTGGTGATGGGCGTGGGCATCGCGGGATTGGGCTTCTCCGTGGCGCATGACGGCCTGCATGGGGCCTACAGCGACAACCCTCGCGTGAATCTGGCCGCGGGGCTCGTGTTCGACTTGCTCGGCGCCAATGGCTACATGTGGAAGCTGACCCACAATGTCATCCACCATACCTATACAAATCTGATCGGTGTGGACGAGGACCTGACGGTCAGCCCGCAGCTTCGACTGTCACCGCATGCGGAGTGGAAGCCGTACCACCGCGTGCAGCACCTGTATGCGTTCTTCGCCTACGGCCTGTCGACCATCTTCTGGGTCTTCGTGAAGGACTATAAGTACTTCCTCGCCAAGGACCTGGGCCCCTACAAGGGCAAGAAGCACCCGGCTTCCGAGTGGGCCATCCTCTTCGCGATGAAGGCCGTGTACTACACGTGGTCCCTGGTGGTGCCGGTGCTGGTGCTGCACGTCACGTGGTGGCAGTTCCTCATTGGCCTTTTGACCATGCACCTGACGGCGGGCGGCATCCTGGGCATCGTCTTCCAGCTCGCGCACGTGGTGGAGGAGACGCAGCACCCGCTGCCTGACGCGAGCGGCAAGGTGGAGAACACCTGGATGGTGCACCAGCTCCAGACGACGTCGAACTTCGCCCGGAAGAACAAGCTGCTGAGCTGGTACGTGGGCGGGCTCAACTTCCAGATCGAGCACCACCTGTTCCCCAAGGTGTGCAGCGTGCACTACCCGGCCATCAGCGAAATCGTGCGGGAGACCGCGCTGAAGCACGGGCTCACCTACCCCGAGGCCGAGACCTTCATGGACGCGGTCGGCTCCCACTACCGCACGCTGCGCGAGCTCGGGAAGCGGCCGTCGCCGGCCCCTGAGCGCGTGAACATCGCGATGGCGGCCTGACGCCGCGCCTCAGCTCCTGGCCGTGCGCAGCGCCGCCAGGAGCCCTTCCGCGGTGGAGACCACGGCCCGGGCACCATGGGCGCGCAGCTCCGCCTCGGTGCGGAAGCCCCACGTGACGCCCACGGAGAACATGCCCGCCGCGCTCGCGGTGTCCATGTCGATGGGCGTATCCCCCACGAAGCCGCAGTCCTCGGGCCGCGCGCCCAGCTCCTCGGCCAGCGCCAGCGCGGCGGTGGGGTCCGGCTTGCGCGGCACCCCCACCCGCTCGCCGTAGACCGCGGCGAAGCCCACGCCCGGCAGCAGCCGCGCCACCAGCCGCTTCACGAAGTCATCCGACTTGTTGCTCAGCACGCCCAGGCGCACGCCATCCTCGGCGAGCGCGGTGAGCATCGCGTGCACACCCGGGTACGGCTGCGTCCGGTCAAACAGGTGGCCGTCGTACTCCGCGTGGTAGGTGGCCAGGACGGGCGCGTGCATGTCCTCGCGCCCCTCGGGCACCGCCCGGCGGACGAGCTGCTTCACGCCCTCGCCCACGAAGCGCAGGTAGGCCGGCTCGGGGTGGATGGGCAGGCCGTGGTGGGCGAGCGCGCGATTCATCGCCCAAGCGATGTCTCCGAGCGAGTCCACCAAGGTCCCGTCGAGGTCGAAGAGGACGGCGCGCAGGTGCATGGCGAGAGGAACTCCTGAAGTATTCCCCGGAGCACTCCAGGGGGTGGAAACACGAACGCCCCGACCCACTGGGGCCAGGGCGTCCTGAAGGACCGAGACGTCGCGGGACTACGGCTTGGCCGGGGCCGCGCCGGGCTTGCCGTCAGCGGAAGCACCGCCGCGCTGGAGCACCGCGAAGTTGATGTTGTTGTAGCCCGCGGTGGCGCAGCTGAACATCACGCGCTTGATGATGCGGAACTCCACGTCCTTGTTGGCCTGGATGTTCACGTCACCCTTGAAGCCATCCGTGCTGTTCGCCATGGAGTGGAGGTCCTCGAACTGCTTGCGCATGTCACGGAGCCGCTCCTCCAGCGCGGGGATGTTGAGGTACTCGTCCTTGGTGAGGTCATCCACGCGCCCCACGATGGTGCCCGAGACGCTGACCTGCTCGTTGGACACCATCACCACCGGGTGCATCTCCACTTCCTTGACGTTGGCCGCCTCGGGAAGCTGGATGTCCTTGGTCATCATCAGCACCTCGCCCGTCGCGGAGAAGTTCGCGATGAGGAAGAGCACGATGATGACGAACATGTCGACGAGCGGGGTGATGAGCAGGTCCGCGAACCCGCTCTTCTTCCCGTGACCGCCGTGGCCGAAGACCTTGGAGTGCTCGAGCCGCTTGCCGTACCGCTTGCCAGGAACCTTGATGGCCATGGTGTGTGAGGGCTCCGTTTCCTAGCCCATCGCCGCGGAGACGGACACCTGAGGGAGTCCGGACCCGATGCACTCGTCGATGATGCGGACCAGGTCCTCGTAACGGACCTTGTCCTCGGTCTGCAGCGTGATGGCCGTCTGATCCGGCAACTGCGCCTTGAGTTCCTTGAAGCGCGCCACCAGCTTGACCAGGTCCGGACGGCCCTTGTCATCCCGCGTAATGGGGATGGGGTCGAACGCGCTCTGATCCGCGGTGAGGCGCAGCTCCGTGGGGGTGACGAGCAGGGTGAGCTGGACCGTCTTGGTCTTCTCCTCCTCCTGCTGCTCCTCCGTGGAGGCGCCGCCCGCCTGGGACACCTGGAGCCGCCCAATCTGGGTCCAGACGGCCGTCATGATGAGGAAGCTGATGGTCACTGCCATCAAATCAATGAAGGGGACCAGGTTGATGGCAACGTCGAGCGGCTTCTTGCCACCCTTGCCCGAGTTGCCGAGGTCCATTCCGCCGGCCATGGCGACATCCTCCTGAGACCGTGCTGGTGATTGAACGACTCAGGGCGCGCGATCAGAGACCCACTGGGACTCCAGACAGCGCGCCCACGCTCCAGGTTCCTCGGACTACTCCTCGTCCTTGGAGACCGGCACGCTCAGGTTCTTGAACTTGTCCCGGTTGGCCACGATGAGGTTGAGCACCGCGACACTGGTCTCGTTGACGTCGTTGATGAGGGCCTGGGTGCGGCCCATCAGCACGGAGAAGGCGATGAGCGCCGGGATGGCCGTCACCAGACCGAAACCCGTGCAGTTCATGGCTTCAGAAATACCGTTGGCGAGAATGGTCGCCTTGTCGGCCGGGTTCACGTTCGCCACAGCCTCGAAACAGGTGATGAGACCGTTCACCGTTCCCAGGAGGCCAGAGAGCATGGCCGCGTTGCCGAGCATGGCCAGGTAGCCCGTGCGCGCCTCGAGCTTCGGCGTCTCGCGGAGGCTCGCCTCGTCGAGGGCGGCCTGGACCTCGTCCTCCCCCTTCGGGACGTTCATCAAGCCGGCCTTGATGACGTTGGTCAGCGGCGTGGCCTTCTGGCCGGCCACGTAGTTGATGGCCTTGTCCAGGTCACCTGCGTAGATGTGCTTCTTCAGGCCACGCAGGAAGCCCTCCTTGTTGATGGAGGACTTCATGAAGAGCACCAGGCTGCGCTCAATGATGATCGCCACCGCGATGACGAGGCAGATGGCGATGGGGTACATACCGGCCTGGCCGGCTTCCCAACGACGACCCAGTTCCTCGATGAAAGTCTCGTTGGCGCCGCCCGCGTTCGCCAGAACGGGCAGATTGGTCACGAACCCCAGGTTCATCACTGATGGCCTCCGATGGGCGGTGCGCCCCGGACTCCCGGGCCGCTCCGGCCTGCCGCCAACCCAGTGGACGTCCACTCGGGCCCACGGCAGGAATAAAGAATCACGGTGCTCGCGAGTCTAGGAACCACCCCTGGGTGTGTCAAGGCAGCGCGGCTCGCGTTACACCCTGAAATCTCACAGGAATTTTGCGCTGAAGTGCCTCTTGTCCTTGAACCATCGGACACCTGCGCTGGCGCATTCCCAACCGTCGGACAGCCGGGGGGCGGACGACTGGGGAGGAGCGCCGGGGCATGGTATGCGCGCGGACCATGGCCCGGAAGCGCATTGGAGAACTCCTGGTGGAGCGAGGGGCGATCAGCCCCGCGCAGCTCGAGGCGGGACTCGCCGCCCAGCGGCAGACCCGGCAACGACTGGGGGTGACGCTCATCGCACAGGGCGCCATCACCGAGGCGACCCTGGCGCAAGCCCTGAGCGAAGCCTTGGGCATCCCGCAGGTGGACCTGGCGGCGATCTCCCCGGACTGGGCCGCGGTGCACATGCTGCGTGCCCGCTTCTGTGAGCAGCACGACCTGTTCCCTTTCGCGCTGGAGAGCGTGGGCGGGCGCCGACAGCTCGTGGTGGCGCTGAGCGACCCGCTCAACGTGACGGCCGTGGAGGAGATGGAGTTCACCACCGGACTCAAGGTGAGTGCGCGCGTGGCGGCGCTGTCGGCGGTGCGCAGCGCCATCCTCCGCTACTACCACAGGGTGCCGGTGACCTCCGCGCCCCGGCCCGGCGCACCGGAGCGCACCGCCGTGGCGGCGCGGCCCGCGGTGGCTCGACCCGCCGCGCGCCCCGTGACGGTGCTGGAGGAGGAGGATGACGAGGAGGTCATCGTCGGCGAGGAGCTGCCCGCCGGAGAGAAGACCCAGCGCACCTCGCTGGCGGACCTCATCCGGGAGCGCGAGGCACAGCGCAAGCAGCGCCGGGAGCAGGCCCCCGCCGCGCGCCCGCGAAGCTCCGGCGGCGTGTTGGATGACCTGGACTACCTCTTCGGACAGGCGCGCGAGGAGCCCGAGCGGCTGGAGGAGCTGGAGCGCCGCTTCTGGGCGCTCATGCGCATCATGGCGCGCAAGGGCCTGCTGTCGAAGGAGGAGTTCACCCGCGAGTTGGATGACGAGGCGGGCGAGGACTGAGCCCCGCCGCCCCGCTCAGTCCACGGGCAGGGGCAGTCTCACGATGAACGTGGTGCCCTCGCCCATCGTGCTCTGCACGGTGAGCCGACCGCCGTGGTTCTCCACGATGCCCTGGCAGATGGAGAGCCCCAGGCCAGTGCCCTTCCCCTCCGGCTTGGTGGTGAAGAAGGGCTCGAAGATGCGCGTGAGGTGACGCGCCTCGATGCCGGTGCCGGTGTCCCGGACCGTCACCACGGCCTCCTGCTCCTCGCGGCGCGTGCTGAGGAAGACGGAGCCGCCGGGCGCCATCGCGTGGCAGGCATTGGTGATGAGGTTGACGAAGACCTGCACCAGGTTGGCGCGCACGGCGGACAGCAGCGGCAGCTCGGCGAAGTCGCGGTGCACGTTGACGCGCGCCTGCGTCACCACGTGCTCGCAGAAGCCCACCGCCATGTCGACCACCGCGTTGAGGGCCACCCGCTCCGGCCGGTCCTGCGCGGGCCGCGCGTAGCTCACCAGGTCGCGCGTGAAGCGCAGGATGCGGTGGCTGCTCTCCAGGATTTTCTTCAGCTTCTCCTGGTCCGCGGGGTTGGCGCCCGGCGTGGTGCGCGAGCGCTGGAGCAGCGCGTCCGCGTACGTGGCCACGGCCGTCATGGGGTTGTTGATTTCGTGCACCACGCTGGCCGCGAGCTGCCCGATGGAGGCCAGCTTCTCCGCGTGGATGATGCGCTTCTCCAGCTCCTTCACCACCGTGATGTCCTGCCCGATGGCGATGACGCCCTCCACCTCCGCGTGCTGCGTGAGCATGGACGACGTGGCGAAGGACACGCGCACCTCGCCGCCGTCGTTCGCCAGGAGCCGCGTCTCGAAGCTGTTCACCGACTCGCCGCGCATCGCCGAGGCGATGATGGGCGCCACGCGCATGTGCTCGGCCTCGGGCACGAGCGAGAAGATGTCCTTGCCGAGCACCTCTTCCTTGCGCAGCCCGGTGAGCGCGCTGAGCGCCTGGTTGAAGACCACCACGCGCCGGTCCCGATTCACCACCAGGATGAGGGCGTTGGCCTTCTCCAGCAGCTCCTCCAGGTACTTGCGCACGAACGTGAGCTCGTCGATGAGCTTCGCGTTCTTCACCGCCACGGCCACCTGATTGGCGAGTTGCAGCAGCACGCGCTCGTCATGCGCGTCGTCGGCGTCGAAGCCCTCGGGGTACTCCATGTTGATGGCCCCGAAGAGCTGACCGCTGGCCACCAGGGGCGCGCTGACCGCGCGCGTGCTCCCGTGGAACAGCAGCGGCACTTCCTGCGCCACCGACACCCGGCCCACGGGCAGCGCCGAGGTGGACAGGTTCGTCTTCTCCACCGCGCGCTGGAAGAGGACCAGGGGCTCGTGGGCCCCCTCCTTCAACCGGCCCTCGGCGTAGAGCGACGTGAGCCCACCCGTGCGCGCATCCACGATGCGGATGCAGAACGCGCGACCGGGGAACAGCTCTTTCACGCCGCGCGCCACGGCGGCCACGAGCTCCTCTTCGCCGCCCGCCTCCGCCACGCTGCGGCCCAGGTCCAGCAGCACGCCCTCGGTGCGCGCCTGCTCCAGCAGCGCACGCTCGGCCATCACCAGCCGGCCGCGCGCCAGCTCCGGCTCCGTGCGCGCGCGCACCGCCACCGTCTCCGCGCGGCGCGACAGCGTCATCACCACCGCGTGCGGACCGGGCAGCGGCAACTCCACGTCGCACGTCGCGCCGTCCACGGGCGGATCCACGGTGGCGAGCGCCTGGGTGAGCTGCTCCAGGGTGAGGTCCCGGTCCGCGCAGAAGCGGCGGAACGACTCGTTGATGACCGTCAGGCGCAGGGCCGCGTCGCAGATGGCGGCGGGCTCGTCCAACGCATCGAAGAAGGCCTCGAAGGACTCGGGCGGAATGCCTCCCGTCCGACGCATGGCGAGGGTCTCACTCTTCATGGGAGGTCGCCTTGTCCAGGTCGAGGATCTGCTGCGCCCCCACGTAGGACTTCGTCTCGTAGCGGGTGATCTTCCCAATCTTGCGGACGATCTCCGCCATGCGCTCCGCCTCCCGGTAGATGATGTCCACGGGGCGGTAGGCGAAGTCCTCCTCCTTCAGCTTGCGCTTCAGCAACTCCGCGTACCCCATCACCGACGTCAACGGCTGGTTCAGCTCGTGCGCGGCGGTGCCCGCCAGCGCGACGATGACCGCGCTCTTCTCGCTCTCCTCCAGCCGCGTCTCCACGTCCGACAGCTTGCGCTCCAACTGCACGCGGTCTCGCAGGTCCGTGAAGATGCCCACGCTGAAGGACTCGCGCCCGCCCTCGTAGACAATGGACGCCGTCATGTTGACCGGCACGCGCTCGCCGGTGCGGTGGACCAGCTCCTGGCGGACGAGCGACAGCCGGCCGCGGCCGCCATGCTCCTGGCTGCGCAGCTGCGCCATGATGCGACGGGCCACCCCGGGCGGATACAGCTGCTCCACGGTGAGGTGGGCCAGGGCCTCCTGCGCGCTGAAGCCACACATGGCCTCGGCGCCCTTGTTGTACAGGATGATGCGGCCCTTGAGGTCGGCGGCGATGATGGCGTCCACCGACGAGTCGATGAGCCGCTCCAGGAAGTCCTTCGTCTGGCGCAGCTCGTCCTCCAGCTTGCGCGCGTGCGTCACGTCCCGGAACGAGAGGATGGTGGCCGCGTCCTCGTCGCGCAGCGGCGCGGCGGACATGGACAGCGTGAGGCAACGCCCCGCCGCCGTGCGCACCACCACGTCCACCCCCGAGCGCGCTTCGCCCCGCGCGGCGGACGTCACCAACTCCATCAACACGCCGTCATCCACCGGCTGAGTCACCTGGTGCAGGTGACGCCCTCGCGCCTCGGCGGCGGGCAGGTCCAGCATCGCCGCGCCCGAGGGGTTGAGCGACAACACGCAGGCCTTGTCGTCGAGGATGGCCACGCCCTCGCTGACGTGGGCGAAGAAGAGCTGGTACGGCTTGAAGGAGGCGGCCTTCTCCTCGGCCGCGAGGCGCGCGGTCTTCTCCGCCTCCGTCTGGCCTCGCACCTTCTGGAGCACCGAGGCGTTGCGCAGCGCCACGGCGGTGGCGTGGGCCACGGTGGTGAGGAAGTCGATCTCCCGGGGGCTGAACGCCCGGCGCCGTCCCGCGGCGCGCAGGAGCAACACACCGCGCACCTCGCCCCGGATGGGCAGCGGCAGCGCGGCGATGGCGTGGATGCCTCGCGCGGCCACGGCGCGGCGCTCCACGTCCCCGAGCAGCGGATGCGTGGCCGCCTCCTGCATCACCACCGGCTTGCCCGTGCGCACCACCTCGCGAATCTCGGGGTAGCGCGCCAGCTCGATGCGCAGGTCCTTGAGGGCCGGGTCGTCGCTGGCCGCGACGATGACGCCCTCGCCCGGCGAGCCGCCCAGCATCACCAGCGTGGCGCGCGCGATGTCCAGCTTCTCCGCCAGACGCCGCGTGACGCCGTGGAGGAGCGCCTCCACGTCGGAGCTCTCCGCGTAGTCGGCCGTGAGCTCCAGCAGGAGCGCCAGGTCCGTCTGGCTCCGCGCCTGCTCCTCGCGCTCGCGGTGGCGCTCGGCGGCGCGCTGCAGGCGCCACGTCAGCTCGCTGGAAAGCCCCTGGGGGGTGAGGATGTCCGCGGGGCGCAGCGTCTCCACCGCCGCGAAGCCGCGCTCTCCGGGGTCCACCAGGGCCAGCAAGGTGAGGTGGGGCCCGTTGAAGGACGTGAGCAGCTCCACCACCGCCGGACCGCAGCCGGGCGCGGTGAGGTCCACCAGGGCGAGCGCGGCGTCATCCGGACTGTCCACCACGTGCAGCCCGGCCCTCCCGGCGGCCTCGCTCAGTGGCTCACGGGCAGCCGAGGACGGCGGGACCAGGACGATGCCGAAGGCGGATTCCGACGAGGACGGCACGTGGGGACGTGGGGGGGAGAGGGTGAGGGTGCCCCACTCTACACGTCTCGGCGAGCCAGGGGCAGCCCGCCCCACTGGCACCCAACCCGGCGCCCTGGAGCGGTGGACGGCGGACCGGCTCGGCGCGCGTGCCTTGACGCAAGGTGCAGCGCCGTGATTACTCGCGCGCCCGCTGTCAGGAGACACCTTGGACATCTTCAAGGAATTCACCTTCGAGGCCGCCCACCGGCTTCCCCACGTGCCCCCCGGCCACAAGTGCAGTCGGCTCCATGGGCACAGCTATCGCGTGGAGGTGCACGTCCGCGGTCCCGTGGGCGAGCAGTCCGGCTGGGTCATGGACTTCTCTGACATCAAGGAGGCCTTCGCCCCCCTGCATGCCCGGCTGGACCACTACTACCTCAACGAGGTGGAGGGCCTGGAGAACCCCACGAGCGAGAACCTCGCCCGGTGGATCTGGCAGCGCTTGCGCCCCACCCTGCCCCAGCTCTCGCGCATCATGGTTCGCGAGACCTGCACCAGCGGCTGCATCTATGAGGGCGGCGAGTAGCCTCGCCTGATGGGGCGGCGAGGAGCCTCGCTCAGGCGCGCCCGCCCGTGGTGGGCAGCGGCTCCGGCTGCCGCGCCCCCGCCTCGCGGGCATCCCACGTCCAGAGCACTGCCCACAACACCGCCACCGTGGCCACGAACAGCAGCGGCCACAGCCGGAAGTACGGCAGGCGCAGCGCGTGGATGCCCACGTAGTACACGTAGTACTGGAGCATGAACGCCATCAGCGAGTGGCGCCCCACCACGGCCGCCCACCGCAGATAGCGCGTGAGCACACCGGTCTGCTCCGCGCGCATCAGCAAGCCGAGCGTGGACAGCGAAGCCCCGCCGTACAGCGCGACATACGCGGGCCCCGGCGGATACTTCTGCGAGTGGGACGTGAGCGAGTACAGGGCCCCGAAGAGGTCCTGCCCCAGCAGACCGCCGCCCACCCGCTTCATCACCATGTGCAGCCCCACGAGCAGCACGCCCAGCGTCCCGGCCAGCAGCCCCACCCGCTGGAAGCGCCCCGCCACCTCCTCCGTCCGAGGCGAGGTGCCCAACCACTCGCCCAGCACGGTGCCGCCCAGGTAGACGCCAAACCACGGCACCACCGGGAAGCACGTCAGCAGCACGCTCAGCTCGCGCTGGCCGAAGAGCACTTCCTTGAGCAGTCGCAGCGGCATCGCCTCGGGCCACCAGCCCAGGCTGAGCGCCCAGCTCCCCGCGAACAGGAGCAACCCCAGCACCGCGCGCGCCCGAGCACTCAACCGCGAGATGACGAACGGCCCCAACAACAACGCCAACCCGATGGTGTCTGTCACCGGCATCACCCGCACGGCCCACCAGGGATGCTCCGCCCAGAGGCGATACGTCGGGACGATGACCAGGTGCCCCACCGTGAGCAGGAAGAGCGCGCGCCGCTGGAGCTGACGACGCAGCGGCGCGAAGCGTCCTCGCCGCCGCGCATACAACAACCCCAGCATCAGCCCGCTGATGAGCATGAAACCCGGCGAGGCCATCATCGTGAGCAGATACAACCGCTCTCGCAGGTGCTCCGCCGCGCCCCCCAGCGGATACAGATACGCATCCGCGAAGTGCGCCAGGAACACGAACATCATGACCGTGCCTCGTGCGGCATCCACGGCTTCGAGCCGCCCCCGCTTCCCCGGCACGCGCGGCGGAGCCTCTCCCGGCTCAGGTGAAACCAAGGCAGTCACTGCTTCGCGATGCGGACGCGAGGACATGGCAATTTCCCCCTGACGGGATTTCTATAGCCTCATCACATAGAGACCGCGAGTCTTTGACACTCCGCGCGAGGCCGCGGCCATTCCCTCACGCCATGGAGCGGGTGGTGACTAGGGGCTCAGCGCGCCACGGATGGTGGTCGCCCAGACGCTGGCTCGGGCGACGAACGCGTCGTAGTTCCAGACGAACGCGCCCCCCATCGCAGGGTGCTGCTCGCGGACCGCCGCGATGGCGGTGGTGAGTTGCTGCGGCGAGTACGTCTCCGCGTTGCAGCCTGGGACGAGGAAGGCGGGAGCGTCGGCCTCGGTGATGCGGTTGGGCCCCTCGGTGACGGCGCGCGCCCAGGCGTGGAAGCGCGTGGCCCAGCCCGAGGGCGCGGTGTTGTATTCACCCGCGTAGAGCTGCACGTGAAGCCAGCTCACCTTGTTGCCCGTCCGCGTGGTGGTCCGAGACAACACGCCGCGCCGCCCCGCCCAGAACGCGGTGTCCTTGAAGGGAGATAAGGTGATGAGCGGGCGCGCCGCCATTTCATGGCACGCATTGACGATGCCCGCGATGCGGTCCACGTTGGCGGGGTCCGAGAAGTCCCCCTCGAAGTCCAGGTCCAGCCCGTCCAGGTGATAGGTGGCGAGGAAGTCGGCGAGCCGCTCCGCGAAGCCTTTCAGGTCCCGCGTGGCGGCGGTGAAGTCCGCCTGGAAAGGCCCCAGTGACACGAGCAGCTTGCGCCGGATGGGGAAGCCCGTCTTGAGCTGGCGGAGCGCGTCTGGCAGGCCCGACCAGAGCTGCGACACCGGCGTGTCGTTGAGGTGGAGCACGCCGTCGGGCTGGACGTGGAGGAAGGGCAGCACCACCACGTCAAAGGCCGTGGTCCCGATGTTCTGGACGTCGGCCATGATGGACCTGGGCGCGTTGTCGGAGAAGTGACCGTATGCCCACAGCACGTTGCGCGACATGACGCAGCCCCTCGCGGCTCGCGCCTGCCCCCTGGCATCGCGCACTGGACCGCGTGCCCGGCCCCAGCAACGCACGTGCCGGCCCCGCGCGGACGCTCCCTCCATGGGCTCATCCGTTGGGTCCACGAAAACTGCGTCCCCACTCAACGCGCACGCGTTGACGTCGGACGCGCCTCTCGTCGTCTGAAATTCTCTCAACCCAAGCAGTTGGCTCAAATGGTGGACGCTGTCACCGCCCCCGCGTCCGGAACGGGCTCCCCGTCCGAGCCCAACACCACGGGCGCCATCCCGAGCTTGCGCTCCACGAGCACATGGCCCGCGTAGATGAGCGGCGTCAGTCCAATGGCCACCAGCAGCTTCACGACATACGAGCTGAAGATGATGTCGAGGATGACCGGCACCTCGAGCACGCCCCACCACGCGAAGAACTGGATGACCACGGTGTCGATGAGCTGAGACACCGCGGTGGAGCCCGTGGCGCGCAGCCAGAGGAATCGGTTGCGCGTGACACGCTTCAGGAGATTGAACACGGCGATGTCGGTGTACTGGCCCACCAGGTACGCCGCCATGGACGCGAAGAGGATGCGCTGCGAGCCGCCGAAGACGTTGTTGTAGGCGGCCTCGACCGCGCCCGGGTAGCCCGGCTTCGTGGTGAAGGGCGCCCAGGGAACCCGCACGGACGCGGCGATGACCACGATGGCGAAGACGCCCATCGAGAAGCCCACCCAGGTGATGAAGCGCGCGGCCTTCTTCCCGTAGAACTCGTTGAGGATGTCGGTGAGGACGAACGTCACCGGGAACGCCAGGATGCCCGCCGACATCACCGCGGTGATGGAGCCCAGGTGCACCTCGAAGAGCTTCGGGCCGATGATGTCGCCCAGCGTCAGCGCGGTGACGAAGAATCCCGCGAGCACGACGAAGAGTTGTGTCCTCCTGTCCAGATTCATCCCGCTTCCTTCACGCGAGCCGAGGCTCGCTTCATGCCGCGGACTACTCGCGCAGGAGCAGCCCGCCGTCCAATACCAGCTCGGTGCCGGTGGCCCAGGACGCGCCGAGCAGTTGATGCACCGCGGCCGCCACGTCCCCCGGCGACCCGAGCCGTCCCAGCGGATGCAACGCGCGCAGCCCATCGAGCTGCGCCGCCACCCGCGCCGCCCGCTCCGTCGCGGACAGCGGAGCCTCCCCCGGCTCCAGGCGCGGCGCTCGCACCATCTCCGTGTCCACCACGCCGGGCAGCACCGCGTTGGCGCGCACCTGTCGCGGGGCTCCCGCCAACGCCAGCACGCGCATCACCTGAAGCAGCCCCGCCTTCGCCGCGCTGTACACCGCGCTGGTGACGATGGGGCGAACCGCCAACGTGGAGGCCACGAACACCATGGCGCCTCCACGCTCCAGCACCTCCAACGCCTGTTCACCCAACCGCAGCGGCGCCACCAGGTTCACTTCGAGCTGCGAGCGAAGCGCTGCCTCGTCGATGTGGCCCGGCGACTGATGCACCGCCTGCCCCGCGCTGTGCACCCACCCATCCAGTCCGCACAGGAGCGTCGCGGCGCGGCCGAGCAGTCCCTCGCGCGCCTCGGGCGAGGACAGGTCACACGGCAAGGCGAAGGCTCGCCCCGGATACTCGCGCGCGACATCCTCCAGCACGTGCGCGCGCCGCCCCGTGAGCACCACCTGGGCGCCCTCGCGCAAGAGCCGCTCCGCCACCGCGCGGCCAATGCCCGTGCCGCCGCCCGTGACGAGCACCTTGCGCGTGCCCACCGGCCCGCTCACGCGTGGCCGTCCGAGCTGGGCGGCGTGGCGGGCTCTTCGTGCGGATAGAAGGACGTCCCCACCGCGGGCACCAGCCCTCCCGCGGGCGGCTCGGTCTCCACCTCATCCGAGGGGATGAAGCGAGGCCGGTCCACGCAGAGGACGGTCTGCTCGATGGAGGTGGGGTTGTCGTAGCGGTGCACGAAGCCCGGCGCCCAGAGGAAGGCCATGCCTCGCGCGACGGGACGGCCCTGGAGCAGGAGGCCCGGGCCGATCATCAGCTCGCTCTCCTCCATCCGCTCATGCCGATGCGTGGGGATGAAGCCGCCGGGCTTCACGCGCAGCCGATAGACGCCGTAGTTGGCGCCCTCGTGGATGATGTCCACCCGGCCGAAGTGCTTCTCCTCCACCACATAGTTCATCTCGCGCGCGGAGCGGTGCACCTGGAGCGAGGGCACCGCGAGGCGCCGCAGCGCCTCTGGCTTGGTGATGCGCACCGTGACGGCGTGCACCTGGGCCCGCGGCGCGTCCTGCGTGGGCGGCGCGAGGATGTAGCGACAGATGGCCTCGCCCGCGGACTCCAGCAGCTCGAAGCGGCACGCTTCCAGGAGGAAGCGCAGCTCTCCCAGAAGCCGACCGTAGTGCACCGTGCTCGCGAGTTTCCCGCCCACCGCCGCGCTGCGGGTGTCGAGGAAGAGCGCCACGTCCAATCGCAGCGGCTGCGGTGCCACGCGCTCGCGGTTGTAGATGCCGACGATGCAGTCCACCGTGAGGCCGCGCACCTCGATGACATCCAGCGGACGGCCCTGCGCGTCGGTGACCGAGGGGAGGACGAAGGGGGTGTCACTCATAGCTGCGCGCTCCTGCCGCCATCCACGGCGATGATCTGCCCCGTGATGTACGGGGCCTCGCGCGCGAGGAACACCACCGTGCGCGCGATGTCCTCCACGCTGCCCTCGCGCCCCAATGGGATGCGCTGGAGGATGGCGTGGCGCGCCGCCTCGTCGAAGTCCTCGGGGAAGGCCACCGTGCCGGGCGAGATGCCGTTGACGCGCACGCGCGGGGCCAGCTCCACCGCCAGCGCGCGGGTCAGCATGATGAGGCCGGCCTTGCTCACGGAATAGTGCGCGTACTGACTCACCGGCCGCTCGCCGCCAATGTCCGTCAGGTGCACCACCAGCGGGTCCTTGCCCGCGAGCAGCGACGGCAGCAGCGCCTGGGTGAGGAAGAAGGGCGCGTCCAGGTTCACCCCGAGCATCCGGCGGTAGGCGGCTCGGGAGATGGACGCGAAGTCGATGCGCTCGAAGAGGCCCGCGTTGTGGACCAGCACGTCCAGGGCGGGATGCTCCTGGCGCACCCGCGCGCCCAGGGCATCCACCGCATCCGGGTCCGCGAGGTCGGCGGAGTACAGGGTCACCTGGCGACCGAGCGACCGCAGCTCGGTGGCCAGGGACTCCAGCGACGCCACCGAGCGGTGGGCGTGCAGCGCCAGGTCATATCCGGCGCGACCGAGGGCGCGGGCTACCGCGCTTCCAACGCGGATGCCCGCTCCGGTGATGAAGGCTGTCCCCATGCGGCGCCTTCACTAACAGGGCGCACGGGGAAAGGCACTGCGCTACCGCCAATAGTTCGCCGGCCGGGCCTGCTGCCAGTGACGCCCGCCGTACGGAACCCAGACCCACTCCTGGACCGTCTCGTAGCGGCCGGGCACCCACTGCTGATCGTAGTAGCCACCCCGGCACCGCTCCCGGCGGCGCCACCCGTGGCCATGGTCCCGGCACTGCTCGGGGACCCAGACCTGCTCGTAGCGCGCCGGCACCCAGCGCTGCACCGTCTGCAGCTCGTAGCGGCCGCGCGAGTCCACCGGGCGGGGCGCGGGGCCGTGGTGGCAGTCGCCCGAGTGCTCGTGGGGCCGCATGTAGCGCCGCGTCCGCTCGTCGTCATCGTCGTAGCGGAACGCCTCCTGCCCATCGCGAGGGCCGCTCCACTCGTGGCTCCAGCCATCCCGCGCGTTGGTGTTCCAGCGATTCAGGCCGTCGTCCTGCGCGCTCGCGGCAGTGGAACCGAGCAGCAGCGCACCGAGGGCCAGGGTCGAGAGTCCGAGCTTGAACGCCATGTCTTCCGTCCTCCGTTACAGGTTGCAGCCTCAGACGGGGGGGGCCCCAGGACATTCAACGCCCAGGGACGCGACGGGGACGGGCAGAGCGGAGTACATCCCCACCGCCATGTTCCACCGCAACGGACCCACCCTCCGGGAGCTCGCCGAGCAGGCGCTCACCTCCGTCGAGCGGGGCTATGACCTCCTGGCTCCCAAGTTCGACCACACGCCGTTCCGGACTCCCGACGCACTCCTGAAGGCCACGTTCGACCTCGTGGGCCCACCTGGCTCCGTGGACCGCGCGCTGGACGTGTGCTGCGGCACCGGCGCCGCCATGCGCGCGCTGCGCCCGTTGTGCCGCGAACGCGTGGTGGGCGTGGACCTCAGCCAGGGCATGCTCGACGAGGCCCAGCGGCGCCTCGCGGATGCTCCCGGCGACGCGGCGCTGGAGTTCCAGCGCGCGGATGCGCTGACGCTGACTTTCGACGCGGAGTTCGACCTCGTCACGAGCTTCGGCGCCTTCGGGCACATCCAGGAGGAAGACGAGCCGCGACTGGTGCAGGGCATCGCTCGCGCGCTGCGGCCCGGCGGCCGGTTCGTCTTCGTCACCGGCCATCCACCATCGCGGCTGCGCCTCGGCTACTGGCTGGCCCAGGGCTTCAACGCGGCCATGCGCGTGCGCAACGCGCTGTGGAAGCCGCCGTTCGTCATGTACTACCTGACGTTCCTGGTGCCTCGGGCCCGGGCGCTGCTGGAGACGGAGGGACTCACCGTCGAGGTGCACGACGGTGTCCTCCCCGCCCCCTTCACTCCGCTCAGCGTCGTCATCGCGACGAAGCGCTGAGCCGCGCTCCGGCTACTTCGCGTCCTTCGCCACCTCGGGCCTGGCGGCCTCGGGCTTGGCCTGGAGGCCGTGGTACAGGGTCTCCAGCCACACGTCCTGCGAGACGTAGCCCTCCCCCCAGCTCTTGAACTGCGGAGGCAGGCCCGCGGCCTTCACCTGCTCCAGCGTCTTGCCCGCGGCGAGCTGCGTGCGCACGAGGGAGGTCGTCTCACGGAGCATCGTCACGAAGCGCTCCAGGTCCGCGCGCTCGCACAGCTTGCCGTGCCCGGGGATGATCTTCGCGCCGGCAGGCAGCGTCTTGAGCACCTGCTCCGCGTTGCGCACATAGCCTTCCACCGAGCCCCCCGTGCCCACGTCGATGAAGGGGAACGTGCCCGCGAAGAACTGGTCGCCCATGTGCAGCACGTTGGAGCCGACGAAGTACACCAACGTGTCGCCGTCCGTGTGGCCGGCAGGCAGGTGCGTCAGGCGAACCTCCTCGCCGTTGAAGTAGAGCGACATGCCCGTGTCGTAGGTGATGACGGGCAGCGCCTCCTTCGGCGCGGCGGGGGTCTCGCCCTTCGGCGACTTCTGCACGCTGGCCAGGCGCACCCGCACCTCGCGCTGCGCGACGATGCGGCCCTCCCGACCGAAGATGGCGTTTCCGCCCGTGTGGTCACCGTGCCAGTGGGTGTTCAGCACGTAGACGATGGGCTTCTTGCTCAACTTGTCGAGCGTGGCGTGGATCTTCTTCGCCATGGGGGCGAATTGATCATCGACGATGAGCAAGCCATCGGGGCCCGCCGACGCGGCGATGTTCCCACCCGCGCCCTCGATGAAGTGGATGTTGCCGGCCACCGGCGTGCTCCTCACTGGAACCTTGTCCGGATCCACTTCGGGATCGGCCGCCAGCGCCAGTGCGGGAACCATCAGACAGACTGCCCAGCCGACTCTCATGCACGTGCCCCTCTCGGATGCGAAGGGGGAGCAGCATAAACTCCTGGTTCGCGTTCGCTCAGTCTTGAACATGCGCGTGCATGTGGGAGTTCACCGGGTGACGTCCACCGCGCTGGTCACCGTGCTGCTGCTCCTGAGCGCTCGCGCTCCCGAGACGGACGCGCCCTTGCCCCCGGACGCACCGGTTCGCAACTGGCGCGTGCCGGTGCTCCACACCACGGGGCTCATGCTCGTGATGCGCGGCTCATTGTCCGTGCTGTATCCGCGCGACTTCGATCCCACCCGCGTGAAGGAGAACCTGCGGCACTTGCGCGACAGCTACTCGCACCCGCCCGAGTTCCGCGCCCACGCGCCCGCGTTCGAGTGGGATGGCGACCCGTGGGTCCTCAACACCGTGGGCCACGGTCTGTTCGGCTCCGAGGTCTACCTGCGCACGCGGCAGTGCGGCCACGGCGTGCTTCCCTCGCTGCTCACCGCGGCGATCGCCTCCACCCTCTGGGAGTACGGCGTGGAGGCGTGGCACAAGCGGCCCTCGGCGCAGGACCTGGTCTGGACGCCGCTGGCGGGCGCGCTGCTCGGCGAGGGGCGCTTCCGGCTCCATCACTGGCTGGCCACCTCGGGAGGCGAACCTCCCGGCGGAGCGCGCACCGTGCTGATGTTCGTGGTGGATCCGCTTGGCGAGGCGGAGCGCCGCGCGCTCGACACCGACTGCTGAGCCGCGACGCCAGCGCCCCTCAGGGCGCGTGGACCGCGTCCTCTGATTCGGACGCGTACTCCACCCGAGCCACCGTGTACTCCACCGGGCCTCTCGGTCGCTCCACGCGCACCGAGTCTCCCTCCTCCTTCCCCAGCAGCGCCTTGGCCAGCGGCGACTCCACGCTCAGCCGTCCGGACTTCACGTCCGCCTCATCCGGCCCCACCACGCGATAGCGCGTGCGCGCGCCGTCCTCGTCCTCCAGCTCCACCCACGCGCCAAAGAACACGCGCCCCGCCTGCGACGGATCCGGCTCCACCACGCGCACCGCGTCCAGCGTCGCGAGCAGCTCCCTCGCGCGTCGTTCTCGCTCACGCTGGCGCAGCCCCACCTCCAGCTCTGGAACGCTCGCGCGGCCATCGTCCGGCCCCTGCACCGTGGCCAGCTCCGCTTGGAGCGCGCGGTATCCCTCGGGCGTGATGTAGCGCGGCTCGCCGGAGAGCGACCGAGGTCGCGAGGGAACCACGCCCGGGTCCCCACCATCCTCCTTCGTGAATGCCTTCGACATGGCGGCTCCCTCCCCCGGAGATTTCTCAACGGTTCCCGGGATTTGCATCCCTCGCTGCCTGCCCTCTCATCCACTGGGCCGGCGCAATTTTCCGCCCCTTGTGGACTCTGGCAGAATCAGGGGCATGCTCCAGCCTCGTGGTCTGCCTCGCTATGCGCACCGCCTGGCCATCCGCCTGCGCGGCATGCTTCCCGTCTACACCCACGACGTGTCCGAGGGAGGGTTCTGCGCGGACATGCTCCAGCCCGTGAAGCGAGGCGGCCTGTTGGAAGGCGCCATCGTGCTGGGCGCGGAGGAGGTTCCCTTCCAGGGCGAAGTCGTGTGGACGCGGCAGGCCGCGGGCGAGCGCGTGCGCGGCCGCTACGGCGTGCGCTTCACCACCATCCCAGAGGACTTCGGTCGCAGGCTCCAGGAGTACCGGCGCCTGCAAGGTCGGCGGCTGGTGCGCTGGCACACCGCGGAGCGCGCTTCCGGCTCGCCTTGAACGCGAGGGGAGGCGCGTGGACTCGCGCCTCCCGCGCACCCGGGAGCGAGCGCCCCCGGGCACCATGCGGGGCTCAGGTCCCGGTGGAAGGCGTCGCGGTGGGCGCGGCAGGCGTCGGAGCGGCAGGCGTCGTGGGGGCCTCGGGCGCCGGAGCGGCGGGCGTGGGCTGGCTGTCCGTGCTCGGCACCGGCTCGGGCTGGGGCGACTGGCCCACGGGGAGCGCCTGGAACTGATAGCCGTGCACGCCCTTGGGCAGCACCACCTCGACCAGCGGGTTCTCCTCCAGGAGGACCTTGGACACCTGGAGGCTCAGGCGGCCATCGGCGTCGGTCGTGGCGGACAGCCGCTCGCGCAGCTCACCGCCGAAGACCTTGGCGCCCTGCACGGGCTTGCCCGTCTCCGCGTCCACCACGCGCAGCACCACGAGCTGCCCCTCGGCGGCCTTCGCGGCTCCCGGCTGGGCCACGATGTCCCGGTAGCGGGGGCGCAGCGCGCAGCCGGACAGCAGGGTGATGGAAGCGAGGGCGGCAATCAGCGACGTACGGAGAAGGCTCATGGGGTCATCCAGGCAAGAAAGGGTGCAGCCGGGCGCGGCAGCATAGCCGCCCACCACCAGACTCCAAGCACCGAGCGCCGCTGGCGGCCCCGCCGTGCAGGCCGCCCTCCACCCGGAGTCCCGGCTCCCACCGGGAGACACGACAGGGCGCCGCTCCCCTGGAAGCGCGGCGACAGGGGCGACAGCGCTTCCGCAGCGGGGGGAGCCATCCCCATCTCATGCCCACCGGGCGTGCACACCCCGGAGGGAGGCAGCGCCATGGCTGAAGCCATCACCCCACCCCGCCCCGGAGACGGGGCCCCGATATCGACGTCGCTCGACTTTGATCCGCCGCGCTACGTGGACCACGTGCCCATCCCCCCCGGCGTCGCCGTGAAGGAGGACGGCGTGGCGTTCCTGCACGGCCAGTTCAAGGTCAGCGCGCTGACGATGGTCCTCATCAGCCTCAGCATCTTCTGGGTGCCGTTCTTCGGCAGTTTGATCGCCAGCACCTTCGGAGGCTTCCTCGCGAAGAAGCTGCCGCGCGCGATGTACGCCGCCGCCGTTTCATCCATCGTGGTGCCCGCCACCCTCTACGTCTTCTTCAACGTCTTCGCGATGGGCTTCGTCCGGTTCTTCTCCGGCCTGGGGCTCTGGAACTGGACCCTGCTGCACATCATCGCCACGTTCATCGGTGCGTTCGCGGGCGCGGCCAGTCAAGGCCTCGTCGCCGAGGAGTTCGTGGGCCCGGAGTTCGCCACCGTCAGCGGACCTCCTGTCTCAAGAACAGACGACGCTCGGCGAGCCCCGCGTCCGTGACGACCGACGCCCCGGGCGCGGCGTGAGCAACACGCCGCGCCTGGGCAAGGCGTCTTCGGGGCGTTGCGAGTGACGTGTCACCGCAGGGCGCGAAGCCCGCGCGACGATGGGACGTCACGGCCTACGCGCGCGCCCGGAGTGTCCCCGGCCCCGCGCGCCTACCGGGTCAGGGCGACTCCAGGAAGAGGCGCCGCAGATAGGGATTGAGGAAGCGACCTTCGGGGTCCAGGCGCGCGCGCTCGCGTTGGAAGTCCGCCCAGCGCGGGTACAAGTCCTTCAACGTCGCCGCGGTCTGCGTGTGCAGCTTGCCCCAATGCGGACGTCCACCGTGGTTGCGGAAGATGGCCTCCGCCCGGGAGAAGTACGGCTCCAAGGGCATGCCCTGGTACTGGTGCACCGCGATGAAGGCGCGGTCTCCGCCGTGCGCGGGACTGAGGAAGATGTCGTCACCGCGCACGAAGCGGTACTCCACGGGGAAGTGCACCCCCAACTGCTCTCGCGCGATGAAGGCTTGCAGCTCGCGCAGGCAATCGGGGCCGCGCTCCACGGGCACCGCGTACTCCATCTCCTGGAAGCGCACCCACCGAGGCGTGGCGAACATCGCGTGGCTCGCGCCCGCCATCCCCCCCTCCGATGCGAGTCGCGCGGACAGCCGGCTCACCGGCGCGCACAGCGAGGGCTTCAGTCGGCACGCGCGGCTCACTGCTCCGAAGATGGCGTTCTCCAGGACCAGCTCGTTGAACCAGCGCCCCACGCCCATGCCTCGGGGCGAGTCCTCGGTGAGGTCCATCGCCTTGGTCATCACCCGGTCCGTGTGAGGGAACCAGAAGAACTCGAAGTGGCGATGCGTGGTCCGCGCCGTATCGAGTCCCGCCAGGCACTCCTCCAGCGACATCGTGCGCCGCGCGAGCGACAACCGGTACGCGGGCAGCAGTCGCAGCCTCACGCGCGCCATGACCCCCAAGGCGCCGAGCGACACCTGCGCCGCGCGGAACAGCGAAGGCTCCGTTTCCTCGGAGCACTCCACGACCTCGCCTCGCGCCGTGACGAGCGTCAGCGCACGCGCTTGCGTGGCCAGCACACCGAAGCGCGCGCCCGTGCCATGTGTCCCCGTACCGAGCGCCCCCCCGAGCGACTGTTTGTCGATGTCGCCCAGGTTCTCCATCCCCAGGCCGCGCTCCGCGAGCTGCCGTCCCAACTCCCGCAGCGGCGTGCCGGCCCAGACGGTGGCCTCGCGCGCGTCCGCGTCCACCGCCTCCACGCCCCTGAGCGCATCGACCGACAGCATCGTCTCATCGGTCGCGCACAGCGGCGGGAACGAGTGCCCGCTGCCCACCACGCGCACGGTGGCACCTTGGGCGGTGGCATCCCTCAACGCGGTCTTCAATGCGTCCAGGTCCGCGGGGCGCAGGAACGCGCGCGGGTGCGCCTCCACCGCGCCGGACCAGTTGCGCCACGTCGTCCTGCCGACCGCCTTCGCGTCCCGCATCCGTTCACCCCCACTCGCCCCGGTAGGTTGGCACCTCCTCGACCACCCGCCCCTCGGAGAGCAGCAGAAGCGTCCGGAAGTGCTCGCACAGCTCCCCGGCCTTCGCGTGACGGAAGAAGACAGGCGCGCCCAACGGCAGCGGCACGGGCCCTTCATACGCGATGGGCGTCTGCACCTCGCCCACGCCTTCCAGCGGGAACAGCCGCACGCCCTCGGGCAGATAGGGCCGGGGCAGCTTGTCCGGTCCCGCCGCCCCCGAGGCGACGAAGCCGCCGCCCTGCAGCGTGAAGATGCCGGGCGCGGGCCGACGCGTGACGGGGATCGCGAAGGCCGCCGCGGGCTGATGGCGGAACATGCGATAGCCATCGAAGAGCGCGGGGGAGAACAGGCCACTGCCCGCGGCGAGCTCGGTGACGCTCGCGTCCGCGCGAGTGGACTCCAGGCTGCCCGTGCCCCCACCGTTCACGAACGACAGCGAGACGCCCGCGTCCGCCAGCGCTCGGACAATCGCCGCGCGTCGCGCATGCACCGCCCTCACCGCGCCGCGCTGGAGCGCGCGCACCGCCAGGTTCTTCATGCCCGCGAAGGGTGAAGCGTCGGGAACGCCCGCGAGCTGCGCCTCGTAGCCCATCACCCCCGCGAGGAACACGCCCTCTGAAGCCGCGATGGCGCGCGCCACCTTCAGCGCGTCCTCGGGCGTGCGCACGGGCGAGCGATACACACCGAACCACAGGCCGGGCAGGTCCAACGACAGGTCCACGTCCAAGCACAAGGGCACGCGCGCGCCATGGCGCTGGGCCGCTCGCGCCGCGAGTTCGACATGCTCGGCGCAATCCACCATGAGCGTGACGGGCGATGGCGGACGGCACAGCTCCGCGAGCGCCTCCGGATCCACCACCGGGTAGCCCATCAGCAGGTTCGTCAGGCCTCGCTCGCGCAGCCGCACGGCTTCATCGGGGCGGTAGCACATGAGCCCCTGGAAGCCTGGGACGGTCTCGAGCACGCGCCGGATGAGCGACACGCAGCGCACGGACTTGGTGGCCAGCCGGATGGGCTTGCCTCCCGCGCGGCGCACCAAGGCCGTGGCGTTGTCCTTCAGCAGGTCCAGGTCCACGAACGCCAGCGGGAGTCGCCGTCCCTCCAGCGCCTTCGCGTAGTAGGCATGGTCGCGAGGCATGAAGCTCCGCTCCTTCCGGCGCGCCGGAGCGCAGCCGGCGGAATCATGACTCGGCAGGGCGGTCCGCTGTGAATCGGTCGGAAGGGGCAGCGCGTCGGGCGCCCCAGCCGGACACCCGACGCGCGCTCACGCGATCCAGCAACTTCCGAATGGCCCACCCCCCCGCGGGCACGGCTCAAAGTGTCTCGCCCTCGGAAATGCGATTCAATCGGTGAAAACCCGTAGGTCCAACCTTACCCGCCAAACGCGCTCGTACCGAGAGTATCAACTGGGCGGCAGCCAGCAGCGGATTCGTCGCGGATACCCCACCTCCTGCATCCTGTGCCGTCTATAATCAGTAAATCTTGATTCAAATGACTTCCGAGGATCAGCAACTGCTGCGAGACCTCGAGGCGCTTCTGGCGAACATGGAGCCGGGCTCGGAGGCCATGCCCGCGGTGGTGGCCGCCCTCAAAGACGCCCTGCGCGCTGAGCGTGCCGTGGCTTATGGCGTGGAAGTAGGACCCGAGCGCTACCACGCGACCTATTCTCACTGCGCGGGATTTCCTCAATCTCCGAATGTCCTGGCGGAAGTCCTGGACGAGTTCCTCCCGGGAGTGGGTGACCCATGGGGTTACTTCGATCCCGCGCATCCGGCGCCACCCCAGCGCAATCACGCCCTGCGCTTCCGCCCTCTGGCGGAGACCACGCAGAGCGAACCTCCACTGTACGCGGCGGGTTCGGAGCCTTGGGAGTTGCTCGGCATTCCCGCGGAGCAGTGGGCGCGCACCTTGGAGCGAGTCACCGCGCGCACCGGAACGCTGTATCGCCGACTGGGATTGGACCACATGGCGCAGCTGCGCACGCTCGTCTGCGAGGGCGCGACGCTGCTGGGCTGGGTGGGAGCCTTCCGGACCGAGCCCTTCACCGAGCGCGATGAGCTGCTGCTCCAGTCCCTGACGCCCGCGCTCCAGCGCAGGCTGGCCATGGACACCCGGTTGCGAGAGGCGGGCCTGTTGGGCTCGGCGCTCGAGGCGGCGCTGGAGGCACTGGGTCGCCCCGCGTGGGTCGTCACCGCGACGGGCCGGGTGGTGCACACCAACAAGGCGGGCCGTCAGCGATTGGACGATGACGCACGCGGGCTCGCCGCCCAGGTCCGGGACTGTCTCCGCAGCGTTCCGGGCGCGGGGCCATTGTTCTCCAGCTCCCTGCGCAGCCCCGGTCTGCCGGACCACTTCCTGGTGTTGGATCCAGGACCTCCGCCCGACCACACCGCGCGCGTGCGGCGCCTGGCCCTCCGCTGGGCGCTCACCGCCCGCGAGATTCAAGTCCTGGAGCACGTGGTGCAGGGCGAGACGAACAAGGCCATCGCCGCGCACCTGGGCTGCGCCGAGCGCACGGTGGAGGTGCACGTCACCCACCTGCTGAACAAGGCGCAGGTCGAGAGCCGCTCCGCGCTCATCTCCCGGTTCTTCCAGGCGGCGTGAGCCGGGCATCCGCGCGCGCCCGTGCCTAGGATGCCGCGCGTGAGCACCTCTCGCGCCTCGCGCCTCCACGCCGCACTCGCCCGCGCCGACGCCGCCGTCGCGCGCGGGCCTGCCTCCATGCCCGCCGAGGGCACCCCGCGCGCGCTCCGCGTCGTGATGGGTGACCCGCAGGCGAACTTCGAGCACATCCTCGCCATCCTGGAGGCACGCGGCCTGCTGGGCGATGACGGCGCGCTCAGGCCCGACAGCCAGCTCGTCATCGTGGGCGACTGCTTCGACTGGGGTCCACGCGACGAGCGCCGCGCCGTCGCGGCGAGCGCCTTGCGGCTCCTCGCCTGGTCCGCGTCACACCCCGACGACGCGGTGGTGATGCTGCTCGGCAACCATGACCTGGGGCGCGTGGGCGAGCTGGCGGACTTCACCGACGCGACGTTCGCCACCGCGCAGGCCGAAGCGGACCGCATCTACGCCGGCGACGCGACGCCCGAATCCGAGGAGCGGGCCTTCCTCGCGCGCTGGCCTCAAGTCCCCAACGCCGAGCTGGTGGCGCGCGACTTCAGCACGTGGAACGAGGCCCAGCGCGACTGGGTGACGCACCTCTTGCGCGCCAGGCGTTTCCGCGCGGCCCACGCCGCGGGCCCGAACCTCCTCGTGCTCCACGCGGGAGTGACACACGAGGACCTGGACGTGCTCGGCGTGCCGGGCCCTCGCCGCGCGGATGCGAACGTGGTGGCGAGCGCGCTCAACGCGGCGCTGGACGCGGCCGTGGAGGCGTGGACCTCGGGGCCGCTCATCCTCCCGGGACTGCACGCGCCCGGGAACGCGGCGGAGGGAGAGGGGCGCGGCATCTTCTACCAGCGCCCCAGCCTGCTGCCCGAGGACGCTCAGCGCGTGAGAGGAACACCGCGCCGGAGGTTCGATCCCCGCCGGTTGCCAGCGGGACTGGTGCAGGTGGTGGGACACACCCGCGACAAGCGAAGCCGGGAGCTGCTGCAAAGTCCCGGGCCCGTGCGAGACGGCGTGCTCCGCCATCTGGTGACGGACGGAACCCGGGTGGAGTACGCGCACGGGACCCCGAGCAACCCGGGGCCCCGCGAGGCCGTGCTCCTCTTCACCGACGGCGCCATGCGCGAGTGTCCGGTCGAGGACTTCGAGCTGCTCGACCTGGACACCCGCCGCGCCGCGCTACGGCGCTGAAGTGGACGCGGTCGCCGCCTTCACGGTGGCGAGCTTCTTCTGCAGCCCTTCGACCTGACGCGGAGACACTTGCGCGGCGGGCAGCGTCTTCGCGTAGGCGAGCGCATCCTCCACCGTCTTCACCGCCGACGCGGGGTCCTTGCGAGCCAGGTAGATGTCGGCCCGGCCCGTGAGCACACCCAGCCGGCGAGCCCCCTGCACCTTCGTCAGCGCGCGGTCGCTCGCGGCGAGCGCGTCATCCAGTCGCCCCGACACGCGATACAGCGTGGCCAGGCGCGCGGGCGGGTTGTAGTCCTGGGGCAGGTCGCGCTCACTCTGCTCGATGGCGGGGATGACGCGCTGGGGCTGCTCCAGCTTCATCGCGGCGAGCATGCGGTGCGAGTCGAACACGGAGCGCGCGTCGGGGTTCGGCGCCTTGGCTGCCTCGCCCTCCAGGTACGCCAGCCACTGCTCCGCCACGGCGCGGCTGCCGGCCTTGTCGCCATCCGCCTCGCGCGTCTCGGTGAGGATCTCATAGAGGCCGGAGCGGTCATCCGCCGTCATGGTGATGGCGGGAGGACCGAGCGCCTCGCGCGCCTTCGCCTCCAACGCATGCCGCAGCTCCGCACCCGCCGCGTTGTCCTCGGGCAAGGACATCGCGCACGTCAGGCCGTTGAGCACGCTGTTCGCCCACGACAGCGAACGCGGGACGCGCGGCAGCTCCTCGATGGCCTTGCGCGCGCAGGCCTCATGCTGCTTGGCGCCGTACATGGCCATCGTCAGCGACTCCAGCGCGCGGCCCCGGCGAGACCAGTCGGCGGGCGCCTCGGAGAGCGCCAGCGTGAGCGCCTCGGCGGCCTCGGTCGGCTTGCCCTCTCCATACAGCGCGTCGCCGCGCGCCAGCAGGGCCTCGGCCCCCGTGGCGCCGCCCTTGTACGCGCGCTCACCGTCCTCGAAGAGCTTCTCGAGCTGCGGCACGGTGGCGCTGCCGGCGAAGCGCAGCAGGGCCTTCTCCTCGCGCGGGTCGATGATGAAGAAGGTGGGCCAGAACTCCACCGGGTACTTCTCCTGGAACGCCGCGTTCTGCGCCAGGTCGGTGTTCAGCTCCACCCAGACGAAGCGGCCCGCGTGCCTGGCGAGCGCCGCGTCCGTGAAGACATAGGCGCGCATCGAGCGACAGGTGTGGCACCAAGGCGCCCACGTGTCGACGAACAGCGGCACGCCCTTGGCCTTCGCCTCGGCGAGCGCGCGGCCGTAGTCATCCGCGATGAAAGGAAGAGGGCTCTCGGCATGGGACGCGTCCGAAGACACGTTCGCGTGCGAGGCAGTGCAGGCGACGAGCCCCGACGAGGACAGGAGCAGGCAGGCAACGAGCGTACGCATGCGGAGCACCCTACCGCGCCCGACCACCGCTGTCCCTGGCGGACGCTGACGCCGACGAGCGACTGGGCAGGCGCTCGCACCCGTGGTGTCCTGCGCACGCCCGATGAAGGACCCCAACGCCCTGCGCCATGCCCTCGCATCCGCCCTGGATGCCCTGCCCGCTCCCGAGCGCTTCCCCGATGGCGCGGACGCTGACGTCGCGCGCAGACTCGTGGAGCGCTTGCGCCGCGACCTGTTGCCTCGACTCGGCGCGGGAGACGCGCCGCTGCTCCTGGTGGCCATCGCGGGCCCCAACAACGTGGGCAAGTCCACGCTCTTCAATGCGCTGGCAGGCGCGTCCCTCTCCCCGGCGCGCCCCGAGGGGGGCCTCACCAAACAATGCCTCGCGGCCTCGCACCCGGAGACCTGGACGGGCGAGCTGAAGGACTTCCTCACCCGCCGCTACGACATCATCCCGGTGGCCTCGGGAGACGTGGCGCCCGTGGACCAGCCCGGTCCCGCCGGGCGCCTGTACCTGGTCCTGTCGGATGCGGTGCCGCGCGGCCTGCTGGTGATGGACACGCCGGACTTCGACAGCGTGTACCGCGACAACCGCGAGCGCGCCGAAGCGCTGCTCGTCACCGTGGACGTGTTGGTGTTCGTGGTCAGTCGGCAGACGTACCAGAACGCGGCGCTGGTGGACTTCCTGCGCGCGGCCGTGGGCCATGGGCGTCCCTACTTGCTCGTCTACAACGAGGCCACCCGCGAGGAAGTGGCGCGCGGACATCTGGAGAAGCTCGCGGCGGATGTCGGCCATCCGCCCCTGGCGCGCTACCTCGCGCCGCATCAGCCGGACGTGGAAGCCGGCCTCGCGCCCCTGGCCACGCAGCCACTGGATGGAGCGACCTCGTTGGCCGCGCGACTGGGCCAGGCCGAGCACGCGCGCGAGCTGAAGGCCCGAGCCCTGGCGGCATCGCTCGCGGACGCGCGCCTGGAGATGGACGCCGTCGCGACCGCCGCCGAGCGGGCCGCGCGCGAGCCGGATCGATTGAGGCAACGGCTGCGTCATGAACTCCAAGGCGTGGGCGCGCAAGCCGCGCTCAAGGCCGTCCCCGCGGACGTGCTCATCGACGCGTTCCGCGACGAGTTGGATGCGCGCAGCACGTTCCACCGCTGGGTGCGGCTGCCCTTCCGAGGACTCGCCACAGCGCTCACCTTCGTGAGCCGCAAGGTGCGCGAGTCCTTCACCGGCCCCGAGCCACACGCCGCGCTCCCCACGCAGTCCGTGGACGCCACCCTGCGGGATGGCCTTCGACGGTTGGTGGACGCGTTCGCGCCCGAGGTGGCCGCGTGGCGCGGCGACGAGGCGACCCGGGCACGTCTGGCGGAGGCCTTCGGACCGGCGACACTCGCGCGACTGGATGAACCGCTGGGAATGGAGGCACTCCACGCGCACGCGGCGGATCGCATCACGCTGTATGACTTCTGCCGCCAGCTCGTGGGTGCCGAACTCCAAGGCGGGATGCGCGAGGAGCTGCTCCAGGCCTTCACCACCCTCGTCTACTCCGTGCCCTCGGGTGCGGCGGCTGTCGTCACCGTGGCCACCGGAGGAATCGGACATGACGCGGTAGTCTGGGCTGGCACGCTATTGTCCACGCCGCTGCTGGAGCGCTTCGTGGATCTGCTCGGGGCACAGGTGCGAGCAACGGTGACACGCAAGTGGGCCGATGCGCATGGAGCCACTTTGGCCCGTGAGATGGAGCAACACATCTTCACCGACCTGTTGGGACACCTCGATGACCAAACCGAGGCCTGGACGCAAGTGTCCTCCCGTCTCAGGGTCGCAAGTGCCTCTGCGACTGAAGGGCACTCCTCTTGAAAAGCACAGAACGGACTTCTCTACCCGCCGGGTCGTATCGGCCAACCCACTCCGTGTGTCCTGGGCTCCCCATCCAGGCAGTCGTATCAACAGTCAGGACTTCACGGGAAGGTCAAGCGTCATGTACGGGGAGCGTGAGAAGGCACTGAGGAAGACGCTCGGCAGGAACGCGCGTGCGGCTCGCGAACGCCAGAAGCTGACCCAGGCGGACGTGGCGGAGCGCATCAACCTGGCCACCGAGGTCTATGGTCGGATCGAGCGCGGTCGCTCGTTTCCCAGCATTCCCACTTTTCTCCGGCTATGCCATGCCCTGCATGAGCCGTCGGACCGGATGCTTGGCCTGGAGGACGCGGGCGGGCTCGCCGACATCGAGCTGGCGCTGGTCACCGAGCCGACAGCGCCCGCGGCGGGCGAGCACCCGCCAGAGCTCCGGCGCCTCCTCCGGACGTTGCAAGGCTGCGACCCGGGGGAGCTGAGGGCCCTGCGGCGGCTCCTGGCGGCGATGAAGAAGCCCATCCGCTGAGCGGAGCCCCACGAGCGAGCGGGAGCCTTCGTCCGTGCGTGGTTCGCGAGGATGCGCCATGCTGGCCGGGCCATGAATGGTCCGGACCCGGAGGCGGGTTCCCCTCTCATCCTGTCGTTCCGCCACCTGTTGACCGAGGCCGTGGGCAGCTTCCTCGACTCAGCGGAGATGCCCTGCGCCCAGACGGCGGACGCGCTGAGCGAGTTGCTCGTCACGCTGTCTCGCTACCGGGAGGAGGGCGCGCCCCTCTTCCCGATGGCCTTCGTGGGCGATGACCTGGGGGACATGCTGGAGCTGCTCGGTGGGCATGACCCCATCCCCATCGGCTCGGGGCCGCGCAGCCGCGCCACCATCCAGCGCGCCCTCAAACAGTGCGCGCCCTTGGGTCAGGGCCGCTGGTGGGCGCTCTACCTGCTGCGCGTGCCAGAGGGGCTCACCTACGGCATCTTCCGCACCGACCCGTTCCCCCTGACCGAGACGCCCCTGGAGCGCCTGCGCCGCGCGGGGACGCCGGCGTCGCATGTCGTCGGAGTGCTGCAACTCGCCGACAACATCATCGAGCTGCGCGCAGGAGGCGACCTCTGCCGACACGTGTACCTGTCAGGCGCACGGGTTGACGTGGACCCCCCTTCGGTGGTGCTGCGTGAGCTGGCACATGCCGTCACGGAGCAGGTGTTGCCCTCGAGCCGAGACGCCGCGCGGGGCTTCTTCCAGCGCGTCTTCTTCGAGGTGATGCAGGGCTCGCACGGGACGCTGGTGGCGGTGCTGCCTCGGGAGCGCGCGGGCTCGGCGCTGTTCGTGGATGGCATCCTGCTGCCGCGTCCGCTGGACGTGGTGTCGCTGCTGGACCGCTATCAGGCGGCGCCGGATGACGCGGCGGCCTCGGCGGTGCGCGCCACGGCGCAGCTGTTGCGCGGGATGCTGGCCACCGACGGCATCACCGTGCTGCGCGCGGATGGGTGCATCCTCGGGTACAACGTCTTCGTGCGGCATCCGGAGACGCTGGCGCGGCAGCCCGCGTTCGTCGGTGGCGCGCGGCGGCGCACGTTCGAGGTGCTGGGCGCGGCGCTCGGCTCCGAACTGGCGGCCGCGTTCATCCGCTCGCAGGACGGTGACGTGGCGTGTCGTCGCGCGCAGCGGCTGGAGGATTGAGCCGCTCGTGGCATTCGGACGGATTTGCAGTGCTCTCCTGATTTGAATCGGGAGCGGCCCTCCGGGTGTGTCACGCGAGCGGCACAGAACCCTGTAGGTTCGACGCGGCGACAGCGACGCTCTGCGTGGGAGGAAGATTGAGATCGTCAGAGGGGGCGTTATGCTGTCACGCGCCGTGCGACCAAGCCCCCACCCGTTCCGCGCGCATGCCGCGCTCCCCCTGCTGCTGGCGTGCCTCTCCGCGTTCCCCGCGATGGCCCAGAAACTCCCGGACGTCATCGTCACGGGAGACCCCGTCGCCCCTTCGCCAAGTGAGGTAGGGACTGGGCTCTGCATGGCGTCGAGCAAGTGGACGAAGCCGACTTCGCAGCTCCCACAAAGTACGGCGACGTACACCTCTGACCTCAATACATACATGGAGGAGACCAAGCCAGCGCGTGTGTCCTCCGTCCTCCGTACTGCGTTCGACCTATCCAACAATCTCAATGATGGTCGAGTGCTGAGCTACGGCGACTTTGTCAGCATGGTGGCTGACTGTCCTCCTGGCGGATGCGGCTTTCATTACAATGCCTCCAATACGCCATTCGTCGCCAGGTTCAGGGGATACATCAACATCCCTCCCAGTCTGGCCAACAAGCTGCTTCATTTCGGGTTCTATGCCGACGACGCAATCAGTCTCGTTGTCATCGACAATGCCAAGCAGCGATACAACGTCGTCATCCGTCCGCCAGAACTGGGCGCAGCCACTTGGCGAACCACAAACAGCATCACATTCCTTCACTCGGGCCTGTACCCAATCGAGTTGATCTATGTGCAAATCATTGAGCATGGGGCGCTAGAGTTCGCAATCTCCGGCAGCACGTTCTCTGACTTTGAACGTGCTGCCAACGATCCTCCGGTCATTCCCCTCACAACCCCAAGTGCAGGCTTCGCACTCGCTCAGCCCGCCCAGTTCTTCCAGACGGACAATGGTCGCCCTTCGTACCCAACCGACCTGAACAAGTGCGAGCAGTGCAACCGCGATGATGCCAACAAGGACGGCAACAGCAGTTGCGGCCCGTATTACTACTGCAACGCTGCTGCACTCTGTGCCCCCTGCAACACGGCGCTCTCCTGCGGTTCCGCATGCCTCGCGTGCGGTCCCTCCACTCCGGTCTGCGCCGAACTCAATGGCGTGACCAAGTGCGTGCAGTGCACCGAGGACTCGCAGTGCCCCAATGGACGCTGCGACCCCGCCGACAACTTCTGCCGCGGATGCAACGACGACGGGGACTGCCCCAACGGGCGCTGCGACCTCAGCGACAACGTCTGCCGTGGCTGCAACGACGACACCGACTGTCCGGATACCGGGCGTTGCGACCTGAGCGACAACACCTGCCGTGGCTGCAACGACAACGGCGACTGCCCCAACGGCCAGCTCTGCGATATCCCGACCGCCACCTGCGTCGAGTGCCTCACCGACAAGAACTGCCCGCCCAAGCAGGTCTGCGCCACCGAGACGCACCAGTGCCGTGAGTGCAACCAGGACGCGGATTGCGATCGCGGTCTGCGCTGCTCCGACCACGTCTGCGTCGTCTGCGACACCAACACGGCTTGCGCTGGCAACTCGTGCAACTGCTGCCCGAGCGGAACCCAGTGCACGGCTCCGACTCCCGGCGCGCCGCCATCCTGCGTGGAGTGCACGTCCGACAGTCAGTGCGCCGCGGGACTCCGCTGCGACACCGCCAACGGGCGCTGCGTCACGCAGGTTCCCGAGTGCAACACCGCGGACCGCTGTGGCCCCGGGTGCTCGAAGTGCCCCACCGACCGCCCCTTCTGTCTCGATGGCGAGGTCTGTGTGCAGTGCCGCAACGACCTCGAGTGCGGCGCGGGCCAGTACTGCCTCAGTGGCGAGTGCGCCTCCTCCACCACGGACAGACACTGCGGCTCGCGCGGATCCGCCTGCACGGGCACCACTCCGTTCTGCCTCACGGATGGCTCGGTCCAGAACAGCAGCTGCGTGGGGTGCCGCAATGACACCGACTGCGGCAGCGGCTCCTGCGATGCGACGACGCACAGCTGCACCAACACCGGAGCGTGCGCGGTGAGCTGCGCGGCGGGGCGGGTCTGCGACGGCGCCTCGTGCGTCGAGTGCTACGCCGACGCGCACTGCCCCTGCGGCGGGACCTGCGACCTCTCCACCAAGACGTGCAGCGCCTCGTGCGATGACAGCGGGGACTGCCTCGGCGTGCAGTTCTGCTCCGCCGAGACGCAGCAATGTGAGCGCGGCCGGCGCAAACCCGGCACCGAGCCCAAGGGCGGCGCCTTCTGCTGCGGCACCACCGCCGATGCCACTCCCGCTGGCAGCACCGTCATGATGCTGCTGCTCGCCGCGGGCTTCATGCTCCTTCGCCCTTCCCGTCGCGTCCGATGAAGCCCTCGCTCTCCCTCATCCTCCTGCTCGCGTTGGGCCTGGCCAGTCCCGCGCTCAGCGCACCTGACGCTCGCTTCGACATCCAGCTCTTCCGGCCCTCCGGTGCGCCTCAGGACCTCGTGCTGGTCAGCCAGTCGCGACCCCTGTCGCACCTCTCCGCGTCCGCGGGCCCCTACTTCAGCTATACGTTCAATCCCCTGACCCTGGTGCCCAAGGACGGGGACCTGGGGAAGATCAGCCTCGTGGGCAACCGCCTGCAGCTCGACGTCATGGGCTCGATCGGTCTGTTTGATTGGGCTGAGGTGGGCGTGGACATCCCGCTCATCCTCGCCCAGGGCGGACAGAACCTGGAGGTCATCGGCACCGAGGGCTCTGTCGCGAGTTCCGTGCTCGGGGACTTGCGCCTCATGGGCAAGGTGGCCATCCCAGGCCTTCGCCGCCCCGCGGAGGGGCATGGCTTTGGCGCCGCCCTCACCCTCAATGTCAGCTTCCCCTCCGGCAACCAGGAGGCCTTCGCCAGCGATGGCGAGCTCACGTGGGCCCCGGGGCTCGTGGTCGACTACCGCTTCGAGTCCGGCATCCTCCTCGCGTTCAACGGAGGCTTCTGGAATCGGCCGGACCACATCTTCAACAACGTGAAGCTCGGGGACATGGCGCCGTTCGGACTGGGCACCGAGGTCCCCATCCTGCGCGGCAGCGGCATCACCGCGTTGGCCATGGTCAGTGGCGCCGTGGGGCTGGAGAAGTTGCCGGGACAGGCTCGGCAGGTGCCCGCGGAGCTGCTCGTCGGATTGCGTTGGTACAGCTCCACGGGCGTCACCTTCACCTTTGGCGGCGGCGCGGGATGTGGATGCTCGTTGGGCTCGCCGACGCTGAGCTTCTTCACCTCCATCATCTGGGTGCCCGCGAAGACGCGCGAGTGGGAGGCGCTGGAGCGCTTCAAGGATCCGCCCAAGCCTCCGCCTCCGCCCGTGGATCCGGACGGCGACTCGGTCATTGGTGACAAGGACCGCTGCCCGGACGTGGCGGGCCCCGTGGAGAACGCGGGCTGTCCGGATACGGACCGCGACAACGACAAGGTGGTGGACCGTCTCGACAAGTGCCCGGACGTGCCTGCCGGAAGCCACGGCCGTGACGGCTGCCCGCTCGCGCGCATGTCGGGGAACAAGATCGTCATCCTGGAGCAGGTGAACTTCGCCACCGACCAGGACGTCATTCTCTCCGAGTCCTTCCCCATCCTCGAGGAGGTGTCTCGCGTGATGACGGAGAACACGAGCATCGACCGGGTGCTCGTGGAGGGACACACGGACTCGCGCGCGAGTGACGCCTACAACCTGGAGCTGTCGAAGCGCCGCGCCGCGAGCGTGAAGCGCTTCCTCATCGAGAACGGCGTGGCGGCGGAGCGGGTGTGCTCGCAGGGCTTCGGACGCAGCCGGCCGGTGGCGGACAACGCGAGCGAAGAGGGGATGGCGCTCAATCGCCGCGTCGAGTTCACCATCCAGCCCCCGAGCGAGGGACCGCGTCCGCCGTGCCCGGATGAAGAGCCTCCGGCGAAGAAGGGACGAAAGGGCAGCCGCGCGAAGCCAAGCGCCGCACCCGTCGCCCCCGCCCCCAACGGCGCGAAGAAGTAGGCGCGAGCATTCATGGGAGCGCGGCCTCGAAACATGAGGCCGCGCATCCTGGCGCCAACGCATCCATTGGCGCCGCGCTCCGGAGCCCCCGACAGAAGCGACGGCTGACCTCGTCAGCGCAGGTGACGCCTCCGCACAGACTCACCCCCGCGGAGAACCGCTGGCGAACACTTCACCCTGTCGACAGGCGCGGCAACGCGCCCTCATCACGCAGCCGCACACTGGCGTCCTTCGATGACGAAGGCGCCGGTGTACCCGCGAGCCACTACCGCACGACGATGAAGTCCGCAGCCGTGCGTCGGCGTCCCGCGACGACGGAGACGACCGCGCGCCCCACGCCTACGGCGGTCACGCGACCTTCGGGAGACACCGTCACGACGGACGCGTCCGACGAGAACCACTCCAGCGGAACCTTGTCGAGCACCGCGCCGTTGCGGTTGTACGCGCGGGCCTGGAGCTGAACCGACTGGCCCGACTTCTTGAACGTGTACGACGTCAAGTTGAGGCCCAGTCGCACGAAGTCCACGGGCACCACCTGCACGGCGATGGCCCGATTCAGATGCCCCAGGGACGCCGTCACCGTCGCCACTCCGGGCGACGCGGCCACGAGCAGACCGTCCTTCACGTACGCCACGGTCTCATCGCTGGAACGAAACGCGATGGCCGGGTTGGGAATGACGTGGCCTTGCTCGTTGCGCGCCACCATGTGGAGCTTGATGGTGCGGCCCGTCTCCACGAAGTCCGCGCCCGGGGCTCGTACGTCGAGCCCCGCGAGGATGGTGAGCTCCAGCGGCACCGCCGCCTTCGCGCGCCCTCCCTGCACCCCGATGATGGCCTTCCCCGACTTGCGCACCACCACGGTGCCATCGTCTTGCACCGAGGCCACCTCGGGCGCGGAGCTGGTCCAGCGCAGGCGAGGACTCGCCATGCGCTGCCCTTCCGCATCCTGGACGGTGTACTCCAGCGCCACGCTCTGTCCCGACGCGCGCAGGTAGCGCACCTCGGGAGGTTGCAGGGTGATGGTGGTCGGCGTGGGGCCGCACGCGCTCAGCACGCTGAGGGCGAGGAGGCCAAGGAGGAGTGGGCGAACAGGCAGGCGCGACGTCGTCACGGCACAAGGAGGGTGGGAGTCGGGTCGTCGCGTCGGGGACGCCGTCCGAGGCTCGGGCGGTACCTCGACGCGCTCCCGTCCCGGGACAGCATTCCGGGAGCGAGGATGCGCGAGTCTACCGTCCACGCGCGCGCCTGGCGTGAAAAGACCCCGCGCGTTCGTTCGCTCGCCCTGCGGCGAGAGGCACGGCCCCTACTCGCTCCACTGAAGTCGAGGCGGCATCCACTCCGGCTCGTCCCCGAGCACCCGGCGCAGCGGGGGCACGTAGGGCCCCAGCGGCACGCGTCGCCACCACACCCCGGTCCGCCGGTGCTCTTCCCATGAGGCCATGCGGTAGTCGTACAGCCACGCGCGAACATGCTGGGGCGGAGAGCCCGCGAAGGGGTTGCCCGCCAGCAGCCCCAGCACCTCGGGCGCCCCCTCCAACAACCGCCCCAGGAACGCGAGGAACCACGAGGGCGGCCGGCTCAGCGCCGCGAACCACATCTGCCAGTCGAGCCTCGGCTGATGCGGGGCCACCTGACGAGGCGCCTGCCGCACGTCCGACACCTTGAAACGGAAAGGGTACGGCCTCCAGTTCACCCCATCCTCCGAGCCCTCCACGACAATCTCCGGACGACTCACGGTCATCACCGCGAAGAGGCCATACCGATTCAACGAGCGCAGCGGACGCGCCGAGGCCTCCAAGCGGTCCAACCATTCGAGGACACGGCGCGGTCGTCGCGGCGGCCACCACGAGAAGCGCTGGAGCACCTCCGTCGCGCTCAGGACTCCCACGGGCACGGCGGCCAGCGCGGACAGCGCCGCACGCCATCGCGGACGAGGGCTCGGCGCATCGCTCCACAGTCGAGCCGGCACCACCCGCCGCAGCGCGGAGTCATCCAGCAGCCACAATCCCAGCGCCCAGGACTGGAGGTTGAAGAAGCCATAGTTGCCCGTCGCGCTGATGGCGGCCTGGAGGAACGTGAAGCACGCGAAGGCGAAGCGCCGCACCTGCTTCGGACCGAAGACGAGGAAGGGCACCGCGGTCTCCAGCCCCAGCACCATCAACGTGGCGGCGCGTTGGAAGCCTCGCGGCAGGTGGTGCGCGTACCAGCCGCCTCGCGTCGGCAGCGGCGCGGTCTCGTAGTAGACGCCGCACGCCGTCAGCTCGCGCCACGTTCTATCTCCTGATTGGAGCTTGCTCAGCCCGGAGCCGAGGTACAGCCGGAACACCAGCAGGCGAAAGAGGAGCACCTCCCACGCGGCTGGCTCATGGCGCCCCAGTCCTGGCCGCAGTCCACCGGGCGCGGTGAGCGCCGCGAGCAACCCCATCTCCAGGAGCAGCACGTCCCACTGGAACGAGAGGAACTCGCGCCCCAGCGAGACATAGGACAGGTACAGGCCCCACAGCAGCGTCGCGCTCAACCGAGGTGCCACGTCGAACAGCAGCGCCACCGACAGCGCCTGTCCCGCGCGACAGCCGCGCACGAGCGCCGCATCCGAAGCCCCCCACCAGAACACCGACGGAGCCCGCCACGCACGATGCCGCGCGGTGGAGGCGCGCAGTGGTGGATCCACGACCTCGCGAATGGGCCGGATGCCACGCGCACCATAGAGCCCGAGCACCTGACGCCCCAGCGAGGTGAACGCGACGAGGAACGTGCCGCCCAACATCCGCGAGAACACCCAGCGCACCGCGCGATAGCGAGGCACCTGCGTCGAGCGGCCGAACAACCACCGGTCCCATCGCGCCGCGCCTCGACGGTGGCGCGCCACCCGCGCGTACACGCCACCCGCGGCCTGCCGCACACCGGGCAACAAGCCCAGCGCCGCCAGCCAGCGCGTCCCCACGTGGGGCGACCAGGTGAGCAGCCGGAAGACGGCCTCCGCACCCGAGGACCGTCGGCCCTGGGGCTCGATGAACTGCATCGCGCGCCGCGCTTCCTCGCGGGAGATTCCGAACAGTGCGCGCAGCCACCACCGCGAGGGCTCGAACCGCACCCGGCCTTCCGTGCGCTCCATCCAACGCCGCACCCAACGCAGACAGAACCCGCAGTCCCCGTCATAGAGCACGAGGGGTCGAGTCCTTACGGCCGCGCGCATGCCTCCCATCCTCGAAGGATGGACGTGCCCCGCGCCCCAGGGGAGCAGGGCTGGCGGGCCGCTTGGAGGGCGACACGTCGGGCAGAGGGTGGCAACGCGTTGAGGGTGCCTAGCTTTGACAGCATGAGCGAGCCCAAGGCGAAGGCCCGGAAGACCATGGAGGTGGTGCACGGCGTGCACCACTGGACCATCGCGGATGAGCGCATCGGGGGGATGCGGAGCGAGGCCTACGCGGTGGTCGACGATGACGGCGCCGTCACGCTCATCGACCCGCTGCCCATCGACGAACAGAGTCTGCGTCGGCTCGGCTCCATCGTCGGCATCGTGCTCACCGCGGGCAATCACCAGCGCTCGGCGTGGCACTTCCGCAAGAGCCTCGGCGTTCCGGTCTGGGCGCCCGAAGGAGCCCAGGGCCTGGAGGAGTCACCGGACTACCAATACGTCTCGGGCGACACGTTGCCCGGCGGGCTCAGCACCTTCCAGACCCCTGGCCCCACCGAGGCGATGTTCACGCTGTGGCTCCAGTTGCATCCCCATGCCGTCGTCTTCATCTCGGACCTGCTCACCCACGACGGCAACGGCACGCCGCGCTTCGTCCCGAGCGAGTACCAGGATGAGCCGGCGCGCACGCGCTTGAGCGTCCGGCGCATCCTGGACCACCTGCCCGTGGACACCGTGTGCTTCGCGCACGGCAAGCCCATCGTGAAGGACGGGGCCACGGCGCTCCGGCGCGCGCTCGAACGCGACACCGAGGCGCCATCGGCCCCCGCTCCCTGACTACTTCACCGCGCCGCCCGCCAGCTTCGGCGCCGAGGCCGCGGGCAACACCGCGAGGCGACAGCTCACCGGCAACGTGAGCGCCACCTCCTCCAGGGACACGGGCCGCTGCTGCACGGCCTCCGGAGTGGAGCACTCCACCGGCCCCATCGGCGCGGCCTCGGACTGCGCGGACAGCGTGAAGGAGCGGGTGCGCTCGACCCAGCGGCGGAGCAGGTCCGCGCGGTGGGCGTCCGCGTCGCGCAGCGAGGGCTCGGGGGCACTGAAGTAGAGGCGCACGCCCTGCTTCTCCGACTCAGTGGCCGTCGTCTTGGCCACCTGAATCAGTCGGGCCATCAGCTCGGACCGCCCCCAGAAATCCATCGTCGCCGGCATGGCGACCTCCAACACTCCGTGCACGGCGACGGCGGACTTGTCCGAATCCGAGGAGAGCTTGCGGGAGCTTCCCGTCTCGGTGCCGAAGGTCTTCATGCGCGGCGCCACTTCGGCGTGCGTGGCCTCGGCGGAGGCGCGCACGAGCTTGTCCACCACGGCCTTCAGCGCGGGCAGCGCCTGCGCGGCGACTTCCGACTCCTGCCGCACGCTGAAGCGCAGCGTCAGGAGATCCGGCCGCACCAGCTTGTCCGCCGCCACCGTCGGAGTCGTGGGTGCTCCGCCCTCGCTCCCGTAGTCCGACGCATACGACACACCCGAGGACCCGCAGGATGACGTCCAGAGGCAGGACAACAGCAGACACGACGGGAACACGAGGCGGCGAAAGGACATGCGGAGCTCCAAAAGTGACGCGGCCCTGAGGCCATATCGTGAAAACGAATGGGGCCGTAGCAGCTTGCGTCCCCTCCGCCCGATGACGGATGCCCGGGTCCGAGGTCACTGCGTCTCGGGAGCGACCTCGCGCAGCAGGACGTGCCCGGAGTCCAACCCTGGAGGAACAATCTCCACCCGACGTCCCGCCTCGGCGCGCGTCAGCACCGCGCCCAACGTCTTCAGGTCGGTCACCGGGACCCGCTGCGTGGCGGTGCCTCCTGAGCCGCGCGCCATGGCCATCGCGACGGCCGTCGTGTCCCGCAGGTCCGTCTCATAGACGAACGTGCGCTCCGCGTACTCGTGCCCTCCGGGGACGTGCCCCACGAGCCGCAGCGCGCCCAATCGCGTGTGCACGCGCAGGCTGGGGTTGTCCCACTGCGCCACGCCTCGCAGTCGCGTCGCGCACAGCATGCGCAGCGTGAGCGCCTTCACCCAGGCGCCCGCTCCTGTGCCGGGCAAGAAGCTCAGCAGTGACACGCCGATGAACAGCCCCGGCGTCAGCGAAGGCGCCGCGTAGTACGCCGCGCCCACCGCGAGCGCATCCTCCGCCAGCCCGAGATGCGCGCGCACCTCCTTCTTCAGCATGCGCGCCGGACAGCGCACCAACCCCACCGCCCCCGGCATCAAGTACAGGTCCGACAGCACCCAGCGCGGCACCCCGATTCCCCCAAACGCGAACTGGTTGAGCGCGAGGTATTGGCGCGCCAGGGCCTCGTGCTGCTCGGCGGGCAGGTGCGTCACCGGAATGCCCGCGGGCAGCAGGTCCAGGGCGTCCGCGTGCGCCGCGGATCCCAGCGCGGCGAAGGACAACTCGGGATGGTTGCGCTGGAACTCCGCCGCCATCGTCGCGAGCGCGTCACCCATCGGCTTCGAGCTCCCGCGCCACGGAGGACAACCGGAAGGCCTCTGGAATCACCACCCGCGCCGGGTCTACCCACGCGCGTGACACGAGGCAGCGCGACGAGCCCCCGCCCTTCTCCGTCAGCTCAGGCATGGGCAATGACACCACCCGCATGCCCAGCGACTCCACCAGCCGCACCACCCGCTCGGGTACCACGGAGGGCGCCAGCAAGTCCCGCCCCATGGGAAGTCCATTGGTCGCGTAGTGGCGGATCTCCTCTTCGCTCACCGTCAGCAATCGCTCCGCGCCAAAGCGTTGCACCAGCGCCGCATACGAATCAGGCGCGAGGACCTCCGGACACACGAGCATCCGCCCCACCGCGGGCAATGGCAGCACGGCCATGTTGCCGTGGAAGGCAGGCTCGCGGACCTGGAGGTGGAGCTGCGCTCCTGGGAAGTAGCGCGCGGCCGCGTCCAGTCCCTCGCGCGTGGTGCGCCCGCCCCAGAACAGCAACGTCACGCCCTCGAAGGTCGCCACATCCCCATGCGCCTCCCAGATGCCCACGCCAGGGTCCACGACCTCCATGCCCAGGGCACGCGCCAGCGGGGCCCAGTGCGCCCGCTCTTCCTGACGATGGGCGCTCATCATCCGAGGCAACAGGAACAAGGGCGGCGCGGACTCGCGCGAAACCACCTGACCACACTCCGCCGCGTAGGGCATCCCCGTGAGGACCTCCGAGGGCGAGGGCAGCGCGACCACCGTGCCGCCCCGCGCCTCGATGGCTCGCGCCAGCGCCAACCACTCACGACGGGCGCCCCGCGCATCCACCTGCGCGGCCTCGCGACTGCGGAAGTTGGAGCGCCCGCGCAGCGCCCAGCCGCGCCCCGGCGGCGACATCAGGAAGAAATCCATCATGGCCCAAGACTTCTACTCCTGGCCCCCGCGCTCCCACAACGCGGGCCAAGGTCGTCCGTGCCCCAGGGGGCAAGACAGACACATGCAAGACATTCCCTGACGCGCAACGCATTGCGCTGAAAGTCATTGAACGCAGCAGGACAAGACGCGGCGGGACTGCCTGGTGTTGGTGGAGCATCCACCTCAGGACACGGAGGATGGAGAGAAGGACTCGGCCATCCTCCAGCCTGACTCGCGGGCGCTGCTGCACTGGCTCCATGGCGAGGGCGCGCTGCCCATCCCTCGCGAGCTGCGCGACCCGGTGACGGGGCTGTGGAGTCAGGAAGCGCTGGAGGGCGAGCTGCTCGGCACGGGGCTCGCGGCGCGGGACACGTTCATCCAGCTCACGGACAGCGCGTACACCTCGGCGCGCTTCATCGAGCAGGAGCACCGACCCATCAAGTGGGGACCCGACCATGGCGGCAAGTCCATGGGCGCGCGCATCATGGCCGTGAACGAGTTCTATGGCTTCGACGCGGGCTCGGAGGCCATCCAGCTCGTGGCCGCCGCTGTCCTCTTCCTGGACGACGTGCAGCACGAGATGAATGCCGCGCTGAAACCGGGCCTGTGCGTGCGCCTCAAGGCGGTGCGCATCCAAGGCGAGCACGTGGCGCGTGGCGCGGAAGTGTTGGACATGGTGGATCCGCTGCGCTCGCTGGAAGAGACCGTGGATCTGGATGAGTCACGACGCGAGCGCCAGGAGCCGGGCACGGGCAACGTGCTCGCCAGCCACGACATTCCACCGAGCGACACGGCTCGCCGCGGGGCCTTCCAGGCCGCCAGCGCGCGATTCCTGGAAGCGCAGGCGCGCGAGTCCGCGGATGAGCTGCTGCGCGTCTACCGAGACCGTGGGCCCGACACCTGGGCCGCCTCCGCCACGGAGGACACAACCGCGGGCGCCTGGACGGTGGTGATTGGCGGCTCCCACGGCGCCGGAAAGAACACGCTGGCCGAGCGCCTCACGCGAGCGGCGGGCCTCACCGCCTACAACGTCGGTGACCTCAAGCGCCGCATGGCCGCGGTGCGCGGGTTCCCCAGCGTGCAGCGCTACGGCACCTCGCTCGACGCGGACGCCGCGCGCGAGCTGGACGCCTTCCTGGACGGACTCCAAGCGGAGCGCGTCCTCCAAGGTGGAGCGCTGTTGCACAGCTTCTTCGGTCCATGGGTCGCGGCGAAGCTCGCTCCCGAGCTGGCGCGGCGCGGAGGCCGCCTGCTGCGCGTGCTGCTCACCTGCCCACTGGAGGAGCGAGCCCGGCGCGTCCAGACGCGCCACGCCGAGGGTGACGACCCAGGCACGGTGGAGGAGACCCACGCGCGACTGAGGGCGAGGGACGCGGCCGACCTCGCCAACCTCGCGAAGCTCGCGGGCTCAGCGGACGCAGAGGCCCTGCTGCATCCTGGGCGCTACGACCTCGTCTTCGACACCTCGGCGCTCAGCGCGGATGAGCTCGCCGCGCGGGTACTGGAGCGACTCGCCGCCGACGCGTAGACCCCAGGCCAGTCATATCGGCGGAGTGCGCGATGCGGCGCTCCGCCGACGCTGCACACATGGCCCAACCCCAGGGCGCTGACTGCACGGTGGCGCACCCTGCCTGCGCTTCACCGTAGCCAGCCGCGTCCCGTCGGGCGAGGCTAGTCCCTCCCGTGGACGAGACGAGCCTCCCCGACCCCGAAGCCCTCCGCCCTCTGCTCACCGCCGCGCTGGCACTGCCGGCGCTGCAACCTCACGCCGTGCGCCTGGAGCGCCTCGTGGAGGACTACGCGCGGGGCGTCGCGCGCAAGGACGCCCCCCTGACCGTCGCGCTCGTGGGCGCCACGGGCGCGGGCAAGTCCACCCTGCTCAACGCACTGGCGGGACAGTCGCTCGCGCGAGAAGGCGTCGACCGTCCCACGAGCACCGCCGCCACCGTCTTCGCGCCCGAAGGCGCCAACGTCGAGGCGCTCGCCCAGACCGGTGCGCGCGTGTTGCGCTACACGCCCGGCCCCGAGGGACTCTGGAGCGGTCAGGTCTTCATCGACACGCCGGACCTCAACAGCGTGGCCACCGCGCATCGCGAGGTGGCGCGGGCCATGCTCGAACGCGCGGACGTGGCGCTCGTGGTCCTGCACCGGGGCAGCGTGGCCGAGGCCACTCAAGTGGAGTTCCTCGCGGAGTTCGCCCGTCGGCGCGCGCTCGTCTTCCTCCTCAACTTCGCGGACGAGCTGTCCGAAAGCTCGCGTGACGCGCTCAAAGCCCAGACACGGAAGCTCGCCTCCGAGCAGTACGGACAGCCTGCGGAGTCCGTGCCCGTGTTCGCCATCAGCGCGCGTGCCGCCAAAGACGGCCGAGACGTCTCGGGAGAGTTCGGCCCACTCCTCTTCCAGTTGCGCGGGCTCGCCACGCAAGCCGTGGCCACGCGAGTGCGGCGCGCCAATGCCGTGGGGGCCTTGGAGGAAATGGCCACCCGCGTCCGCGAGGCCCTCTCCGAAACCGAGGCCCTGCTGACACGCACGCACGCCGCGCTGGACTCGGGCCTGGGCCGCGCGAACGAGGCGCTTCAGGGTGACTTTGAAGCGCGGTTGGCGCTGGCCCAGGGACACCTCGCGGCCGAGGTCCGGCGACAAGCCGCGGGACGATTCTGGGGCCCGGCCGCATGGGGGCTGCGTCTGTCATGGTGGGGCGCGAGCGGCCTGGGCGCGGCGGCGCTGGTGTCGCGCGCCAGCCTGCCGGCCGGCCTCGCGGTGGCGGCGGCCTCCACGGTGGTCGACGCGGTGCGAGACCGCACGCGCGCGAGGGCCGCGGAGGTGGCGGTGGTGGAACCCTTCGAGGACGACTTCTCCGCGGAGTCCGCCGCGCGCACCGCCCTGGCGGAGGCGCGCGCGGTGGCGCGGAGCAGCGGGCTCGACGCGCAGACGCTGGGCGTTCCGGAGGTGGACACCCTGCTGGCGGAGCTCCAGGTGGCTCGCGCGGGTGCGTGGCGCTACACGGCGAGCACGGCGGTGGCGGAGACCGTGGCGGGCTGGTGGCGCACGGCGCGGTGGCTGCTGCTGCCACTCATCAACCTGCCCCTGCTCGCGCTCTTGGGACACGTGGGCTACCGCGTAGTGCGCGCGTATGTGGAAGGCCCCCTGTTGCCACTCGCGTACTTCGTCAACGCGGGGGCCTTCTTCGCGCTGCTGTCCGGCGCGGGCGCGCTGCTCGCGTCAGCGAGTCTCGCGGGCGCTGCGCGTCGCGCTCGGGGCGCGGGTCGGACGCGCTTTGTCGAGGCCCTCGCCGCCTTGGGCGGGAGGCTGGGAGAGGCCGTCGAGAATGGCCTTCGCCCCGGGCGGGAGGCCGCGCGGCGCCTGCTCCTGCTGCTCGGCGGAGGGCGCTGACATGGACATCACCGCATCCCCCGGCGCGTGCGTCCCCTCGTTGGACGCCATGATGGGCTGCTGCGCCTTCTCATTGCACATCGGCGCGGAAATCTGGGTGTCGCGCACCGGATCGCCGTAGCCCACGATGCGAGCGGGCACCGAGGGGTTGTTCCACCCGTTGCCCGTCTCGCGGGCCACCTTGAAGTGCAGGTGCGCGCCGCACGCCCAGCCCGTGGCGCCGGAGTAGCCGATGAGCTGTCCCTGCTTCACGCGCTCGCCGGACTTCACCACCACCGCGCTGAAGTGCAGGTACTGCGTCTCCAGGCCATCCCCGTGCGAGATGACGACGTAGTTGGCGGCGGGCGCGAACTTCTCGTCGCAGCCGCCCACATTGCTGTCCCCACGCGCCATGCGCACCACCCCGTCGCGCGCGGCGACGATGGGCGTGCCCTCGGGCATGCGGAAATCCCAGGCGTAGGTGTCGTTGTGCAGATGGCTGCCCGTGTCGTGCCCCTGGCTCACGGTGTAGATGCGACCACACGCGAACGGCACCCCAACCTCGGGCTGGGACACGGGAGAAGCGGGCGAGGAAGTCGCTGGCGCCACAGCAAGCAGCGACCCGAGAACAAGTGCGGAAAGATTCATGGGAGGGCGGGCGGGTAACGGCGGCAAGACCGCGCGTTATTTCCCAGACATTCTGACGCAAAACCGCAAGCGGCCCAACCCGTCCACCCGGGCCTCGCTCCCTCTGCAGGCGAGGCTTCCGCGCGCGCCCGAGCGAAGCGCCGCGCAAAGACAGTCAGGCCGTTGCTCGCCTGCCCGCCGCAATGCCTGACATCATCGGCCCGCCTCCTCCCCGGCCTGACACGCCCCTCGCCCGCTCGCTCCCCCACGGGAGTCGGACCCGGTGCCGCGACCTCCCACCCTCGGGACGCGGGAAAGCGACCAGGAAAGTGACTGGTCACTTTTTATCCAGGAGACTACATTGCGTTCACATGGCTCAGCGGTCCCCAACAAAGACAGGCGCGCGGCCTCCGCGCCGCACCCAGCAGGAGCGCCGCGAGACGACGCGGCGCAAGCTGCTCGACGCCACCATCGAGACGCTGGTGGAGCTGGGCTACGCGCGCCTGACGACGGTGGAGGTGGCGAAACGGGCGGGCGTGTCGCAGGGGGCGCTGTTCTCCCACTTCGACACCAAGGAGGAGCTGCTCGCGGTCGCCGTGGAGCACCTCTTCCCTCGGCTCATCCAGGACTACCTGGCCAGCGTGAGCGCGCGGCAGGCAGGCAGGGACCGCATCGCGGCGGCGGTAGACATGCTGTGGACCATCTACCAGCGGCCAGAGCTTCAAGCCGCCATCGAGCTGTACGTCGCGGCGCGCACGGCCCCGGAGCTTCAGGCCGCGCTCGCGATCGTCGATGGGCCGCACCGTCAGAACCTGCACCGCGTGGCGCGCGAGCTGTTCCCCGAGGCCACCTCCCACCCCGACTTCGATGACGTGGTGGAGCTGGCGCTGGACGCGGTGCAGGGCGCGGCGGTGGGTGGAGCGGCCCGCCCGGCGGACCCCGCGCATCGGCGCATGCTCGACACGCTCGCGCGCTTCATGCGCGCCACCCTGGTTCCCCCACCGCGGCCTCGGCGCCGCGCCCGTCCCTTGGAGGGCTGACGTGGACGCACCGCACATCCCGGACCTCATCCTCCCCGCCATCCCCGTCTTCGTCCTCACCGTCGTGGCCGAGGCCCTCTGGGTCAAACAGCAACGCGACGCGGGCCGCGAGTTCGCCGGCCACACCTGGAAGGACACCGCGGCCAGCCTCTCCATGGGCCTGGGCAACGTGGCCATCAACGTGTTCTGGAAGGGCGTGGCCTTCGCGGGCTACCTGGCGCTGTATCAGCTCACGCCGCTGCGGCTCGGGTTTGGCGCCCTGGCGTGGGTGCTCCTCTTCTTCGCCGAGGACCTCTGCTACTACGCCTTCCATCGGGTCCATCACGAGAGCCGCTTCTTCTGGGCCTCGCACGTGGTGCACCACTCCAGTCAGCACTACAACCTGTCCACGGCGCTGCGTCAGACGTGGACGCCGATGACGGGCTGGTTGTTCTGGGCGCCGCTCGCGCTCGCGGGCTTCCACCCGGTGATGATTGTCACGCAGCAGTCCATCAGCCTGCTGTACCAGTATTGGATTCACACCGAGGCCATCGTCCGGCTGCCGCGTCCGCTGGAGTGGCTGTTCAACACGCCGTCCCATCACCGCGTGCACCACGCCTCGAACCCGCGCTACATCGACAAGAACTATGCGGGCATCCTCATCGTGTGGGATCGCCTCTTCGGCACCTTCGAGCCCGAGGTGGAGCAGCCCGTCTACGGCCTGACGAAGAACCTGCGCACGTTCAACCCGGTGCGCATCGCCTTCCACGAGTTCGCGGCCATCGCCCGGGACGCGCTCAGGCCCGGGCCGCTCCGGCAGCGCTGGGGCTATGTCTTCCGCAACCCCGCCTGGAAGCCCGAGCCCCCCACCGTGGACGCACCGCGCCCCTCCGCCTGAGTCCTCTGACGCGCCGGGGTGTTCAGCACCGGGCCGATGCCCGGGCACCGGTGGACTTCTGTGAGGCGGCACGCTCGCGCGGCTTCCCTCCCCCGGGGCGGAGGGGCTAAGCCACGCCAGCGCGGCCCCACCTGGGCCCGGACCTTCCGACGCCCCGAGGCGAGGAGATGTCATGACCGAGCGTGAGCTGTGGGAGCGGTACAAGCGGTACCTGTGCGTCGTCCCGTCCGTCGGGTTCACGCTGGACATCTCGCGCATGAGCTTCCCGGCGGACTTCCTGGAGCGCATGCGTCCGCGCATGGAGGAGGCCTTCACCGCGATGGACGCGCTGGAGAAGGGCGCTGTCGCCAACCCGGATGAGCAGCGCCGCGTGGGGCACTACTGGCTGCGCGCGCCGGAGCTGGCGCCGGAGCCGGGGCTCGCGAAGGAGATTCGCGACACGGTGGCCGCCGTGCACCGGTTCGCCGAGGACGTGCACGCGGGCCGGGTGCGCCCCCAGAAGGCCGCGCGCTTCACGCACGTGCTGCTGGTGGGCATCGGCGGCTCAGCGCTGGGGCCACAACTCGTGGCGGACGCGCTGGGCACGTCGCGAGACGCGATGCAGGTGTCCTTCTTCGACAACACCGACCCGGACGGCATGGACCGGGTGCTCGCCACGCTGGGCGACCGGCTGGCCGAGACGCTCACCGTCGTCATCAGCAAGTCCGGCGGCACCAAGGAGACGCGCAACGGCATGGTCGAGGCCGAGCGCGCCTATACACAGCGCGGCCTGGACTTCGGCGCGCACGCGGTCGCCGTCACCGGCGAGGGCAGCGAGCTGGACCGCTACGCGAAGGCGCACCACTGGCTGCGCACCTTCCCCATGTGGGACTGGGTGGGGGGACGCACGTCGGTGATGTCCGCGGTGGGCCTGCTCCCGGCGCGGCTTCAGGGGCTGGACATCGACGCGATGCTCGCGGGCGCGCGGGACATGGACGCGGCGACGCGGCAGCGTGACGTGGCTCGCAATCCCGCCGCGCTGCTGGCGCTCATGTGGTTCCACGCGGGCAACGGACGCGGCGCCAAGGACATGGTCATCCTGCCGTACAAGGACCGGCTGATGCTCATGTCGCGCTACCTCCAGCAGTTGGTGATGGAGTCGCTCGGCAAGGAGAAGGACCTGGACGGCAAGGGGGTGAACCAGGGCATCGCCGTCTACGGCAACAAGGGCAGCACGGATCAACACGCGTACGTGCAGCAGCTGCGCGAGGGCGTGAACAACTTCTTCGTCACCTTCATCGAGGTGCTGAAGGACCGCCAGGGCGAGTCCATGCGCGTGGAGGACGGCGTCACCAGCGGCGACTTCCTCCTGGGCTTCCTCCTCGGCACGCGCCGAGCCCTGTTCGAGAAGGGCCGCGAGTCCGTGACGCTCACCGTGCCGGACGCCAGCGCGCGAACCGTGGGCGCGCTCATCGCGTTGTACGAGCGCGCCGTGGGCCTCTACGCCTCGCTCGTGCACATCAACGCGTACCACCAGCCCGGCGTGGAGGCGGGGAAGAAGGCGGCCGGCCGCGTGCTGGAGCTGCAAGCGCGGCTGCTCTCGCGGCTGCGCGAGGCGCGCGCGGAGGCTCGTACCGCCGAGCAGCTCGCCGCGGACCTGGGCGCGCCGGATGACGCGGAGACGGTGTTCAAGCTGCTGGAGCACCTGGCCGCCAATGGCGACCACGGCGTGCGCCGCGTGGAGGGTGCCTCACCGGTGGAGGCGCGCTTCCAGGCCAGCTGAACTGCGCCGTCAGGCTTCGCGCAGGCGGCGCACCCAGCGATCTCGCTGGAGGGGCTGAAAGCCTTCCCGGACGTAGAGGTGGGCCACGCGCTCCTGGCCCACGCCGACCTCCAGGTCCACCGCGAGGCAGCCCCTCGCGGCGGCCTCCGTGCAGGCGGCTCGCACGAGTCCCGTGCCCACGCCCGCGCCCCGGTACGCGGCGAGCACGTAGATTTCCTCCAGCCAGGCCGCCATGCCCTCGTGCTCCAGCGACCAGTAGCAGGGCACGTAGGCGGCGCCCACGGGCTGGCCCTCGGGCGTGTGCGCAAGGACGAAGAAGCCACGCTCGGGCCAGTCGAGCACCGGGCGGATGACACGCGTCAGGCGGTGGGAGTCCACGGCGATCTCTTCATCGTGGAACTGCGCGGCCATCAGCAGTTCGAGCGCGGAAAAGTCCTCGGGGAGGGCGATCCGGTACGTGACGTCCATCGTGGGGGCTTCGTATCATGAACGCTTCCTCACGAAGCCCCCTTGGCATCACGCGAGCCGCGGGTAGAAGGCGCCGCATGGATTTGCGACTCAACGGGAAGACGGCGCTCGTCACCGGCAGCAGCCGAGGCATCGGTCGGGCCATCGCGGCGACGCTCGCCCGAGAGGGTGTCCGGGTCTGCCTGACCGCCCGAGGCGCCGAGGCCCTGGAGGCCACCGCGGAGACGCTGCGCGCCGAGGGCGCGGAAGTGACTCAGGTGGTCGCGGACGTCGCCACGCCCGAAGGGGCGACCCAGGCGGTGGACACGGCGGTCCAGGCGCTGGGAGGCCTGGACATCCTGGTCAACAACGTGGGGGGCAGCGGCGGCGCGGGCGCGTTCGACGTGGCCACGCCCGCGCAGTGGACGGACGTGCTCAATCGCAACCTCCTGTCCGCGGTGTGGTGCAGTCAACGCGCGGTGGAGGTGATGCGCGAGCGCGGCGGCGGCAGCATCGTCCACCTCAACTCCATCTTCGGCCGCGAGTACGCCACCAGCGCGCCCTACACCACGGCCAAGTCGGGCCTCACCGCGCTCACCAAGGAGATGGCGGTGGACCTGGCGCGCCACCGCATCCGCGTCAACGGCGTGGCGCCGGGCTCCATCCTCTTCCCAGGAGGCAGCTGGGACCGTCGCCAGCAGGCCGAGCCCGAGAAGGTGGCCCGCATGGTGCGCGACGAAATGCCCTGGGGCCGCTTCGGCGTCCCCGAGGAGGTCGCGGACGTGGTGGTGTTCCTCTGCTCGGAGCGCGCGCGCTGGGTGACGGGCGTCACGCTCCCGGTGGATGGCGGACAAGGCCGCGCCTTCTGAGCCCCCGCGCGGCGCGGCTGGCATAGAGTGCGCGCCCGCATGAGGCCATTGGCGTGCTGAAGCTCTACAAGAAGGACGGCGACACCCTTCACTACTGGGAGGCGTGGGAGCACGACGGCGAGCTCACCGTGCACTGGGGGGCCGTGGGACAGATGGGTGAGCACAAGAAGCTCCCCATCCCCTCGGGTGAGGACGTGGACATGCTCATCGCCCAGGAGGCCGAGTCCCTGGTGGACGCGGGCTATGACGAGCCCGAGCCGGACGCCCAGGTGGCGCTCATCGTGGAGTACGCCGTGCAGGGCAAGGGCACCGGCCACGACTTCGAGAAGCGCAAGGCCGTGGAGGAGCTGCTCTCGGACATGCTCGGCTGGACGGGCAATGGCGAGGTCGAGGGCGGAGAGACCGTCACCGGGAAGATGCGCGTCTACTGCCTGGTGATGGACGTGGACATTGCCACGCGCACCGTCGTCGAGGCGCTGGACTCGGAGGAGTTCCTCGAGGGCGCCACGCTGCTCGTCGCGCGAGGAGACGAGGAGCCGCGCCTGGCGTGGCCCCCGCCTCCACCCGAGGCCTGACGTCAGGCCACCGCGGGCTGAGCCACCGGCCGGGGCGCCTCGTCACGCAGGCGCCGCCAGAGCTGGTGCGAGCCGAGCAACACGCCGAGCGCCACCACCGGCGCGACGACGATGCCCGCCGGGTCACCGGACATCCCGTGCGACACCGCCGCCGAGACGGTGGTGATGGCGAAGCCCGCATAGGCCCACTCGCGCACGGTGCGCGGCGTCCACGGCACCACGAGCGCCAGGACGCCCACCAGCTTCGCCACCCCCAGGTACACGCGGAAGTAGTCCGGGTAGCCCAGGTGATGGAACCCCTCCACCATCTGCGGGCTCGCGGTGAGATAGCCCGACGCGGACATCACCATCATCAGACTGAACAACCCCGTCAGCACCCAATACGCAATCTTCTGCTTCATCTGTGGACTCCCGCGCGCCACTGCGTTTCTCACATCCGCTTCGCATCAATTCAGAACAAAGCCAGTTACATTTAAAGACAGACCAATACGTCACGCCCGACATGCCGCGCTCAACGACAGCCCTTGCCGCCCAGCGCGCGGATGCGCTTGTCAACCTCATGGGACATTTGCGCCACCGTGGTGCCGCCCAGACTCTGGTGGACCGCGGCCTCGGCGCGCCGGAAGACTTCTTCCAGGTACTCGGCCACCATCGGCGCAACGGGACACATGGGGTTGGGGCCCGCCGGGTGACGGCCGAACAGCTCCGCGCCCTCCCCCACCGCCTTGTAGATGTCGCACAGGGTGATGGACTCCGGCGCGCGTGCGAGCCGCACTCCGCCGCCCGCGCCCCGCTTCGTCTCCACCAACCCCGCCCGCGACAAGTCCCCGAGCAACCGCCGCACCACCACCGGGTTCGTCTGGATGCTCTCCGCCATCGCCTCGGACGTCACCGTGATGGCGTCCTCGCGTTCGTGCAACGCGAGCATCCCCAGCACGTGCGCGGCCATGACGAAGCGGCTGTTCACCCATCCTCCCACGACGATTTGGAACCGCCGAAGTTACATATCGCCGACCCCGAGCAGGCGCAAGGGCCTGTCGGGGTCCGCGTCACGGCGCCTCATGCGTGGGCGGGCGGCGTGGCGCCGGGCGGGCGCGGCCGGAAGACGCGGAAGAAGAACACCAGCGAGGGGACGACCACCGCGACGCCCACGCACAGCGCGACAATCAACAAGCGCTGCACCTCGGGCGCGGCGGCGCTGTTCTGGAGGGTGAGGTCCGGCTCCACCAGGTACGGGTGCTGCGAGGCAGCCCAGCCCAGGACGATGAGGCCCACCTGAAAGGCCGCCGCCACGCGCGCGGCGCGGAAGTGACGCAGGCCCAGGAGGGCAAACGCAGTCACCGCCGCCACCGCCGTCGCCGCGTGCAGGGCCAGAGCGAAGGGCGAATGCAGCAGCCCGGCCCAGACGCGCGGCGCACCGTCACGCGTGAGGACCAGCACGGTGGCGGCCAGGACGAACACCCCCGCGCCCGTCACCAGGGCCCGCCTGCGGAAGTCCTCGCGCAGCTCGGGCGAGCCCGCCTCGTGCGTGAGGTACACCGCCGCCAGGAAGGCGAAGAGCCCCAGCGCCAGGAGCCCCACGGCGATCGGAAAGGGCCGCGTCCACGGGGCGAAGAAGCCGCTCACCACCACGTGGCCCTCCATGCGGATGTCGCCGCTGGCCACCGCGCCCACGCACATGCCCAACAGCAGCGGCGCCACCAGGCTCGCGACGCTGAACACCACGCCCCAGCGGCGCTCCACTAGGTCGCCGCGCGTGTCATACGTCCGGAAGGTGAAGGCCGTGCCTCGGAAGACGATGCCCAACAGCAGGAGCGTCAGCGGCACGTGCAGCGCCACGCTCAGCGCGGCGAAGGCACGCGGGAAGCCACTGAAGAGCAACACCAGCCCGACGATGAGCCAGACATGGTTCACCTCCCAGATGGGGCCCATGGCTTGGGCGATGAGCGCGCGCTGCTCCGCCTTGCGCGGCCCGAAGGCCAGCAAATCCCAGACACCGCCTCCAAAGTCCGCGCCGCCAAACAGCGCGTAGAGCACGAACGTGCCCGCCACCGCGAATCCCAACAGCGCCTCAGTGGACATGGGCATCCCTCTGACCGGGCAGCGTGCCGGCCACTTGTCTGGACAGGACGAACAGCACCGTGACTCCCAGGAACAGGTACACGAGCGTGAAGGTGAAGAACGGCGCGGACAGGTGCGGCACCGGCGTCACCGCGTCGGACGTGCGCATGACACCTCGGAGAATCCAAGGCTGGCGCCCCCACTCGGTGACGAGCCAACCGGCCTCCAGCGCCACCAGCCCCAGCGGCCCCGCCCAGAGCCACGCCCGCAGGAGCGCTCCGGCGTGCGGCCACGCCTTCTTGCGCCAGCGATGCACGAGCGTCACCAGCGCCAGGAGCGCCATGACGCTGCCCGTGCCCACCATCACCTGGAACGCGACGTGGACCTTGGCCACCGGAGGCCACTCGTCGCGCGGGAACTCGTTGAGCCCGCGCACCTCCGCGTTCGGGTCACCAAACGCGAGCACCGAGAGCCCCTTGGGGATGTCCACCGCGCCGCGCACCGTGCCGGACTTCACGTCGGGCAGGCCGCCCAACCGGAGCGGCGCGCCCACCTCCGTCTCGAATTGGCCCTCCATCGCGGCCAGCTTCACGGGCTGCGCCCGCGCCACGTGCTTCGCGGACAGGTCTCCCACCAGCGGCTGGAGCAGCGCGGTGACACACGCGAGCGGGAGCGCCACCGACAGCGCCTTCCGGTGGAAGGCCGCGCCCGGGTGGCGCAGGAGGATGAAGGCGTGGAGGCCCGCCATGGCGAAGGCGCTCGCCTGATAGCAGGACACGATGACGTGGACGGTCTCGTACTGCCAGCCCGGGCTGAACATCGCCACCACCGGCTGGATGTCCACCGGCCCCGCGGCGGTATGGGTAAAGCCCGTGGGGTCATTCATGAAGACATTCACCAGCGTCACGAAGAACGCGCTGGATGCGCCACTCACCGCCACCATGATGCCGCTGAACAGGTGCAGCCCCGGTGACACGCGCTCACGGCCGTACAGGTAGATGCCCAGGAAGATGGCCTCGGTGAAGAAGGCCACGCCCTCCAGGCTGAAGGGCAGCCCAATCACCGCGCCGTAGCGCCCCATGAACTCGGGCCACAGCAGGCCCAGCTCGAACGACAGCGCCGTGCCACTCACCGCGCCCACCGCGAAGAGGATGGCCGTGCCCTTCGCCAGCTTCTGGCTCAGCAATCGGTAGTCGGCGTCCTGGGTGCGGCGCGCCTTCAAGTCGCTCAGCACCATCAACACCGGAAGCGCTACACCCGCCGCCGCGAACACAATGTGAAACGCGAGCGACAGCCCCATCTGCGCACGAGCAAAGAGCAGGTCCGTCATGCGCATCAGGATGCTTTATACGTAAATATTTAACAATTATCGTTTCTTCTGAATGCTCCCAGCGACACTGGGCTCGTCCTCGCGTGAGGGAACCAGGGTCTGCATGGCATTGCGGGCGACGGAGGTGGCCAGACTGGTCGCGAATATCAGCACCAGCTTGCGCCCGAGCTCCGAGGAGAGGGGGCGATCCTCGCCGTTGTTGGCCACGCGCTCCGGGTGTCGCCAGGCGCGCTCCAGGGCCTTGCGGCGCTTCTCGCGCAGGCGCTCCTCCCGCGTGCGCGCGCGATACACCGCATAAGCCACGCCCGCGCCCACCAGCAGCACGGCGGCGGCGCCCACGGCCACGAGCGTGCCTCGGTGTTGGACCGCCTGATAGCGCACGTCGAGCAGGCGCTCGCGGCGGCGGTCCAACTCCTCCAACGTGAGGAGCAGGCCGTCGCGGATGCGGTCCGCGGTCTGCTCCACCTGCTCGCGCACATCCATGCCGCGGGTGATGGCGTGGTCCACGTGAGGGGCCTGCTCGCTCGGCTCGTCGTTCATTGGAGCGTCTCCCGCGTGAGCGCGTAGTCGGCGCGCAGCCGCTCCTGGGTGTGGGGCAGCGGCTTCTTGGGCAGGCGCTGCACTCCCAGGAAGAGCAGCAGACCCGCCACTAGCACCAGCAGCACGCCCACGAGCAGCACGCCCACGGCCGAGGACATCGGCAAGGCCAGCCCCAGGGCCACGAAGAGCACCGCCAGCGACGCGAGCGCCAGCACCGCTCCCGCACCCAGGAGGATGCCCGCGGTGCGCGCGGCGCTGACCTCCTCGCGCAGCTCCTTCTTGGCGTGCAGCACCTCGGCCTTCACCAGCAGGCGCGTTTCCGCGAGCGCATGACGGATGAGCTCCGTGGTGGAGAGCGTCTCCAGCTGGGCTCGCTCCAGGCGTTCGGATTCGAGGTCCACGGCGGGTGCCTCCTGGGCGGACGCGACGAAGCCCGCCCACGCTCGCCCGCCTGGCGCCCGTGCGGCCCGTGGCCATCCTCCGCACAAGGTGCGCGCGCCTCGGCGCCCACGGAAGCCCCCGGCCCGCGCGTCCCGCGCCCGCCCGGCCGCTTCCTGGAGCCTTCCGCCGCGGGAGCCTCAGCGACGGCGGTTGTGGAGCGCCATGGCGGTGGCGAGCGTCTCGCGCACCTGGCGGGCCCGGAAGAGGCGGTCCGCCGTGTCCACGAGGTTCTCCACGTACAGCACCTGCTTGCGGAGCCGCGCGGGGATGGCGCGCGTGCCCAGGTGCGCGCCCACCAGCGCTCCCGTGAGGGCCGCTGCCACGTCCGCCTCGCCGCCGCAGCGCAGGCTGACGGCCACCGCCTCTCGGAAGTCGTGAGGCACCTTCAGCGCGGCGTACAGCGACGTCAGCAGCACCGGCACCACGTGCGGCGGCAGCCCGTCCACGCCCTTGAGCTCGCTGGGCGGCACCCCCACCTTGCGCAGCTGGTTCAGCGCGCGCGTGGTGTCCCACGTCAGCAGGCGCGGCAGGTGCCGAATCTCCTCCGCGAGCTGCTTGTCGTGCACCTGGGCGGCCAGGGCCAGCTGCTCGCAGAAGGCGGCGGGCGTGAGCGCCTCCTCCTCCATGCCCAGCGCCACCGCCTGCGCGAAGGCCGCCGCCGCCGCCGCGCAGATGGGGTCCTTGTGGGTGATGACGGTCAGCACGCCCGCGTCATGCGGCAGTCGCGCGCGCTGTCCGCCCTCGAAGAGTCCCACCACCAGCGCGCGGCTCAGCACGGACGGACACTTGGTGCCCAGGGGCGCGCCCGCGCTCATCCACGGCGTACCGCCGGCCAGCCGCTGGAGCGACTCGGAGAGGCTGCGGGGCGGCTGGAGGATGATGCCCTCCTGCCACAGCCACGCGAGGTGCGCCGCGGCGCTGCGGCCATCCACCTTGCCCTCGCGGATGACGCTCTCCGCCGCCGCGAGCAAGAGCTGCGTGTCGTCGCTGAACTGGCCCTTGGCGAACTTGCCGCGCGGGCGCGGAGCGAAGTCCTCCGCCAACCCCGGCAGGCGCGCCAGGCTCGCGGGAGGAATGCCCCTCAGCGGAAAGCCGAGCGCGTCCCCAATGGCGAGGCCCAGGAACGCCGCATGAAACCTGTCCTGGCGCTCGGAGGGAGTCAGCGGCATCGGAGGCGCAGAGATTAGCCGAGCCTCAGCCAAGGACGAGCCCCGAGATTCGCGTGGCATGCGCGCATGGCTGGACAGGGGGACTTGACGTGCACGGGGCGGGGTCGGTGGTTCCATGTGTCCGGAGCCTTCCGCCGAGCTGTATCGCGCACGTCGTCACCGTCCGCCTCCACCGTCGCCCGCGACACACCCGGGGGCGCGGTAGCTACCGCAATCAGGATGATCGCGGCAAGCACGCGCGCCCATGACACCGCGTGATGACGCGCGCATGTCCACCGCAGGATGGTCCGCGCGCAGCAGTGATGACGCCATGCGCGAGCCCCGCACACGGGATCATGCGTTCACCTTGACGAGGCCTCGTCGCGCCGCTCCACCGCGACACGGCGCACATCAGGACGCGTCTCGGCCCAGGTTGACCACGGCCAACAGCCGCGCGACGACGGCCTCCGCGCCCTGGTGCAGGTGCGTGCCATCCCAGAGCGCCGGCGAGGACTGTCCGCCCAGGCGGCGCCAGTCCGCCTCGACCTCGGGATAGGTGAGGTTGCGGAAGCGCACGCGGTCCTCGAGCTGATGGTCGGTGACGAAGCGGCGCGCGGTGGCGGACTGCGGGTCCGCGATGCGGTGGAACAGTTCCAGTGTGGGCGAGCTCATGGCGGCACGACATCATGCGCCTGGCCCAGGCCCATCGCCGCGAAAAGAAAACGGGGCCAGGGGGCTCGCTCACCGGGACACACGCCCCAGGAGCACAGCTCCCTCGCCCCGGACTCCCCGCTCGCACGGGGAAGGCACGCGCTGCGTTAGCGCATGCCCGCGACGTTGATGCGCGCGGCCTCGCGGCGCACCGTGGCCTGCTCGACCTCGAAGCGGGCGTCGTCGGCGGACAGCGCGCTCAGGCGCTTCTGGGCGTCGGCCATCCGCTGGCGGGCGCTCTCCACGTCGATGCCGGCCACCTGCTCGGCGCCGTCCGCGAGGACCAGCACCTTGTCGTTGCCCACTTCCACGAAGCCGCCGGCGACGAAGTACGTGTCCTGGCGCCCCGCCTCGATGAGGGTCAGCGGGCCCGGCTCCATCAGGGACAGGAAGGGCGTGTGGCCCGGACGCACGCCGAAGAGGCCTCGGCCACCCGGCACGATGGCCTCGTCTGCCTGCACCGACAGGATGCGCTTCTCGGGGGTGACGATTTCCACAGTCAGCTTGGCCATGACCATCCTCAGAATGTCAGCGCGTGGGTCTTCACACCCACGGGCTCGAACTCCACCACCCCGGCGTCCGTCAGGCGCGGGCCCTTGCCCGGAATGCCCAGCGTGCCTTCCAGCCACTTGAAGTGGTGCTCCATCTGCCGGACCTCGGAGAGCTGCCGCAGGGTGAGCAACTCCGGCAACCGCTTCTCCTGCAGCCGCTGCCCGGTGCGGTCGAACTGCACCGCCACCACCACGTTCGCCCAGGCGGGGATCCGGTCCTTCTTCTTCACCTTCGGGTTGCGCGGCGGAGGACTGCCCTTCTCCACCAGCGGGTACAGCACCCACACCCGCTCGCCGTCATTGGACGCGAAGTAGAGGTCGTCCACCGTCCCCGCGCACGCGTCCACCTGCCACACGGGGCCGTCTTCCTTCAGCATCTCCAACCGGCAGTGTCCGGGGGAGACCTCCACCAGCCGGACGCTGTAGACGCCGTTCGCGCTCACCCGAGCCCGCCCCGCGCGCTCCGCACCGAGGGCGGGGAGCGCGAGCAACATCAGGGACAGGGCGAGCGCGGAGTGGCGCATGGCAACCTCGGGCGGGAGGAGAAGACGCCGGACAGCTTACGCCGCCGCCAGCTTGCGCGCGTTCTCCTGGACCTCGGAGATATCGCCGCACATGTAGAAGGCGGTCTCCGGGATGTCGTCGTGCTTGCCCTCGCACACTTCCTTGAAGCCCCGGATGGTGTCCTGGAGCTTCACGTAGCGGCCGTCCTTGCCCGTGAACACCTTGGCCACGAAGAACGGCTGCGACAGGAAGCGCTGGATCTTGCGGGCGCGCGCCACCACCAGCTTGTCGTCCTCGGAGAGCTCGTCCATGCCGAGGATGGCGATGATGTCCTGGAGTTCCTTGTAGCGCTGCAGGATGCCCTGGACGCGGCGAGCGACGGCGTAGTGCTCGGCGCCCACGACGGCCGGATCCAGGATGCGGCTGGTGGAGTCGAGCGGATCCACGGCCGGGAAGATGGCGAGCTCGGCGATGGAGCGGTTGAGCACCGTGGTCGCGTCCAGGTGGGCGAACGCGGTGGCCGGCGCCGGGTCCGTCAGGTCGTCGGCGGGCACGTAGATGGCCTGCACCGAGGTGATGGAGCCCTTGGTCGTGGAGGTGATGCGCTCCTGCAGACCGCCCATCTCCGTGGCGAGCGTCGGCTGGTAACCCACGGCGCTGGGGATGCGGCCCAGGAGCGCGGACACCTCGGAACCGGCCTGCGTGAAGCGGAAGATGTTGTCCACGAAGAGGAGCACGTCACGGCCCTCCACGTCGCGGAAGTACTCGGCCATGGTGAGCGCGGAGAGGGCCACGCGGGCGCGGGCGCCGGGCGGCTCGTTCATCTGACCGTACACGAGGACGGCCTGGCTGGCCTCCAGGTTGTCGGTCTTGATGACCTTGGTCTCCTGCATCTCGTGGTACAGGTCGTTGCCCTCGCGGGTGCGCTCACCCACGCCGGCGAACACGGAGAAGCCGCCGCGCTCCACGGCCACGTTGCGGATCAGCTCCTGGAGGAGCACCGTCTTGCCGACGCCGGCGCCGCCGAACAAGCCGATCTTGCCGCCGCGGGTGTAGGGGGCGAGCAGGTCGATGACCTTGATGCCCGTCTCGAACATCTGCACGCGCACGTCCTGCTCGGTGAAGGGCGGGGGCGCGCGGTGGATGGACCAGTACTCCGAGGACGTCACGGGGCCCATCTCGTCCACCGGCTCACCGGTGACGTTCAGGATGCGGCCCAGGGTGGCCTTGCCCACCGGCACCTGGATGGGGGCGCCCGTGTTCTTCACCGCCTGGCCACGGCCGAGACCCTCGGTGGAGTCCATGGCGATGCAGCGCACGGTGTTCTCGCCCAGGTGCTGCGCGACCTCGAGCGTGAGGTTGTCCGGCGTGTCGCCCAGGTTGGGGTTCGTCAGCTTGAGGGCGTAGTAGACCTCGGGGAGTCCGCCGGGCGGAAACTCCACGTCGACCACGGGGCCGAGAACCTGCGTGACCTTGCCAGTCGTCGGAACTTGAGCGCTCATGGAATTCGTCTGCCTCGTGCGGGAGCGGCCGGGGTACCGCGCTCCGTCAGAAATTCGGCCCGGATGGAAGGGCGGGCCCCCTTTACCGGGGGGGACCCCGCAGGGTCAAGCTTCCCGGGCCCTCCGGTGTAAGACGCGCTTAGCGGAGGGGTGCGCCGGGCGCCCGCCCTCTCGGTCTCCCGGGGCTCGGCCCCAAAGCAGAGGGCCCGCCGCGACATGCGCGAGCGGGCCCTGGGGTACCACCAGCGAGGTGGGGAGCTACTTCAGCGCCTCGGCGCCGGAGACGATCTCCATCAGCTCCTTGGTGATGACCGCCTGACGCGTGCGGTTGTAGACCAGCGTGTAGCTGTTGATCATGTCCGTGGCGTTGCTGGTGGCGTTCTCCATGGCGCTCATGCGCGCGCCGTGCTCGCTGGCCACGCTCTCCAGCAGCGCCCGGTACAGCTTGATGTTGACCGCCTGGGGCACCAGCCGGTCGAGGACGGCCTGACGGTCCGGCTCGTACTTGAAGTCCACCAGCGCCGGGCCCTGCGCCTCGGCGGGCACCTGGGGTCCGAAGGTCTGCAGCGGCAGCAGCTGCATCATCGTGACCTTCTGGTTGATGGCGGAGATGAACTCGTTGAAGACCACGATGACCTGGTCCACTTCGCCGTTCACGTAGCTGGCGACCAGCTCCTCGGCGACATCCGCGGCGGCGCGGTAGGACAGGCGCTGATACAGGCCGCCGAAGTCCTTGCGGATGGTCAAGCCGCGGGTGCGGAAGAAGTCGTTGCCCTTGCGGCCCACCGTGGAGATCTGGATCTTCTCCAGCGCGGTGTTCTCGTAGAGGAAGCGGTTGGCGCGGCGGGTGATGTTGGAGTTGAAGCCGCCGGCGAGGCCGCGGTCCGACGTCAGCACCACCAGCTCCACGCGGCGCACCGGGCGCGGCGTCAGGAGCGGGTGGGCGAGCCCCTCGTCCGCGGCGCGGGCGGCGAGGTCGGAGATGATCTGATCCAGCGTCTGCGCGTAGGGCCGCGCGGCGAGGATGGCGTCCTGCGCCTTGCGGAGCTTCGCGGCGGAGACCATCTTCATCGCCTTGGTGATTTGACGCGTGTTCTTCACCGAGCGGATGCGCTTGCGGATGTCTCGAAGGGACGCCATGGACCTGGGAGCTCCTGTGGGACGCACGCCTTCGTGTTCATGAGGCCGGGCGCACGGCGGGGCCCCCTATATAAGCGAGGCGCGGGGCGGTCAACGGCGGGGTGCCACCCGTCTCCCAGAGACCCGCAGACAGGGGTGGCCCGGACCGGCTGTCCGGGGAGCAGCCGGCCCCTGGGCGTCAGTGGACACGGGGCGAAGACTCGCCTTCCCGCGCGAGGGAGGGCCAGGGAGAATGCCCCGTCTTCCTCATCGGTGTTCACGGGAACCATGACGTCTGGCGTGGCGAGCGGGGTCTGGGTGCGCAGGGGGCTCGTCGCCCTGGTCGCGGCGGTGCTGGCCATCCTGGCGCTGTCGCATTTCGTGCGGCAGAGCTACGAGGACCGCATCGTGCCGCTCTCCGGAGCCCCGCGCGCGCCCGTGGCGCTCGTCTTTGGCGCGGGGCTGGCGCCGGGCGCGGTGCCCTCCCCGGTCCTCGCGCAGCGGCTGGACGCGGCCATCGCCCTGTGGCGTCAGGGCAAGGTGGAGGCCGTGCTGGTGAGCGCGGACTCCTCGGCGCCCTTCCATGACGAGACGCGCGCCATGCGGCGCTACCTGCTGGAGCGGGGCGTGCCGGACACCGTGGTGATGGGCGACGAGGCCGGGCTGTCCACGTACGACAGCTGCCTGCGGGCCCACACCGTGTTCGGCGCGCGCCGGGCGTTGCTCGTCACCCAGCGATTCCATTTGTCGCGGGCGCTCTTCATCGCCAACTCGGTGGGCATCGATGCCTGGGGCGTGGCGGCGGATGAAGGACGGCCCACTCCGTGGCGCTACACGCTGCGCGAGACGCTGTCGCGCGTGCTGGCGCTGTCCATGGTGCTGCTCGAGGTGGAGCCCACCTACCCCTCCGGCGGCGCGAGCCCGGCGACTCCCCACTAGCGACGCCGCCAGCGACGCCACATGGCAGGCCAGCCGAGCGAGCGGCGCGAATTGCGGCGTCCCTCCTCGGCGGTTCTCATGATGGGCGGCCGAAGCAGTCGTCCCGGCGAGCCCGCCCGGAGGAGCCGACGCCATGCGATTCAAGAAGCTCGGAGAAGAGGACGTGGGGGAGTCCGCCTCGCTGCGACACGTGAACCCCGACACAGGCGAGGAGGAGATCAACGTCACCGACCAGGAGCTGGCCATGACGCCGCCCCTCGAAGAGGAGGCGGACTTCCGGGACATCCTCCCGGACCAGATCCACGAGTTCCGCCGGGGTGATGAAGCGGAGCAGGCAGGGGAGATCACCGCGCAGCCCGACGAGCGCATCCGCCCGATGGAGAGCGACCAACTCCCCGAGGGGTAGCGGCCGGTCCCCCGCGCGTCCTCGGGGCGAGGGCCCCCCACGGGACGATGCAGGCGTCCGCCTTCTTCGCCCGTGCACCGGTCAACGGTCAGCGAGCGCACCGGAGCAACGCCGTTCCCACGTTGGGGTCCTGGCTTCCACTCGCGTGCCAGCGTTGTTCCCAGGTTGCCCCGCTTGGGGCCTGTGTCCGGCCTGTATCTGCCCATCCCAGGACATGAATGGGCCAACCCGGGCTCGGCACTCGGCCTGCACAGCAGGCGCGCATGCGACCAACCTCATGGGGAATTTTCCTCGGGACGCTGCTCCTGGCAGGCCAGGCCAGCGCCCACGATTTGAAGTGCACCACGCAAGTGAATGGCGAGTCGAGTCTGGTTCTGTCCAGCTACCCGGCCACGCTTCACTTCCACTACCAGGTCAGCAACACCCACCCCACGCTGCCCTCGGAGTTGCTGACGGCGGAGGACCCGCTGCTGGCGCCGTTCGGCTGGTCCTTCACGCCAGCGCCGCCCGTCACGATCCCCGTGGGGGACTCTGTCACCTACGACTTCGACCACACCATCAACAGCCTCGCGGACTGCGAGGCCCTGGGCGGTGGGACGCCGTCCTTCTCGGACACGCTGGAGATTGGCTGGGACACGGGCTCGGCCCAGTGCTCCACCTTCGTCGAGTGCAAGGCCTCGCCCCAGTTCACGTGCGGCGACACGCTCTACGTGTCCTCGCGCGTGGCCACCGTCACGGACCTGCACTCGTTGGACCCGACGACCTTCGCCACCGCGCCCATCTCCACGACAGTCGAGTGGGGTTATGACGCCATGGGGCTCAACCCGCTGGATGGCCACATCTACGCCATCAGCAACGAGCACCTCATCCCCGACCCCAACCCCCACCTCATTCGCATCGCCTCGGACGGCTCCATCGAGGACGTCCGGCCTCTTCCCGAGCTGGCGGGGCATGAGTGGATCATCGGGACGGTGACGCGGACGGGCACCTACGTGCTGGGAGACTTCGGCACGACCTGGGCGACCATCGACCTGCCCACGCTGACTGTCACGCAGACGGGCCACACGTTCGACCATCTGCCGCTCGCCTGGGCCGTCAACCCGCTCGACAACATCATCTATGGCTACAACAGCTACACCGCGCGGCTGTGCACGTTCGACCCCACCACCGGGGTGCTCGCGGACTACGGTCCCACCCTCCCGAACGTCGGCATCCAGCCGTGCTCGGGCTCGTTCACCACGGACGGGACGTTCTATCTGCAGTGCTACACGGTCAACCCGCTGGAGAACGCGCTCTTCGCGGTGAACGTCACCACCAGCGTGGCGACCTTCCTGACCACCCAGGCGCCGCTGGCCATCGGCGACATGACGAGCTGCCCGTTCTTGACGCCGGCGACGCCTCGGCCGCTCCAGGACCGCGGCTTCTATCTGACGCATGAGCAGGCGCTGGACCGCTGCCTGGCGACGGGGAGCATCGAGCTGGCCCCGGGCGTCGTCATCGACTCGGTGCAGAGGGCCCTGCAGGTCCTCTGGGCCAACCCCGCGCTGGAGATGCAGGGCGCGCCCGCTACGCCGGAGCGCGCGCTGCGCACGCAGCTGGCGCGCGAGTTGGTGGTGGGCGAGTGCAACCGCCGCCTCTTCACGCCGTCGTCGGACTTCGCGCAGGCCATGCAGGACGCAGAGAACCAGTGGCTCACCGGGACGTCCGGGCAGCAGGGGGCGCTGGAGCGGTTGCTGTCGCTGCACCACCAGGGCGCGCAGCTGACGCCGCCTCGTGGATTTCAGTCGGGCCCGAGCACGCCCGTGCACGCTGTGGACTTGATGCAGTCGGTGGGGGGGACGCCGTGAAGCAAGGGATGCGCTGGATGTGGGGAGTGAGCCTGGCCCTGGGGCTGCTGGGGACGGCGTGTGACAGCGGGAACACGCCCATGGACATCCGCGGGCATGACGACGCGGACAATGTCGCGGAACGCTACGAACTGCGCCTGACGGGAACCCGCGCCACGAACTACGAGGCCGCCTTCGCGAGCATCCGCGAGGTCACCATCACCGCGGACGGCAAGCCCCTGACCGTGGCGCTTCAGCCCACCGCGCAGGCCATGAACCTGGCGCTCGCGGACCACTCGCCCCTGGTCGCCTACTTCTGGCTCCCGTCCGGAAGCGCGGCCGCCACGGTGGAGGTCCAGGCCCGGTTCGATGACTTCGGGGCCTACCAGGAGCAGGCCAGCGGGAGCGCCGGAGCGCTGCGCTTCATTCCGAAACCCATCCACTTCCGGGCCCCCGTCTCCGAGCTGAAGCGCCACCACCACGCGGTCATCCAGCTCAGCCTGGAGGACTCCGCCGCGCCCGCCGTGCGCGACAGCCGCCTCATGCTGCCCAACACCGTGGTGTCGTACTGAGCGAGGCTACGGCCCGCGCGACGCGGAGCCCTCCGCGAGGAAGGTGAGGGTCTCCGCGAGCAACAGGTCCCGCCCCTTGTCGGGGCGGTCCAGATGCACGAAATGTGTCGCACCTGGAAGCGTGACGGCCTTCACCTGGGCCGCGTGCGCCAGGTGCTCCTGGAGCCGGCGGACGTCCTCGGGCCGGCTCCAGAAGTCCTTCTCCGAGCGCACGATGAGGACGCGCGCGGTGATGGGGGCGGCGTCCCACAGCTGCCGACCCATGGCGAGGTAGAAGCTGTCCTCCAGCGCTCCCGAGGGCGCGCGGAACGCGGGCGGAGTCCGCGTTCCCGCCAACGGGTCGCTCGCGAGCGCCTCGCGCTGAATGGCCGCGGCCACCTCGGGCGAGCGCCACTGCGACGTGTCCTCGACGGGGATGGAGCGAGGCCGCCGTGTCCCAGCGGTAGGCCTGGAGTCCCTCGGTGTTGAACTGGCCGGGCCGGTGAGGGTCCTCGAAGTCCGTGCCGCGCCCGAGCATGGCGTGCGGCGCGCTCCCCGCGTACAGCGCGTTGAGCATGAGCAGGTGACTGACCTGCTCCGGATGGAGGCTGGCGTACATGCCCGCCCAATGGCCGCCCGTGGCCCAGCCCACCAGCGTCGGGCTCGCCGCGGGGACGCTCATCGCCTGAGGCTGGGTGGAGCCTCCGTACCCTCGGGCATCCATCACGAAGACCGCGTGTCCGGCGCGCGCGAGGTCCTGGGCCAGCCGGATGCCAGGCTCGCCCGGCACGTGGAGGTCCTCACGCACCACCGCCGCCCAGGACTTGCTCATCAGCAGCGCGCCCACCCCCTGCCCTGCGGTCACCCCTGCATCATGAGCCCCTCGCGTGGACGTGTTCCCCACGCGAGGCCCACGGCGGACTCCCAACGCCCGGCTTGCCCGTCCATTCCAAGGACGGGCAACGGGCTCGGGTCAGTTGAGCGCCTGGAGCGCAGCGGGCAGCGCCCTCATGGCATCCGCCAGCCCCACCTCGAGCTGCTCGAAGATGGGACGCCAGGGGTCCGGCTGCGGCTTGCCGCGCGGCTCCGGGGCGAGCTGAAGCCGCTGCGCCACCTGGAGGATGACCCGGAGCGCGTCAGGGCTGTGGTGTGGAACCTTGATGATGCGTCCATTGGTCGTGATGGCGTAGCCACCGCCATCCCGCGACACGCCCGGGCTCAGGTAGATGAGGACCACCATCTCCCGCTGCAGCGCCTCGGTGGCGAAGTTGGGCTCCGGCACCATCTGCCGCCGGACCTCCACCGCGAGGTCCGCCATGCGCTGCTCGACGCGAGGCCGCAGGGCCTGCTCCTCTGAATCCTTGGAGTCCTCCAGCCGGTCCAACAGCACCGCGTTCGACAGCAAATCCAACCACCGCACCGCCAGGGGGCCCGTCCAAGGCGGGATGCGCCCGAGCGTTCCGTTCGGGAGGATGATGAAGCCACCCCCATCTCCCCCCACATTTCCAATCAACAACGCCGTGCCCGACTGTGGGCCTCCGGGCTTCACCCCGTGACCGCCTCCACACCCCACGCTCAGGAGCAACAAACCCAAGCCAAGCATGCGCGACATGTATGTCAATGACACCGTGGTACCCCCTGCCGTCAGAACTGCATGGGAAGAAGCCAGGGGAGGGGCGCTTGAGGATGACCAGTCAGTTCCTGGCTCCTGGGTAGAACGGCCCTCCCGCAATCGCTTCGCTCAGTCCGATTCCCGCGACTCGGCCTCCACCTGCTCCGTCCGCTCGACCAACCCGCGCAGCGTCGCGCGACACTGCGCGAGCGCCTTCTCGCCCAGCCCCTCGCTCACCGCGCTGGCCCAGCGAGACTGGCGATCGCGCAGCCGGTCAATGGCGGCGCGGCCCGCCCGCGTCGGCGTCAGCAGCCGCGCCGACTTGTGCGCGGGGTTGTCGAGATAGGTGGCCTGCCCCTCCGAGACCAGGATGTCCGCCAGCCGCTGGACGCTCTGGCGCGCGAGCCCCATGTTGCGGCCAATCTCCGCGACGGTGCGCGGCGCCTCCAGCGTGGCCCCCAGCACCTTCCAACTCGCGGCCGTCAGCCCCGCCGGAATCGCGATGCGCTCGGCGGCGTCCATGAAGCCGCCCTCGAGCCGGAACACCAGGAGGACGATGTCGGTCAGGATGGACGCGGCTTCGCTCTTCTCGACGGGCATGCTCAGGGGGCCTCCGACTCCAGTCCAGCGAGGAACCGCCGGATGGCATCCTCGACCATCGCGGGTTGTTCGAGCTGAAGCCAGTGTCCTGTGTCGGACAACACCTGATGCGGGACGTCCGCGCGCAAGCGATAGAGGGCGTTCGCGTTGTCATTCGCGGCGCTGGCGAGGATGAAGAAGGGCCCCTGCCAGGCCTTCAGCGTGGGCTCGGGGTTCCACTCCGCCAGCGCCGCGCCCACGCCCGCGCGGCACGCGGGGGCCACGGCCGCGCAGTCCACCACCACGCGCTCGCGCACCACTGGGTCCGCGCCGGCAATCGAGCGAAAGTAGTCCTGCTGGAACGCCAGCGAGTCCGGTCCCTTCAGCGCCGCCACGAACCCATCTCGCACGGCCTGCGGCAAGGCCCGAGGGTCCGTGGGCGGATCCACCAGGAAGAGCCCCGCGACGCGCTCCGCATGATGCGCCGCGTACTCCAGGGCCACCGCGCCGCCACCACTGTGGGCCACCAACACGAAGCGCTTCAGACCCAACGCGTCCGCCACGCTGCCAAGGTCCGCGGCCCGCCCCCCATAGCCGTAGTCTCCATCCCTCGCGGGCTCGCTCTCTCCGCTGCCGCGAAAATCGAGCGCGACGGCTCGGTACTCGCGCCCGAGGCGAAGCTGCACCTCTTGCCATTGGCTCGCCCGGCCCGAGTCCGCGTGCAACAACACCACAGGCGGCGCCCCGTCTGCTCCTGCCTCCCGCACGGACAAGCGCCCCTGCGGTCCCTCCACGACCTTCGACTTCATCACGACCTCAGGAGGCCCGGGTTCGGGCTGGGTGCCAGGGTGACTCGCGCACGACGCGAGGAGCAGTCCCCACGACACACCCCAGACCCGACGACTCAGGCACATCGCCATGGCTTCACGCACGCTTCGACTCCCCAGGGTTGGACATCCACTTCGACAGCATGCTGTCGATGTATGAATCAGACAGCATCCTGTCAACTTGAAGCCGTGCGCTCCGGATAGAGCGTTCGGGCGCAGCGCATCCCTGACCGTGGGTGTCACGCGCGAGGAAAGGTCATCGCGAGGACTGGGAAGGGGCGCCGTGGCGCTCCGACACGCGCGTGAAGTCCTCGTCGAGGAATGCTGGCAGGTGAGCCGACGCGCCTGCCCCCCTCCGGAGTCCGAGGTCCCGACTTCGCTTGAGCGCCCCAGGCGGCGCCGCTACGGTGACCGCATGAGAACCGTGGAGGAGTGGAAGGCCACCTTGCGCACCTCGATCAAGACCGCCCTGCGCAATCGCGACACGCACGGCGTTGCGGTCCTGAGAGAGACGCTCGCCGCCATCGACAACGCCGAGGCGCCCGACTTGAGTCACGCCCCCGCGACCGTGCTCGGAGAGGTCGCCGGAACCTCGGGCGGACTGGGGAGCGGTGAGGTGCCCCGTCTGCTGCTGTCCCCCGAGGAAGTGCACGCCCTCGTCCAGCGAGAGATTCAAGAGCGCCGGGACGCGGCGGAGCAGCTCGCCAGCCTCGGCAAGCACGCCGAGGCCCAGGTCCTGCGCGCGAAAGTGGATGTGCTCCTGGCGCTGTGACGCTCCGCCGCGCTGACGACACGGTGGACCCGGCGCGCGAGGCGGCACCCCCGGGGAGCGCTTCCCCGGAGATGCCCGCGCCCCCCCGGAGCGCTCCTATGCCGATGAGTCCGGGGCCAACAATTGGTGGCGCAGTGACTCGGTCGTCACGGCGGGCGCGCCCTCGGGTCCCACCAACGTGCGCCCATCCACGGGGGAATAGAGCGCCGGCCGCGAGTACAGCATCCGCAGCGCCCGGAGGTGGGGATAGACCGTGGACGCCTCCGCGTTGAGCGCTCGCACGTGCTCGCGCACCAGCGGGGCGAACTTGGGGCTCATCGCCGGGAAGATGTGATGTTCCTGGTGATAGCTGAAGTTCAGGTGGAGCCAGTTCATCACCGGGTGCGTCTGCACGCTGGCGGTGTTCACGAACGGGTTGTCACTGTCCTCCGACGCGGGCTGTAGCCAGTGATTGGTGGCGATGTAGATCATCAAGGTGATGTTGGCGAAGACGAGCGGCAACACGAGCGCGTAGAGCGCGCCCCTCGGCCCCATCATCCACCCGAGGCCACCCCAGCCCAGCGCGAGCAGCACCGTCAACGACCGCTCCCGGAGCCGGCTCAACCGGACGTGTCGGAACTGCGGCTGGTCGCAGTGGTACCAGAGGAACGCTTGCCCCTGTGCGGTGAAGAACAGGCTGAAGCTGATGTAGCTGAGCCAGTTTCGCGAGCCCGGTGAGATCGCGTGGAACAGCCGTGCGAACCGTTGGGTGCGGAGGTCTGGCTGGCGCGGGAGGATGTCCGGGTCCTGCAGGTGGACGTTGGCGGCGCTGTGGTGCGCCTGGACATGCCACGCGCGCCAGTTGCCGGGCGTCACCAGGAAGGGACTGAAGCCCAACCAACCGATGAGGTCTTCGAGACGCCGGCTGCGGAACACCGCGTGATGCAGGGCCTCGTGCGCGGCCAGCCCCACCGTGGTCACCAACTGCCCCACCACGAAGGAGAGGAGGAAGCAGGCCCAACCAGGCAGCCCTCCCCACGCAATCCACCCCATCAGCACCATGCTGAGTGGCACCAGCGACAACGCGATGACGCCTCGGAGCGGTTGAGGCTTGAACGCCTCCGCGGGCAGGAGGCGCCGCAGCTCCGAGCGAAGCAACTTCGGGTCGTCCACGGGAACGGGAACGGTCGACATTGAAAGCGCGGTCGAATTCATGGGTCACCGATGAAGAACGACGTTCAGGCCATGGGCCGCGCCAGGCCACCTTCGAGCAACATCCGCAGGCGTCCCGCGTCATCGATGGCCGCGACAGTGCCGCAGCGAAGAACGTCCCCCTCCAGTCGAGGCGTGAGCGCTTTGAGTGAGAGGTGCGGAGGCCCCCCGCGCTGGCCCGTCACCAGCCCTCGGTCGAACGTGGCACGCTGGAAATGCGTGGGCGCGAAGACCGCGTCCGACACCCCCTCGACATGCATCGCGCTCAGCCGCAGCGCCGCGTCCATGACGAGCGCGGGAACCGCGTCCCCGGCTTGCCCCGGTGTCGAGGGGAGGCCCAGCTTCGCGAAGCGCGCCGACCGGTCGAGCGTGATGTCCGTCAGGCAATCGAACATCTTCCGCAGCTCGATGGGGCCACCGGTGGCGCAATGCGGGTCGTGCGCCGGGATGCCAGCGCCCGAGGGCTTCGCGAGGTCGAGCCACGGCTCACCCCGAGGCGCATCGGCGGTCAGCGTGAAGCGGGCCTCGGCGTAGACGAGGTCTCGCTCCAGCACCACGCCGGTCGCGTGGACGATGTCCCCCGTGAGCTTCACCTGGACGACGAGCCGCGCCTTCGAGTCCTCCAGCGTCGTGCACTCCGCGCGCAAGGCCTGCTGGCCTCCGGGCTTCACTCGGATGAAGCGTGAGAAGCGGACGTCCTCGATGGTGACGGTGCGCAGCTCGGGCCGTTGGTCGCCGAGTGCTTCGCGCAGCATCAAGTCCAGCGCCCATGTCCCAGGCAGCGTGGGAGTGCCCCGAACCAGATGATCCGCCAGGCACGGGACCCGATTCGCATCGACCACGACGTCTCGCCGCACGGGCCCCATCACCGCGCTTCGCGGAGCTTCGGGTGGGAGCAGCTCCAACGCGTAGAAGGCACGCTCGCTGTCGGTGAGTTGCACGTTGATGGGCTCGCTCGGTTGTCCTTCGACGAGTTGGAGGAACAGCGCCTCTCCCTCTTCGGCGCGGATGCCTCGGAGCTGACGGCTGGCTCCCAGCACGCGGTACTCCGAGCCACGCGTCATCCCGATTCCATCCCAGGCGAGCCACCCCACGCTGCACCAGCGCACCTGCTGGCTGGCATCGCTGACCCAGGCGCACAGCCGGTCCAGCGCCTCGTTCGCCGCGCCGTAGTCCGCCTGTCCATCGTTGCCGAAGAAGCTGAAGGCAGACGTCAGGACATGGAATGACACCGGCTTCGAGAACCGGCTCTCGCAAGCGTCCCGGAGGTTCCTCAACCCGAGCAGCTTGGTCCCCAGGTTCGTCCGTAGCTCGGAGAGCCGACGCCGGTTCAACTTCTTGGAGGTCTGCGTTCCGGCCCCATGCACCACGAGGTCCAGGCGCCCCTCCTCTCGCGCAATCTCATCCATGACCCGCGCCACGTCGCTCGGATTCGTCACGTCTGCGACGCGGTAGACGGTCCGCCCCGGGAGTCTCGCCAGTCCTTCGAGCGTCGCTCTCAACTCACGCACAGCCAGGTAGCGCTCGAAGCGCGCGCGCAGCTCCGGCATCTTCGCCGCGCGGTTGGCGGCCAACTCCGCGGCGTAGAACTCCCGCTCCACCGTGGGCAGTGCGTCGTCCGCGGCGCGCAAGACTTGCTCGGGAGCATCCGAGGGATCGCTGCGCCCCAGGAGCACCACCTTGCATCCGTAGCGTTTGAGCAGCGCCGCGGCATGGACCGCGGTCACGCCTCGACCACCTCCGGTCAGCAGGACCACGGAGTTCGCATCGAGCAGGGCGGCCCCCTTCGCCGGACGCACCGTCGGACGCAGGCGACGAACGCACCGCTGGGGTCCGTCGAAGCAGACCTCGACGGAGTGCTCCCCCTCTTCCTCCGAGCCCAGCTCGGTGATGGCCTGGGTGAGGGCCTCCTGGAGCGTTCCCGGCGACGTCGCGATGGCGCGGACGTTTCGAGCAGGGACTTCGCGCGCGATGGACTTGAGCATTCCGGCGAAGAGGCCCGTGACGGGGTGAAGGACCCGTCGCGGCCCCACTCCGCCCACGCACACGCTCACCAGTTCGACCTCTCCCGCGCGGAGGCGCTCGTAGGTCCGCCGCGCGACGAGGAAGAGCAACTCCAGCACCTCATGGCGCAAGGCCGTCTCAGTGACGACCTCCACCTCGCGGACCTCGGGCTCCAGTCGGCAGACCGCGAGGATGACCTGCGGCTCGAAGGCGAGCGCCTCGAGGCCCGCCTCGACTGCGTCTTCTCGTGACAGGTCGAGACCTCGAACCCGCCCAACGCCGCCGGCGCCCCCCGCATGAAGGATGAAGTAGTCAGGCCCACACAGCGACTCCGCATGGTTCGCCAGCGCGCGGGCCATGGCCTCGTCTCGCGCGAGGAAGAGCACCCGGCGCCCCTTCAACCGCGGAGTGCCCGGAGCCCGCACCGAGCGCTCGACGAGCACCGGCGCGTGATAGCCGATGGGCGCCGAGTGGTCGAAACCCTCGGACACCTCGGCCGCGACAGGCTCCGCTTGCGGGCTCGGCGAGGAGGCCCGCGCGGGTGTCATGGGTTGGAGCTGAACCTCCAGCCGCGCGCCCGTCGCCGCCTCCGGATGGAAGCGCAGGGTGGTGGCGTGTCCCGCTCCCGCTGCACGCGCGGCGCGCAGCAGCGCCAACGCCTCACCCGCGGAGTGCGCGGGCAGCTCCGTGTGCGGAGCCGGCGAGGTCGAGCCCTCGGAGGACGCGCGCAGCCGACAGAGCGGTGTCAGTCCTCGCCGCGTGGCAATCGCCTCCGTCGTGACCGCGAGCAACACCGTGCCCTCGGCGGGCGTGGCCGCGATCTCACGCGCTCCCGGTCGGAGCACGTGGGTGCTGCCCACCAGCACCAGCTCGAAGCCGCTCTCCAAGATGCCCCGTGAGGCGCGGAGCGCCGCCGCCAGCGACGCACCGGCCGCGTCGATGACGAAGTTGGGCCCCTTGACGTCGAGCGCTCCCGCCACCCGCCCTGGCGTGACGTTGGGCATCATCCCTTGAAGCGTATAGGGCCCCGACGGCCGCAAGGAGTTCAGCACGGCGTCGTGGAAGCGCTCCGCGAGCGGCCTCAGCGCAGGCCCCTCCGGCGTGCGCCCCGCGAGCGCGAGCAGACCGCGACGCGTGGATGAGGCCAGGACGCGTTGAATGGCCTCCACGCCTCGCCGGGTCTTCCCTTCCAGCCCGAGCACGATGGCGGTCCCCGACTTGAGCGCGTCGAAGCCAGCGAGCTTCTGGACGAGTGCGCTCGCGACCGAGAGCGCCATGCCCTGCGTCAAGTCCATGTCCTCCGAGATGTCTGGCAACAGCCGCACCGTGGACGGCAACTGGAAGGCCCGCGTGTCGAAGCGCGTGCCCGTGTCCGCCGGCACTCCCGCGACGGGGGCCCCCTTCGCATCCGGGAACAGTCCTTCCGCTGCGACCACCACCAGATTGAGCCCCTCGGTGGTCCGAGGCTCGACCCGGCGCGACGCCGCACCTTCTCGATACTCTTCCAGCACCAGGTGCGCGTTGGTGCCGCCGAAGCCAAAGCCATTGGTCGCGGCACGGCGCGGATGCACGCCGTTCTCCGGCCAGGGCTGCTCCTGCGTGGACACCTCGAAGTCCGAGCCGAGCGCGCGCAGCTCGGCGCCCGCGTGGTCGAAGTTCGACTGCTTCGGGAAGCACTGATGCTCCAGCGCCTTGCACAGCTTGATGACGGACGCGGCGCCCGCGGCCCAGCCCACATGGCCAATCAGCGCCTTGACGCTGGCCAGTTGGACGCCCTTGCCCTGGCCTCCGAAGATGCGCGCCATCGACTTCAGCTCCGTGGCATCCCCCGCGGGCGTGGCCGTCCCGTGCGCCTCGATGTACTGGATGGTGGACGGGTCCACCTGAGCCGCCGCGTAGCAAGCCTTCATCGCGGCCACCTGTCCCTCCGAGCGAGGGACGTTCGCGGAGCTGCTGCGCCCATCGCTGGAGAGCCCCGCGCCACGGATGACGGCGTGGATCCGCAGCCCGAACGCGAGCGCATCCGACACCCGCATCAACCCCACCACGCCCGCGCCCTCTCCGAAGATGACCCCGTCCGCGCGCGCATCGAAGGGACGACTCCCCGTGGCGGACAGGCCATTGAACTGAGAGAACAGACAGCTGTTGCCAGGACCCGGAGAGAAGACGCCTCCTGCCAGGACGAGCCGCGCGTCGCCGGCTTGGAGCGCCTTCATCCCCAGCGCGATGGCATAGAGGGACGAAGCGCATGCGGCGTCGAGCAGCACCGTGGAGACCCCCGAGCCCACCACCTCCGTCACCACCGCCTGGAGCGTCGGATGCGGCGCCAACGCGGAGGAGTGAGACGTGACTCCGAGCACCGAGCGCGCCGCGCGAGCCACGACGTCCACCTCCGCGGAATGGACCCCCTGGGCACGCAGCAGGGCCTCGCCGGCCTCGAGGCTGAGCGCGGCGTCGTAGTCCGCGGAGCCTTCCGCCGTGGATCCCAGCAAGCACTGGATGCGCCCTGCGCTCCATGCCGTGACGTCACCCAGACCGCGCATCGCTTGGGACAGCGCGATGGCCAGCAGCTTCTGCTCCCGCACGTAGCCCTGGAACCGCGAGGGCGCCATGCCGGCAGGAGCCACGAGGTCCGCATCCCGCACCGCGCCCGTGAGGAGCGTATAGGTGCGGTCCGGCGTGCCCGCAGGTCCCACGAAGTCCGTCACCAGCGACGGTTCATTCACGCCGGGATCCACGATGCCGCTGATGCCGCGCCGGATGTTCTGCCAATACGCCTCCGGGTCCTTCGCTCCACCCGGGAGCATGCAACCCAGGGCCACCACCGCGATCTCCGAATCAGCGCTGCCTTCGGGCCCACGCGAGGGGCGCATGGGGGCAGCGGATTCATGACGCGGCGCCTGCGCGGGCATGGGCTCCGGCAGCGCGCTGACGAGGGTGCTCGTCTCGACCTGGGAGTCCAACGGAAGAATGCGTCGGACGATGCGCGCCAGCCGACCGTCCGTCCCACAGTCCACGAAGCGCGTGCAGCCCGCGCGCGCCAGGGTCTCCACCGCGCCGAGGAAGTCGAACGGACGCACGAGGTGAGAGGCGAGCGCGGAGGCCAGCTCCCCCGGCGCACCGGCATACGCGCGTCGCTCGATGGGCGAGTACACGAGCCCCTGGGGAGACTTCATCGTCACGTGAGCCAGCGAGGCGCGGAACACCTCCGCCGCGGACGCGAGCCCCGAGTGGTGGAAGGGATAGCGACTGGTGACGAACGTGAACCCCTGCCCCCGCCGCGCCAGATGGCCTTGGAGCCGCTCCAACTCCACGCGAGCGCCAGAGACCACCGTCTGCCGAGCATGATTCAAGCCCGCGAGCTCCAACCGTCGCGCGCCACTGTCCGCGATGGCACGCTCGGTCTCCTCTCTCCCCAGGGCCACGGCGGCGAGCGTGCCCAGGTCGTCCGCCACGGACTGAAGCGCCCGGATGCGCAGGCACACCACCTCCGCGCCCCCACGCAGGTCCAACGCGCCTGCCGCCGTCAGCGCGGCGATCTCTCCGAAGCTGTGTCCCACGAACACGTCCGGCGTCGCGCCGCGCTGGCACAGCCACCGAGCCCCGAGGACACCCGACAGGAAGATGCCGAGCTGATCCAACAAGGGCGCGCGCTCCAACGCCGCTTGAACCGCCGTGGCATCCACGGCCGCGAGCAACGGCGCCGCATCGAGCCCGTGAAGGCGCGCCACGTCCACGACCGAGGCCAGCTCGTCGCGCAGCTCGGGCTGGAGCGCCTTGAGTCGCACGAAGAGCGCGGGGTCGAAGGAGCCCTGTCCCGCGAAGAGGAAGACCGAGGAGCCCGGCGCCAGTCGAGGCTCGGGCAACATGACGGGGAGCGCGGGGCCCGTGGGGGCCACGGGCGACGCTTCCTCCACGATGCGCGCGCTCCCCAGCGGCGTGGGGCCCGCCAGCAGCTCGCGCGCGAGCGCCCGGAGCGAGTCCGGGAAGAGGCCATGGGTCGAGGCGCCGCCTCGCAGCACCCGGTCACGGAAGCTGTCCTCTGACTCCGGCTCGAACATCGCGCGCAGCGACTCGAAGCACGGGCGGAAGGAGGCGGGGAAGGCGCGCAGGTGACCCGTTCCCCGGTCCGCGCACAGGACGGTCTGGTAGCCGCAAGCCACCGGCGTCCCATCCTTCTTCAGCGTCCGGAAGCAGAAGCGCACGGAGACTTCGCCCAGCTCCTCGAACGTGGTCAGCACCACGAGCGAGTCGCCCAGGTTCGCGGGAGCGAGGTTGCGCGAGTACCCCTCATAGGTCAGCAGGAGCACCTGATCGAAGTCGCGCCGGAACTCGGGGACCTCGAAGAAGTGGGGGCTGAAGAGCAGGTGCTCTCGGCCCGCGCACTGGAACTTGAAGTTGGTGAGGAAGTGATGGCTCCCGTAGGCCATCGTGTCATCGAAGTGGATGTCGTACGGGACGGCGAAGTAGCCCATGGTGGTCCGTCCCCTGTCAGGCATCGAGCGTGGGCTGCACGCGCCGGCCATGTCCGTTGGAAGTCTCGCGGTCCGTGCTCGGCAACAATCCATCGACGGTGCCGGAGAGCCCGGCGTCCACGACCCAGATGGCGCCATTCACGCGCTGCGTCTTCGCGCCCAGCAACAGCTCCGTCACGTCGGCCACGTCATCCGCGCTGCAGAGCACTCCGCCGGGCGTGGCGGCTTCCCACCGCGCCACCCGGTCCGCCGCAGCTGGGAACATCTCCAGCAGTTCGCCGTGAACGGGCCCCGCGGACACGCAGTTGGTGCGGATGCCCTCGGGCGCCAGCTCCGCCGCCAGATACCGCGTGAGCGATTCGACTCCCGCCTTCACCACGCCCTGGCAGCCCAGGTCATGCATGTACCGCTGCGACATGGACGTGGACATCGTGACGATGGAGCCGCCACCGCGACGCGCCATCAAGGGCCGCGCGCGCATCGCGCACTCGTAGGTGCCCGTGATGCAGGTGCGGAAGGCCTTGTCCCAATCGCGCGGAGTGATTCGATCGAACGGGCCAATGAGACCGTTGGACGCATTGCACACCAGGAAGTCGAGCCCACCGAACCGCTCCGCGATGGCGGAGAAAATCCGCTCCAGGTGCTCCTCCTGCGCCACCGAGCCCCACAGGTGGATCGCCTGTCCGCCCGCGGCGAGGATCTCCTGCGTGGTGCGCTCCCCTTCTTCTCGCGAGTGGAACGAGTTGACGATGACCGTGGCGCCCGCGCTGGCGAGCCGCGTGGCGATGACCTTGCCAATGCCCTTGCCGGATCCCGTGACGAGGGCGACCTTCCCCTCGAAGGGAGCGCGCGTGCGAGGCGCCTTCGCGGCAGGAGCCACACGCGGAGCAGCCGGTGCCTCGGCGGGAGGCGCAGCCGGTGCAGGCTTCCCTTGCACCCGCGCCGCCTCGCAGATGGCGGCAATCGTCCTCAATCGCTGGGACGGCTTCGGCGCCTGGGACAGCCCCAGCTCCTTGACGAGCACCGCCAGGACCTCCGCCTGCTTCACGGAGTCGATCCCCAGCTCGTCCTCCAGGTCCGCCTCCATCGTGAGCAGCGCCTCGGGATAGCGCGTCACGCGAGCGAACACCGCCCGCACGCGCTGCTCCAACTCCGCCACGATCGCGACCGGAGGCGTGGGAGCCTTCTCCTCGGCGCGCACGGGGACGGGAGCGATGACTCGGGACGGCCGCGCATCCCCGAGCAGAACGTGAACCTGCTCCGCCATGGCCCCCAACGTCCGGGCCTTTCCACCTCGCGGCAGCGACTCCGCGGGGATGGCGAACTCTCGGCAGACGACAGCGACAATCTCGGCGAGCTTCACCGAGTCGATCCCCAGCTCATCCTCGAGTTGGGCCTCCGCGGTGAGGATATCGAGGGGATAGCGGGTGACAGACGCGGCACAGCGGCGAACGCGCTCCAGGACTTCGCCGCCCGACAGAAATGAAATCGCGGACATTCTGAGCCTTCTCGATGAACAACGGCACGGGGTTGAACGAACCGCGCACGTTGTGCACTGGGGGACTGACATTTGTGCGAACCCACCCGCGCAACCCGTCTTGTTCCAAGGTCTTGAGCCGCGCGCCCGCGGTCCGCACCCACGCAGCCACCGTGCGAGGAAGCCGGTGGCGCACCCACACACCAGAGGCCGCGTGCCACCTCCGCGCGCGACGTGACGCGAGGCGGTGACGCAAGACGCATCGCAGCGCCGCCGCGGTCCGAAGGGATGGGCTCCACCTCGAACACGCCGCTTGCATCAAGAACGGGGCTTGACGGTGGAGTGCGCCTCCGGAAAGAGAGGCGGCACCTCATCGACTCGGTGGGAGAACGCCGCCCCGTCGGCGAAGGATGGACGATGCGAGACGACACGCTGAGCGTGGTGCTGCGCGAGCGATTCGGGCTGGACGACTTCCGCCCCGGCCAACGCGAAGTGCTCTCGCGGCTGTTGCCACCGCAGGGGTCCGCGCTCGCGGTGTTCCCCACCGGCGGAGGCAAGTCACTCTGCTACCAGCTCCCCTCGCAAGTCCTCGAGGGACTCACCGTGGTGGTGTCTCCGCTCATCGCGCTGATGAAGGACCAGCTCGATGCCCTGGAGCGCCGAGGCATCCGCGCCGCGCGCCTCGACTCCTCTCTGTCCTTGGAGGACTCGCGGGAGGTGACGGACGCGCTGCGCACGGGCGCGCTCAAGCTCCTCTATGTGGCCCCCGAGCGCTTCAACAACGAGCGCTTCGTGGAGCTGCTGCACGGGCTGCGCATCTCCCTGTTCGCCGTGGACGAAGCCCACTGCGTCTCCGAGTGGGGCCACAACTTCCGTCCGGACTATCTGAAGCTGGCGCAGGCCGCCCGTGCACTGAAGGTCGAGCGCACCCTGGCGCTCACCGCCACGGCCACGCCCTCCGTCGTCCGCGACATCTGCCAGGGCTTCGGCATCCCGGAGCAGAACGCGATCGTCACTGGCTTCTACCGGGACAACCTCACGCTGGAGACCACCCCCACCTCCGCCGAGCAGCGAGACGCGCTGCTGGTGGAGCGACTGCGGGCTCGCGCGCCCGGGCCCACCATCATCTACGTGACGCTTCAGCAGACGGCCGAGCGCGTGGCGGCCATGCTCCGCGCGAAGGGCTTCCCCGCGAGCGCCTATCACGCGGGCATGGAGCCCGAGGCGCGCGCGCAGGTGCAAGAAGCCTGGACGGCCTCGGCCTCCGGCATCGTCGTGGCGACCATCGCGTTCGGCATGGGCATCGACAAGGCGGATGTTCGCTTCGTGTACCACTACAATCTGCCCAAGGGCCTGGAGAGCTACAGCCAGGAAGTGGGCCGCGCGGGACGAGACGGCCAGCCGTCCATCGTGGAGCTGCTCGCGTGCCCGGACGACGTGCCCACCTTGGAGAACTTCGCGCTGGGAGACACACCGCTCCCGGTCGCGCTCCGAGGACTCGTCACCGAGCTGCTCGGCGCGGGCCCCGAGCCGCACGTGGACCTGTTCGCCCTGGGCCAGCGCCACGACCTGCGCCCCTTGGTGCTGCGCACGGCCCTGACCTACTTGGAGCTGGCGGGCGTGCTGCGACAAGGCACGCCGTACTATGCGGGCTACAAGGTGCGGCCCCTCGTGTCGCTGGAGGAGCTGTCCGGGCGCTTCCAAGGGGAGCGCGCGCGCTTCGTGCGCGACCTGTTCGCCCACGCGAAGAAGGGGCGCACCTGGTTTACCTTCGACATGCAAGCCGTCTCCCAGGCGCTGGGCCAGCCACGCGAGCGCGTGATGAAGGCCCTCGACTACTTCCAGGAGCAGGGGCTCGCGGAGACGCAGGTCTCCGAGCCGCGCCAGCGCTACACGCGCCTGCGTCCCCACGAAGACGCCGAGGCGCTCGTCACGCTGCTTCAGGGCCGCTTCGAGCAGCGCGAAGCCCAGGAGCTCTCACGCGTCCGAGCGGTGCTGCGCCTGGTCACGCATGCGGGCTGTCAGACCAACGCGCTCGTGGCCCACTTCGGCGAGCAGCGCGCCCGCCCTTGCGGACACTGCACCTTCTGTCGCACGGGCGTGGCCCAGTCCCTTCCCGCACCACGGGCTCGCCCCGAGCCTCGTCAGCAGCTCGACACCTCCACGTTCCGCGCGCTCGTCGCGCGACACCCCGAGGCCCTGGGACACCCGCGACAGGCCGCGCGCTTCTTGTGCGGGTTGAGCAGCCCCGCGCTGACGCGCGCGAAGTTGGGAGGCCACGCGCTCTTTGGCGCACTGGAGGAGTGGCCCTTCGCGCAAGTGCTGGCCTGTTGCGAAGCGCTCGCACGCGAAGCATCGGCCTGACGCGTCACGAGGCTGCCTCCGCAACGTCTTCGCAGAATTCGGCACAACTTGGTCGCGCCCGGGCCGATAAATCGTTCATCTCCCCACGCCGTCCCGGATCTCTCCCCATGGTCGGACCCTTCTCGCGAATCCTTCGCAACACCGTGCTGCGCCCGCTCGGGCTCACGTCATCACCCAAGCCCACGGCGAAGGCAGCGCCCTCGCCTACGCCCGGGCCGACGCCGAAGCCCACGGACACGTTCGAGCCGTCGAAGAAGCCTCAACCCACGCCGTCTCCGAGCCCAGGCCCCGCTCCGACGCCGCCCCAACCCCCGGCGCCGCTGACGCCGCCGTCGACGGATCCCACCAACCCCACGCCGCCGATGGTCGTGCGGCCCTCGAAGAACTTCAATGACCGGCCCGCGGGCCAGGACATCGACTCCATCGTGTTGCACCACACGGCGGATGGCTCTGACACGAGCAGCCTGGAGACGCTCACGGGCAAGTCCAGCACGCCCTGGGGCAAGGCGAAGGTCTGGTACAAGGAGCAGCGCGGCGGTCCCGTCAGCGCCCACTATGTGATTGGCAAGGACGGCACCATCTACCAGCTCGTCGGCGACCAGAAGCGCGCATGGCACGCGGGAGAGGGCTCGCTGCCGGGCAAGCCGGGGGACGTGAACAACCGCTCGATTGGCATTGAGATCGTCAACGAGGGTGATGGCAAGGACGCCTACACCGAGGCCCAGTACAAGGCATTGGAGAAGCTCGTCCCCTATCTGGCCAAGCGCTACGACGTCCCCGTGGACAACGTCGTGGGCCACAAGGACATCACGAGTAAGAAGCACGACCCCTCGCCCAACTTCGACTTCGACCGCATCACCCGCGCCACCGAGGAGAAGGTGGGGTAGCACCACGCCGAGGCTCGGTGGCCTGAGCGCCGCGAGGGCGTTACGCTCCCGCGGGCTGGAGGTCCGCATGAGCCACGGACGTCGAACACGGGGACCCGTCGACCGGGTCTCCGGCATCTCCCGAGCGGAGGGCGCGGACGGCGTCCTCCGTGTGCGGGCCACCGAGCGCGTGGACAGCGCCGCACCCGTGACGCAGCGCAACGGAGTTCGCCGCTCGTTCGCCGAGGTGATGGAGCGACAGGCCCGAGGGCTGCACGGCACCGAGCCACTGCCCTCGCCCGCACGCGGGCCACCTTTGCCCGCGCCCATCCGAGGCCGCGAGGACGAAGTCCTGATGCGTGTCGAGCCGAGTCCCGCGTCCTGGGTCCGCTGGGTGTGGTGGAAGCTGAAAGGCCGCAGCTAGCACCGGAGGTGAGTTAGGCTTCACACCCCCCCAAACCGGAGGTAGGCAATGCGATTGTTGGCTCTCGTGAGTCTGGTCGGTCTGGTGAGCGCCTGTGGCGCGGGCAGCGAGGAGCAGCCGAACAAGGACGTCTCTGCGCAGGGCGCTCCCGACTCGTGGTGCCGCAGCTACACCACCCAGCAGTTCTGTCCGAAGAACATCTGCGCCTGGTACAGCACCCCGGCGCCGGGCTATTGCAGTCTGCCGGCGACGGAGTGACCCCGCGTCCGACAGCTTGAGGTCATGAAGTCCGCCTGCCTCGGAAACCCGTTTCGAGGCAGGCGGTTTTCTTTGGCGAACCCCGGCGCGCTCAATAACTGTCGAACGCGGCCTGGACCTTGTGCGGGTCTGTCGTCTGGGTGAGCGCGAGCTGGAGCAGCACGCGGGCCTTGGGCGGGTTGAACTCCCCCGAGGCGACGAAGCCCATCGAGTCGTCGTTGATTTCGTTGTTGCGCAGCACCAGCCCCGTGGGAACCCGGCTGCTGCGCACGACGACAATCCCTTTCTTCGCCAGCTTCGCCAGCGTATCGATGGCCTGTTGGGTCATGTTCCCGTCGCCCACGCCCGCGATGACGAGCCCCTTGGCGCCATTCTTCACCGCCGCCTCGATGAGGTCCGGGCTCATGTTCGCGTGCGCGTAGAGGATGTCCACGCGGGGCAGCTTCTCCAGCCCGGCCACGCTGAACTCCGACTGCGTGGTGTGCCTCTTGTCCATGCGCTCGAACCAGTTGATGTCGCCCGTGTGCACCACGCCCACCGCGCCCCGGTTCGGACTCTGGAACGTCTCCACGTTGGTGGTGTTCATCTTCGTGACGTTCCGCGCCGCGTGGATTTCATCGTTGATGGCCACCAGCACGCCGCGCCCCTTCGCGTTCGGATCCGCGGCCACCGCCACCGCGTTGTAGATGTTGCCGGGCCCGTCCGCGCTGATGGCCGTGGCCGGACGCATCGACCCGACCAGCACCACGGGCTTGTCGCTCTTGACCACCAGGTCGAGGAAGTAGGCGGTCTCCTCCATGGTGTCCGTGCCGTGCGTCACCACCACGCCGTCCACGTCGGGCGAGGCGAGCAGCGCGTTGACTCGCGCGGCCAGCTTCAACCAGACGGCGTCATTCATGTCCTGACTGCCGATGTTGACGACCTGCTCGCCACTCAGTGACGCGAGCTTGTCCACGTTGGGCACGCTCTTGATGAGGTCCTCCACCTTGAAGGCCCCGGACTTGTAACCGTATTGCTGCGCGTTGCCCTGGGAGCCCGCGATGGTGCCTCCCGTGGCGACGATGCGCACCTTGGCCAGTGGCTTCTCGGGCTTTGCATCCTTCGGGTTCGGGGCCGCGGCTGCCGCGGGCGCCTTCTCCTGCGAGGATGTTTGCCCTTGCGCCACCGCGAGCGCGGGAACCGCGAGCCCCCAGATGACGAGCCAGCTCCTCAAGACCGTGCCAAGACGTCCCATGGTCGAGCCTCCCGGACCTCAGTGAATCGTGCGCGAAGGAGCCCCCCCGGACTCCTTCCATTCCTTGATGGCCAGCAGCACGACCTCCTTGAGGTCCTTTCCGATGCGCGGGTAGGCGTCATCATCCAGGTTCGCCAGGGAGACGCGCGCTGACCAGGGCGGGCCATCGAAGCCACTGCCGTTGAGCAGCACCGTGCCATAGCGCCGCGCCAGGGTGAACACGATGTCCAACGGGTCGTGGTGCGCTTCCACGAAGTCGACAAAGTCCTCCCCGATGTGCTCCCGGCACCAGGCCTCCAGGTCGAGCGTCTGGTAATAGGCCGTGCGCAGCGGGTCGTCTCGCAAGGGGATGCCCATGCCCTGGAAGAGCGCCTGCAAGCGGTCTCGGCAGATGCGCTGGCAGCGCTTCTTGTAGGACTCGTCCTTGTCCAAGAGCGTGAAGAGGGAGAACAGCGCCATCTGGAGCTGCTGCGGCAGGGACAGGCCCGCGGTGTGGTTGAGCGCCACCGCGCGGCTGTCCGCCACCATCCGGTCGATGAACTTCAAGCTCGCGGGCTCCAGCGCGATGGAGCCATAGCGCGCGGTCAATCGCGCCCGCTCGGGCTGGGGCAGCTTCGCGATGGCGGCGTCGATGACGTTGTCCTCGTGCAGCGCCACCACGCCCAGCCGCCAGCCCGTACAGCCGTAGTGCTTGGAGTAGGAATAGACGAGGAGCGTGTTGTGCGGCAGGTCCGCCGCGAGCGAGCGGAAGCCATTGACGAACGTGCCGTACACGTCATCCGTGAGGATGATGAGGTCGGGGCGCTTGGTGCGCACGAGCCGCACGAGCTGATCGATGGACTTCTGCCGCATGGCCACCGCGCCGGGATTGGACGGATTGACCACGAAGAAAGCCTTCACGCGAGGGTCCTCGAGCTTGCGCAGCTCCGAGTCCGGGTACTGCCAGGTGTGCTCGCCGTGAGCGGTGGTCTCGCTCTGGAAGACATCGACGGTGCGGAAGGCGAACTCGTCGAGGCGCGGAATCTCCAGGTAGGGCGTGAAGATGGGCGCGCCCAGCGCGATGGTGTCTCCCTTTCGGAGGACGCCGTTGGCCACGAGCGACGAGAAGATGTACGTCATCGCGGCGGTGCCGCCCTCGGTGGCGAAGAGGTCGAAGCGGCCCGGCGGTGGCGAGCCGTCGCACATCTCTTGAGCGAGGTATTGCTGCACGATGCGCTCGGTGTGGACGAGCATCCGGTCCGGCACGGGGTAGTTGTCACCGATGGCCGCGTCGGTGAGTTCCCAGATGAACGCGTCGGGGTCGAACTTGAGGGTGGAGGTGGCGTAGTCGAGCGCGTCGCGCAGCAGGCGCACGGCCGCGTTGTCCTCGCGGCCGGCGAGGAACTGGCGAAAGCGTTGAGCAATCTGGGGAGACTTCGGCATGCCGCCGAGTCCGACGTCGGGTTCATTCCAGACGCGTCGGCTCTCGGTGAGGGCGAACTCGCCCATCAGGAAGAACGCCTCGCGAGGCGTGAGGGCCACCCAGTTGGGATTGCCACGCCCGGCGTTCATCATCACGGCGGCGCGCGTGCGGACGGACTCGTCCGCGAGTTGGATGAGCTCGTCCTTCAGCTCGAAGGGGCTGAGCTTGTGATACTCGCTCTCGGGAATCGACTCCTCGCTCACGGTGCCTTCCTCTCGTCGCTGGGGCCCACGGGTGGCCCGCTCACGGGCCAACGGTGGGCAGTGCCCCAGGGCGATGCCAGGACAGAAGCACCCAAGCCCAGCGAAGCGCCGGCCCCCTCGGTCCCCCCAAGTCACCGAGACTTCACGCGGGCCCGAACGACGGGCCGGTTCCTCGCCCACCCCACCCTGCGGGGCAGGTGGGCAAGCGCATCCAGCGCCATGGCCAACCCCCTGGCTGGGAGTATCGCCATCTCAAGGGATGTCACTCGCCCTGAAACCCAGACAATCAATGCCTCATCGGTGGCTTGAAGTCACCGGCGACACCACCCCTGGGATGATCCGCTGCAGGGCGCAGACCTCGGTAGCGGAACAAGGTCGGATTTGCCCCCTTCGAAGGCCAACGGCTACACTTGGTCTCATGGCGAACACGGTCGGTGTCAACAAGATGTCCGTGGTGACCAAGGACTCGAACGGGGTGACGGTCGCATTCCCAGATGTTTGCAAGACACCGACCCCCGGTGGCCCCGTGCCCATCCCTTATCCCAATGTCGCCAAGTCGTCCGACACCGACAAGGGCACCAAGAACGTCAGCGTGGAGGGCAATCCCGTCTGCGTGAAGGACTCGAACTTCAGCACCAGCACCGGTGATGAGGCTGGCTCCGCTGGTGGCGTCGCCTCAGGAAAGACCAAAGGCAAGGCCGAGTTCGCGAACTTCTCGTTCGACGTCAAGTTCGAGGGCAAGAACGTCGCTCGCGCGATGGACCTCATGCTCCACAACGACAAGAACACGCCGCCCGCGCCCTTGATTCAACCGCCGGTCGTCGCGATCGGCAAGAGCGCGGGCAAGCCCAAGTGCGTGGCGTGCAGCAATGACTTTGATGACTGAGTGCGGCGCGCACCGCGGCAGCTGAATGCACCATGAGACCCGCATCCTCCAAAGCACAACAGGAGCTTCTGGAGGATCACCTCAACGAGGCCTCCTTCCTGTGGACCGTCTGGGAGCGTGGGCTGGACTCCCCGGACTACACCCTGACGGAGTTGGCCGAGGGTCCCGAGGCGCGCATGCTGGCGCACGTCGACGCTCTGGTGCTGGGTGGCCCCCGCGCTCACCAGAAACTGCTGCTTCCAGGACTCGCGGCGGAGGACTCGGAGGTCGTCACCGCGGCAGCACTGGCCTTGCTCTCATCCGGAGACGAGAAGGCGGAGACCGCGGTCCTCGAAGCGCTCGCGCAAGCCGAGAGTGCAACTCTCCCTTCACTCCGACGCGCCCTGGAGCTGTGTGCCTCGCCGCGCGTCTTGAAATCCCTCTCACCCATGCTCGCCGCGCCGGAAGCCGGCGTGCAAGCCGCCGCATTAGAGGTCATGGCTGCCTGGGGCGAGGAGCCCGGACTCCCTCTTGAGCCACTGCTCTCGCACGCATCCCTCGAGGTGGTCGCGGCAGCATTGAAGGTCGCTCGCGTTACCCAGGCACGAGTCTCCGAGCGTTCGGTTTTCAAGGCGCTGGAGTCACCGAGCCCCACCGTCCGTGCCGAAGCACTCCAGACCGCACTGGCCATGGGCCTGAGCTCGGCCTGGCCCTTGTGCAGAAAACTGGCCGAGGGTCCCGCTCCAGACGGGAGAGCCCTGCTCCTGCTCGGACTCGGGGGCAGCGGCGCCGATATGGAGTGGCTGCTGGAAGCGGCAACATCGGCCAGCAACCGCGACGAGGTCATCTGGGCCCTGGGATTCAGCGGGCGCGTCGAGGCGGCGGAGCACTGCTTGCAGTTGCTCGACGACGCAGCCTTGGGACGGCTCGCAGCGGAAGCGTTCGGTGCCATCACTGGCCTGCGTCTCACGGGCCGCTACGCGCGCACACCGCCGGAGTCCTCCGATCCCGAAGAGGAGGACGACTCTGGCGATGCGGAGGAACCCACTTCCGCAGACAAACTCCCGCTCGCCGCGTCTGACGCGGTCCGCACCTGGTGGCAGGAGCACCGAGGCCGCTTCGAGCGCGGGGCACGTTACCTGCTGGGCGCTCCCTTGAGCGGGAAGTGGCTGCTGGAATGTCTCGAGCACGTGCCCATGCGGCGGCGCCACGTCTTGCTTCAGGAGTTGGAGCTGCGCAGCCGCGGTCAGCTTCTCCTCTCGTCACGAAGCTTCACTTCGAGACAGCGGACCCAGCTGCAGACAAGCCAGGACGTCCTGGGACGGGTGAGTCCCAATCAGCCCTTCCAGCAACTGGTCGCCACCGCGCGACCTCAGCGGGTGATGCCCCTGGCGCAACGGGGTTCGGACCGCCGACGACCGAGCACACGCCCACCCTCGGGGCGGCTGGCCATCACGGGGCTGGGCATGGTCTCCGCGCTTGGCGACGATGTCATCGCCAGCTGCGCTGCCAGCCGTGCGGGCCTGTCCCGCATCAGTGAGCTCAAGGATGTGCAGGTATGGGACCCAGAGAGCCGACACCTCGAACCCGCGCGAGGTATTGGCATCCCCTGGCTCACCGAGGGGTTCTCGGGTCATGCCCGCCTCGCGGTGCTGGCCACCGAGGCATTGTTGGACTTGCTTTCGCGGACCGACCGGGAGCTCCTCGGGCCACGATGCGCGTTCCATCTCTGCGCTCCGAATGGCTACTACCTTCAACAGCTGGCTGAGCGAGAAGCGGTCCCGCCCGCGAACCACGAGGAACGCCTCGCCAGCTACCAACAGCGACTGATCCCCGCCGTTCTCCGGAGCGCGAGGCTCCACGCCACTCCGAAGGTGCAACCTCTCGCCTTGGGCGAGACGGGCTTCATGCTCGCGCTGCAAGACGCGCATCGGCAACTCGAGGCAGGCACGATCGACTCCTGCATCATCGGAGGCGTTGACAGCCTCATGGAGCCCGGGCTCGTCGACGCGCTCGACCAACTGCGCCTGCTGAAATCACCTGGGAATCCCGTAGGACTCCTTCCTGGGGAAGCCTCAGCCTTCATTCTCGTGGAGCGCGGGGACACAGCGGTCAGGCGCGGAGCCCGGATTCTGGCGACGATGGATGCGCCCCACGTTGACGCGGAGCCAGTCCATCGGCTGTCGCGCAACCCTGCACTGGGCGGAGCACTCGTGCGCTGCATCCGGCGGACCCTGGCCTCGCTCGGCGAGCCACGGGACCAGGCGCTCCGGGTCATCGCGGCCTTGAATGGGGACAGCTATCGCGCGACCGACTGGGGCCATGCACTCGTCACGCTGCGCGCGCATGGATACCTCGGGGATTCACCCACGTGGTACCCCGCCTCCTCTTTCGGAGAAACAGGCGCGGCCTCTGGCCCACTCGGAATCTGCATGGCGGTGCGCGGATTCGAGCGAGGCTACCTCCCAGAATCAAGCGCCCTCCTCTGGGTCTGCGGCGATGAAGGTGGCCGCGGCTCACTGCTCATCCACTCTCCCGTCCCCGTAGCCTGAGGCACGACCATGACATCCAAACGGCACTGGACCGAGCTTCCCGACAAGGACAAACATCCCGAGAGCGACGCTTCCACGGGGTGTCTCTATAAACACGTGACGGGGCACGCGAAGAGCCCGACGTACCCGGCCTGCGCCTACAAATACAACAGCGTGGAGGAGTCCAAGAGCGTCCGCAGCAAGCGCTCCCTCTATGAACTGGACCCCACGGAGGGCCTCAAGGGTTCCTGGCGCACCGGCGCCAAGGAGCGGCTGACCGCAGCGCAGCGGTTGATGGGCAAGACCTTTGTCATGAAGACCGCCCGCGGCCCGACACCCGCGAGCGGGACGAAGGACTCCCACAAGCCCGTCAATCCCATGGACGACAAGGATGCCTGGAAGTTTGGCAAAGGGCAGAACTACGAGAACGAACTTCGGCCCTTCAAGCACGAACACCATCACATCCTGCCGGAAGAAACCGTCTTCGAGGTTCTTGAGAAACCCGAAGAGCGGGAGATTCTCCAGACGCAGGTCAAATACAACATCAACTCACGCCTCAACATGATCATCCTGCCTTGCACCTGGGACGTAGCTCACGTGCTAGGGCTCCCCAGGCACGCGGGGCGTCATGGAAAGGAGACGGCCTACGCCGTCCGCTGCGTCACAGAACTCAACAAGTTCCGGGCAAAGTTCAATCAAATCAAGGATGAGGACTGCCCGGACACCAAAGGTAAAATCTCCGGCGACACCAAGCGACAGCTTGAACGGATGCAACAGGAACTGTACTGGCTGCTGGTGAAGTGGGGGCGGGCTGAAGCTCAAGCGAGCCGGAAGGCCCACATCAACAAGCTGCCTGCGACCCTGACATTGTAAACCCTCACACTCGAACGACAGTGACCAGCTACTTCATACTCAGCGCCGACTCCGCGAAACCCGAGTACTGCCAGGTCTGGAAGTACCCGAGCGCATTGTCCAACTTCTACAAGCCCACTGTGGGCAAGCCCTTGGGCACGGAGTATCCGCAAGGTCTCAGCCTCCAGATGGCTCCCGAGGTCCCGGGAAGCAAGATCCCGGACGCCATTCCCAACACCCTCGGCTATCTGTTGGTGTCCGCGCGAATGAAGGAACTGCTGGCCTCGCATGCAACCGAGCCCATCGAGTTCCTGCGCTTCTCGCTGCTCACCCACAAGGGACGTCCCGCCAGTGACGACTGCTACATCGCCAATGTCGTTGGCACGCGCCCCTGGGGGGACATGGACCGGAGCATGGGCGCGAGAGTCACCAGTCCGAGCGGAGAACCCCAGTTCGACCGCCTGCGGCGCCTCTACTTGAAGGATGCGGAGCTGGACTCGAAGGTCAATCTCTTCCGGCTCTCCATGATGCCTCGAGTCATCCTGGTGCGAGAGGACCTCAAGGCCCTGATGGAAGCGCAAGGGATGCAGGGAACGGTCTTCTACCCCCTGGGCACGAAGGTCGACATCCAATGAGACTCGATCCCCTGGAACTGGCGCAGGAGAACTACGGCTACCAGCTTCAGCGGGCCCTTCAGTTGGTGGAGGAAGGCGACGGCATCGACCAGGACTTCGCCACCATCACCTTCTCCTACCGCATCCTGGGAATCTGTGCCCTGTTGCAGGACCTGAACGGGGAGCAGTTCGCCACCCTCTTGTGCAAGTCAGGACTGGCCCGGCTGAATCTCCTGAGGCGGGCCGCCGCGGAGGTCCCGGCTCCCGGGCCCTTGCTGGCCATCAGCAAGGATACGGGCTTTGTCGCCGCGCTGGCGGCGGGAGACCTCGACACCGCGCACCTCATCGCCTCGCATTCACCCAAGACGTTCGCGCAAGGCGTTGAGTACGAGGAGGACTTCCTCTTCTTCCACTTCCAGCAACGACTGCTGAGTACTCCCGGGGACAAGACCGCACTCCAGGACATCCTCGACCGCTGGACCCGCTTGGTGAAGGGCGAGCCCACTGCCTATCTCGCTGTCTGCGAAGCCCTGCTCGACATGAACGAAGATGCGTTCTGCGCGGGTCTCGACGCGGTGCTTGAAACAAGAAAGGCAAACATCCAGCAGTATCGGAAGCAGCTCGACTTCGACCAGGAGATCGACGCGACAGAGGGGAAGGTCTATCTCAATGGACTCGCCCTCGTGCGACTCGCGCAGTCCCGCAAGCTCGCCGCGCCCGAGCGGTTGGACTTGATTCCGAGGCTGGCCCGAGAGGCATCCTGCCGGCCGATGCAAGAGGATGCCTGGCTTCGCCCATAGACTCATCAAGAACGAAGTGGATACCGGGCCGATATCCAGAACTCAGTTGATCTCCACGGAGCCGCCTTTGATGCGGTGGGTTCCGGTCGCCCGCGACTCCAAGGTCGTTCCCTTCACGATGACCTTGCCGTTGCGGCGCAACGTGATGCTTGCCTCGCCACATTTGAGGACGATTTCGTCCTGGCCCTCGATGACCACTCGCTTGCCGTCAACGTGGGCCTCCGTGGGAGGCCGGACCGGAGCCGGCGTGTTCAGCAGCGCGTCCACCAGGGGCGTCGCACTGGGCTCCTGGATGAGCCCCATGATGAACGGCAGCCGAGGGTCTCCGTTCTCGAAGAGGAGCACCACCTTCTGGTGACGGGCGACCGCCTCCTGCAAGCCCTTCGCATCCAGCACCACGGCCAACCTCGCCACCATCGGGCCCGAGGCGTTGCCGGGATAATCGACCAGCGGTGCGCCCGTGACATCCAGCCCCGTGAGCTGCCCCGCGCGACTGCCCAGGATGGGCTCGTGCAGCGAACTCTCCGGGAGCGGCTTCGCGCTGTCGGAAGGTGTGCTCATGACAACCCTCTCGCGGCCTGCGGTGACGGAATGCGCATGCGTTCCCCCAAGGTCCCCGACACTAGCGCGTCCACGGTTCTCGATGCGAACCGCTCGCCTCCGCGAGCCCCTGGCCCGACCTGGGGCGTTTCCTCGTGAGAAGGGGGCTCGGAATCAACCCTCCTGAAGCCCTTCGGGCCCGGGGTCCGGACAGAAGAAAGGCCACGGCATCGTGCATGCCGTGGCCTTGAGCTTCCGCTGCACGGAGCTTAACGACGCCGACTCGCGCCAGTCTTCTTCGCGGGCGACTTCGTGCTCGCGGGCTTCTTCGCGGCGGTCTTGTCCGTGGATTTCGTCGCGGGCGACTTCGTGCTCGCGGGCTTCTTCGCGACGGGCTTGCCTGTGGGCTTCTTCGCCGTGGCCTTACCCGTGGACTGCTTCGCCACGACCTTGCTCGCGGACTTCTTCGCGATGGGCTTGCCTGTGGGCTTCTTTGCCATGGCCTTACCCGTGGACTGCTTCGCCACGACCTTGCTCGCAGGCTTCTTCGCCGCCGCCTTGCCTGCGGACTTCTTCGCCGCGGGCGCCTTCACCCCAGGCGCCTTCGTCGCGGCCTTGCCACCAGCCTTCTTCGCGGCGGCATTGACCGATGCCCCAGCCTTCGCCGTCGCAGTCTTGGTCGCACCTCGCTTCGCTGGCGCGGCGGGCGTTGCCGACGACGTGCTTCCCGCTGACTTCGTGGACACGACCGAAGGCTTCGCTGGCGCAGCGACGGACTTCTTGGCGGCATTGCCTCCCACCACCGCAACGACCGGCTTCGTCGACGCCTTGCTTCCTGCTGCCTTGGCGGGCGCGGCCGACGGCTTCTCAGACACCGTGCTTCCTGCCGCCTTGGCGGGCGCGGCCGACGGCTTCTCAGACACCGTGGCCTTGACTCCTGCCGCCTTGGCGGGCGCGGCCGACGGCTTCTCAGACACCGTGGCCTTGATTCCTGCTGTCTTGGCGGGCGCAGCCGACGGCTTCCCAGACACCGTGGCCTTGCTTCCTGCCGCCTTGGCGGGCGCGGGCGACGGCGTCTCAAACACGGTGATCATCACCGCCTGCGTGGACGTAGTGGCCTTGGCCTTGTCACCGGCTGGCTGCGCGGTCGCCTTGGCTCCCTCGGCCTTCGCGGAGACCGTGCTCTTCTCGAACACGGACGTCTCGAACGCGTCGACCTGGACCGGGGCCTCCTTCGGCTCCGGGGCCTTCTTGGCGGCCTTCTTCGCCACGGGGGCCTTCTTCTCGGGCACGGCCTCCGTCACGGCGACGGGCGCCGGTGCCTCAGTGACCTTGGGCTCCGGGGCGCTGACTGGCTCAGGGGTGGACTCGGGCTTGCGGGCCTTTGGCGCTCGGGGCTTGGACGGGGGCGGCAGGAGGCGCTTGGGCTCCGCGACTCGCTTCACCCGCATCCCTTCGGCCGCCATGTCTCCAGCTTCCGCCGCCTCTCGCGACGCCTGCTCGTCCTCGTCGTAGACGACGCGCGGCTCCTCTCGAAGCTGCGACTCCTCCTCCGCCACCTCCAGCCCCGACAGCGCACCCTGCAACACCGCGTTCATCGCTCGCGCGAAGGTGCGCTCACCGAAGCTCTCCACCTCGGCGGGCGGAATCAGCACCTCCAACATGCCCTTCAACGAGCGGTACAGCCGCATCTCCTTCTTCTCAGCGTCCCACGTGCCGTAGACCCAGTCGTCCGCCTCCAGCGCGTCCATCCAGCCCGGCAGCGGGCCGCCTCCGTCCCCCTGCTCCACCATCGCCGACTTGCGCGCGCCGAACAGATGCCGGTGCTGCCCCTTCACGCCGATACGCCACACCCCCGCCGCCGGCAGCCCCACGAGCTTGAGGCGCGTCTTCTCCAGCACGCTCGGCGCACCCTCGTCGCCGTGCAGCGCGAAGAGGTTCACCTCGCCCAGGAACTCACCGCCGTTGATGGACAGGTACAGGTCCGCCAGCTCCTCGGGGAACGGGACGCCACACTCTGTCTCGGCGCGGCGGATCTCCTCCGCGAGGACGCCAGATGACGCTGTCTTCGCCGACTTCCGAAGTGCCTCCAACCACTCGTGCATGACCCCTCCACGACATCAGCCACTGCGCGATACACCTTATGGCGCCCACGCCCTTTCGCGCAGCGCGTCTCGCGGCCCTCGGGTTGCGATTTCTCCCGCCCCCACCCAGACATACCTGGTCAACCTGACTCGGCGGGCCCCTCCATCCCAGCTCCCTCGGCCCCGGCGCGGCGCACCTCCCAGCGCCCGGCCGCCCGCCCCAACCCCGGCCGACGCCCCAAGCCCGAGGGTTGAAGCGCGCCCGCCCTCCCGTTAGGCACCCGCCATGGCCCTTCCCGCGCGCTTCGACGCCACCACCGAGACCTTCGACCGACTGGTCCTGGAACCCCGCGACGAGCTGGTCGTGGTGGACTTCTGGGGCGACGGCTGCCCCAACTGCGACATCTACGCCGAGGCCGAGCCCGAGCTGCTCGCCGAGCTGGACGGCGCCCGGATGCGCGTCGTCCAGGTCAACGCCTATCAGGAAGAGGAGCTGGCCCGCCGCTTCGGCCTCTTCGGCATCCCCACGTTCCTCCTATTCAAGGACGGCACCCTCCTGGGGAAGATGAGCCAGTACTACGGCAAGGCCTATTGGCTCGGCGTCATCCGCGACCACCTGCCCAAGCCCGAGGCCCCGTCCCCTCAGTCCCGGTAGCCCCGCGCCTGGAGGTGGAACAGGTGCGCGTAGCGCCCGTTGCGCGCCATCAGCTCATCGTGGCTGCCCAGCTCGTCCACCCGGCCGTTGTGCAGCACGGCGATTTGATCCGCCATCCGCACCGTGGAGAAGCGGTGTGAAATCACGATGGCGATGCGGTCCGCCGCCAGCGCCTGGAACCGCTCGAAGAGCGCGTGTTCGGCCTCCGCGTCGATGCTCGCGGTGGGCTCGTCCAGGATGAGCACCTCGGCGTCCTCGCGCATGAAGGCCCGCGCCACCGCGAGCTTCTGCCACTGCCCCGCGGACAGCTCCTGTCCCTTCTCGAACCAGCCGCCCAGCATGGTCTCGTACTGGCCGGGCAACCCGGCGATGACCGTGTTCGCCCCACCCTGCTCCGCCGCGCGCACGATGCGGTTGCGATCCTCCAGCGCCGGCACGTGCCCCAGCCCGATGTTCTCCGCCACGTTGAACTGGTAGCGCACGAAGTCCTGGAACACGGCCCCGAAGCGCGTGCGCAGGTCCTCCACGTCCATGTCCTTCAGGTTCACCCCGCCATAGACGATGTCGCCCTGCGTGGGCTCGTACAGGCGCAAGAGCAGCTTCACGAGCGTGCTCTTGCCCGCGCCGTTCTCGCCCACCAGGGCCAGCTTCTGCCCGGGCTCCAGCTTCAGCGACACGTCGCGCAGCGCCCACGCGTCCTTCCCGGGATAGCGGAACGACACATCCTTCAGCTCGATGGCGTTGCGCCGCGCGCGCGGGGGCGACACGGGCGGCAGCACCCGAGGCGCCTCGCCTCCCGTGGGGATGTCCAGGAACGCGAACAGGTTGGTCATGAAGAGCGCGTCCTCATACATGGAGCCCACGCTCGTCAGGATGCCTTGGAACGAGGCCTGTCCCTGTCTGAAGACAGACAAGTACAGCACCATGTCGCCCACGGTGATGCCGCCCGCCGCCGCCCGCCCCGCCACGAAGAGATAGCAGCCGTAGAAGGCGCCCAGGGACAAGAGGCCCAATCCCAGCCCCCAGGCCATGCGCTTCACCGACAGCGCCCGGTCTTCATCGAAGAACTTCTGGAACAGCGTCCGGTAGCGCCCCAGCACCAGCGGCCCCAAACCAAACAGCTTCACTTCCTTCACGTGGCTGTCGCGCGTGAGGATCCATTCCAGATAGTTGAGCTTGCGGCCCTCGGGCGCGCGCCACGAATAGAGCCGGAAGCCCTCCGCGGCCAGGCGCGCCTCCGCGATGAAGGCGGGGATGGACGCGGCCACCAGCACCCCCACGCTCCACGGCGACAGGGAGACGAGCAGCACCGCGTACGTGGACAGGGTGATGAGGTTGCGGACGATGGAGAACGCCTGCATCACCAGCGACAGCGGCCGGCTGTTCGCCTCGCGCCGCGCGTTCTGCATCTTGTCGTAGGTGTCCGAGTCCTCGAAGTGCCGCAGCTCCAGCTCCAGCGCCTTCTGGAGGATGCGCTCGCTGAGCAGGTTGCCCAGGTTGGCCCGCAGCAGCTCACGCGTGAGGTTCAGCGCCCGGTCCATCACGGCCGAGCCCACCATCAGCGCGAACTCCAGCGCCACCAGTCCCCACACGCGCCCGTGCGCCGCGGCGTCTCCGCGCGAGGCCGCCACCACCGTGTCCACGATGAGCTTGCCCACCCACGCGATGCTCGCGGGCAACAGCGCCGCCACCAGCGTCAGCGCGCCCAGGCCCACCGCCAGGCGCGGACTCGCCTGCCAGAAGAGGTGGAACGTCCCTGGGAGCTGTTTGAAGAGGCTGCCCGCGTTCTTCATGCGGGCCCAGATGGGAGGCGGCGGGCGGGGTGCGGATGGAGGAGACAAGGTCCCCTCTCATAACGCGGCGGGGTGTCACGCGCCGCGCGCCGGCATCACGCGTGCGGCGCTCCGGTGAGGTCCTCCAGGCCCCCCTCGCCCGGATGAACGAGGGTGCGCAGGTGCCGCGACACGAGGACATCGCAGGGCGCGCGCGCCAGCACCCGCTCCGTCATCGGCGTGCGCGCCTCGGCCGAGGACATGCCCACGGCGAGCAGATCCGAGCCCTGGTCCAGGGACTCGGCGAGGATGCCTTCGGAGGGCTCCCCCCACCGCACGCGCAGCTGGAGCGTGCGCCCAATCTCCCGGTACGGGGCCAGGAAGCGAACGAGCGCCGCGCGCGCCGCGGACTCGCGCTCCTGGCGCAGCAGCAGGCGCCGCTCGCCCCGCGCGCCGTTCTCGCCCAGCGCCTTCTCCTCCTCCCGCGCGTCCACCACGTGCAACACATCCACCACCGCCGAGGAGGGGCACAGCCGCAGCGTCAGCTCCAGCGCGCGGCGGGACTCGCGCGAGAAGTTCACCGCCACCAACGGCCGCTGATACGCGCGCGCCGGGTGCGGCACCACCACCAACACCGACGTGCCCGCCCGCCGCACGAGCCGGCGCACCAGCGAGTCCATCGCCAGCTCGCGCACCGGATACGTCACGTGCGGCCGGCCCACCACCACCAGCTCCGCGCCCAGCTCGTCCGCCAGCGCCGCCACCACCTCGGCGGCCTCCCCCTGGCGCGCGGCCTCGCACACCTCCACGTCCACCCGACCGCGCAGCCGCCGGCACGCCGAGGCCACCGCGCGCCGCAGGCAGCGGTCCGCGGGCAGCGTGCCATCCGGACCGTCTCGCCCATCCAGCGGCGGGCTGGCGTGCAGCACGCTGAAGGTGGCGCCGTGACCCAGCGGCAGGCGCAATGCCCGCGCCAGGGCGAACTCGGAGCCGAGCGAGAAGTCCATCCCCACCACCACGCGGGACAAGCCCCGCTGGCCACGCGCGGGACCCGCCAGCAGCAATGGCTTGCCTCCCCTGAGTGTCTCGTGTGGCCGCATGTGGAAACCTCCTCTCCTTCAAGTAGTAGTGCCCGTTGGCGCCCTGGGTCGCACATCCAACGCCCCGAGCGGGGAGGCCAGGGCTCGCGCGGGCTCTCCGCATCCGAGCGGACAGGCCTCCACGCCGAACGGGCGCCTGCCCCGTGCGTCACCGGATGGACGGGACACCTGTAAGTTTTCCCGCCTTCCACGCGCCCCCACGCACCTGCGCCCAGACGCACGCGCACGCCATGACGACGGATGGCGGTGTTGGGCTGTCGCGCCGAGGACACCGGGCGCCCGCCGAGCCGCCGAGGCCCGGCCAGCTGCTTGCAAAGGGGGCGGCGCGACACACGACGGTTCGGCGGGTGTCCGGTCGGCAGCAGGGAAGCAAGGGGGCGGTGCCATGCGCGGTGTCATCACCGGACGAGAGGTGGTCACCCACCTGGGGCTCATCTACCGGGAGTTCGGCGTCGCGTGTGTGCTGCGCTGCCTGTGGGTGATGGTCAGCGGCAAGTCCACCACCTTCCTCGAGGTGGCATGCCCCCCGGGGACGTCGAAGCGGTGAGGCCCCAGCGCGAGCCCGATGCGCCCAGGAGGGACGCGGGCTCGCGCGGGAGTCGGGACGCTACGGCTCGTCCCTCCGCGGCGTGCTCGAGTCCACCGTGTCCTTCACGGCGCGCTTGGCGTCCTCGAACTTGCCCTTGATGTCGCCCTTGGCCTTGTCGGCTTTTCCCTCGGCCTCCAGCTTGCGATCGCCGGTGAGGGCTCCAGCGGCCTCCTTCAACTTCCCCTTCGCCTTGTCGAACAGCTCGCCCATGGCGGGCCTCCTTTCGGGGATGGGTTCCCCTCGTCACCCTGGGCACCCTCACCGCTCGTGACACACCCGCGCCCCCTGGCTGGTCGTCCTCCTCCCAGATAGCCCCGGAGAGTAGGGACTTCCCGCACCTCGACCCGACCTGGCTCGTTGACGGACTCTCGCTTCCCGCTCAGGCTTGGGAGCGTTCCGCCCGACCTACAAGATGACGACCTCCTCGAACGACTCCTCCGGCGCGCTGCTCCTCCGGCTGCTGCTCTTGCGCACCCTTGTCGTCACGGTGGCGGTCGCTCCCGCCATCTACGTTGACACCCAGCTGTTGGACATCGACAGCAGCATGCTGGGCTTCGTGCTGGGCGTCGTCACCCCCATTGTGATTGGCGGTCTGGCGTTGGTGGTTCCCATTGGCGCGGTGGGCGTGTTGCTTCGGCGCGCGCTTCATGAGGCGCCGGGGCAGGAAGGGGCGCGGCTGGGGCGGCTGATGCGCCTGCCCGCCGTGCTGGCCTTCGGAGAAGCACAGGCCGGCTGGTTCGTGGGCGGCATCTTCTTCAACGGGGCCATTGGCGTGGCGTTGGACCGGCCCCCCATGGTGGTGCTGGTGGGTGTGGCGGTGGCGATGAGCGCGGGCCTCTTCAGCGCGCCCATCCTCTACATGCTCTACGAGCGCACGCTGGCGCCCGTGACGCTGGAGGCGTTCCGGCGCGCGCCGCACGAGCGCCCCACGAGCCAGGGCCTGCTGCTGCCTCGGCAGAGCTGGTTCCTGCCGGCGCTGGTCGTCTCCGCGCTGCTCGTGACGTGCATCACCAGCATCGTGACCATGGAGCTGCGCTTGGAGCGCAGCCTGGACGCGCTGGCGCGGGACCTGGAGCTGTCGCGGGATGGGCATGGCGCGGCGCGGGTGCGCGCGAGCATCCAGCCGCTCCAGGCGGACCTCGCGACGCCCGTGGCGATGCTGGGTGGGTTCGCGGCGCTGGGCTCCATCTTCACCGCCGCGTGGGCGGCGCGACGACTGGCCACGGGCGCGCGCGCGGTGGGCGCATCGCTGGAGGCGCTGGTGGAAGGCCGCGCCACGCCGCCGCAGTGGGTGTCCTCGGATGAGTTGGGCGACCTGTCCGCTCGCACGTGGATGCTCTACGAGCGATTGCAGGAGCTGCCCCGGTCGCTGAGTTCCTCGGCGGGGCATCTGGCTCGGGCTGGCTCGCGGCTGACGGAGGCGAGCGAGCAGCAGAACCGCACGCTGTCGCGGCAGGCCGCGGCGCTGCATCAGGCGCGCGCCACCGCCCAGGAGATTCAGCAGATGTCGAACGTGGCCTCGGCGCGAGCGCGCAACACGCTCCAGGTGGCCGAGCGCGCGGCATCGCTGGGGAAGATGGGCGAGGAGGCGCTGGCGGGCACCGAGAAGGGCCTCGCCGACATCCGAGACATCACCGCGGGGCTGCACCAGCAGGTGAGCGACCTGGGGAACCGGGCGCGCGAGGTGGGCCGCGTGTCGGAGCTGGTGAAGTCGCTGGCGGACCAGTCGCACATGCTGGCCATCAACGCGGCCATCGAGGCGAGCCGCGCGGGCGAGCAGGGCCGGGGCTTCGGAGTCGTAGCGCGGCAGATGCGCGAGCTGGCGGACCAGTCCATTCGCGCGACGGGGCAGGTGCGCGGGTTGCTGGAGGGCATGGTGGACGCCACCGGCGCGGCCGTCAGTCAGGCGGACCGCAGCGCCCAGGGCGTCGAGGCCGCGCTCGGGCCCCTGCGTCTCAGCGGTGAGCGCTTGCGAGAGCTCATCGCGTTGGCGTTGGACGCAGCGGGCGCCGTGCGGCAGATCGCCGAGGCCGTGGGACAGCAGCACGCGGGCGTCGATCAGCTCTTCATCGCCGTGCGTGAGCTGGATGACCTGATGGCGGAGACCCTGCGCCAGCTCGGCACCACGCAGGAGGCCGCCACCGCCGTGACCCAAGCCACCGGGCACGTGTCTCGGTTGGCCGAGCGGTACGTGTAGTCGCGGTGGCTGCCAAGCGACGGCCCTCCCGCCATGCCAAGAAGGGCGCATGGGGCCAACGTGTTTCGGAAACACACGTCGCGCTCCTCATTCGCTAGTCCTACAGTTGTAGTTCGGAAGAAGCGTGAGCATCCCTTCTGTCGAAGGAACAGAAGGGGGAGGAGCGATGCTTCCAATCCAGTCCTCGGCAGACCCGAAGCAGCAGGCCCCAGAGGTGCGACTGGTGAGCCAACTCGCCATGGAGTTGGAGGGAGTGGGCGCCTGGTTGGAGCCCTACTTCCGCCGTCGCGAAGCGCATGCCGCGGCCCACGAGTACGTCAAAGCCCTGCTGGGGCAGGCGCAACGCAAGAATACCTGGGGCCTCTCGGAGGACGTGGGGCATCGCGCGCCGTATGCCATTCAGCACTTGCTGGAGCGCGCGAAGTGGGATTCGGAAGAGGTGCGCGACGGCTTGCTGGAGTACGCACGCAGGACGCTCGGAGAAGGAGGCATCCTCGCGGTGGATGAGATGGGCTTCCTGAAGAAGGGGGAGAAGTCGGTGGGCGTGGCACGCCAGTACACCGGCACCGCGGGCAAGGTGGAGAATGCCCAGGTAGGCGTCTTCCTCTCCTACGCGACGCCTCGAGGCCATGCCCTGGTGGACCGGGAGCTGTACCTGCCCGAGGCGTGGGCGCAGGACGCGGAGCGCCGCAGGGCGGGGGGCGTGCCAGACGAGGTGAGCTTCGAGTCCAAGCCCGCCCTGGCGCAGGGCCTGCTGCAACGTGCGCTGGCCTCGGGACTGAAGCCCGCGTGGGTGGTGGGTGATGAAGTCTATGGACGCGACTCCACCCTGCGCCGCTTCCTGGAAGACTTGCGCCAGCCCTACGTGCTGACGGTGGCGTCCAACACGCATGTGTGGCGCGGCTTCGTCCAGGTGAAGCCGGCAGACGCGCTACGAGAAGTCCCGCCGGAGGCATGGGTGCGCATGTCCGCGAGCGCGGGTACCAAGGGCCCTCGGCTCTACGAGTGGGCCCGTCTCCGCCTCAATCGCCACCTGGGGCTGTCTCGCTGGCTTCTCTTCCGGCGCAGCCTCTCGGATGGAAAAGTGGCCTTCTACGTGGCCCATGCCCGACGCAATGCCTCGTTGGCTTCGCTGGTGAGGGTCGCCGGCAGTCGGTGGGTAATTGAGGAGGATTTCGAGTCCTCCAAGGGCGAAGTCGGCCTGGCTGACTACGAGGTGCGAACGTGGACGGCGTGGCACCGACACATGACGTTGTGTCTGGTGGCTCACGTCTTCCTCGCCGCGGCACGGGCACTGGCCAACCTCGGACCAGAGGAGGGCTTGCCCCCAAAAGCCCTCGGCCTGCCGACGCGAAGAAACCCCATGCGGGCGTTTCTCGGTCGGCGCGGCCTGCATTGACTCTCCTTGTCCGATTCTCCGTCCAAGAGGTGCGCGGGCTGCTGGTAGCCCTGCTCCGACGCGCTGTGGCTCCCATTGAGCACGTCTTGGCGTGGAGTCGCTGGCGCCGCCACCATCAAGCCGTCGCCATCGTCTGCCATTACCGGGCGCACGGCGCTCGTCTCAATCTACGACTGTAGGACTAAGCGCACCCACTCTGTCGCCACCTCCTCGCAGAGTTCGACATGACGCTCACAGAACACAGGGACCCACATTGAAAAGCTCAAACCGAGGCAACCCTTGAGGATTGCCAAACATTGGGGGCGACCACTGCACCACCGCCCCTATGAACTACAACGGCACGGATGGGACAACTCCATTGCAGCGAGATTCTTCAGCAGTCTGACGGCGAAAATCATCCCCCCCAACACCCAGATGCAGGCGGAAGTAAAGCTCACTCTCGTCGAGTACAATGAGTGGTCCACAACCGCAGATGCCGTCACGCTTGATTCAACCACGCCATCCTTACCAATAGAGAGCGCACAGCAGAGATACATGGGCGGCAATAAAACTCGCACCACGCCCCTCTCAGCATCAAGACGACGACCCCAGGCATATCGCCTGAGGTCGCCCAAGCTCAAAACCTAAGCTATCAGTTGCAGACAGACAGACAGTCAACCCAAACCCGATCACACTCAGCAACCAAGGCCGGGTCGCCATGCGCTTGGTTCAGGCAGGAGTTGTGCTGAAAGTTGCAACTCGAGCAAGCGATCCCCTGGGTGCTAGTGCCAATCGACTCGTCCGCCACCTTCGCCTCACCCTCCACCCCTCCGCAAGCGGACATCAGCCCCGCCACCACTAGCGTCGCAATCAATCCTCGCATTCGCATCCTCCATGTTGTGCTGCATTCGTTAAACGACACCCTACGAGACGCTTTGAGATTTCTCACCTGACAACGGAATGCATCAGCCTTGCACGCACCCATCAGGCACAGCGATTGCAATGCATGGGACTGACCAAGCATTCATCAGTCCCTACATCAGATGGATTTGCGCTTGACGGGAGCAAAGATCGACCTAGCTTCGCTGAGTCCATTCAACTGAGCGCGCAAGCCTCACCGCTTCCGAAGTCCCTGAATCTTGCGGAGATCTACACCACATCTGCCCATTCCGAACACCGAGGCACTCCCAGACACGCCAACCAAGCATGTCCGGATTCACATATTTTACTAGTTTTGACAAGTATACAGACAATCAACCCAAACTCGCTCGCACTCGGCAACCAAATCCGGATTTCCCTGAGCCTGATTCAGGCACTTTGTGTGCTGGAAGTTACAGCTCGGGCAAACAACCTCCTGCGCGCTGGCACCAAGAGCCTCGTCCACCACCTTCGTCTCGCCTTCCAGCCCTCCACAAGCAGTCGCCAGCCCCGCTACCAGCAACGTCGCAATGAATCCTCGCACTCGCCTTCTCCTTGTTGCCCTGCACGCCTTGAACGTCACTCTACGAGACACCCCGAAAACATTCGACTGACAATAGGGCCTATCAAGAAACACTCACAGACCCTGAGTGACTGATTGAACTCTGCTGTACCGGCCAGTTAAAGGTCAAGCCTTGAATGCGATGAAGGTGCGCCTGAAGGCGTAGCGAGTCCTCAAACACCTCGCTCAACTATAGATTTTGGGATCTGACGCCACGAGACCTGCGCTGAGCTGACAGAAGATGGCCCGGCCCTCCCAAGAAAATTGAGGACATAGCGGTGGACAGACACAAAGCACCGTCAGACAGGGAAGGTCGCACTGCAATAAGCACAATGGCGAATCTCACCATGAGAGCGTCTTTGCGATGTTGGGCAAAAACGGAAAAATTAAACCACATCAAAATGGACACCCAGCCATGGATTGTTCCTCCCCTCCAGTCGCATCCTGGGGCGAACGGTGTACGTCCGGCAATGGCAGACGATGACGAAAATTTGATAGCGGTGGCGCCAGCAGTTGCACGCCAAGACATGTTCACCTGGAGCCGCAGTCCGTCGGAGCAGAGCCAGCGAGCCATCACACCTCTTGGCCCAAGAAGGGCGCACCCGACGCGCTCAGTTACCGGTGCGCAGGACCTCGATGACGCGCAGCAACTCCGCGTCCCTCCCGGTGGCGAGGTCCACGACCGTGGGCGCGGCCTCGAAGTCCGGGAAGAGAATCTCCATGCCCGTGGACCACGTGTTCACGCGTTCAGGCAGGAGCAACAGGGTGACGTCCCCATTCGTCCCCGTGCTGCGGTGGCCCACGACCTTCACTCGATGGGCTCCGGTCAGCCTGATGGAAAATCCTCCGCTGCGGACACCGTCTTGGGGCTCACCAGGAGAACGATGGGGCCTGCATAGGAAGGGCCCGTCAGTGGAGCAACCGGATACACTTCTTCCTGCCACCCGAATTCCTCGGGACCGCTCCAGAGCGGGGTCCGAAAGTTGGGCGTGAGGAACTCGGTCTGGATGAGGCGACGGGTCACCTCGTAGGTGTTGAAGGCCGGGTAGCCGCGCATGTCCAACACCAGACCGCTGGCCCCATGCGCCGCGGAAAGGGCCGTCCGGAACTCCGCCGTGGAAGCAATGAGCCGGTTGGACAGATTGATGTAGTGCAGCTCCAGCGCGCCGAGATCCGCCAGACTGCCCGCGCCCCTCAGAGCCTATTTCGGTAGGAGCGAGTGGAACCAAGTGATGATGCCCAGCGCGAAGTGGAGCATCGCGACGTAGGTGTCCTCTCGCTTCTCCCAGCGCACCAGCAGACGGCGGAAACGGTTGAGCCAGTAGTGGGTTCGCTCGACGCCCCATCGCGGCGAAGGGCGTCAACGCTGTGCGCACCGAAGCCTCACCTGGGAGCGTCGTTTGGGGGCCCGGAGCGTAAAGCCATACTCTTGGGCCAGCTCGCGCACGGGCCTGAAGGCATACCCCAAGTCGTGGAGTTGCCCCGGTTCCACAGAGCATTCCGCGCTTTCGCCCTCAAGCGGCAGCGCGGTGCTTCTTCTCGTAGCCAGAGGGCGACTCGTAGTCCAGCGCGGAGTGACGACGGAGTGGGTTGTACCAGCCCTCGATGAAGCGGAAGACGGCCATCCGTGCCTCGGCGTGAGACGTGAAACGGCAGCGTGCGAGCAATTCGCACTCGAGCGTGGCGAAGAAGCTCTCACACATCGCGTTGTCATACGCGTCGCCAACGCTGCCCATGGAGGGGCGCACGCCAGCTTCCTTGCACCGAAGCCCGAAGCCAATCGAGGTGTACTGCGTCCCTTGGTCGCTGTGGTGCACGACGTTCTGAGGCTGACGCTGCACCACTGCCATGTCGAGTGCCCGCACGACGAGCTCCGTCTTGAGGTGGCCAGCCATGGCCCAGCCGACGACTTTGCGACTCCATGCGTCGAGCACGATGGCGAGGTAGAGGAAGCCTGAGTGCGTCGGAATGTACGTGATGTCGGCAACCCAGAGCTGGTCGGGTCCAGGGGCCACGAATTTGCGGTCGACCAGGTCGGGCGCTGGGCGTGCGCGCTCGTCGCGCGTCGTGGTGACACACCACTTGCGGCGACTGACGCCCTCGAGACGTGCTGCCCGCATGAGACAGGCGACGCGCTTGCGGCCGATGTGCACACCCTCTGCCGCGAGCTCAGCGTGGATGCGCGGCACGCCGTAGGTGCCGTCGCTCATCGCGTGGATGGCGCGAATGCGCTCGCTGAGGCCTGCGTCCGCCACCGCCCGTTTTGAGGGCAGACGCGTTCGCCACGTGTGGTAGCCGCTTTCGGAAACCTCAAGGACACGGCAGAGCGTCGTGATGCCATGGACGGCCTGGTTCGCCTTCACGAGTCGGTACGCCGCCTGGGCGTCGCCACGGACTCCTGCGCGAACCAGGCCGCAGCTTTTTAAGGATGTCGCGCTCCTCGCGCAGCACCCGTACCTCGCGACGCAGCCGCTCAAGTTCAGCGCGCTCATCAGAGGCGGCACTGCTCGCCCTGGTCGCGGGCCTGCTTTCGCCGTTGCTGCTGGGGGCGCCGCTGCCGCTCCCCTCCAACTGCTTTCTCCAGTTGCGGATGCTCTGCTCGGTGCATCCGAACTCTCTCGCGAGACTCTTGCCGGACCGGCCGGCCTTCATCAGTTCGACGACCCTCTCACGGAACTCCGGTGGGTACGGGGGGCGTGATTTCGGCATCGTGGGGCCCTTTTCGCACAGCGGGTGGGACTCCACGAAACCTGGGCAACTCCAGGCACGAGGCCCCTCGTCCCACGGCCGCCACCGCCAGGCATCTGCGGTAGGTGAGTGGGCAGCCGCTCCGGGCTGCCCACCGTAGCAGCGCTTGCCGCCGCTTTCTCCTCAACCACTGCCTACCTTTGCCCTGGGCAGGGCCTTCTCGCTCTCAGGTCTTCTGCGCCCACAGAGCCGAACGAGAGGTGCCCCTGCTCTTTCTTCCCGCTCGTCTCGCGCCTGCCTGCCCCTCGACCTGATCGCGAATCACGACCCTCTATTTAGGTCCACATCGGTGTAGCTGCACCCCATACCAATGAAGTGAAGCGCACCTGCCCATGGGCGGCGAACATCGCGACGGGAGCTGGCAGCGCAGTCGCTGGACCGGCACGTCCAAAGTCACACCAGTCCTCGGCGGACGAGTTGCGACTGCCCCCAGGCACCACTCGTGAGAAGGACGGTGGTGAGCCGATACTGTCGTTGACCGCGACGCACCCCAGTGGCGCCGCGGAGGGGAAAAGCTGGATGGTCGACATGCGTGGATACCCCAGGCCTCGATGACAATGCATCAGACCGCGGCGGCAACGAAACCGCCGGGCGGCAATAGCGCCGGACGGAGAACATGCTTTCCAGGCCCATTCATTCATCACTCGAACATGCTTGTCATTCGAATGTATTGCTCAATCAGCAACGCCCCCTGCCCCGAAGTAGGCCGAAGCAGCCCGCCTCACCCATCCATGCGCTTGTGCGGACGGCCCACCACGCGCTGCTCCAACCCACCTGAGGCGGGCGCATCCTCCAGCGGCGGGACATAGGGCCAGCCCGGCAGCGAGCCCTGTCCCGCGGCGCGCGTGAGGTAGTCCGCGGCGATGTTCGCGCTCTCCATGATGGTGAGCAGCCCGCTGCCCGGGTGCGTGCCTCCACCCACCCAATACAGCGACTCCACGCTCGCGTCCTTCACGTGCGGGCGCAGCGGCCCGAGTTGGCCCCACGTATGGGACAGGTTGAACACCGCGCCGCGGAACACATGGAAGTCGTCGCGCCAGGTCTCGGCGGTGAAGTAGCGCTCCGCTCGCACGTGCCGGCGCACATCCTTCAGCCCCACCTTGGCGAGCAGGTCCGGAATGCGTTCGCGCAGCGCGGCCTCTGTCTTCTTCCAGTCCACGGGACGCGACGTGTTGGGCGTGGGCACCAGCACGTACAGCGTGGAGTGCCCCGCTGGCGCGCCCGAAGCGTCCGTCACGCCAGGGTTGCACACGTAGAAGGACGGATCCTCCACATCGACGTGTCTGTCTTCCAGTGTGTCTCGGTCCGTGCGGCGCGCGCGCTCCGACAGATAGATGAGGTGATGCGGCAGCCCGTCATACACGCGGTCCAACCCGTAGTACGCCATGAAGGTGCTGCACGAGTACTTCGCCTTCTCCAGCGCGGCGTCGGACAGGCGACCGCCCTCGCGCGCTTCGGCGGGCACGAGCGACTTCGCCGCGTAGGCGAGGTCCGCGTTCATCACCACCGCGTCCGCGTCCAGCCGCGTGCCGTCCGCCAGCGTCACACCCACCGCGCGCCCTGCCTCCACGCGCACGCGCTCCACCGCCGTGCCCAGTCGGAACGTGGCGCCCAGGTCCTGCGCACAGCGCATCATCCCGCGCGCCAGTTCGCGGAAGCCGCCCTCCACGTGCCACACGCCGAAGGCCAGCTCGATGAAGGGAATCACGCTGAACACCGAGGAGCACGTGGTGGGGTGCAGCCCCAGGTACTTCGACGGATATGACAGCGCATACGTCAGCCGGTCATCGTGGAAGTAGCCATCCAGGTGCCGGTACAGCGTCTGCCAGGGCTTGAAGCGCAGCGTGGGCGCCAGCCTCCAGGGCGCGTAGTAGCCCAGGTCCTCCGCGTGCGTGCAGATGAACTTCTCGTAGGCCACGGCGTACTTCGCTCGGCCCTCCGCCAGCCACCGCCGCAGCGCCTGGGGCTGCCCCGCACCGAAGCGCGACAGCGCCGCCTCCATGCGCGACAGGTCGCGGGACGTGTCCAGGAAGGTGCCATCCCAGAAGTGCACGCGCGTGTTGGGGTCCACCGGCACCAGCCGCGCGTAGTCCTCCAGCCGCTTGCCCGCGCGCCGGAACATCTGCTCCAGCACGCCCGGGAGCTGGAGGATGGACGGCCCCGTGTCGAGCGCGTATTCGCCCTGCGCGCCCAAGCGCAGGCCCTGCATGCGCCCGCCAGGGACCGCGTCCTTCTCCACCACGGTGACGCGCAGCCCCTGACCCGCCAGGTTGAGGGCAGCCGACAGCCCGCCCGGCCCCGCTCCGACGACGATGACGTGCCGAACCATGGGCCGCATCGATGCTCGGATGGCCTCCGCGATGCAACCCGTCCCCCTCTTTTCCAGTGGAGGACAGGCCGCTCGGGAATTGCCGCACCGGGACTCGGCGGACCCAGGACAGCTGTTCATGCTGGAGAGGCCCTCCTGTGTCCTCCCGGCTGCCCATGCCCCTGCGCCACAACGCGGCCACCTTCTGCGCCCTGCTGGTGGGGCTGCTGGTCACCACCGTGGCCACGGCCTACGTGCATCGCGCCATCATGGAGCGCCGGCAACGTCGCTTCGAGGATGCGGTCACCGAAGGCACCGCGCGCATCCAGCAGCGCATGGACACGCATCAGGCCGCGCTGCTCGGCGTGCGCGCCCTGTTCGCCAGCAGTCACCAGGTGGAGCCCGGCGAGTTCCACCAGTACGTCCACAGCCTGGAGCTGGCAGAGCGCAACCCCGGCCTCCAGGGCATCGGCTACGCGCCGTGGACCGAGGGCCGCGCCCCACTGCTCTACATGGAGCCACTCGGAGCAGCGGCCCCCTTGCCGCTCGGCACGGACCTGATGTCCGAGCCCACGCGCCGCGAGGCCCTGGAGCGCGCGCGCGACACCGGCGAGCCCACCGCCAGCGGGCCGATGCCTCCCTTCCTCGGCGATGACGACTCAGGAGATGCGCACTTCGACCTCGTCGTCCCCTTCTACGTGCCGCCCTCTCCCACCACCCTCGAGGCGCGGCGGAACACCCTGCGCGGCTTCATCTACGCGCCCTTCCACGCCCGCGAGCTCGTCCAGGCCCTGCGCTTCCCGGTGCCCACCGCGGGCTCCCCCGCGATGGACATCCATGACGGCACCGCCGCGAACGCGGGCCCGCTGATATTCCAGTCCTCGCCTCGGCCCCCACCACCTCACACCTCCCGCATGGAGCGCGTGGTGACGGTGGACATCTCCGGACGCCCCTGGACGCTGCGCTTCACCGCGCCGTCGAGCTACTCAGGACTGGGCGCCCGCTCGCAGCAGTGGGTGGTGCTGGGCAGCGGTCTCTTGCTCACCTTGCTGTTGTGCCTCGTCACGCGCGCGCAGGCCCGAGCCCAGGCGCGCGCGGAAGCAGCCACCGCCGAGCAGCGCCGGCTGGCGCAGGCCGCGGAGAGCGCGGTCCACCTGCGCGACGAGTTCCTCGGCATCGCGGCGCACGAGCTGCGCACGCCGCTCACGTCCCTCCAGCTCCAGCTCCAACTCCTCCAGCGACAGCTCGGCCCCGGCGCCTCCCTGGACACCGAGCGCGTGGCGCGCGGCGTGGCCTCGTGCGCGCGACAGACGGCGCGCCTGTCCCAGCTCATGGACAGCCTCCTGGACCTGTCGCGCATCACCCGCGGGCGCATGGAGCTGCAGCTCGAATCGCTGGACCTGGGCGAGGTGGTGCGCGAGCTGACTCGGCGCTTCGAGGCCGAGGCCCAGGGCACCGACGTGCGCCTCACCGTGCGCGCGAGCCCGGGCGTGCGCGGCCACTGGGACCGCCTGCGGTTGGAGCAGGTGGTGACGAACCTGCTGTCCAACGCGCTGAAGTACGGCCACGGCGCGCCCGTGGACGTGCGCGTGGACAGCGACGGCGCCCACGCGTGGCTGGAGGTGGAGGACCGAGGCATCGGCATCGCGCCCGAGGACGCGCCGCGCATCTTCGAGCGCTTCGAGCGCGCCGTCTCCAGCCGACACTACGGGGGCCTGGGGCTGGGATTGTTCATCACCCGCCAGCTCGTGGAGGCGCTGGGCGGACACATCTCGGTGGCGAGCACGCCCGGCCGAGGCTCGACCTTCACCGTCACGCTGCCCCTGGCGGGACCGCCGCGCGGGCCGGACGTCCACGTTCCACCGGACGCGCCCCTGTCATGACCCGGGCCTTCGCTCACTGGATGACACCCCTCGCGTCACGAGCGGCACTTCCCCCACCCGCTTGCGATACCCACCCATGAATCCGTTTCCGGAGGCGGGTCCGCGCGAGGTGCTGGTGTTCATCCTGGATGGCCAGCGCTGCGGAGTGCCCACCGAGGACGTGCGCGAGATTGTCCGCGCCGCGAGCCTCACGGCCTTGCCGCGTGCGCCGGACGTGGTGGAGGGACTGCTCGACTTGCGCGGCGAGGTGCTGCCCGTGCTCGACCTGCGCCGCCGCTTCCGCCGCCCCGCGCGGGCGCTGTCGCCCCAGGACCACTTCATCGTCGTGTGCACGGGGCCTCGCCGCTTCGTGATGCGGGTGGATCGCGCCGAGGGCTTCCACGCGCTCGCGCCGGGGGAGTGGGATGTCTCGCCGCAATCACTCCCGGGCGTGGGCTACGTGGCTGGCGTCGCGAAGCTGCCGGACGGGATGGTGCTGGTGCACGACCCGCGCGCGTTCCTCACCGAGGCCGAGGCGCTCCAGCTCGACACGGCGCTCGCGGCCCCGCCGGAGTCCGCATGAGCGTGGGCCCGCCCCTCCATCCGGACTACGCCGCCGTGCTCGACCTGGTGGAGGAGCGCGCGGGGCTCGCGCCGCCCAGCTGCCCCGCCGCCGCCGAGGAGGGCATCCAGCGCGCGCTCGCACGCACGGGGCTGACGGACCTGGTGGTGTATCGCCAACGCTTGGAAGAGGACCCCGCCGCGCTGGATGACCTGCTCGGCGAGCTGACCGTCGGCGAGACGTACTTCTTCCGCACGCCCGAGCACTACGAGTACCTGCGCCGGGTGGTGCTGCCCGACCTGCGCGAGCGCTGGGGCCCGGAGCACACCGCGCGATTCTGGAGCGCCGCCTGCGCCTCGGGTGAGGAGGCGTACTCGATGGCCGTCCTCCTCATGACGGAGGGTTGGGCCGAGCACATGTCCGTCTACGCCACGGACATCTCGCGCGTCGCGCTGGCCCGCGCACGGCTGGCGCGCTACGGCGAGTGGTCCCTGCGGGGCCCCGCCGCGGAGCGCATGCGGCCCTATCTCAGCCACGAGGCGCGCGCCTTCACCCTGTCCGCCGACGTGCGCCGCCACGTGCGCCTCGCCTATCTCAACCTCGCGGTGGACACGTGGCCCTCGCCCGGCAGCGACGTCTGGCGACTGGACGTCATCTTCTGCCGCAACGTCTTCATCTACTTCAATCGCCCCACCGTCGAGGCGGTGGCGCGCCGGCTCCACGACTCGCTGGCGGAAGGCGGCTATCTCTTCACCGGTCCGTCGGATCCGCCGCTGTCGAACATCGTGCCGCTGGAGCCCGTGCTGACGGACTGGGGCGTGCTGTACCGCCGCCCCCTCGCGCGTGCGGCGCTCCCGCGCACCGCCCCCGAGGCCCCCACGCCTCCACCGGAGATTCCCGCCTACGTCCCGCCCCGCGCGCCCGTGCTGGCGCCGTCACTGCCACCCGTACCTCCCCCCCCCGAGGAGCCGAGTCCCCCGCGCCTGGACGCGGATGCGCTCGCGAGCGCTCGGCGCGCCCTGGAACGCGGCGACTGGCGCGAGGCGGCGCGCAGGACGGGTGCGCTCGACGAGGACCCCACGCGCGCGATGCTCGCGGTGCGCACGCTGGCCAACCTCAATCCCCAGTCCGCGCTCTATGCCTGCGGCGAGGCCATCCGGCGCCACCCGCTCACTTCGGGGCTCCGCTATCAGGAGGCCCTGCTGCTGCTGGGCGAAGGGCGACTCGCCGACGCGGAGCGCTCCGCGCGACAGGCGCTGTACCTGGAGCCGGGACTCGCCGTGGCGCAGCTCCTGCTCGGGCACGTGCTCCGGCAAGAGGGAGACACGGCCGCCGCCGCGCGGGCCTACGGCGAAGCCGAGGCGCTCTGTCGCAGGTTGCCTCCCGACAGCCCCGTGCCGCTGGGTGAGGGCGAGCGCGCGGGCCGGCTGGCGGACGTGGCTCGCGCCGAGCGACGGCGACTGACGCCTGACAGCGATGGAGGCACCGGATGACCCGCGCGTCCGGCATCGATTGGGAAGCGGCGCGGGCGCACGTCGAGCGACTCGTCCGCTGCGCCGAGGCCCCCGATGCGCTCACCGAGGACGAGGCGCGGGCGCGGCTGGACGCGCGGGCCCGAGCGTTGGCGCGGCCCGCCTCGCAGCCTCCAGCTCCGGGCTCGTTGCTGGAGGTGGTGCGCTTCCAGACCGCCGGGCAGGCCTATCTCCTGGCCTCGCGCTTCGTGTTGGAAGTGGTGCGCGAGCCCGAGCTGGTTCCTCTTCCGGGCGCCCCACCCCTCCTGCGCGGCCTCACGCTGCTGCGTGGCGAGGTGCTGCCCGTGGTGGAGTTGGCCCCGCTGTTCGGCCGACCGCCGACCACGCCCAGGGGCCCGCTGCTGGTGCTGGGCACCGCGCGAGCCGAGCTGGTGCTTCGCACCGAGGACATCGAGACCGTGTCGCGCGTTGCCTCTGGAGACCTCCTGCCGCCGCCCGCTCGACTCGTCGAGGAGGTCGGGCCGCTGGTGGCCGGCACCCTCGCGGACGGCACGCTCATGCTCGAGGGAGATGCCCTGCTCGCGGACGACCGCCTCGTCTTCGAGTTGTCCGACGAAGGAGCCCCATGACCATCGGCAATCGCATCGCGTTCGGCTTCGGCCTGAGCCTGCTGGTCCTCCTGGTGGTGTGCACGACCGCCTTCCTGGGCGCCCGGCAGCTCACGCGCACCACCGAAGGCCTGCTCGAAGCCCACGACAACTTCCGCAACCTGCGCGAGCTGCGCGCGCTGCTCATCGACGCGGAGACGGGCCAGCGCGGGTTCCTCCTCACCGGAGACAACTCCTATCTCCAGCCGTATCAGCAGGCCCTGTCCGAGCTGCGCCAGGACATGGACCGCCTGCGCACGGCGCTGTCCAGCTACCCCGAGCAGCGCGCGCGCATGGTGCGCCTGGAGCCGCTGGTGGCCAGCAAGCTGGGCGAGTTGGAGGAGTCCATCCGTCTGCGCCGGGACAAGGGCGAGCAGGCCGCCAGCGACGCGGTCCGCGAGGGGCGAGGCCGGGCCCTCATGGAGGAGATTCGCCAGGTCATCGCGGAGCTTCAGGAGACGGAGCAGGCGCGCTGGGACTCGCACGCGGAGGCGGCCAGCGACACCGCGCAGCAGACGCTCGCGGTGCTCGCCGTGTGCATCGTGCTGGGGCTCGGGCTGGTCATCGCGGGAAGTCTCATCATCACCCGGAGCATCACGCATCCGCTGCGCCAGCTCATCGTGGGCGCGGAGCAACTCGGCCGGGGGCAGCTCTCGCACCGCATCGACATCAAACGCCGCGACGAGATGGCGGACCTGGCGAGCGCCTTCAACTCCATGGCGGATCGCCGTCAGCAGGCCGAGGTCCAGCTCGCGCGACAGTCCGAGGAGCGCGAGCACACGCTCAAGACGGTGGCCGAGTTCGTCAACCAACTCGCCAGCACCAGCGCCCAGATTCTCGCCAGCACCACCGCGCAGGTGGCAGGTGCTCAAGAACAGAGCAGCGCGGTGACGGAGACGGTGAGCACCATCGAGGAGATCACCAAGACGTCCGAGGAGGCCGCCGGGCGCGCGCGCGCGGTGAGCGACACGGCGCGGCACTCGGACGAGGTGGGCCGCACGGGTCGGCGCGCGGTGGAGGAGGCCGTGTCCTCCATGGGCAGCGTGCGCGAGCAGGTGGAGTCCATCGCCTCGCGCATCCTCGCCCTGGCCGAGCAGGCGCAGGCCATCAGCGACATCATCTCCACCGTCACGGACATCTCCGAGCAGACGCACATGCTGGCGCTCAACGCGTCCATCGAGGCCAGTCGAGCCGGTGAGCACGGACGCGGCTTCGCGGTGGTCGCGTCCGAGGTGAAGGCGTTGGCGGACCAGTCCAAGAAGGCCACCGCGCAGGTGCGGCAGATTCTCGGACAGATCCAGAAGGCCACGCACGGCGCGGTGATGACCACCGAGGAGGGGACCAAGAGCGTGGCCTCGGCCACCCGCGTCGTCACCGAGGCGGGCGCCACCATCCAGGCGCTGTCGGACCTGCTCACGCAGGCATCGCTGACGGCCGCGCAGATCGCCGCGTCCGCCAACCAGCAGGCCACGGGCATCGGGCAGATCCGCCAGGCGATGCACGACGTGAATCAGGCCACGCAACAGGGCCTCACGTCCGCGCGGCAGACGGAGCGCGCGCTCCAGGACATCAACGCCATGGGCCAGAAGCTCAAGGGGCTCATGGGCGAATACGGGCGCTGAGGATGGATCGCGACCGGCTGGCCCAAGCACTGCTCAACTCCTTCCTCGAGGAGTTGGAGGGGCATGTCGTGGCGCTCAATCGCGACCTGCTCGCGCTGGAGCAAGCCCCCGCCGCGCCCGAGGCCCAGGCGCTCGTCTCCGGACTGATGCGCACGCTGCACAGCGTGAAGGGCGCCGCGCGGGCCGCGAGCGCCCCGCTGGTGGAGACCGCCTGTCATCGCATGGAGGAGCTGCTGGGCACGCTCCAGCGCGGGCGAGCTCCCACGCCGGAGGTTTTCGAACTGTGCTTCGCCACGGTGGACGCGCTGGATGACGCGGGCCGCAAGCTCGCCGCCCGCGAGGAGCTGGGGGGCACGGAGTTGGAAGCGCTCGTGCCTCGGTTGGAAGCGGCCACGCATGAGCCCTTCGCGGTCACGCCTCCCAAGTCGGCCCCAGCACCCGGCGCGATGCCTGCGTCTGAGCCAGCGCAAGCACCCGAAGCAGTGTCGCCACCTGCATCGGCTCGCGCGAGCGCGGAGCATCCGTCTCCGACCCAGGCGCCGGTCACTGAGACGCTGCCGGTGCGCGTGTCCGCGCAGAAGCTGGATGCGCTGCTCGCGCGCAGCGGAGAGCTGCGGGTCGCCACCCTGCGCCTGGACGGACGCGCCGAGCCGCTCGACACGCTCCGAGAGGAACTGACCGGGCTGCGCGATGCCGTGCGCGGCACTCCCGCCGAGCCCGTGCTGCGGCGCGCGGAGTCAGAGCTGACGCGCGTGGCCCGGACCCTCGCCGCGGACCAACGACTCTTGGGACAGGCCGCCGCCGGTCTCGATGATGAAGTCCGCCGCGCACGCACCCTCCCCTTCGAAGAAGGGTGCACCGGCCTGGAGCGCGCCGCGCGCGACGTGGCACATGACCGAGGGCTGCGCGTGCGGTTGGAAGTACAAGGCGGCTCGCTGGAGTTGGACCGTTCGCTGCTCCAGTCGCTGCGCGAACCCCTGCTGCACCTCGTGCGCAACGCGGTGGCGCACGGACTGGAGAGCCCCGAGGAGCGGCGGCGCGAGGGCAAACCCGAGGAGGGACGAATCGTCCTCGGCGCGCAGCTGCGTGGCAATCGCGTGGTCGTGGAGGTGGAGGACGATGGCCGTGGACTCGACCTGCGCGCGCTGCGCGACCGGGCCCGCGCCCGGGGGCTCCCCGTCCCCGAGGACGACGATGAGGCCGCGCGGCTCGTCTTCCTCCCCGGCCTGTCCACCGCCGCGCAGGTGACGGCGGTCTCCGGCCGAGGTGTGGGGCTCGACGTCGTGCGCGCGCAGGTGGAGGCGCTGCGCGGCGGCGTGGCGGTGACGTTCCAACCCGGCGTGGGCACGCGCTTCCTCCTCGATGTTCCCCTCACGCTGAGCACCGTGCGGGTGCTGCTCGTCTCCGCCGGGGGACAGACGCTTGCCCTGGCCAGTGAGGCCGTGGAGCGGCTGGTGCGGCTGGCTCCTGAATCCGTCCGCGAGGTGGAGGGCCACGCCATGTGGGCGACCGGGAGCGCGCTCGTCCCGCTCGCCCCGCTGTCCGAACTGTTGGGCCTGCCCGCCAGCCCACCGCAAACGCGCCTCAAGGCGGTGGTGCTGGACTCGGGCACCGCGCGCGCCGCGGTGGTGGTGGACGGGGTGACGGCCGAGCAAGAGGTGTTGGTGCGCCCGCTGGGCCCTCGCGTGCGCCGCGCGCGTCACGTGTCCGCCGCGGCGGTGCTGCCAGACGGCCACCTGGCGCTGCTGCTCAACCCCGCCTCGCTGGTGCGCGCGGCGGGCGGACGCGCCTCCCCCGACCGCTTCTTCCCCTCCCCGCAGGCCCGGCAGGCACGCCGCCGCGTGGTGCTGGCGGACGACTCACCCACCACGCGCGCGCTGGAGCTGAGCATCCTGGAGAGTGCGGGCTACGAGGTGGTGCCGTGCGTGGACGGCGCCGAGGCCTGGGAGCGACTCCAGGCGGGAGGGGCCGATGCGCTGGTGCTCGACGTGGAGATGCCTCGGATGGATGGCTTCGCGCTGACGGAGGCCGTGCGCGGCTCCCCGCGCTTCGCGCGCCTGCCCGTGGTGCTCGTCACCGCGAGGGACCGAGCCGAGGACCGCGCGCGAGGGCTGCGCGCCGGCGCGAGCGCATATCTGGTCAAGAGCGCCTTCGACCCAACGAGCCTGCTGGAGACCCTGAGGCGACTGCTATGAGAACGAGCCCCTTGCGCATCGTGGTGGCCGAGGACTCTCCCACCGCGCGCCGCCTGCTGGTGGAGATCCTCCGCGCGGACAGCGGCCTGGAGGTGGTGGGCGAAGCCCGCGACGGGGTGGAGGCCGTGGCCCTCACCGAGCGGCTGCGCCCCGACCTGGTGACCATGGACATCCAGATGCCGCGCATGGACGGGCTGGACGCCACCCGGCGCATCATGACGGACGTGCCCACGCCCGTCGTCGTGGTGTCCACGCTGGTGGAGCGAGACATCCAGACCTCCATGGCCGCGCTGCGCGCCGGCGCGCTCGCCGTGCTCCAGAAGCCCGTGGGCCCCGAGTCCCCCGCCTTCGACGCCGAGAGCCGCCGCCTGCGCGACACGCTCCGGGCCATGGCCGAGGTGAAGGTGGTGCGCCGCTGGCCAGACCGCGCCATCCCCGCCACCGCCCCCGTGGCGCCTCCGCTCGCCACGCGCCCCTCCGTGGTCGCGATGGCCGCGTCCACCGGCGGGCCCGCCGCGCTGTACCAGATTCTCTCCGGGCTCCCCGCCAGCTTCCCCGTGCCGGTGTTGGTGGTGCAGCACATCGCGCTGGGCTTCGGCGAGGGGCTCGCGCGGTGGCTCGGCACGGCCACGCCCCTGCGCGTGAAGGTGGCCGAGGCGGGCGAGCCGCTGACCCCCGGCTGCGTCTACCTCGCGCCGGATGACCGGCACCTGGGGCTGACGGCCGATGGGCGCGCGGAGGTCTCCAACGCCGCGCCCGTGCACGGCTTCCGCCCGTCCGCCAACTGGCTCTTCCGCGCCGTGGCGCGCACCCATGGCGCGGCCTCGCTCGCCGTCATGCTGACGGGCATGGGCCAGGACGGGCTGGATGGCATCCGCGAGCTGCATCAGGCGGGAGGCCGCGTGCTCGCGCAGGACGAGGCGTCCTCCGTCGTCTACGGAATGCCCGGCATGGTCGTGGGCGCGCATCTCGCGCACGAGGTGATTCCCCTCGAGCAGCTCTCCGACCGACTCCTGCGCGCCTTCGCCTGACGAACAGCGGCCCTGGCCCAGTGTCGACTGGGCCGAGGGCTGGGGAGGAATCGCCACGGGTCGGGATGGCCTCTGCCCTCGTGGGGTGTCCATATCAGGTGCTCACGACGATCCACCCGATGTCCGCCTCCGCGCTTTCGCCTCCCTACGAGGCCGCGTTCGCCGCGCTCCCCGACGCAGCCTTCCTGCTCGATGACACCGGGCGGGTGCTGGCGTGCAGCCTCGCGGGTGCCCGCTCGCTCGGGCTCACGGTGGAGCAAGTAGCGGGGCGGCACTGCGCGGAGCTGGGCCTGCAGCCCCAGGCAGTCGCCTCGCTGGAGTCCACCCGCGCCCAGGTGCTCGCCTCGCGCGGTCCGGTCGCGGTGGAGCTGCCGTGGCCCACGATGCAGGGGGCCGCGCCGCACGCCGTGCTGCTCACGCCCCTGCCCAGCGATGGCGCCGCCCCCAGCCGCGTGCTCCTCACCGCGCGCCCGCTGACCGAGGCCGAGGCCATGTACGCCCGCGCGCTGGAGGTGGAGCAGGCCGCGCGCGCGGAGATGGAGACGGCCGAGCGCCGCCGCTCGTTCCTCTATCAAGCGATGACGACGCTGTTCACCCACCCGCCGGATCCGCAGGGCATGTACACGCTGCTGGCCCACCTGGCGGTGCCGGACCTGGCGGACTGGTGCCTGGTGGACGCGCTGGAGCAGGGCCCGTGGGTGGCGCGCGTGGCCGTGGCCAGCCTGGACCCCACGCAGCAGGAGCGAGCGCACGCCCTGCCTCCGCGCACGGAGATGCACGAAGACGCCCCCGTGGGCCTGCTGCGGGTGCTGCGCACGGGAGAACCCGAGCTGGTGCCCGCGGTGACGGACTCGCTGCTGCGCGCGGCGGCGGCCGAGCCCGCGCACCCCGCGCTGCTCCGGCTGCTCCAGGCGCGCTCGTACATGATTGTCCCCCTGCGCGCGCGCGGACACACGCTGGGCGCCGTCACCTTCGTTTCCTCGGACTCCGGGCGTCGCTACGGCCCGGACGACCTGGCGCTGGCGGAGGACCTGTGCCTGCGCGCGAGCCTCGCCATCGACAACGCGCGGCTGGTGGGCGAGTCGCGCCGGGCCGCGAGGGCGCGCGAGGACTTGCTCGCCGTGGTGTCGCACGACCTGAAGAACCCGTTGGGCGTGGTGCAGCTCGGCGCGGCGCTGCTGACGCGAGGCGCGGCGGGCAAGCCCGGGAGCGAGGCCGTGGCGAAGCAGGCCGCGCGCATCCACGACGCCGCCGAGCGCATGTCGCGGCTCATCTCGGACCTGCTGGACTGGGGTCGGCTGGAGGCGGGGCGGCTGCCGCTCGACGCGAGCGAGCACTCCGCCGCCGCGCTCGCCACCGAGGCCCTGGAATCCATCCGCCCGCTCGCCGAGGCCAAGGGCCTGCTGCTCCAAGCAGACCTGCCGCCCGAGTCCCTGCGCGTGCGGTGCGACCGGGGTCGCGTGCTCCAGGTGCTCGGCAACCTGCTGGGCAACGCGCTCAAGTTCACCCCGCTGGGCGGCACGCTCGCCGTCACCGTCACCGCGCGGAGAGGCGAGGTGGACTTCTCCGTGCGCGACACCGGCACGGGCATCGCCCCCGAGGCCCTGCCCCACATCTTCGACCGCTACTGGCAGGCGCGCGACGCGGCCAGCCGAGGCACGGGCCTGGGCCTCGCCATCGCCAAGGGGCTCGTGGAGGCCCACGGCGGCACCATCCGCGCACAGAGCGTCCCAGGGGTGGGAAGCACCTTCACCTTCACCCTGCCCGTGCAGGGCCCCGGCCCCACGGGCGCGCCGCCTCCCGGGCTCGCGCCGCCGAACCTCTGAGCCCCCTGTGGTCCGCGGAAACGGCAGGGCGTGCGCCCGTCACTCCTCGTTGCCGCATCCGTGGTGGGCGTGCGAAGGAGGGGCGCATGTCCTTCTTGCATCACGCCCTCGTCTTCCTGGCCGCCGCGGTGGTGGCCGTGCCCCTGTTCAAGCGGCTCGGCCTCGGGTCGGTGTTGGGCTACCTGGCGGCGGGAGCCGTCATCGGGCCGTACGGCGCGCGGCTCATCTCGGACGTGGACAGCATCCTCCACGTGGCCGAGCTGGGCGTCGTGCTGCTGCTGTTCCTCATCGGCCTGGAGTTGCAGCCCGCGCGCTTGTGGCAGCTGCGGCGCTCCGTGTTCGGCATGGGTGGCGCGCAGGTGATGGCCACCGGCCTCTTGCTCACGGGCGTGGCGTGGGCGCTCGGCCTGCCGCCGGGCGCCGCCCTGGTGAGCGGCTTCGGCCTGTCGCTCTCGTCCACCGCGTTCGCGCTCCAGCTCCTCGCCGAGCGCAACCAGCTCACCACCGAGCACGGGCGGCTCGCGTTCGGCATCCTCCTGTTCCAGGACCTGGCCGTCATTCCGCTGCTGGCGCTGTTGCCGCTGCTGGGCCACTCCACCGAGCCCTCCGCCGGGCCGGGCTGGCTCGTCGGGCTGAAGGCCGTGGCCGCGCTGGCGCTGGTGGTGGTGGCGGGGCGCTACGTGCTGCGCCCGGTGTTCCGCGTGGTGGCGTCGTTCCACAGCCAGGAGCTGTTCACCGCCACCGCGCTGCTCGTGGTGGTGGGCACCGCCGCGCTGGTGAGCACGGTGGGCCTGTCCATGGCGCTGGGCGCCTTCCTCGCCGGCGTGCTCCTGGCCGAGTCCGAGTACCGCCACGAGCTGGAGGCGGACATCGAGCCCTTCAAGGGCCTGCTGCTCGGCCTGTTCTTCATCGCGGTGGGCATGTCGGTGAACCTGTCGCTCATCGCCACGCGGCCGTGGCTCGTCACCGGGCTGGTGCTGGGCCTCACCGCGCTCAAGGCGCTGGTGCTCTACGGCCTGGGCCGCTTCGCGTTCCGCCGCAACGAGCCCTCCTGGAGCCTGGCGGTGGTCATCTCCCAGGGCGGCGAGTTCGCCTTCGTCCTCTTCTCCCTGGCCGTGTCCTTCCAGGTGATGGACCGCGCCCTGGCGGACCTCTTGGTGGGCGTGGTGGGCCTGTCCATGGCCGTGACGCCCTTCCTGTCCGCCGCCTATGAGCGGTGGGTGCGCCCGCGTCTGGCCAAGGCGGGCCCGGCGCGCGAGTACGACGTGTCCCCGGACGCGGACCACCCGGTCATCATCGCGGGCATGGGACGCGTGGGTCAGGTGGTGGGCCGCCTGCTGCGCGCCAAGCGCATCGGCTTCACCGCCATCGACGCCAGCGCCGAGCACATCGACTTCATCCGGCGCTTCGGGAACAAGGTGTTCTACGGCGACGCGTCCCGGTTGGACCTGCTGCGCTCGGCCCGCGCGGACAAGGCGAGGGTGTTCGTGCTCGCCATCGACGACATCGAGGCCTCGCTGCGCACCGCGCGCACGGTGAAGGAGCACTTCCCGCACCTGGCCATCTACGCGCGCGCCCGCAACCGCCTGCACGCCTACAAGCTCATCGAACTGGGCATCACCCACTTCATGCGCGAGACGTTCGACTCCAGCCTGGTGCTGGCGGAGGACGTGCTCCAGGCCCTGGGCCTCACCTACTCGGAGACGCGGCGCGTGGTGGAGCGCTTCCGCGAGTACGACGACGCCATGGTGCGCGAGTCAGCCCAGTACCTCGGGGACGACAAGGCCCTGATGCAGATGGCGGCCCGCGCGCGCGAGGAGCTGGAGCGCATCTTCGAGCAGGACGCCGCCGAGGAGAAGAAGTCCGCCTGAAGCCCTCAGGCCGCGCCGCCGGCGTCCACGACGGCGGCGCGCAGCACGTCCAGGTCCACCGGCTTGTCCAGCAGCGCGTGGGCGCCCAGCCGCTGGGCCTCCGCATGCGTCTCCGCGTCCGCGAAGGCGCTCAGGAGCAACACCGGGCACGTGAGCCCGCGCCGCCGCAGCCGCGCCAGCACCTCCAGCCCCGAGCACCCCGGCATGCGCACGTCGCTGACGATGACGTCGGGCGGCTCCAGCGAGCCCCCCTGCCCGGCCATCATCTCCACGTAGTCGGACAGCTCGAAGCCGTCCTCCACCTCCACCACCGTGTGGCCGGCGCGTGACAGCGCGCGCACCAGGAGGGCACGCATGGCGTCATCGTCCTCCGCCAGCAGGATGCGCAGCGCACGGGGAGCGGCGGGAGGAGCGGTCATCGCGGAGGTCCACCTGGGAGGGCAGGGCATTCACCCTCCGGGCCAGCACGGCACATGCCAGCCGCTCCGTCCGAGTCCCCTGCCTTCGGGTCCGGCCCACCCCGGGGCATCCTGCCCCTGTCGGGGCAATCTGCCCCACCCGCGCCGGGGACTTCCGCCCCGCGCCCAGAGGCGCTCCGAGGAGAAGCGGTGTTGGCACGCCGGCTGCTCTAGCCCGGGACATCCCCGCACCATCGCGGGAACAACCCGGAGCAAACCATGAAGCGCACCACGTCCCTCGTCGTTGGTCTGACCTTCGCTCTCGCGTCGATGAGCGCGTTCGCCGCCGCCCCCAAGGCGGCCAAGGGCACGGACGCGGCGGCCACGGCCCCCGCGAAGCCGGCCGCGAAGGGCAAGAAGGGGACGAAGGCGCACCCTGCCCCGAAGGCCGCCGCGACCCCGAGCGAGGGCGCTGGCAGCGCGAACTGATCGCCTTTCGCTGGTGCAGTACCCGCGGTACCTCTTGCGTACCATCCCCGGTCCGTGCGCTCTTCCCCCTCGCCCACGGACCGGGGGTTGCCTTTTCCCGTGAAGCTCGCCCGAAAAATCACGCTCGCCCTCGTCTTGCTCGCCGTGGCCGTCATGGCCGGGCTGCAGACGTTCCAGGTGGAGCGCGAGCTGGCGCGCTCCGCCATCGACATGCAGCACGACCACCGGCTGCTCGGTCACACGCTCGCCGGGTCCATTGGCAAGGCATGGCAGCTGGCCGGTGAGTCGGAAGCCCTCACGCTGCTCAACCAGGCCAACCGCTTCCAGGAGCAGGTCCGCCTGCGCTGGGTGTGGATTGATGGCGGACCGGGCTCGGGCTTCGCGCCCCTCCTGCCGCCCGCCTTGCTGGCCTCGCTGCGCGCCGGACACGACGGCTCGGTGGTGGACGCCAGCGATGACCCGGATGTGCTGCGCTCGTACACGCCCGTGCTGCTGGGCCGGCGCCTGGGCGCCATCGAAATCACCGAGGCCCTGACCGAGCAGCAGCTCCACGTGCGCACCACCGTCGTGGGCACGGCCATCGCCACGGCCACCATCGCCATCTTCTTCCTCCTGGCCGCCATGGCCCTGGGCCGCCGGCTGGTGGGCCGCCCGGTGGAGCAGCTCATGACGTTCGCCCACCGCATTGGCGAGGGCGACCTCACCGCGCGCGTGCCCCTGCGCGGCGGCCGCGGCGACGAACTGACCACGCTGGCCGCGGCCATGAACCGCATGGGAGAGCAGTTGGAGGAGACGCGCTCGCGACTGGCCACGGAGACCGCGGGGCGGCTGTCCACGCTGGAGCACCTGCGCCACGCGGACCGCCTCACCACGGTGGGCAAGCTGGCCTCGGGCGTGGCGCACGAATTGGGCACGCCCCTCAACGTGGTGATGGGCCGCGCCAAGATGATTGCCTCCGGCGAGGCCGAGGGCGACGAGGTGGGCGAGTGCGCCCGCATCATCTCCCAGCAGGCCCAGCACATGACGGCCATCATCCGGCAGCTCCTCGACTTCGCCCGCCGCCGCACGCCCCACCGCGCACCGGAGGACGTGGCGCAGCTCGTCAGCCGCACGCTGGGCCTGCTCAAGCCCATGGCCACCAAGCACGGCGTCACGCTGGCGCAGGAGGTGCCCTCGGGCTTGTCGCTGGACGTGGACGGTGGGCAACTCCAGCAGGTGCTCACCAACCTGGTGATGAACGGCATCCAGGCGATGCGCCGCTCGGGCACCCTGCGCGTCAGCGCCCAGCACACGCGCGCCGCGCCCCCCGCGGACGTGGGCGGCCCCGAGGCGGAGTGGGTGCGCCTGGACGTGGAGGACGAGGGCGAGGGCATTGCCCCGGAAGTGCTGCCCCACATCTTCGAGCCCTTCTTCACGACCAAGGACGTGGGCGAGGGCACGGGCCTGGGGCTGTCCGTCTCCTATGGCCTGGTGCGCGACCATGGCGGCTGGATTGCCGTGCGCAGCCAGCCAGGGCATGGCAGTTGTTTCTCCATCTACCTGCCCCCGGGAGCCGACTCATGCCAGGCCGCATCCTGATTGTGGAGGACGAGCGCGAGATGCGCGCGCTGCTGGAGAAGGGCCTCGCCCGCCGGGGCTTCGAGCCGCACGCGTTCGGCGCCGCCGACGAGGCCCTCCGCCACCTGGAGTCCGAGGACTTCGACGCGGTGCTCACCGACCTGCGCATGCCCGGCATGGACGGGCTGGGGCTGTGCGAGCGCATCGTCCTCAACCGCCCGGACATCCCCGTGGTGGTGGTGACCGCCTTCGGCAGCATGGAGACGGCGGTGGCCGCCATCCGCGCCGGGGCCTACGACTTCATCACCAAGCCCATCGACGTGGACGCGCTGGTGCTGGTGCTGGAGCGCGCGGTGGGGCATCGCGCGCTGCGCCAGGAGGTGCGCCGGCTGCGCGAGGCGCTGGGCCGTCAGCAGGATGACAGCGGGGTGGTGGGCGAGAGCCCCGCCCTCAAGCAGGCCTACGCCCTCATCGACCGCGTGGCGGACGTGGACGCCACCGTGCTGATTACCGGCGAGAGCGGCACCGGCAAGGAGGTGGCCGCCCGCGCGTTGCACGCCCGAGGCCGCCGCAAGGACGGGCCCTTCGTGGCCATCAACTGCGCGGCCATGCCCGAGCCCCTCCTGGAGAGCGAGCTGTTCGGCCACGCCAAGGGCGCCTTCACCGACGCCAAGGCCCCGCGCGCCGGCCTCTTCGTGAAGGCCCATGGCGGCACCCTCTTCCTGGACGAGGTGGGAGAGCTGCCCCTCACCCTCCAGCCCAAGCTGTTGCGCGCGCTCCAGGAGCGGGTGGTGCGGCCGGTGGGCGGCGACACCGAGGTGCCCTTCGACGCGCGCATCGTCGCGGCCACCAACCGCGACCTGGAGCTGGCGGTGGAGGAGGACCGCTTCCGCGAGGACCTCTACTACCGCCTCAACGTCATTGGCATCGAGCTGCCCCCGCTGCGCGCGCGCGGCAACGACGTCCTCCTGTTGTCCCAGCGCTTCATCGAGCAGTTCGCCACCCGCACGGGCAAGCGCGTGGTGGGCCTGTCCCCGGCCGCCGCGCAGCGACTGCTCGCCTATGGCTGGCCGGGCAACGTGCGCGAACTGCAGAACTGCATCGAGCGCGCGGTGGCCCTCACCTCCTTCGAGCAGCTCACCGTGGACGACCTGCCCGAGCGCGTCCGCAACTACAGCAGCCCCCGCGTCGTCCCCGAGAACACGGACGCCTCCGAGCTGGTGACGCTGGAGGAGCTGGAGCGCCGCTACATCCACCGCGTGTTGGAGGCGGTGGGCGGCAGTCGCACCCTCGCCGCGCGCATCCTCGGCGTGGACCGCAAGACGCTCTACCGCAAGCTGGAGCGCGGCGAGCCGGGCGACAAGGACAGCAAGGAGCCGTTGCGCAAAGCCTGACGCTGGCACACGGGATGCTCTTCCCCGGGGACACCTCGAATCCCTTGGGAGGAACGCATGGCCTGGCATGACGGTGCCGACAATGGAGAGGAGCTGCCCTGGGTCCCGGGCAGCGAGGCGCCCCCCGCGGACCCTCGCGTGCTCATCGCCGAGGACGACACGCAGATGCGGCGCCTCATGGCGGAGGCCCTGGGCCGCCACGGCTGCGACATCCTCGAGGCCCGCGACGGGCGCGAGCTCATCGAGATGCTCGTGCGCGGACGCGCCGGCGTGGAGCAGGTGGTGCCCGACCTCATCATCACCGACGTGCGCATGCCCGGGTGCACCGGCCTGGAGGTCCTCTCCCGCCTGCGCCGCGTGGACTGGGCCACGCCCGTCATCCTCATCACCGCCTTTGGCGACGAGGCCACCCACCTGGAGGCCCGCCGCCTGGGCGCGGCCTTCACCTTCGACAAGCCCTTCGACTTGGATGCCCTCTGCGATGCGGTCCGGACCCTCACCGGCCAGTCGTGAGGCAGTCGACGGCGTGACTGTCCATCACCGCCACATTCATTCACCACCAGCGAACACCTCCGTCGCGGGCCACGCACATTTTCGAGCGGAGATGTGACGCCCAGTGCGTGTGCCTCGTCCCGCGGGGTGCGTGGCTACCGTCGCGCGAGGAGCGGGGTATGGTGGCGACTGGATGCGCTTCACGTCCTGCCCAGCCACCTCTCACCTCGCTTCCGCCGCGCCCGCGCGCTCTCCCTGAGAAGGGGCTCGCCCCTTCCGCCCGTCGATGGCCCACGCACCCGCCAACAAGCGCCAGCCCGCCGCCGCGCCCGCCATGCCGGACACGAGTGGACTGGGCCCGTACGCCATCCTGGATGGACTGCCGGACGCGTTCCTCGCCGTCGACGCGGAGTGGCGTGTCGTCTACGTGAACCCGCGCATGGCGGAGCTGCTCGCGGAGCAGGCGCCGCTGGGGCAGGACCTGCGCCACACGTATCCGGATCTCCTGGGGCTGCGGCAGCACGTGCGGTTCGAGCAGGCCGCGAGCACGCAGGACTGCGTCAGCTACGAGTACGCGTGGCCGGAGTCCGACACGTGGTTCGAGGTCCGCACGCGTCCGCTCGCGGGCGGCCTGCTGGTGCACGGGCGCGACATCACCTCCGAGCGCCACGCGCGTGAGCAGGCCCGCCGCACCGACGCGCTCCTCGCGTCCCTCATCGAGGAGGCCCCGGACGCGGTCTTCACCAAGGACCTGGAGGGCCGCTACCAGCTCATCAACGCCGCGGGCGCGCGCGCGCTGGGACGCCGGCCGGATGGCGTGCTGGGCCGCACGGACCTGGAGCTGTTCTCGGATGAGATGGGCCAGGCCTTCACCGCGAACGACCGGGCGGTGTTCGCGTCAGAGAAGACGCTCTCGTTCGAGAACGTGGAGCACACGTCCAGCGGCAAGCGCGTGTGGCTGTCCACCAAGGGCGTGCTGCGCGACGAGTCGGGCCGCGTGTACGGCCTGTTCGGCCTCAGCCGCGACATCACCACGCGCAAGTGGTCCGAGGAGGAGACGCGCCGGCACTCCGAGTTCCAGGAGCACTTGATGGGCATCATCAGCCACGACATCCGCAGCCCGCTCGGCGCCATCATGAACTGGTCGCGCGTGCTGGCCACGGGGGGCTCGCCCGAGGACGCGGCGCGCACCAGCCAGCGCATCTCCACCGCGGCGGTGCGCATCGAGCGGCTGACGCGGCTGTTGCTGGACTTCACGCGCGCGCGGCTGGTGGGCAGCGTCGTCATCGAGCCCCGGACCGCGGAGCTGAAGGAGCTGCTCGACAAGGTGGCCCACGAGTTCCGCATCGCCTATCCCCAGCGCGACATCAGCGTGGAGCACAAGGGCAACACGCGCGGCCAGTGGGATCCGGACCGGCTGGCCCAGGTGGTGTCCAACCTGGTGGAGAACGCGCTCAAGTACGGCCCCGCCGGAGAGCCCGTGCGCTTGAAGGCGATAGGGCTGCGCACCAAGGTGGTGGTGGAGGTGCACAACGAGGGGCGCCCCATCCCCGAGTCGCAGCTCCCGCACCTCTTCGAGCCCTTCCGGCGCGGCCCGCAGACGGCGCGCACGCTGAAGATGAGCTACGGGCTGGGGCTCTACATCGTCCGGGAGATTGTCCAGGCGCACGGCGGCACCATCGAGGTCTCCTCCTCGGAGGCCGACGGCACGCGCTTCACCGTGACGCTGCCGCGCCGCTCCATGCCGCCCCTGCCCGCGCCGCAGCAACCGCGGCTGCTGTGACGGCGCGCCCGCGGCGGGGCGCCGCTAACCGTCCAGGTATCGGTGCAGCACCGCGGTCAGCTCGTCCCCGATGAAGGGCATGGCCAGGTAGTCCGAGCAGCCGCTGTCGAAGCCGGCGCGCACGCTGTTGGGCTCCGCGCGCGAGGAGCACAGCACGATGGGCGTCAGCCGCGTGGGGTCCCGGTCGCGCAGCATCCGGCACGTCTCCAGCCCATCCAGGTGCGGCATCACCACGTCCAGGAAGACGAGGTCCGGGCGCTCCACCGCCGCCAGCTCCAGCGCCTCCATGCCGTCGCGCGCGGTGATGGTGTCGTAACCGCGCTCCATCAGCATCAGGCGATGCAACAGCAACACGGTGGACGAATCATCGACGAGGAGCACCTTCTTGCGTCGCATGGGTCCTCCAGCGAGGGTCACTCCGTGGCTCGGCAGAGCTGCCGCAGGTGCATCAGCCGCTGCGACCCCATGCCGAGGAACTGCACGCCCATGCCCCGGGGATAGGAGAGCGGGCCTCGGGGCGCGTACGGGTGGGCCCAGGCCACCACGCCCTCGGCCTCCAGCACGTCCCGGGTGGTGGGCAGGTGGATGCGCAGCGCCACCGCCGCGCCGGCCTTCGCGGGCACCCACGTGCGCACCAGGAGCGAGCCGGGGCTCACCCCGGCGGAGAAGCCGGAGACCCACTCTCCGGCGCGCGGCCCGCTCGCGCGGAACTCCAGCGGGCAGCAGAACGACACCCGCTCCTCCATCCGCAGGTGCGCCAGCTCGCGGCCCAGCATCGCGTGCAGGTGCGCCAGCAGCGCGGCCGGGCGCAGCGCGCGCAGGCTCAGCCGCACCACGCCGTCCGAGCCCTCCTCGCACCCCACGGTGTTGGACGTGAGCAGGACCACCGGCACGCGGGCCAGCCCCGGCTGCGCGCGCAGGCCCGCGCGCAGCCGCGCCAACGCGCCGGGCGGCACGTCGTCCTCGCACAAGAGCACCAGGTGCGGCGTCACGCCGCCCTCCGCCACCCGCGCCACGCCCCCCTCCAGCGTGGACGCATAGAGCAGCAGGTGGCCACACGACTCCAGGAGCGAACCCAAGCCGCCCCCGCCGCGGATTCCACCGGGCCCCAGCACGAGCAGGAGCCGAGGGCTGTGCCGCTCCACCACGCGGGCCTCGGGGGCGGAGCGCTCCCCGGCCAGCGCGGCGAGCCGGGCGGCCACCTCGTAGGCGCGCACGGGCGCCACGAGGCAGTCCTCCACGCCGTCGCGCTCGGCGGCCTCCAGCACCTCGGCGGGCGCGTCGCGGTCCACCACCAGCGCCAACGGCACCCCCGAGAGCCCCAGCTGCGTGCGCGGCCCAGGCCCCCCCGGCGTCACCAGCTTCCAGTGCACCAGCACCATGCGCGGGCGGGAGTTCTGCACCTCGCGGCGCGCCATGGCCAGCGAGCCCGTGGCCACCGGCTCGCAGTCGAGCAACCTCGCCACCCGGGAGAGCGACAACCACGCGTCCCCCATGTTCCCCACCCACACCAGCCGCCGCCGCGAGGGCTGCTCCACGGCCGACGGCTCGGGAACCTGGTGTGCTGCCGGCATCATCGGGACCTCCCTCGGCACACTGCCCCGCCAGCCTCGTCCCTCAGGCATTCATGACCCGGCTGGACCTTCGTGGGTGGATACGGGAAATGCGCCGAAAAGGCATACAGACTCCGGTCCCAGGCACCGTCCGATGGGCACTACCTGACACCGCCCCACGAGGCCGAGCGCCCGGAGTGTCCGTGCGCGTCATCACCCCACCCGGGTCCGCGCCGTCCCGCGACCACGGACCCACGCCTGAACCGGAGGGCACCACCGCCTCCCACGATGCCCCGCGCGCGCACTAGCAACACGGACCGCAGCAGCAACCGAGCTGCAAGTGCACCGCGCCTCCGGAGCCAGCCGGGCTCCAAGCGCGCCGTCTCATTTCAAGCCGCGTGAATCCGCGCGGCAGGTGCGCTATGCGGACGCCCCATGGGTGCCAAGAAGAACGCCGCGCCAATGAAGCTCGCTGACCTCCAGGAACGCATCCGCGCCGCGGGCCTGCGCAGCACCGCGCCTCGGGTGGCCGTGCTGCGACAGCTGGAGGGGGCCACCGCGCCCATGAGCCACGCGGACCTGGTGGAGTCCCTGGGCGATGACGGCTACGACCGCGTCACCCTCTACCGCAACCTGACGGACCTCACCGAGGCGGGGCTCGTCAACCGCGCCGACCTGGGCGACCACGTGTGGCGCTTCGAGCTCAAGCGCGCGGGCGCCGAGCATGCGGGCACGCACCCCCACTTCACCTGCACGGACTGCGGCACCGTCGCGTGCCTCCCCGACGAGTCCGTGCGCATCGCCTCCGCGCGGGGCGTGCCGCGCGCGGTGGCCCAGCGTCACGTCGAGGTGCAGCTGCGCGGCCTCTGCGATCGCTGCGCGTAGGCCGCCCGAGCGCTCGCTCTCTCGCCGCCGTGCCGGCGCGGCGCATCGCGCCGCCCCATCCGTCGCTTGGCGCGGCCGTGACGCCTGCCCACCGTCATTCTCGACACTTCGAGACGGACGGGAGCGAGCACATGAAGAAGCACCTCTGCCTGCTGGGCGTGTGTCTGGCCACGACGGCGCTGGCGCAGTCGAGCAGCTCGAGTCACAGCACGGGCGTGGACGCCACCCAGGTGGGACCGGCCATCCAAGACACGGCCAAGAAGGTCGTGGGCCAGGACGCGGCCTCCAAACAGCGCGAGGCGGAGACGTTCCAGGCCGCCTCCGCGTTCGACCTGCACGGCACCGTGAAGGAAGCCAAGCGCGGCCACATCACCGTGGAGCGCTCCGGGTTGCCGCCCGCGCAGCTCGCGGTGAAGGACCCGACCCAGGTCTGGCTCGACGGGAAGCGGGTGAAGGCGGATGCCATCCCCGAGGGCCTGCCCGTGCGCGCGCGCTTCCAGCTCAACGGCGCCTCGCCCGTGGCGGTGGAGGTCATCGCCAGCACGCCCTCGGGCCCCAGCGGCTCCAACTCGGGCCCCAACGCGCCGATGCACCTCGTCGACTGAGGCACGTTCGGGAGCGTCCTTGGGCGCGGAAGTGCTCAACGCATGCCCACGCGGTGCCTCGACGTGGGCAGGCGCGTTCCCATGCCGCGCGGCCTCCCCGCCCGCCTCGCCCCCGGTACACCGCTTGCTCTGCGGCCTCGAGGGGAGGTCACGGTGATTCGACGAGTGCTGGGCGCGTGTATCGGGTTGGTGGTCGCGGGCGCGTGGGCGTGTGGGAGTTCGGAGACCCCCACCCGGCCTCATGGAGAGGACCCTCCCGTGGAGGAGCCGACGACGGATCCAGACGCGGGCGAGCCCCCGGACGCGGGCCTCCCCGACGCCGGCGAGCCTCCGGACGCGGGCCCCCTCCCCGATGCGGGCGAGCCTCCGGACGCGGGCCCGCCCCCGGTGGATCCCGCCGGCCCGTGGCCTCAGGACCCCGTGCTCAACTACACGGACCGCTACGGCCTGGACCATGTCCAGTCGCTCACGGTCGATGCCGCGCACAACATCTGGCTGCTCGCGGGCAGTCGCATCGGCATGCTCAGCGCGGACACGAAGAAGGTCGTCTGGACCCAGAACGTGGGCCAGGCGGGCAAGGGCTACACGTCCACCGTCATCTGCGGCGGCGCGGCGGGGCAGGCGTACGTGGGCTACCGCGCGGGCGATGACATCCCGGGTGGCAACCGCATCGCGAGCGAGGGCGAGCCCGGCTACGACCCCGCGAACTGGAACTACTACCAGCAGGGCGACATGGACGTGGTCCAGTGGGACGCGCTCCAAGGCGCGGTGACGCTCCAGGAGCACCTGTACCAGTCCATGGGCAGCAGCCGCCCCACGGGGAACGCGCCGCTGGGCATCCACAACAGCAACGACTACCACTACGACGAAGACCGCAGCATCTACTCGTGCGCGCGGGTGATGCGCGGGCCCTACGCTGGCGAGGTCTACATCGGCACGAACCACGGCGTGACGCGCATCCGGGGGCTGACGTACAGCAGCCACCGCCACCCGGTGTTCTGGGTGAAGAAGGACGATGGAAGCTGGTCGCAGCGCACGGGCCTGACGTATGGCCTGGGCATCGGGCAGGACGGCGCCGTGCTCATCGGTAACGATTGGAAGATTGGCATCATCGTCCCCAACCCGGACATGGCCCTGTGGCACTTCGAGGACAAGGGCGCGTTCTACACGCTCAACACCTTCGTCGAGCCCGTGAACGGAGGCGATGACACCTACCGCAGCGGCGAGGTGCCCTTCGCCTTCTGGCGCGCCTTCGAGCAGACGAAGGACGGCGCCTACTACGTGGGCAGCCACACCGAGGGCCTGTTCCGGCTGGACACGCAGCGTCGCCAGCAGAGCAACGGCGCGTACACGCTGAAGGTACAGGCGACGACGCGCGTGGAAGACCTGGGCAGCCGGAGCATCAACGCGCTGGCGGCCACGGATGACGGCTCGCTCTTCGTGGGCACCGACGGCGATGGCCTGTGGCGCATCAAGCCGGACCGCACGCTGGAGAAGGTCAGCGGCGTGAAGGGCGGCGGAATCCAACAGCTCCTCTACGACCCCACCGTCACGCCCTCGATGCTCTTCGTCCGCGTGAACAGCAAGGTGTACGTGCTGCGCGGCTACTGAGCCGCCCCTGACGCTCCGGGCCCCGCGGCGGACGCTCGCCCGGGTGCCCGCCGCGCCACGTCCGCGCCCCCGAGGGCAGGGAAATGTTCGCGCGCGCGGCCGGGTTGTCCCGAGCCTCCCGTGCCGGCTGTCCGGACAGCGATCGTGCCTCGCTTTCCCGACTTCAACCCACCCCGGTCGGCTCTCTAGACTCGGCCCCTGTTCACCTCGTGCGCCGGAGGACACGACACCGCATGCGCCTGAGACTCACCCGCCGCCGCTCCCCTGCCTCGTCCCTCCTCTCCCGGAAGGACGCGTCCGACGACGCGACCGCAGGCTCGCGAGCCCGCAACGAGGTCGTGGCGCGCAACGGGGTGGATCCGCTGCGCCCGGACCGGCTGCGCTGGCGCGACCACTTCGCCCTCACCGAGCACGTGCTCCACCTCCGGGGAATCCACCCCGCGCATCACGGGCTGCGCATCGCCCAGCTCTCGGACGTGCACGTGGGGCAGGCCACCTCCGAGCTGCGGATCCGCCGCGCCGTGGCCGCCGTCAACGCCGAGGCGCCGGACCTCGTCTTCCTCACGGGCGACTACGTCACCCACAGCCCCAAGCCGCTGCCGCGCGTGCGCGAGCTGCTCGCGGGGCTCGCGGGCCCGGTCTTCGTCGTGATGGGCAACCACGACCACTGGGTCAACGCGCCGTACCTGCGCGAGGGCTTCGAGCAGATGGGCTACACGGTGCTCCAGAACGAGCACCGCGTGGTGGACGTGCGCGGCGCGCCCGTCACCGTGCTGGGCGTGGATGACGGCCTCACCGGCAACGACGACGTGCAGGGCACCTTCCGCGGCGCGCCCTCGTCGGGCACGCGGCTGGTGCTGGCCCACACGCCGCCCACCGTGGAGAAGCTCCCCGCGGGCGAGGGCCTGGTGCAGTTCTCCGGACACACGCACGGCGGACAGTTCATCGTGCGCGGCCTCACCGAGGCGCTGTTCCGCCGCGCGGGCCAGCCGTACATCCGCGGCCACTACAGCGTGAATGGCAATCACCTCTACGTGAACCAGGGCCTGGGCTTCGGCTTCGGCGGCCCGTACCTGCGCCGGGGCAGCACGCCCGAGGTCGCCTTCTTCACCCTGCACGCCGCCGCGATGGCCGCGACCGGGTGAGCGCGCGACTCAGTGCCGCAAGCCCATGCGCGGGCCGCCCAGTCCGTCCTCGCGCCGACGACGCGACAGACTGTACGGCCCGGGGCCGAAGTAGACGATGAGCAGCGCCCCGCCCGCCATGGACAGGTTCTTCATGAAGTGGATGAGGTTGTTCTGGGCCTGCGCCGCATCGGTCATGAGCCAGAACTTGTGGACCATGAAGGCCGAGGCGATGAGGAACACGGCCAGCACCGCCGCGCCCAGCCTCGCGAAGAAGCCCAGCAACACGCACAAGCCACCCAGCACCAGCGCCGCGCCCGAGACCAGCACCGCGTTGCGTGGGTCTGGGATGCCTGAGCTCTGCGCATAGGCAGTCATCGCATCCAACTGGATGAAGTGGCTCAGGCCGCTGGTGATGAAGATGGCCGAGAAGAGCAACCGGCCAATCGGTGCGAGCAGGCCCATGACGTCCTCCGTGCGACTCCCGCCGCCCGCCCTCCTCGCGCGCACGGGCGGACCTCTTGCTCAAGGTGGCCCCCGGGGCGCGATGCGGCAGGCACCGCCCGAGCGGCCGGTCACCCTCCGGACACTCCCGCGTCCTCCGCGTTTCCCGGTGGACCCCCGCGTGCCCTGCGACAACACGCCACAGCGGACCCCACCGGGCCGTCGCTATCCTGCCGCCCGTCGTGAAAGCCTCCTCCTTCATCGCAATGCTGACCGGCGCGCTGGTGCTCGCGCCCGCGTCCTCCGCGTGGGCCTGCGCCACGTGCGCGTGCGGCGACCCTACGCTCACCTCCATGGGGGACGAGCAGCCCTTCGAGGGCCGCCTGCGTCTGTCCACCACGCTGCGCGCGTGGGGCCACACCCTGGGCCGGGACGGCGAGGACGCGCTGCGCCTGCGCGAGCTGCGCATGGACGTGGCCGTGGCCTACGCGCCCCGCTCCTGGTTGGTGTTGGCCGCCAACCTCCCCCTGCAACTGCGAGAGACGCGCGACGTGAGCCTCACCCGCGAGCGGGGCTGGGGCGTGGGCGAGGTGGACGTCAGCGCCAAGGCCTTCGTGTGGAAGGACAAGGAGTTCTCGCCGGACCAGCTCGTCAGCGTGGTGGCGGGCGTGAAGCTGCCCACCGCGCCCGTGCTGCACGCGCGCGACGGCTCGGTGCTGGGCCTGGATGCGCAGCCGGGCAGCGGCTCGGTGGACCCCATGGCGGGCCTGTCGTGGCAGGGCTTCCGCGGCACCTGGTCCTTCGCCGCCAGCGCCCTGGGCTTCCTCCCCACGCGCGGGCGCGAGGGCTTCCGCGCGGGCGCCTCGCTGCGCACCGCGCTGGCCGCGCAGTATCAGCCCGGCACGCGCTGGGCCGTGCGCCTGGGCGTGGACAGTCGCCTGGAGGCCGCCAATGACACGCATGGCGTGCGCGAGGAGAACGGCGGGGGCTTCATCGCCTACGCGTCGCCGGATCTCCTCTTCAGCCCGACGATGGACGTCACCCTTCAGGCCGGCGTGCGCGTCCCCTTCCTCAACCAACTGCGCGGCCGGGTGGCGCCCACGCCCATCGCGCAGGTCTCCCTCGCCTACGACTTGTGAGGTCTTGTCCCGTGAAGCCCCTGGCCGCCCTCGCGCTCCTGTGCCTCGCCAGTTGTGGTGAGCGTGAGGACGGACTGCAGCTCACCCTGGGCCTGGCGCTCGCGCCGCGACAGACGCGCGCGGAGGAGCCGGGCACCGCGCGCGAGTTCGTGCGCGCCAATGGAGAGCGCGTGGTGCTCACGCGCGGACTCGTCACCGTGGGCAGCGTGGAGCTGAAGCCCTGCGCGGAGGGCGCGGCGTGGCGCCTCTTGCGCGCGCTGTCGCCCATCGGCACCGCGGAGGCGCACAGCACCGCGAGCCCGAAGCGCCTGGGCGCCCCGCATGTCATCGACCTCGCGCGACCGGATGGGCAGGTGCTCGAGCTGGGAACGCTGCGTCCGCCGCCGGGGCGCTACTGCCGCGTGCGCGTGGGCTTCGAGCCCGCGGACGAGGACGCGGAGGGGCTGCCCGCGGCCTCGGTGGACGTGGACATGGCGGGGAACAGCCTGTGGCTCGAGGGCACGGTGAGCCCGGCCGGCGGAGGCGAGCGCCGGCCCTTCCTCCTCACGTCGTCCAACGTGGCCACGGTGGAGGTCGTCCTGGACGGGCTGACGCTGTCGGCCGAGAGCCCTCGGGCCGAGCGGGTCCTCACCCTGGCCTATGACACGTGGCTGGACGGCGTGGACCTGAGCGCGGCGAGCGCGGCGACGGAGGCCCTGGACAGCGTGGCCCGCTCCGTGGCCATGTCCCCTCCGGTGCCATGACGACGTCCGCCCCTCCCACGCGAGCCCCCGAGACAGGCGACCCCAGCGCCCGCGCGCGCCTGAACCTCAAGTGGCTGCTGCGCCTCAGGTGGGGCGTGCTGATGGGGCAGGCGCTCGTCATCGCCGTGGCGGCGTATGGCCTGGAGCTGGCGCTGCCCGTGTCGGCGCTCGCGGTGCTCCTGCTCGCCGAGACGGTGACGAACGCCGCGGTGCGCGCCTGGCTCACGCGCGCGCCCCGCGTGGCCGAGAGCGTCATCGCCGGGCTGATGCTCTGGGACACGCTGGTGCTCACCGGACTGCTCGCGCTGAGCGGCGGCACGCACAACCCCTTCACCACGCTGTACCTGGTGAACGTGGCGCTGGGCACGGTGCTGCTGCCGGCGCGCTGGACGTGGGGACTGCTCGCCTTCACGTTGGGCGCCTTCGGCTCGCTGTTCGTGCTCCAGGACGTGGACCTGATTCCGGGGCTGGTGCGGCCGGACCACGCGGAGCTGATGCGGCTGCACCTCAACGGCATGTGGGTGGCCTTCGCGGTGGCCGCGGGCTTCATCGTCTACTTCGTCCAGCGCGTCACCCGCGCCCTGGGCGAGCGCGAGCAGGAGCTGGCCTTGGCGCGCGCGCAGCACTCGCGGCGAGAGAAGGTCGCGTCGCTGGCCACGCTGGCGGCGGGCGCGGCGCATGAGCTGTCCACCCCGTTGTCCACCATCGCGGTGGTGGCCAAGGAAGTGGAGCGCGCGCTGTCCACGGCGGGCGCGTCGGACTCGGTGCGCGACGACCTGCGCCTCATCCGTCAGCAGGTGGACCGGTGCCGGGACGTGCTGGTGCAGATGTCCGCGGACGCGGGCCAGACCCTGGGCGAGGCCTTCCACGACATGCCGCTCGGCGCGCTGGTGGAGCGCACGCTGGCGGAGCTGCCCACCCCGGAGCGCGTCCGCGTGGACCTGCCTCTGGAGCTGACCGAGGCGCGCGTGCATGGCCCACCGCGCGCGCTGTCCCGCGTGCTGCGCGGACTGGTGAAGAACGCGCTCCAGGCCTCGCCGCATGACGCCTCCGTGGCGCTGTGCGTGCGCGCCGAAGCGAGCGGAGCGCGGGTGGAGGTGCGCGACACGGGCGCGGGCATGCCCGCCGAGGTGTTGGCGCGCGCGGGCGAGCCGTTCTTCACGACCAAGGCGCCCGGTGAGGGCATGGGCCTGGGCCTCTTCCTGACGCGCTCGCTGGCGGAGCAACTGGGGGGCTCGCTGGAGCTGCGCTCCACGCCGGGCGAGGGCACGGTGGCGCGCCTCAACCTGCCCCTGCTCACGCCCGCCCCCTCGGCGGCGCCAGGCACGGAGGCCGCGGCATGAGCACGACGGCCTCCGAGCAACACCCGAGCGTGCTCCTGGTGGACGATGACGCCACCCTGCGCGAGCGCCTGGGCCGGGCCTTCCGCGAGCGAGGCTGGGAGGTCACCACCGCGGCCGACTACGAAGCCGCGCTCGTGGCCGCGCGCCGCGAGTCCCCCGAGTACGCGGTGGTGGACCTGCGCATGCCAGGGCACAGCGGGCTGGAGCTGGTGAGGGACCTGCTCGCGGTGGACGCCGCCACGCGCATCGTCGTGCTGACGGGCTACGGGAGCATCGCCACCACGGTGGATGCCATCCGGCTGGGCGCGGTGAACTACCTGCCCAAGCCCGCGGACGTGGACGACATCCTCGCCGCCTTCGCGCGCGCCACGCACGAGCCCGCGGTGGCCGCGCCCGAGACACTCCAGGCCCCGTCCCTGGCCCGCGCGGAGTGGGAGCACATCCACCGCGTGCTGGCGGACTCCGCGGGCAACATCTCCGAGGCGGCGCGCAAGCTCGGCATCCACCGCCGCTCGCTTCAGCGCAAGCTCCAGAAGTACCCGCCGTCGCGCTGAAGCCATGAACGCCAGGGCGGCCGGCCCTGCCCCGACCTGGACGGCTCAGCAGGCGTCGCCGGCCGAGTACACGCGGGATGGGGGACCGGCCCGACGAGGACGAGCAGCCACCGCGAAGAGGGCCGCGGCGAACGCCTCCCCGCTGAATCCCAGACGACTGGGATTCCTTCAGACAGCCGCGGCGCGGGGGACGATGACCACCTTGCCAGAGGTCCGCCGCTCCGCCATCGCGCGATGCGCCTCGGCGGCCTCCTCCAAAGCAAACGTCCGCCCCAGGAGGATCTCCAACCGCCCCGAGGAGACCCAATCCATGGCATCCCGGAGCGCGGCCGCCTGCACCTCCGGCGTCAGCCCCACGGTGGCAAAGCCCACCAGCGATTGATTCTGGAAGATGAACCCAGACAGCTGGGCCTCCGTCATGCGTGCGCCCCGCATGCTGTCCACCCCGAACGTGACGAGCCGCCCCCGAGGCGCCAGGGCCCGCAGGCTGAGCGCGAAGACCTCGCCGCCGCCCCGCTCGAAGACAATGTCCGCGCCCCGCCCCTCCGTCGCCTCGCGGACGTGCTCGGGCCACTCCGGGGTGGAGGTGTCCACCGTCACGTCCGCGCCAAGCCGCCGCGCCACCTCCCGCTTGTCCGCCGTGCTCGCGCCCGCGATGACGCGGCCCGCCCCCAACCGCCGGGCGAACTGCACGAGGAACGACCCGACCCCGCCGGCCGCCGAGGGGATGAACACCGACTCGCCCTTTTGCAGTCGCGCCGCGTCCCGCAGCGCCATGAGCGCGGTGGGCGCCTGGCTCAGCAGCGCCGTGGCCTGAGCGAAGGACAGCGACTCGGGGATGGGCACGAGGTTCGCCACGGGCACGCGCGCGTACTCCGCGAGCGCGCCTTGCGCGGGCAGCATCGCCGCCACGCGCGCGCCCTTCGACACCTGCGCCACGCCCGGCCCCACCGCGCTCACGACGCCCGCCGCCTCGAAGCCCGGCACGTAGGGCAGCGCCGGCCCCGGCAACTGCCCCGCGCGCAAGAGCAGCTCCGCGTAGTTGAGGCCCGCCGCGCGCACCTCCACCAGCACTTCCCCGTCTCCCGGCACCGGCGTGGTGACCTCTTCGACGCGAAGCTCCTCGGGTCCTCCCAGACGGCGCAACTGAACTGCCTTCATGGCACTGCCTCCCGCGTGAAATGTCCTGACGCGGGCGGAAGGTAATCGTCGGGTTCAGGACGAACACCGCCACATCATCCGGATTCATGGTTCAATCGTCCTGAACCTGGAGCCTCGTGGATGGATGTCCTCGCCGATGCGCTGCGCCACATCCGCTTGCGCAGCAAGCTCAACGGTCGCCTCGAAGGCTTCGCGCCGTGGGGCATCCGCGTGCTCGCGCGCGACGTGCCGACCTTCTATGTCATCACCCGCGGCAACTGCGTCCTGGAGGCCGAGGGCACGCGGCGGATGCTCTCCCCCGGGGACTTCGTCTTCATCCTGGGCGGCGTCTCGTACGTACTGAAGGACAGCGTCAAGACGCGTCCGCTCCCCGCCGAGGCCGTCTACGCCTACCTGGGCGGGCGCTGCGGCGGCACCGTTCGCGCAGGAGGCTCCGGCCCGCTCACCACCGTCATCTGCGGCACGTTCGAGTTCGAAGGCGCCTCCCCCAGCCCGCTGCTCGCCAGCCTCCCCCGCTTGCTGCACGTGAAGGCCGAGGGAGACATCTCCTCGCGGTGGATCGACTCGGCCATGCAGCTCATGGCCCAGGAGCTGGAGGCCGAGCAGCCCGGCTACGAGGCCGTGGCCAGCCGTCTGGCGGACATGCTCTTCGTGCAGGCCCTGCGCACGCACGTCGCCTCGCAGCCCGCGAAGCGCGGCGGCTGGTTGGGCGCGCTCACGGACCCCCAGGTGGGCACGGCCCTCCAGCACCTGCACGAGAAGCCGGAGGCCCCCTGGACCGTCGAGGGCCTCGCGCGCGTGGCCAACATGTCGCGCTCGGTCTTCGCCGCCCGCTTCAAGGCGCTCGTGGGCGACGCGCCACTCACCTATCTGACGCGGTGGCGAATCCACCGGGCCGCGCAAATCATGGCGCTGGCCCCGCACCATTCGACCTCCGAGGTCGCGCGGCAGGTGGGCTACGAGACGGACAGCGCCTTCGTGAAGGCCTTCCGCCGCCACGTGGGCGAGACGCCGGGCACGCTCCGCCGCCGCCTGCGTGAGCGCGCCGCTGAGACGAAGCCCCAAGACGAACTCCGGGGCTGACGCACGCGAGCCGCCTCCCGCTGAACCGAGACGACCTCACCTCCCGGGGCGCGCCTGCTTCAACCCGCGCGGCGCGCCACACTCCTCCGCCCGCCCGCCCCGGACGTCAATGACAGGCGCCGCAGTCCGCCGCGCAGCTGTCCGGCGTGGTGCCCGTGCCGCAGTGCTCCGTGAGCTGGCACGTGCCGTCACCGCAGCGGTAGATGTCCGACGAGCGGATGCGCGTGGTGATGGGGCGGTACTGCTTCCCGTTGTACGTGCAGCGCGTGTAGTACGTCCGCGTCGTGTCGAGCGTGCAGTACGTGCGGCAGGCCCCCACATGGGTGATGGGCAGGCACGAGTTGTCGCTCCACGTGGACAGCCCGCAGGTGCGCACCGTGCTCTGGTCATACGTGAGGTACTCGCCGTCGTTGGCGGCGAAGACGCCCTCGCTGTTGAAGAGGTTCCCGAAGAAGCACGCCTCGGGCTCCGTGTAGGTCGTCAGCTCATCCGTGGCCAGCGGCAGCGCCGTGCCTTGGGCGTTCTTGCCCTGCACCGAGATGCTCACGTGCACCCCATACTTGTTCGCGTGCGCCGCCAGACACGCGCTCACCACGTGCTGCTCCGCCTCCGTCGGCGGCATCGGAGAGGTCGCGCTGGACCACGATGGCGCGAGCCCCAGCAACCCCGGCCACGTGTATGTCTGCCCCGTGGTCGGAGACGTGTAAGTGAGCGTCTGGCCTTCCGCCATGGCGCACTTCGCCACGTACTGCATCACCATGTCCGAGAGCACCGGGTTCGAGCTGAACCACGTGTTGAACCCATTCGTGCTCAGGCCATTCGTCGACAAGCCATTCGTGCTCAGGCCATTCGTCGACAAGCCATTCGTGCTCAGGCCATTCGTCGACAAGCCATTCGTCGACAGCCCATTGCTCGAAACCATCTCATCCGCACGGGAGCCGAGTGACTCATCCCTGTCGTCGCCGACTCCCCCGCCGCACCCCACCAGGGTCAATCCCAGCACCCACGACGCCACCCCCGCGCGCGAGCGTGCCCGCCAGTTGCTCGCGGCGAACACGGCCGACGAATGAGACAAGACTCCCGTGACATGAGAATTCATGGCGCTGCCTCCACGTTGGGGGTGGCCAGGTGGGTGTCTGGCCAAGACAACGGGTAGTGACGCCGGGTCATCGCGTACAGTGACCCTTCATGTTTTCCATGCGAATCGGTCTTTCGGAAAACAGGGAGTCCGTGAGGCGCACGACGCTCACCCTCACGAAAGACAGACGGATGACGTTCACCCTGGCAGCGGTACAGGGGGGCGGTCACGCGGAGCGGGCTTCGCCTTGGGTCCCTGCGACCCGGGCCGCCGGACGGGCGTCACGCGGGAGCGTCACGGTGAAGGTGGTGCCCGCGTGGTCCGAGGAGCTGACGCAGACCGTGCCGCCGTGAGCCAGGACAATCTCCTTCACGATGAAGAGCCCCAGCCCCAGGCCGGCGCGGCGGCGCCCCCGGCCCAGGCTCGCCTGACGGAACGGGTCGAAGATGCTGTCCAGGAGATGCGAGGGAATGGGCGTGCCGGGGTTGTGCACCTCGAGCACCTGCTCGTCCCCGCGCGAGGAGCAGTGGAGCAGCACGGGCGAATCTGACGCGCCGTGCTCCAGCGCGTTGCCCACCAGGTTGCTCAACACCTGCGCCAGCCGCTCGGCGTCCCAGACCCCCTCGGCGCGACCGTCCACGTCCAGCGCGATGAGCCGCTCGGGGTGCGCCGCGCACAGCTCCTCCACCACCTGGCGGCAGACGGACCCCAGGTCCACGGGCCCCAGGTTGAGCGGGATGCCACCCGACAGCCGCGCGCGGGTGAGGTCGAGGATGTCGGAGATCATGTTCCCCATCCGGCCCGCGCTCGACTCGATGCGCTGCGCGAGCTGCTGCTGCGCGGGGCTGAGCGAGGCGCGGCGGCGCAGCGCCCTCGCGGACAGGGAGATGGCGTTCAAGGGATTGCGCAGGTCATGGCCCAGGATGCCAATGAAGCGCTCGCGGAACTCCGCCTCCTCCGCCATCCGCTCCAGCGCGCGCTTGCGCTCGGTGATGTCCATCATTGAACCAATCATCCGCACCGGGCGCCCCTGGTCGTCGCGCGCCAGCACGCCGCGGTCCAGCACGTGCGCCCAGCTCCCGTCACCGCGCAGGAAGCGGTACTCCGCCTGCCACGCGTCCTCATCCGAGTCGACGAAGTGCTTCAGCCGTTGCACCACCGGGCCCCGGTCCTCCGGGTGGACCCGCTCGCCCCACCAGTCCAGGTCGTGCCACTCCAAGAGGTCGCCATAGCCAAAGGCATCTCCCGTCCCCGGGTCCCACTTCACGCGCCCGGTGGTGGAGAAGTGCCAATCCCAGAGCACGTCGTGCGTCGCGCGCACGGCCAGGCGGTAGCGCTCCTCCGCCTCGCGCAGCGCCGCGGTGGCCTGCTCCCGCTCGGTGCAATCCACCACCACCCCCAGCATGCGGTGGGTCCGCTCGTTCCCATGGAAGGTCTGCCCCACCGCCTCGTAGCAATGCAGCGAGCCGTCCGGCCACCGGCAGCGGAACTTGAAGGTATAGGGGCCGTCCGCGACCAATCCCTGCTCAATCGCGCGCGACACGCGGGGACGGTCATCCGGAAGGATGCAGGGCAGGAAGCCCGCCAGCGTGGTGGAGAGGGTCCCCGGCGACTGCCCGAAGAAGGCCTCCGCGTCCGCGGACCAGGTCACGCTGCGCCGCGCCTCGGTCCACTCCCACGCGACCATGCGCGCGGTCTCCAGGGCCAGCCGCAACAGCTCCTCCCGGGCCTGGAGCGAGTGCGCCAGCGCCAGCGCTTCGTCCGCCTCGCGCCGTGCGGCGAGCGCCACCTCCAGCGACTCACGCGGCGCGGGCGCGCCCTGACGAGGCGCGTCCGGAGAGACGAGCCACAGCGCGAGGCCCTGCTCATGGCGCACCACCACCACCAGACACTCGCTGTCCGTCGCCCGGAGCGGGCCGCGCCACGGCGCGACGTGGGGCACGCCCGTCAGCACCACCCGCGCGCAGGCCGCCACGTCGACCAGGGGGATGCCCTCTCGCACCCAGCCCGAGACATCCCGGCCGAGGTCCAAGGCCTCGACCAGGACCTCCGCCGAGGGACTCAACGACGTCCATCGGAGGTCGAGCACCTGCCCCTCCTCCCCCAGGACAGGTTCGAGCACGATGCATGGTGGCTCGCTCCCCGTGGGAATTACGCCCACTGGACCGAGCCCTGGGACCCACGACAAACCCATCATGGACTTCCCCCCGGCGCGGGCCTCGTCCCTCCCCCTTGGCCACCGGAGCGTCAACGCGGAGGCGGGGACACGCGTCAGGCCACCTTGCCACGTCTGGGGCCGTGGAGCCCTACCCCTCAGGGCCGCACGTCCGCGGACTGCTCACCCGTGAGCACTGCCCTCCCAAGGACCTGCCCCTTCCCGACCGGACAGGTGGGATGTCCGGCTCGAAGCCGCGCACGTCCGAGCCCCGAGCCATGCACAAGCCCTGGAGCATGAGACGGCACGGGTGGGGCGCTCCGGTGTGTCGGATTGCGAGCCCCGCCGCGCGCCCCTCCTCCGCCGCGCGGCGTGGGTGTCTGTCCTTCAGTAGCGCCCCTTCATCCCCAGGATGGGCAGCACGATGGGCAGCCCCACCGCGGTCTTGCGCAGAGGACCCGCCATACCGCCTCCGGAGTACTCGAAGGCCACCGTCTCCTGGCTGATCGTGACGTTGAGCATGTCCAGGTAGGCCTCCAGGCTGAACGTGTCATAGGCCCACGCCTTGGACAGCCGCACGTCGAAGCGCAGGAAGGGGGGCAGCCGGTCCACGCGATCGCGGTCCACCTGAACCCACGTGGGCCGGCCGCTGCCATCCTGGCCCTCGCGGTGGGTCTGCGTGCTCAACGTGCCGTACTCCGGGCGGCCCGTGTTGAAGTGCACCACCCCGCCCAGCGTGACGTTGTTGGCGAACTTGTGGCTCACCACCAGGTTGAGCACGTGCGTCTGGTCGAAGGCGAACGGGAGCTGCTGCCGCGCATCGCCCACCACGTTGCCCGCATCATCATGGCGGTAGAAGCGCGTGGAGCGCGTGGAGCGCTGGAGGCTGTACGACAGCCACCCGAACCAGTTGTTGCCCAGCGGATATCGCACGAGCAACTCCAGGCCATACGCCCGGCCGTGACTCTCGAAGTCCGGGATGTCCAGGTGGTTGCGATCGAGGTCCACGTCATCTCCCAACTGGGAGGCGCGGCGAGAGAGGGAGTTGACGCTGCCCAGCTCCTCGTCCGAGAAGGGCGTCAGCTCCACCGTGCGCAGCAGCGGGTTGAAATAGACATCCAATCCCAGCTCCAGGTGGTTCCAGAGCGCCCACTCCGCGCCCAGGGAGAGCTGCACGCCCTGCTGCAATCCCAAGATGAGGCTGCCCACGTCCACCACGGGCAGGCTGATGAGGGTGGTGGGCGGCTGATGGAACACGCCCGCGGCGCCCTTGAGGGTCAGCGTGTCCGTCAGGGCGTGGCGCACGGTGAGGCGCGGCTCCAGCGCGGTGTTATCGAAGCCGGGAGACAGGTGGTAGTGGTCCAACCTCAGCCCGGGCACCACCGTCCAGGAGGGAGAAGGGGTCCAGACGACCTCCGCGAAGGCCCCCGCGAAGGTGGCCAGCGCCACGGGCTCGCTGACGCGCTCGCCTTGCGGCGCCTCCGGGTCCTCGGACCGCGCGTTCGCGCCCAGCACCTCCACCACGGCGCGCTTGTTCTCCACGTCGGACCCCACGCGCAGGTCCACCTCGGGCGCCAGCCGCACGTGGTAGCCCGCGCGGGCCGCCCAGTTCGTCTGCTGGATGTGCACCTCGCCGCTGCTGTCCGGCTGCTGGGCGATGACGGAGAAGCGGTCCACGCCCCAGGTGCCTCCCACCTCCAGCTCGCCCGCCCCCAGGGGGGTGCGGTCCCTCAAGTCCACGCGGTGGAAGACAATGGACTGGAGCGCGGTCTCCCCGAAGGAGTCCATCGCCTTCGTCCCAAAGGTGTCCGAGGAGCCAAAGGCAAACAGGCGCAGCTTGCCCCGTCCCACCTCCTGCTCCACGCGCGCCTGATAGTCCCAGAAGTCGAGCACCACCTTGGGGTTCTGCCGCCCCGGCGCGGGCGGCGTCTGGAACTGATTGGCCGCCAGCGCGATGAGCCACGGTGTGTAGGAATACCGGCCCGCGAGGCTGACATTGGTGCGCGAGGAGGGGAGCGGCGTCTCCAGGAAGAAGCCCGCGTTGATGAGGTCCGCGTAGGCGCTGCCATGCACGCGGTCGTCATGGGGACGACTGAGGCGCCCGTCGATGGCGCCCCCCATCAGCCGGCCGTATTGCGGCGGCGGCGAGCCCGCATAGAAGTCGATGGCGTCGATGAAGTCCGGGTGGATGACCGCCGGCCCGAGGAACAGGTGAAAGAGGATGGGGACGCGAATCCCATCCAAGAAGTAGCCCGTGGACGCCGGCTGACTGCCGCGCACCACCGGGTAGGCCACGCCGGAGAGCATGCTGCCCACGCCGGGCAGCAGCATGACGACACGGAACGGGTCACCCATCGTCCCGGGCACCTCGCGCAGCTCCGCGTCGTGCAGCGTCACGCGGCTCACCTCGGTGCGCTCGCGGTCCCCGCGCACCACCGTCTCATAGGGATTGATGACGAGCGGCTCCAAGCCATACACCACCTCCACCGACTCGGCGGCGCGCAGCGCCTCGCGGAAGACGCCGGGCTTGTAGCCGGGCGCCGTCACCCGCAGGGCCTGCCCTCCTGGGGGAAAGCGCGCCTCGAAGTGACCCGCCGCGTCCGTCTGCACCGGATGGTCCGGCGCGGCATCGGACAGCAGCGTCGCGCCCACGAGTGGACGGCGGTTGCCTTTGGCGCGCACCCAGCCCCGGAGGGTGATGGGTCCCTCGCCCTCCCCCGCATCCGCCACGGCGACCACCGGGGCCTCGAAGCGGTACTCGAAGAACAGACGCACGGCCACGGGTTGGCCATCCATCGTGGCGGGAGCGAAGCGCAGGCGCGGCGCGGCGTGCAGCGCGGCCTCGTCCAACAGCGGATGCACCCCAATAACAAACATCACCAAATCCACCTCACCCACATCATT
>NZ_JAHNZT010000016.1 GCF_019039035.1 Citreicoccus inhibens | reverse complement strand
GGGCCTTCTCGCTCTCAGGTCTTCTGCGCACACAGAGCCGAACGAGAGGTGCCCCTGCTCTTTCTTCCCGCTCGTCTCGCGCTTGCCCGCCCCTCAACCTGATCGCGAATCACGACCCTCGGTTTAGACGTCCACGTCGCCATGTGGCTCACCATCCACGTGTTCATCATGGTCCAGACCCGCCAGGGGGACTTGAACTCCATCCGCAAGAGGTGACAGAGGGCGCTGGCGTTCGCCCCCTCGATGCGCCCGCGCAGTGCGCCAGTGACTTCGCGGGACTTGGGCTCGGGGGGCTGATATCCGGACTCGAAGTAGCCCCGGGTGAAGGGCTCGAAGTACCACGCCGGCGAAGCGAGACCGAGCTGCTGAAACACCTGTTGATGACCATTCATCGCCGCGGTCGGCGTCGTGAAGAGGACCTCGCCGCCGTGCACCACGTGGCCGTCGTCCTTACGGACTCCCCCAAAGCAATCGACGTCGATGAACCCGAAGCGCTGTTGGGGAAAGCGCCGGCTGAACTCGAGGAGGTCCAGGTTCATCTGGTCGGAGTGCAGCCCTTCGTAGGCATCGTCCTCGTTCGCGAAGGGATACTTCTCCGGAGGTGCTTCGTAGTCCTCCTAAAGTTGCTGGAAGTCGCAGGCGACGATGAGTCCCTTGAACGGCGTCTCCAACCGGCGCCGCGCGGCGAACCGGAAGGAGGTCGCCGCCGCGTCGAGGATGGCATCGGCCTCTCGCGAGTCATGGCAGCGCGCCACGATGCAGGTCAGGGTGTAGCTCATTCCAGGGTTCAGGCCTCAGGACCCCAGTCCAGGCCAAGGCAGTGACTCCCCTCGGCGGCGGTGCACGAACCTGCGCACAGAATGTGACGGACGCTGGTGCGGAAGGCGGTGTGCGCTCGACCTCATGGCGCGGGCCACCCCCTGTGTGTCGCTGGAGCGCACGGGGTGAGAAAGCGCTTCCACCTGATGCTTGTCGCAGCAGCCTCGCGGACGAATTCATCCACGTGGGTGTTCATCACCCGCTCGCTGGCTGGTGTCGCGGGGGCCGCGTCCTTCTGGATATGTGTCAGGACATCCTGGCTTTGCCTACCGCGTAATGACGCTCTTCAGCCCCGTTCGTGTCTCGAACTCCTGGGTCAGTCGCGCCATCTCCGCCGAGTCTTCGCAGCCCAGGATGAATGAGAAGGTGGGCTGAGTTGGATGACGGTAGAGCAGCAGCGCGGCGTCTGCTCGGTCGTACAGTGAGCAGTGTTCGGCAGGCGGAATGCGTTTGAATCCCTGCTCCTCGGCCAGTGCCGTGACTCCGTCCGAACGGCAGAGGGCCGCGGCATCGGCATTTTCCGGTGAGGAGAACTTTCGCCGGAAGGGGAGCTGTGGCAGGCGAAGCTCCTTGAAGGCCTCGTATCAAAGGAATTCCTCTAGGCCTACGTACTGGGGAGTGCTTGCCTCTGGAGGATTGTTTTCTGCCAATACCCTGCGGACGACCATGCAATCGTCGGCTCCATGCGGACTCTTGCGATCAAGGAACCAATGTCGGCTGGAGAGTCCGTTATCTCCACCGAAGAGGATGTACCGGTCGTCTTTGAGCCAAGAGAGGGTGTAGGCGTTGAGTGCCCCCTCAATCGAGAGAGAGGCCTCGGCAAGCTCAACATCTCCCATGCTCGTTCCCATCGTCTCAAGAAAGCGACGGTAGGCACCTGGCAGCGAGCCCGCACGTCTCTCAAGAGTGGATATGTCATATTTGTCTGCCGGTTCAATTCTCTGAGAGAAGCCAGGGTGATACTTTTTGACGAGGTCAATGAAGTGTTTCATTGGGGGCCGGTCTAAGCGCAGGTTGTGTTGCAGTACATGGCGGGAAGTGACCTGCCTGGACTCTTCGGACCGCTGATTACGAGAGGGGCTCCGCGCACCGTCCTCGCTTGAGCCGGGCGCGCGGCGCGGGGGATGACTCGGCCTTGCTCAGTCCACGAGCAGCCGCTTCATGGGGGCGGGATCCACCGCGACCAGTAGTGGGCGGGTGAAGCTGCTGAACGAGACGAGGGCTTGACCTGGGGCCAGGCGAGACAGCTTGTTCCAAAGACTCTCGTCAATGCCACCCACGGTCTTCTTCAGCCGGGAGATGACGCCACTGTCAGTCATCTTGTGGATGACGAACTGGTTGATGAGTCCTAGCACCTCGTCCGGAAGATGCTGCGGGAGCTGCGTCACGAAGACGAGTCCCAGCCACCGCTTGCGACCGCGCTTGGCGATGTCGGCCACCTGCTCGAAGAGGTTCTTCATCTGCTTCGTCACGCGGCTGTGCGAGAGGAACTCGTGGGCTTCCTCGATGATGAGGAGCACGGGTGTGACAGGGGTGTCCTGGGCTTGAGAGCGCTCATAGCTCTCTTCTTGCGCATCTTGGACGCCGCGCAGCAGGTCCGCGATGACGAGGTTGTTGAGCTGGGGCGACTCCGTGTCGGACAAGTCGATGATGGACACCCGTCCGGCGTGAATCAGGGTGCTGTAGTTCACCCCGGCGTTGCCAGTGTCGAAGAGCCGCATGCGGCGCAGTCGGAAGAGCTTTCCCGCCAGCGCCTTCCAGCTGATTTCATTCCGGCTGGCCTGGGCCATGACCCGGGCCATGACCTTGCGCGAGTCGGTGCGGAACTCGCTGTAGAGCTGGAGGCCCTGCGCCCGCGCTGGGGCCTCTTCGACGGGATTGGCTGCGTCGTCCGCCTCGATGCCGTCCAGGAGTGCGCCTTGTCTGCGCGCCGCTCCGCGTGCTCGGGGCCGAGCCTCCGCGCGGCCTTCGTCGCTGAGGCTGTAGAGGTAGGCGCTGACCACGTCCAACAGGTGCTGGAGCGTCATGTGCGGATAGCCAGTCGTGTGTTCGTCCACGTCGAGCGCCATCCTCAAGTCATTGGGGTTCTTGGGGTTGGGGAAGATGCCGAAGTCCTCCAAGAGCAGCTTCGTGACGTCATATGCCCTGAGAAAGCGCTCCAACTGCGCCTCGGAGAGGTCGAGGATCTCCGCCACTGCGTACGGCGACAGGCGGGAGAACTGGAGCGAGAACGGGTGCAGGTTCCGATGCCGAGGGTTGCGACTCTTGCGCCCGTGCACGTGGTGGATGTGGAGGTCGCGCACCCCCTGGGGCGTCTGCCCTCGGCGACGCAGGGCTTCCTTCATCGCGGGGTGATCCGCGGGCTCATCCACGCGCGTGTACTCGCCCTCCACATCGAACACGATGGTTGCGATGCCAGCAGCCTGGGCCCGGTGGATGAGTGTGGCCACGGTGGTGGACTTGCCGCCGCCTGTCGTCCCGAGGATGCCGGTGTGTCGCGGCAGCAGTGCCTTGTCCCGGGGATTCACGCGGGCCTCCATCCGCTCGTAGCCCACCACGCGCCCCAGACACAGGTCGCCCCCCACGCCGAGCACGCGGGCGCTCTCCGCTTCGTCGAGCAGGAACACAGGACTCTGCGGTTGCGGACGGAAGCGTGGCGGCTCGAGCGCGCCGTCAACCTCCTCGCCTAACAGCTCCACCTCCGCGCGGCCGTGGAAGTCGAAGGTGTAGGCCAGCTTCTTTCCCTGCGTCACCACGCCCACCGCCATGCTCGAATTGGCAGGGACTGCGTTGGGTTCCGCGAAGGGACCCCTCACGACGATCCCCAGATACGTCCGGCCATCGGCCCGCGATTGGATTCGCACGAGCGATTGCGATGCGAGTTTCGGGACGTCCTCGCGGGTGATGAGGAGCGTGATGTGGTTGTCCTCGCTCCCCGAGGTGTCGAAGTGCGTGAAGGCCACGGCATGCTCCACCTCGGGGTCGAGTCGCGCAGCCTCCTGGGCCTGCTCCTTCACCTCCAGGAGCGCTTGGAGGGCCTCGGGCGGCGTGGGTCGGACGAGGGGCGCACGCGCCGTGGGCGTGCGGACATTCGGACGAGGCGGAGGCTCCTGGACGGGTGGGGGAGGCCGGGCCGGCTCTCCGCGCGGGCCGCCCGCTCCGGAGGGGAAGGGCGCCCGACTCACTGTCGCGGTCGAGGTCCGGGGCGCGGACCTCGCTGCGCCATAAGGACTGGGCCCCTCGTCCACGGGGGATGCGCGCATCGCGCCACCGCGTGCCATGGGAACCCCCGGGCCTGGTGATGTCTTTCCCTCATCCGCCATGACGTTGCCCCCCTGATGACTGCGTGAACTGATGACTACCGGCGCCGCGAGGGCGCGTGGAGATACCGCAGGCTCGCGCCCGCCTGCGCATAGGCGTCCTGCACGAGTCCGAGGAACCCGTCTTCGCCAAAGACAGACCGACAGGTCGCCGCCGCGACGCCCAGCAACATCGGGAGTCCGCGCTCGGGGTACAGGTGGCTGTCCGCCATGGCGACGCGCACCGCGAGGTGCACATGGTCGCGATGCGCATAGAAGAGTCGCGGCGCCGCGCGAGTCGAGACGCGATACACGCCTCGCAGGATGAGCGGGCAGCAGTCCTGGACGAAGCGGCGCGCTCGGGGGCTGTTCTGGTTCCGGAACTCCCACTCATCGACGTACTGGTGGCACTCGCGCTCCAGCGTCTCCAGCACCAGGTACTCGCGCGAATCGAGCGCGTGCCCGAGCGTGAGCAGCCCGCGCTCCTCGAGGTCGTCCGAGATGAAGACGAACTTCGGATGCTCCGTCACCAGCCTGCGCAGCACGTCGAGCGACGCGTGCAGCAGGCTGTGATAGCCCGCGCCGGTCACCAGCTCCCGCGTGCAGGGATTGCCCACCCCCATGCGCCACTCCGCCTCGGCACGGTGCACCAGCAGGGCGCGCTCCGCATAGGGGCGGATGCAGCGGCGCGCGAGCTTCGACAAACTGTCCCGTTCCCCATAGGGGCTGTTCTGTCTCCGCTCGATGAAGTCGCACGCTTCCTGAAAGGCATTGGCGTGCGTGTCCGCCACCTCGCGCCGGAACAGCCGCTGCGAGAGCGAGCCCGAGGTGCCGCCATAGTTCGCGATGACGAGCCCCAACTGGGTGATGCCCAGGGACAGGTTGTCGTGGGACACCGCGCTGCCGCACACGGCGTCCACGTTGCCGCGAAAGAGCAGGCCCTGCTGGATGTCCGTGAGCTCCTCTTCCGTGCATTGGTACAGCCCCGCCTCGGGCGGGCCTCCGGGGCGGCCTTGCATGCGTGGGAGCAGCTCGCGGCGGACCAACTCGCGCAGGTAGTCCTCCTTGTTGACCGCCTGGGTGACCTCCTTGCGGAAGCTCTGGATGACAGGTCCCAAGTCCATGTCCTGGGACCAGGACTCCAGGTCGAGCAGGCTCGCGAGGTCCGCGCCGAAGGCCTTGCGAAAGTCGTCGTCACCTTCGTCGAGAACGTCAGGGTCGGTCATGGTCATCCTCCGTCCCGTTCAGGAACTCCGCCATGGAGAATCGCGGCGCGTGGAGGCTCGGGCGGAGGAGGCACGCGTAGCGCTCGGCCGCTTCGCGCGGAAGTCCGAAGGTCTGCGTGAGCTTCGCCACGCCTTCGTCCGCGGACGTTCCGTTGACGACGTCGAGGGCTCGGTTCGCGGGCGCTAGGAGCTCGAACGCCAACTGGTCCGCGCGCCGCTCGGCCTTCCGGATGTGACCCTGGAGGATTTCTCCCTGCGCGCCTCGCTCCAGGAGATCGAGCTGCGGACTCAGCGGGGTGTGGTCAATCATCGCGGAGACACTTTCCGCGGGCGTGGGTGGGCGCTGGTCGTCGAGGACGGCGTGGATGCCCGGGCCGAACCGGCGCGCCGCGCGAGCGCGGGGCAGCCGCTGTTCGAGGACGAAGTGTGCCAGCTCATGCGCCACGGTGAAGCGCCGCTCGTCCTCGGCGTCATCGAGGTCGTGGAAGAGGATGCCCGCGCCCCGATGCGACACCATGAGTCCATGCACCTTGCGCGACGTGCTGCCCACGGGGCAGTTCAACCCCCGCCGCGCGAGCCATTGCTCGATGCCCGCGACGGTGAGTCCGCGCAGCCCCACGAAGGTGATGGGGAGAACATGGGGCGCCTCGAGCATCAGGTCTCGTGGGAAGGTCTTGGGGGGAATCAGGCCACTGACCGCGACGGCTTGCTTCAGCCAGGATTCGCTCATGGGTCGTCCGGGTCGTCTTGCGTGCGGTCTCGGGCCGCCATCTGGAGCGAGGAGGCGTCGCGGCGCGACGCGTCGCCGCTTCCTCCTCGAGAACCCAGAGCATTCATCACCTGGACGTGCCGAAGCACCCGGATGAGCGCCGAGAGATCCACTGCAAAACGTTTGGCGATGCGGGAGGCATCGTCGGCGAAGGCCTTGCCCTCGGGGCAGCGGCACAATGCCAGCCATTGGAGCGTCTCGCGGGAGCACCCCAGCTCCGCTTGAAGCGCCTCCTCGGTGCACTGCTCCACTCGGCGGTAGTTCGCGAGCACGCGGCCGAGCGCCCAGGGTTGGGTTTCGCTGCGCCGCGCGGCGTCCGCCAGCCAGTCAGGATTCGTCATCGCGGTCCTCTCTTCCCAGGCGTGCCACCCGCTTCATGACCCGGTCGCGGTGGCGTTTGACCTCCCGCCGCCGCTCATGTTCCGGACCGAGTGGAAGCCGCAGCACCACCGCCATCTCCTGGGTGGAGCTTTCCCCCTGGAGAACGTCGCGCAGGAGCGCCCAATCCCTCTCGGGCATCCGAGGCGGCGCGAGTCTGGTCACGGCCTGGCTGGCTTCCACATAGCGCTCCATCAGGTCATTCGGAGCCCGGGCCTGGAGTTCGACGACGTTCGCGAATTTGAGTTCGCGCTGACCTCGCGCCGTCTCCTTGCGCCACCGGTCCACGGCCTTCTTGAGAGCCGCCTGGGTCAGGTACGCACCCAGGGATGTGCCGCGGCTGGCATCGAAGTGTTCAGGGGCGGCCAGATAGGACATCAGTGCGTCGATGGTGGAGTCGTGGGCGTCATCGGCCGAGCAGGACAGGCGGCGCTCCAGGGCCTTGCGAATCGGGTCCATGAAGGACTGGAGGACGTCCACGGTGGCCACGGGGTCTCGTTGGAGCATGCGCTCGTGAAGGAGGCTTGCCACCGTCCGTGACGGGTATCTCATCGCCACTCCTCGCCAGGTTCACCCGCCCGCGCGTGGGCGGGATGTGTCTGGAGTGCTCCTTCGTGGCGGACTCGCGGAGTTCGACATGGGCGTCTTGCGGGCATGTACCCGGCAGGTTGCGGGGGAACGGCTCGCGTGTCTGTCCCTCTCGGTGGGTAGCCCCCCAGGGCAGGTCGCGTGCGGCATACCACTCGCCTGGGAAAGACAGACGCGACGCGCCCGTGCACTGTTGTCACCCAGCACCGGTGAACTCACGGGTGCCGGGAAGCCATTTCGCAGTGGGGGAGCCGATGAGATTCGTGTCGTGGTTGAGCTGGCTGGTCGCCTTCACGCTGCTGGGGGCGTGCGGCAGCTACTCGTATCTTCGGGAGGGCAGGGGCACCTACTACGGCACGGAGGAGCGCAACGGCGGAGAGGTCACCTGGGTGCGGGGGCCATGGCCCGCCATCCACTCGTCCCTGAAGGCGGATGACATCATCGATCAGCTCTGTGCGCCGCTCATGGAGATGCCGGCCGCGGCGCCGGCTCGGGGGGAGTATGGCCAGGAGTACTGTGGCGTCATCTACTCGCAGGAGGGTGCGTACTATGCTTCCTGGCCTGCGGCCATCGAGAGTCTGCGCGTCAGTCAGGAGAACAAGGACTTCAAAGACTGCCGGCTTCCGTATCGGGTGGTGGACGAACGTGGCCGGACGGCCATTCTCGCGGATTACCACACGCATCCCTGGAGGTACTCGCGGATGTCGCTCCAGGACCGCTGGCAGTCACATCAGCGATACTCTTTCCGCATCCAGATGGATCCCACCTGCACGGTTCAGATGTACATCCCCCATATTGGCGAGTCGCGTCCCGGAGAGGTCTACGTGCGGCAGGGGCATCGTTGGCAGCTCATCGGTCAGGTCAAGGACAAGATGAATGGCGTCATCTTGTCGGTGCCGGGGGGCACTCCATGAGGCGGTCAGCCTTGCTGGCGTTGTCGCTCATTGCATTGACGGGGTGCTCGCTCTTTCAGCGCTCGAAGCGTCCCCCCCATGCGCCGCCCGAGGAGGCCCAGAAGTTCGTGTTCCCGACCCTCACGTTTCAGGAGGGGAGAACGACGCTCCTGGGGGGCGATGTGGCCACGGCCATTCAGCTCGCGATGGATGACTACCTTCCGCTGGATCGCAAGCCTCTGAAGAACACAACCCCGATGGAGGACTGCCTCCTCCGGCGCGACATCTACCAGGTGGCTGTCGAGCCGCTGCCGGACGGCATCATCCTGGTGGGCATCTACGCGCGCACCGAACTCTGCGACCCGAATGATCTCTCCAATGACGTGGGAGGGCTCTACGCCGTTGATCCGAAGCGCGGCCTCATCATCGCGGAGCAGCGGTAGCGCGAATGCCCTGCGTTGCGATCGTCCAACCTGGCGAACCCTCGACTTCTGGCTCGCGGACCATTGGGACCGCTCCCTTGGACGGGCGTCCGGACCGGGTGGTTACCTCCTCGGCGGTCTCGGGCCTGCGGGTCGATCCCGCTCGCGTGGGAGAGGCTCGTGTCTTCCTCCCGGGCCGCGGCCTCGCGCGGCATGAGTAGCAGTGCGCGGCGACGTCGGTGTTGAAGCCTGACAACTCGCTGGCTTCGAGGTGCCGATGTCTCGCTACCCCGTGGTTCTTCCCCTGGCATTGCTCTGTCTGTCTCTCGCGTGCGGCAAGGATGAACCGGAGGGCGGTGAGCACCCCGCATCCGATGACACCCTGGAGGGGACGTGGCGCACGGATGGGTATGGCCTCGCGGTCCGTGTCCAGGGGAGACAGGTGGAACTCTTCGAGATCACCTCCGCGAGCTGTCTGCCGTGGATCTCGGGAGCGCTGGTGGACGGGACTCTTCCGGACGCGGGCTTCCACTTCCGCGTCGCGGACCACCAACTGCTCATCGAGGATCCGGGCACGGTCCACGTCACCGGACAGCGCGCGCCATTGCCCGAGGCCTGTTCGCAGCCGGTGGCACAGCCGAATGATCCAGTGCTCAACTTTGAGATCTTCTGGCGCACCTTCGCCGAGCAGTACGCCCTGTTCGACCTGTATGGCGTGGACTGGCAAGCGCGCTACACGCAGTTCCGGCCGCGTGTGACGGCCACGACGACGGATGCCGAGTTGTTCGCGCTCCTGTCCGAGCTGCTCGCGCCGCTCACCGACGGCCACATCCGCCTCGTCGCGGGAGACGAGGTGTACAATCCCAAGTCGCTCCCCGCGGACTTCGAGGACCACTTCTCCGACATTGGCCCGTACGTCCTGTCCCACTATCTGGGCGGCCCCGGCGTGACGACGGCGGCGGAGAACCGCGTGGCGTGGCAATCCCTCAACGAGCGCGTCGGGTACATCTTCTTGGGGCGGATGGAGAAGTTCACCGGCGATCCGGAGAGCGGTGTCGCGGCGGAGGTCGCCGCGGCGGGACACGCGTTGGACACGGCGTTGGCCGCGCTCTCCACCAAGCAAGCCCTCCTCGTCGACGTGCGCTTCAACCCCGGTGGATACGATGCCGTGTCGCTGGCCCTCGCGGGCCGCTTCACCGACGTGGAACGGACCGGCTTCTACAAGAAGACGCGCACCCTGACGGGCTTCACCCCGCAACGGGAGTTCCGCTTCGCTCCCGCGGGGGCTCGGCAATTCACCCGGCCCATCTACCTGCTGACCAGCGGCGTGACCGCCAGCGCCGCGGAGAACTTCACGATGGCGATGCGAGGGCTGCCCAACGTCACCGTGATGGGCGAGCGTACGATGGGCGCGCTGTCCGACGTGCCCACGCGGCACCTGCCCAATGGCTGGGAGTTCGGGCTCTCCGTCGAGCTGTACACCGCGCCGGATCAGCAGATCTACGAACGTGTGGGCATCCCGCCAGGCGTGGAGGTCCCCTTCGACGGCGCAGGCTTCGGGCAGGGCACCGACCGCATCTTCCAGGCCGCCCTGCAGCGAGCGAACGCGGGCGGGTGATGCAGCCGCGAGGACTCGCTGGACGGCGCACCGCGCCGTGCCGTGCGTCGTCCGACGTCACGACGTGGGGCGATCCCGGGTTGCATCGAGCAGGGCCGGCCCCTAGTAATCCGCGTCAACAGCCCAGGCGCCCCATGTCCGATGACCCGTCACTGCAAGTCCTTGTCGCGAAGCACCCGGAGCAGGCCCACGAAGCGGACCTCCTATCCCTCCACGCGCTTCTCGCTCTCGAGCCGGAGCGGGCGCAGGCGCTGGTGGAGCAGGGCCTTCGTGAGCGCCCGGAGCGTGCTGCCCTGCATTTCAGGTTGGCACTTCTTCATGAGCGTCAAGGCCACCGCGACAAGACCCTCGCCGCCTTGCGAGATGCCGTCGCGCGTGAACCGAGCCTGTTGGAGGCCGCCGCAACGCAGTTCGCGGAGTTCGACCGACTCTTCCTTCACGAGATCGGCCTGGAGGTCCTGCCCGAGGCCATTGGGGGCTTCACTCGTCTGAAGACACTGGACCTGGGGCACAATCGGATCAACGCGTTGCCGGACAGCATTGGCGCGCTGCGCGAGCTCGAGGTCCTCTACGTCCATGAGAACCGCCTCACCCAGCTTCCCGATTCGCTCGGCGAACTCACCGCGTTGACGTACCTGAATGCCGGTGAGAATCCGTTGACCCAACTGCCGGAGGCCATTGGACGGATGCGCAGCCTCATTGAGCTGCGCCTGCTCCATGCGGGGCTCAAGGAACTCCCCGCGGCCATTGGAGGGCTCGCGTCCCTTCGTGAGCTGCACCTGCGCGGCAACCCCCTGACCGCGCTCCCCGAGGCAATCGGCGAGCTGAGCGAGCTTCGCCACCTCGACCTGCGGGAGAATCGCCTCACCGCGCTTCCCGACGCCATGGCACGACTGCCTCGGCTTCGTTGCCTCGACTTGCGCGCCAATCCACTCCAGCGCCTGCCGCCCGGGCTGGCCGAGCTGCCCGCCCTCGAGAAGCTGGACCTGCGTTGGACGGGGCTGGCCCCTCCCCCCGGGCTCCGGGAGCGCGGCTGCGTGGTGCTTTCCTAGGGCGTGCTGGCTCATCGACCTCGAGGGATCGCGCGCCGACGCCACTGGCCACGACCAGAAGGCGACGTGCTCGTCGCTGCCTCTCTTGAGGAGACAGCCAGGAGGAGTCGTGAGGTGGTGGGGGCAGGTCAATGCCTGCGAGCGCGCGCGACAGGCGCACGCTGTCTCGGGGCCCAGCGCGAACGCCGGGACCCGAGCCGCGGCCAGAGGTTTCGACGATGGGGAAGAAGCTCAGGGGTTGGTCTGTGATGAACCCATTCCAAGCCGGGACCGGCGTGAAACAGGCGGCACACCTCCACCCGAAATGTGCCGTCTGATCTCGCGACTACCGGGGGGAAAGCTTCGTCACGAACGCGTCGGGGCGGCCCTTGAGCGTGTTTCCGTCAAAGTCGCCATACAGGAAGCCGCCCAGATAAGGGCTGCCCGCTGCGTCGACCGTGAGGCCGTAGGGCTGGATGTCGGTGAATGCTCCGTTGATGGTGGGCGGAGGCTGCTGCACCACCCACTTCAAGCTGGCGTTGAAGTCGAGCTTGGCGACGAAGTTGTGGATCCTGCCGCCGCTGGTGTCATCGGGCCGCGCCACGTCCGCGACCCCTCCACCGCTCACGTAGATGCCGTCCGCGCTGGCGAAGATTCCCGTCGCGGCGGAGGCCGAGCCTGACTTCAGCTCCCAGACCCACAGCTTGACGCCGGCGGGCGAGTACTTCGCGACAAAGGCGACGTTTCGGTCCGGGTTCACAGGAAGGGGAACGCCATCCATCCCGCCCATGCTGCTACCCGTGAGATAGATGTTCCCACTCGCATCGGTGGTGGTGTCCCAGGCCGTCGCGCCGCCCGATGTCGTCCCTGTTTGACGGGTCCACTGCTTCACCCCGTTGGTATCGAACTTGGTGACGAAGGCGTCGCTGGGGCCTGTCTTCGAGTTGCCGTCCAGCGCGCCGGTCGTCCAGCCCGAGATAAAGACATTGCCCGAGCTGTCGGTGCTGGCCCTCCGGGCTTCGGTTCGCGCATCCGTCGCGCCGACCGTCCGCGTCCACAGGCGATTGCCCGCGCTGTCGTACTTGCTCACGAACGCGTCGTGCAACCCGATGCGCGTGTTGCCGTCCAGGCTGCCCCAGGTGCTGCCCGCGAGGAATGCGTTGTCCACGCCATCCACGGCCACGCCATAGGCGCCCGTGTCACCGCTCGTCGTGCCCAGCAGGCGGGTCCACTGGCGCACGCCGGTGTCGCTGTACTTCGTGAGGAACGACTCATAGCTTCCCATCTGAGGGGCGCCATCCAACGGACCATGCATCGCGCCCGCGGCGAGCACCTGACCGGAGGTCTTGGTCGTCGCGATGGCGTACGGCCACACCTGTGACGTGGGCGAGCCGAACTGCCTGGACCAGAGGACGGTCCCGCTTGAGTCCCGCGCGATGATGAACCCATCGGTGGGGCCAGTCGCGGTGGGCGTGCCCTCCAGTCCCACATTGGTGAAGCCCGTGAGGTAGGTGCGTCCGGCAGGTGTCCCTGCGATGCCATAGGCCAGGGGCTCGCCGTGGGCTCCTCCTGACGTCCTCGTCCAGACGGTGACGGGCTCCTCGCAGCTCATCAGCTCGAGTGCCCCGATGGAGACGACCACGTTGCCCGTGCGGGGGTCGTTGTCATCCGTGACGTTCAGCCGGTACTTCACGAAGCTGCCCGGCGTGGCCACGTCGAACTCCCGGCGCTGGGCCTGTGCGCTGGGCCAGCCCGTCTGGTTGGTGCGCGTGTCCACCACCACCCAGGCCGAGCCGGTCCACCCCTCCAGCGTCCAGTCCTTGGGGGCGCGAGTGACGAGGTCGCCGTTGGAGTAGGTGATTGCGTACCGGCGCACGGTCCTGGCGCCGTCGGTGAACTGGTAGGCGAGCCAGGCGGGCGTCTGCCCTTGTGGGGAGAGCCAGAAGGAATAATTGCCGTCGAAGGCCTTCCAGGCGTCGTAGGTCGAGTTGAAGCTGCCGGAGGCGCTGGCGATGCCGGACGGAGTCGTCGCGGAGGTCATCACCGGGATGAGGTTGGTGCAGGTCAGTGCCTGCGATTGAGAGCCAGACGTTTCCGCCTGGGAGTCAGGGAGATTCTCTCCCTGGCAGCCGGCGAGCAGGCCCAGGGCGAGGACCCCGGTCCACATGCGCCGCTGCATGGCCTTCCACTGCATCATGGTGTCGCTCCCTGCGAGCGCGCGACATGCGCACGACGTCTCGGGGCCGCGCGTGAGCGCCGCCTCCCGAGTCGTCGGCAGGGATACCGGGGCGGAGGTGCACGAGGCGCGGGATGTGACGAAACCCTCCACGCCCGGGACGAACCGGTTCCAGAGAAGGACCGGCGCATCCCGGGCGGGAGTCATCAGGCCCGCATCACGGCGCCGCGACGTCCGTGATGACGTAGCTCACGGTCCCGCTGCACGCCGTGGTCGAGTAGCAGCCGACGCGAATCTCCGCGTCGCCCCAGATGGTGTCGGCGACGTTGTAGACGAGGTTGGAGAGGCTGCCTCCGCAGGCGTCGTCGTTCAGCGCCACCTGCGCGGGGGGCGTGGCCGGATCGAAGAGGCGCAGGATGGTGTCGCCCGTGCCGCTCGCGCCCGTCAGGCCGCAGGTGCCCACCTGCACGCGCTGGCCCGGCCGCACGTAGATCTTCGCGTTGGCGGTGTTCGCGGTGCCGCCATTGGTGTTGCTCACGTTGAACGTGAACGACGAGCCGATGGTGTACGCCACCGTGCCGCCGCAGGGGTTGTTGGCGAAGCAACCCACGCGCACCTGATACGTGCCCGTCGTGGGCGCGACGTAGGTGATCTTCGACAGCAGGCCGCAGCCGTCATCGTTCAGGGCCACCTGCGCGCCGCCCGGGGCGAACAGGCGCATGGTCGTATCGCCCGTGCCCGTGGCGCCGTTGACGCCGCACGTGCCCACGTTGAGCGTCTCGCCCTGGCGCAGGTAGATGGACGTGTTGGCAGTGTTGACCGTGCCGCCGCTGGTGCCCTGCACGTTGAAGGCGAAGAGGTTGCCTCGCGTGCCCGCGAAGGGCGCCGGGCAGGCACCCGCGGCGCAGGGATAGGCCGCGTTCGTGTCCTTGGCCCGGCGATACTCACCCCCGGAGATGGTGGCGAGCGACGAGAAGAGCTTGTCCTCGCAGAGGATGGCACTGGTGCACCCGGTCGCCGCGGCGGACGGCGCGTCATTCGTGGGCAGGAGGGTGAGGACCGACGAGCCCGTCCAATAGGCCGTGTCCATCTTCACCAGGGACGACGTGGCCTTGGCGTAGACCTTGTACTGCCACGAGGCGGGGTCGGTGACCGGATCTCCCCACGTGCCACTGCAGACGCCGGTGCTCGCGTTCTCCTCGCCATCCGTAGCGATGTACATCGTGGTGGAGTTCCCCGCGTCCTGGCTGGAAACGTAATCGATGGCGAAGCACATGGCGTCCGCCAGGGGCGTGAGGCCAGAGCAGGTCTCGTCCCCCAGCGCTTCCAACGCGGCCTTGGCCGTGGCCTTGTCCACGAAACCGACGGTGAGCTTGCTGACGAGCGAGCCCGCGAAGCTGACCACCGCGACGCGGGTGCGGTTGCCACCAGTCGGATCGAAGATCTTCTCCAGCTCGATCAGGGACTGCTTCTTCGCGTCCTTGCAGCGGCTGTTGCCCGTGGCGCTCCGGATGGCCGTCATCGAGCCCGAGCGATCGATGAGCAGGAGACCGTAGCGCTCCGGGCCCACGGACTTCACGTCGCCATCCGCGGAGGCCTTCGCATCAGGTGCCTGGATGAACCGGACGAGCGGGCGCTCCCCCTTGGGGCTCACGTCCGCGAGCGCCACGGCGTTCAACGCCTGCGCCTCCAACGCCTGGGCCTCCATCGCCACGTCAGGAGCGGCGGGGCGCGTCAGCGCCTGCTCGGACTCGGGGCCACAGGCGGCAAACATGGGAACGGCGAGCACGGACAGCACCAACCGCAGCAGCGTTCTTTTCACGTGCACTCCTCGGGACCTCTGGGTGGACTGCGGTGGAGGGATCGACCGAGGCCCGAGCAATGGGAAGATTATTTCTATCAATTCATGAATTTCAGCTTAGTTAAGTTTTGCCGTCGAGGCGCACGCTGCGCTTCCGGGCCCGGTCCACGAAGCGTCGGAGTTGGTGGCGGACGGTTTTGGAAGACAGACCCAGGTGCGTGGCGACCTCGGTGATGCTGTGCCCGTCCACGAAGTGGAGCACGGCTGCGGAGAGGGTTTGGGGAGATTCGCCGTGCAGCAGCAGGGCGAGGTCCTTGGCGGCCTCGGCGCGCCGCATGTCCCCGGGATGCGAGGGCTCGGTGTAGGGCTGACCATCTCGCCACCGGCCGCGTTGGCGCAGGCGATCAATGGCCAGACAGGTCGCCATCTGGTGGAGGAGGGAAGGGTTCGCGGGATGGCTTCGCAGGCGCCCCCATTGCTCCACCATCGAGGCGAAGGCGTCGTGGGTGACGTCGCGCGCCTCCTCGGCGTTTCCGAGGAGGAGCAACGCCCTCCGGTACACGGACGCGCCGAAGCGGCCGTACAAGTCGGTCAACTCCATGCCCTGCATGGGCTGCTCCCCCTCAATCCAAGACGAGTGCCGACGGGAAAGGCGTCAGGCCCGCGCTCGCGAAGCCAAACGGACCCTATCGCGAGTCTTCGCGCTAAATATTGTCAGACTCCCCTGACGCGCTCGCCGGGCGAGTGTTGAATGGACAACACCGCGCCGCGGCGTCAGATGTTGATGCGCGAGCTGACCGTGCGGATGTCCAGGCCGTGCGCGGCGAAGTCGCTGGCATGGGCGCGCAGCAACTCCACGAACCGCGGATGCACGTCCTCCTCCTCATTGGCCAGCAGGAAGCCGTAGCGTGTCTTGGACAGCATCCAGGAGATCCACAGCATCTCCGTGGCGTCATCGGGGGGTGGGGCCACGTCCAGGTCCGCCTCGGAGGAGAGCGCGCCGGCCTTGCCCCAGCGCAACCCCAGGCAGGAGTAGAGCACCTCGCCGGCGTCTTCCCATTGCAGGTTGTTGGCCCACGCGTGGCGGAAGGTGGCGAAGAAGATGACGTAGCAGCACAACTGCCGGAGCGCGTCCATCTCTCCGGGCTGGGGCGTGTCCGTGTGCGTCACCGGGCTGACCGCGCGCGGGGGCGGCTCGGCGGCCTTGGCGTCCAGGTCCATGCGCTCGCTGCGCGCGAACCAGGGCGCGGGCTTGCCGGGAACGGTGGCGCGCAGGTAGCGGCAGATGAAGGCGGGCGCGGAGTGGGCGACCAGGTCGTCCGAGAAGCGGCGCACCTCGCGCCACTGGGCCTCGAGCTGTGCGCCATGCTCGGCGAAGAAGGCGTCCACGTGCTCGCCGATGAGTCGCCAGAAGAGGTGAGCGCAGTGGGCGTAGTGGTGGCCCTCGCAGACGGGCGTCTTGGGCGTGAAGCCCTTCCAGTCGTAGCTGCCGAGCAGGTGGACGAGCCGCGTCTCCACCGCGCGCGGCGTGAGCGCGCTGGCGCGGGTGATGTAGCCGGTGGGGCCGATGAGAAAGCCGTTGGCGGAGTGGTTGATGAGCACCACCTCGCGCAGGTGGGGGAGCAAGAGCCACCGCAAGGGATTGAGCCGCAGGTTGCGATGCGCGGCGATGGCGTACTGCTCGACGTTGAAGTGACATTGGCCCAGGTGATTGCCCAGCTCCGTGTCCAGCGTGGCGCTCACGCGCGCCATCCGCTTGGCGGCTTCCCAGCCCGCGCCGTCCTGGGGCGTGAACGTGCGCCGCGTCACCGGCGAGCCCGGCGCGGTGGCCCCCGGCTCGCGCATCCCCAGGATGATGCGCGTGGGGAGCAGCCGCCCGTCCTCCAATCGCAGACGGATGTCCACGTCCGGGAGGCAATGACTGCCATCCTGCTCGTAGGCATTCCACGGGAAGTACAGACGGAAGGCGCTCGCGTCTCCGGGCAGCTCGGGGTCTCCGTCCAAGAGGGTGGAGAACATGCCGTTGAGCAGGCGCTCTCCGAAGAAGGCATCCGTGCGGGTGGAGCCCGGAGACTCGCGCTCCAATCGGCGCGTCATGGATTCGGGGTAGTCCCCTTGGATGGCTTCGAGGCTGGGGGACTTGCCCAGCCGGCTCTGGAGCAGGTGCTGTCGCTTGACCAGCTCGATGGGCGCCACGGCCTTGACCATCGCGAGCGCGCGGCCCGGCGCGTAGGCCGTGGGCGGCGTGCCCTCCTCCGTCACGAGCAGTCGAGCCAGGGGCGTGGTGGGATCGTATTCCCAGTATGGCAGCCGCAGCGTGCCGAAGTCGTACTCCAGGCCGGCGAAGTCGTCCGGGCCCCGCTCCGTTCCGATTCGCCGCCAGTGCTCCACCACGCGGCCATTCTTCGCGAACGTGTGCTGGGGCTCGAAGAGGCGCAGCTCCAGGTCGGGGAGATCGCCCACGCCCGCGCTGGCAGGGTCGTACCGAACCGCGAAGCGCCCCTCCGCGTCCGTGAAACCCTCGCCCAGGAAATCATCCGGTGTGCCGAAGTCCCGGTCCCACAGCTCGACCTTCAGGTGGTGCAAGGGAATGGGGCCCGTGGGGCCGTCATGCTCGAATACCACGCGGCCTGTCGCGACCGCGGGCAGCGCGTCAAGTGAGCCAGGGGGCGGTTCAGGACGCACCCGGTTCGCCAGCTCACGGCTGAGCTCCCGCCGTTGTTCGAGGGGGAGGCGCGCATACCACCGGGCCAGCTCGTCGGCCTCCAACAGAGGCTCCTCGGCGGCGTGGCCCTTCTTCAAGCCCATCCAATTCAACACGCGGCGCAACATGGCGGAACCGTATCACCCCACGTTCCTTTTCTGACGTTCCCTGAGGTGCCCGTCTACCCAGCCGTGGGGTCATTTCTTGGATTCTGGAAAAGCTTGTGAACCCAATTTTGACGTGGAGTTCAATGCTTCACGCCTCTACAACGGCGCCGCTTTCCTGCGAGAGGTGGCCATGGCCAAGCCGCGATCGAAGCAACCCTTTGAACTTCCGGACTTCTACGTCCCGTGGCCGGCGCGACTGAACCCGCATCTGGAAGCGGCGCGGGTGCACTCGAAGGCCTGGGCGCGCGAGCTGGGCATCATCGGGGCGCCAGCGGACGGGAGCGCTCCGGTCATCTGGAGCGAGGCGAAGTTCGATGCCATGGACTACGCCCTGCTGTGCGCCTACACGCATCCGGAGGCGCCCAGTCTGGAGTTGGACCTCATCACGGATTGGTACGTCTGGGTCTTCTACTTCGACGACCACTTCCTGGAGGTCTACAAGAAGACGCGCGATCAGGCGGGCGCGAAGGCCTACCTGGATCGCCTGCCGCTGTTCATGCCGGTGGACCTGTCAGTGGCCTCTCCGCCGCCGAGCAACCCGGTGGAGCGCGGACTGGCGGACCTGTGGGCGCGCACGGTGCCCAGCCGCTCGGTGGACTGGCGCCGTCGCTTCTTCGAGAGCACCCAGAGCCTGCTGGACGAGTCCACCTGGGAGCTGGCCAACATCAGCGAGCGCCGGGTCTCGAACCCCATCGAGTACATCGAGATGCGCCGCAAGGTGGGCGGGGCGCCGTGGTCCGCGGACCTGGTGGAGCACGCGGTGTCCGCCGAGGTGCCGGACCGCATCGCGGCCAGCCGTCCCATGCGCGTGTTGAAGGACACGTTCTCGGACGCGGTGCACCTGCGCAACGACCTGTTCTCCTACGAGCGGGAGATCATGGAGGAGGGCGAGCTGGCCAACTGCGTCCTCGTGGTGGAGCGCTTCCTGGGCACGGAGACGCAGCGCTCGGCGAACCTCGTCAATGAAATCCTGACGTCGCGGCTCCAGCAGTTCGAGAACACGGTGGTGACGGAGCTGCCGTCGCTGTTCGCCGAGCACGCCATCACGCCCGTGGAGCAGGCCCAGGTCCTCACCTACGTCCGAGGACTCCAGGACTGGCAGTCCGGCGGGCACGAGTGGCACCTGCGCTCCAGCCGCTACATGAACAAGGGCGCGGTCCAGAAGGAGGAGGCGCTGCCCCTGGGGCTCTCGGGGTTGGGGCTCTCCGCGGCGCGGCTGCCTCGAACGCCGGGCGCGCTGGGGCTCGGCCGCATCAAGGCCTTCACCCACGCGCCCTATCTGCCCGTGGGCCCGGTGACGCTCCCGAAGTTCCACATGCCGTACACCACGTCTCCCAGTCCGCACCTGGACGCCGCGCGCCGGCACTCCAAGGAGTGGGCGCGCAGCATGGGGATGCTGGACGCGCTGCCCGGGGTGCCCGGCGCCGTCATCTGGGACGACCACATCTTCGACGTGGCCGATGTGGCCCTGTGCGGCGCGCTCATCCACCCGGATGCGTCGCCCACCGAGCTGAACCTCACCGCGGGCTGGCTGGTGTGGGGCACCTACGCGGATGACTACTTCCCCGCGCTCTACGGCCACTCCAAGGACATGGCCGGCGCGAAGGTGTTCAACGCCCGGCTGACGGCGTTCATGCCGGATGATCCGTCGACGCAGGGCGCTGTGGCCACCAACCCCGTGGAGCGCGGGCTCGCGGACCTGTGGGCCCGCACGGTCGCCACGCTGACGCCGAACTCGAAGCGCCTGTTCCGCAAGGCCATCCAGGACATGACCGAGAGCTGGCTCTGGGAGCTGGCCAATCAGATCCAGAACCGCATTCCGGATCCGGTCGACTACGTGGAGATGCGGCGCAAGACGTTCGGCTCGGACCTGACCATGAGCCTGTCGCGGCTGGCGCATGGGGATGCCATCCCCATGGAGATCTTCCACACCCGGCCCATCCGCGCGCTGGAGAACTCGGCCGCCGACTACGCCTGCCTGACGAACGACGTCTTCTCCTACCAGAAGGAGATCGAGTTCGAGGGCGAGCTCAACAACGGCGTGCTCGTGGTCCAGCGCTTCCTGGACACGGACAAGGCGCGGGCCGTGGAGGTCGTCAACGACCTGATGACCGCGCGCATGAAGCAGTTCGAGCACATCGTCGCCACGGAGCTGTCGCAGTTGGTGCGCAACTTCAACCTGGACGCGGACGCCAAGGAGAAGTTGCAGCGGTACGTCACCAAGCTCCAGACGTGGATGGCGGGCGTGCTGAAGTGGCACCAGACGGTGGACCGCTACAAGGAGTTCGAGCTGCGCGCCGCGCGTGGGCGCGCGCTCCGGTACGTCGGCCCCACGGGGCTGGGCACCTCCGCCGCGCGCATCGCCTCGCTGTTCGGTGGGGGCCGCACGGGTCCCCGCCTCCCTTGATTTCTCCCGCAGCCCTCAACCCTTTCCCTCAGTGACACCAGGTGAGTCATGGCCAATTCGATGAAGCCGGGCAGTGAGCAGGAGCACTCGCAGTTGAGCCTCGGGACCGCGGCGGCGCGCCAGCTCGCGACGACGACCAAGTCCGTTCCGCAGATGCAGGGCATCTCGTCCCGGTGGCTCTTGAAGCTGCTGCCGTGGGTGCAGGTGTCCGGCGGCGTGTACCGCGTCAACCGCCGCCTCTCCTACGCCGTGGGCGATGGCCGCGTGACGTTCACCACCACCGGCGCCAGGGTGCAGGTGATTCCGCAGGAGCTGTGCGAGCTGCCGCTTCTTCGTGGCTACGACGACGTGGAGGTGCTCACCGCGCTGGCCAACCGCTTCGTGCAGAAGGAGTTCAAGGCGGGCGACGTCATCACCGAGAAGGGCAAGGAGGCGGACTCCATCTGCCTCATCGCGCACGGCAAGGTGAACAAGCTGGGCGCGGGCAAGTACGGCGACCAGACCGTGCTGGGCGTGCTCGCGGACGGCGACCACTACAGCTACCAGGCGCTGCTGGAGTCTCAGGACTACTGGCAGTTCACGGCCAAGGCCGTCACCCCTTGCACGGTGCTCATCCTGGAGCAGTCCGCGTTCGAGGCGGTGGTGGACCAGTCTCCCTCGCTGAAGAAGCACATCGAGGACTTCAAGGCCCGCTCGAAGAAGAAGCAGGACACCTCGGGCCAGGCCGCCATCGAGCTGGCCGCGGGCCACTCGGGTGAGCCGGTGCTGCCCGGCACGTACGTGGACTACGAGACGTCGCCGCGCGAGTACGAGCTGAGCGTGGCGCAGACGGTCCTCCAGATCCACTCGCGCGTGGCGGACCTCTTCAACGAGCCGATGAACCAGACGGAGCAGCAGCTGCGCCTGACCGTCGAGGCGCTGAAGGAGCGCAAGGAGCACGAGCTCATCAACAACCGCGACTTCGGTCTGCTCCACAACGCGGACCTGAGCCAGCGCATCCACACGCGCTCGGGCCCGCCCACGCCGGACGACATGGACGAGCTGCTGGCCACCGTGTGGAAGGAGCCGTCCTTCTTCCTGGCCCACCCGCGCGCCATCGCTGCGTTCGGCCAGGAGTGCAACCGCCGGGGCATCTACCCCACCAGCACGGAGATGAACGGCAACATGGTGCCCGCGTGGCGCGGCGTGCCCATCTTCCCGTGCAACAAGATTCCCATCTCCGACTCGCGCACCAGCTCCATCCTGCTCATGCGCGCCGGAGAGAAGAACCAGGGCGTCGTCGGTCTGCACCAGGCCGGCATCCCGGATGAGATCGAGCCGAGCCTCAACGTGCGCTTCATGGGCATCAACGAGAAGGCCATCATCTCGTACCTCGTCAGCAGCTACTTCTCAGCGGCGGTGCTCATCCCGGACGCGCTCGGCATCCTCGAGAGCGTTGAGATTGGCCGCAACCAGGACTGAGCCATGGCCCACTCCGAAGATCATTCTCAGCTCAGTCTGAGCACCGCGGGCGCGCGCCAGCTCGCGACGACGACGAAGTCCGCGCCGCAGATGCAGGGCATCTCGCCCCGCTGGCTGCTGCGCATGCTGCCGTGGGTGCAGGTGTCCGGCGGCGTGTACCGCGTCAACCGGCGCCTGACGTACACCGCGGGTGATGACCGCCTCGTGTTCAGCAACATCGGCGCGAAGGTGGAGGTCGCTCCGCAGGAACTCTCCAAGTTGCCGCTCCTGCGCGGCTTCGATGGAGACCCCGAGGTCCTCAACGCGCTGGCGGGGCGCTTCGTGCAGCGCGAGGTCCGGGCCGGTGAGCCCATCGTCGAGGCGGGCCAGTCCGCGGAGCACGTAGTCCTCATCGCGCACGGCAAGGCGCGCAAGGTGAGCAAGGGCAAGTACGGGGATGAAGTGACCCTGGACATGCTCGGCGACGGCGATCACTTCGGCGACGCGGCGGTGGTGGAGTCGAACGACACGTGGCCCTTCACGGTTCGCGCGACCACCGCGTGCACGGTGCTGGCGCTGCCGCAGCAGGTGTTCGAGTCGCTCATCGCCCAGTCGCCGGCGCTGCGCGCGCACATCGCGCAGTTCAAGGAGCGGCTGAAGAAGCCCCAGGACAAGATGGGGCAGGCCGCCATTCCGATGGCCGCGGGGCACGCGGGTGAGCCGGCGCTGCACGGCGGCTTCGTGGACTACGAGCTGAAGCCGCGCGAGTACGAGCTGAGCGTGGCGCAGACCGTGCTCCGCGTGCACACGCGCGTGGCGGACCTCTTCAACGGTCCGATGAACCAGACGCAGGAGCAGCTCCGCCTGACCATCGAGGCGCTGCGCGAGCGGCAGGAGTACGAGCTCGTCAACAACCGCGACTTCGGCCTGCTGCACAACGCGGACCTGAAGCAGCGGCTCCACACGCGCTCGGGCCCGCCCACGCCGGACGACCTGGACGAGCTGCTCTGCCGGCGCAGGAAGTCGCGCTTCTTCCTGGCCCACCCGCGCGCCATCGCGGCGTTCGGGCGGGAGTGCACCCGGCGGGGCATCTACCCGCTGGAGGTGGACGTCCAGGGCCGCAAGGTCATGGCGTGGCGGGGCGTTCCCATCCTGCCGTGCGACAAGCTGCCCATCACCGAGGCGCGCACCACGTCCATCCTGGTGCTGCGCACCGGCGAGGCGGACCAGGGCGTCATCGGCCTGCACCATACGGGCCTGCCGGACGAGGTGGAGCCGGGGCTCTCCGTGCGCCGGATGGACGTGAGTGAGAAGGCCATCACGTCCTACCTGGTCAGCACGTACTTCTCCGCGGCCCTCCTGGTCCCCGACGCGCTCGGGGTCCTGGAGAACGTGTCGCTGGGCAACTGAGACGCTCTGTGGCCGAGCGCGGTCAATCCTCCGCGCTCGGCCGCTGGACCCGCTCGGTCAGCGCCCGGCGGTCCAGCTTGCCGTTCTGCGTGCGCGGCAGCTCCGGCATCACGCGGACCTCGTCGACGATCATGTAGCGGGGCACGCGCTCCGCGCAGTGCTTCTTGAGCTGGAGCAGGGACGGCGGACGCGCGCTCACCACGCACGCGACGAGCCGCGCCTCCAGGCCGCTGCCTCGCGCGACCACGCCCACCGCCTGGATGTCCGGGTGGGTGAGCAGCGCCGCTTCAATCTCTCCGGGCTCGATGCGCCGGCCGCGCACCTTGAGCATGCTGTCGCGCCGCCCGACGTACTCGAAGGCGCCGTCCGGCAGTTCACGGCACAGGTCCCCCGTGGCGTAGGGGCGCGCTCCCTGCGGTGGGTGTCCCCAGTAGCCCCTCATCACCGTGGGCCCCTCCACCATCAGCTCACCGAACTCTTCGCCCTCGGCGCGCGCCAGCCACACGCGGTCTCCACAGCTCGCGCGGCCAATGGGGACGGGCTCGGCGCGCTCGGGGGCGATGTCCGTCACCTCGTGGAACGTGCACACGTTGGTCTCGGTGGGACCGTAGAGGTTGAAGTGCCGCGCGCGGGGCAGGTGTTCGCGGAGCGGGCGCAAGTGTTTGATGGGGAAGGGCTCGCCCGCGAAGAGGACCGCTCGGAAGGGCAGGTCCGCGTGCTCGAGCAGGCCGCCCTCGCGCATCATCAAGATGAGGGCCGAGGGCACCGAGTACCAGACGGTGAAGCGCTCGCTCTGGACGAACTCGACCAGCTTCCGGGGCGCGAAGGCGAGCGCCTCCGGGATGAGCGTCACCGAGGCGCCGCCGAGGAACGCCGCGTAGAGGTCCAGCACGGACAGGTCGAAGTAGAAGGGCGCGTGGTTGCTGAAGCGGTCCTCGGGCGTCGTCGCGAGGAGCGCGTGGCACCACTCAATGAAGGCCAGGGCGTTGCGGTGGCTGATGCACACGCCCTTGGGCGTCCCGGTGGAGCCCGACGTGTAGAGGATGTACGCGAGCGCGTCCTCCTCCAGCGCGTGGGGGGGGACTGGCTCCGCGGAGCAGGCGGAGAGCTGTCCCCACGCGAACCCTGGCCCCGCGTCATCCACGAGGAGCAGCCGCGGAGGCGCGCGGCCCTCGGCGCTCAAGTCGCCCGCGCGCGAGGCGGACGTCACCACCACTTGGATGCCGCAGTCCTCCACGATGCGCAGGGTCCGCGAGGCCGGGCTGTGCGGATCCAACGGCACATATGCGGCGCCGAGCCTCGCGATGCCCTGCATGGCCGCCACGGCGCGCGCGGACTTCTCCGTCCAGAGCCCCACGCGATCGCCCCGCTGAACGCCCAGCTCGAGGAGCGCCCGGGCCACGCGGTTGGCGAGCGCGTCGAGCTGGCCGTAGGTGAGCGTCTCGTCCGGCCCCTTCACCGCGACGGCCGTGGGGAACCGCTCGGCGGAGCGGCGCACGATGTCGTCGAGTCTCATAGGCCGAGGTTGCTCGCGATGATGTCCCGCTGAATCTCCGAGGTGCCGGAGAACAGCGTGCTGGGAATGGTGTCTCGCAGCACCCGTTCGATCCCCGTCTCGGCCACGTAGCCCATGCCGCCATGGATTTGGATGGCATCCAGGCCGCACTGCACCGCGGCCTCGCTGATGGCCAGCTTCGCCAGCGACACCTCCATCGCCGCGTCCTCCCCGCGGTCCATCCGCCAGCACGCGCGGTACAGCAGCAGGCGCGAGGCCTCCAGGCGCTGCTTCATGTCCGCGAGGCGGTGCGAGATGGCCTGGTTCTTGCCGATGGCGCGCTTGAATTGCTTGCGCTCGCGCGCGAAGCCCACCGTCTCTTCAAGCACGCGCTCCATGAGCCCGACGTAGCCGCCGAACAGGCACGCGCGCTCCCACTGCATGGAGCGCTTGAAGAGGGGCGCGCCCTGACCCTCCGCGCCGAGTCTCGCCGCCTCGGGGACGTGGCAATCCTCCAGGTAGATGGGCGCGATGGGCGAGGTGGACAGGCCCATCTTCTGGAACGGCTTGCCCACCGTGAGGCCCGGCGTGCCCTTCTCCACGAGGAAGGCGCTCAGGCCCATGTACCCGTGGGATGGGGCCGTGACGGCGTAGACGAGGAAGACATCCGCGATGGGCCCATTGGTGACGTAGCTCTTGGTGCCATCCAGCACGTAGCCCGAGTCCGTGCGCCGGGCGCGCGTCTGGAGCGCGAACACATCCGAGCCCGCTTCCGGCTCGGAGATGGCATTGGCGCCCACCCATTCCCCTGAACACAGACGCGGCAGGTAGCGTGCCTTTTGTATGTCGTTACCACCTTCGAGGATGGGCAGCACGCACGCGAACAGGTGCGCCCCGACGGAGAAGACGAGCCCCGTATCGGTGCAGCCACGACCCAGGGCCTCCATCAGCCGCGCCGTCGTCAGCGCATCCAGCCCCAGTCCGCCATAGCGCTCGGGGATGGGGAGCCCCAGGAAGCCGAACGCTCCGCAGTGGCGCCACTGCTCGAGGAAGAGCCCCGGTCCCGACCGCGGATCCGTCAGCCGCGCCTTCGCGAAGGCGAGGGCACGCTCATAGAGATCCGTCTGCTCGCGAGTCCAATCGAAGTCCATGCGCATCCGACCTGTCTGTGGATTGTTGGCCAGTCAGCAATTGTCTTGCAGAGGAGATGTGCGGTTATTTTTCAGCGGCAAGGCCGGAAAACAGTGAATCCTTGACGTGATAAATGATGATGCATTAGAAGTCCACACCCATGCGGTGTGAGTCAATTGCCGTGGTCGGGATGGGATTCCGACTTCCTGGGGCGGATTCTCCTCGGACTCTCTGGAACAGCCTATGTGAGGGGTTGGATGTGACTGGTGACGTCCCGCCAGAGCGCTGGGACGTCGGGCTGTTTCAATTCATGAATTCAGACGTCGCGGGTCGGATGCGAGGACTCCGCGCGGGGCTGGTGTCAGACGTGGACGCCGTGGATGCCAATGCCTTTCGCCTCTCCAAGCGCGAGCTGCGGCAGATGGACCCGCAGCATCGGATCCTCTTCGAGTGCGCGTGGCACGCCCTGGAGGACGCGGGCCTGCCGCTGGATGGCCTGCGGGGCAGTCGGACGGGCGTCTTCGTTGGCAGCAACTTCAACGACTTCCAGCGGATGCTGGCCCGCGACTGGGCGGCGCTGGATGGCTACTCCTTGTTGGGCACCACGCCCGCCTTCGCCGCCAACCGCATCTCCTACGCGTTCGACCTGCGAGGACCGAGCACCACTTCGAGTGTGGGGTGCGCCTCGTCCACGGTGGCGGTGCACGAGGCCTGCCGCAGCCTGCTCCTGGGCGAGGTGGAGCTGGCGCTCGCGGGCGGGGTGGAGCTGATGCTCTCGCCCGACAGCACCCTCATGCTGTCGCAGGCCGGGGTGTTGTCTCCCACCGGACAGTGCCGGACGTTGGATGCGGGCGCGGACGGCTACGTGCGCGGCGAGGGCGCGGGGATGCTCGTCCTCAAGCGCCTGTCCCAGGTGGCGCCGGGTGAGCGCGTCTATGCGGTCATCCGCGGCGGCGCGGTGAACCACAACGGTCGCAACGAGTGGCTGATGGCGCCGAGCGTGGAGGCGCAGGCGGATGTCATCCGGCAGGCCTGCGAGCGGGGCGGGGTGTCGCCCGCCAGCCTCGACTATGTGGAGCTGCACGGCTCCTCCTTCCTCAAGGGAGACGCGGCCGAGGCGCTCGCCATTGGCCAGGTGCTGGCTGGCCAGCGCGCGGCGCCGTGCCGACTGGGCGCGGTGAGCAACAACCTGGGCTACCTGGGCGCGGCGGCGGGCATCGCCCAGTTGATCAAGGTCTGCTTGTCGCTCTGGCACCGGACGCTGCCGCCCACCATCCACGTGGACGCGCCCAACCCGCTCATTCCCTTCGAGGAGCTGGGCCTGAGCATCCAGACCGGGCGCGAGCCCTGGCCTGTCCCGCCCCAGGGTGAGCCGCGACGCGCGGGTGTCGTGTCCACCTCGTTGGGCGGTGCCAATGCCTTCCTGGTGTTGGAGGAGGCCCCCGCCCGCCCACCTCAGACGTCTCCCGATGTCTCCGTCGCGGCCCACCTGTTGGTGTTCTCGGCGCAGTCGCCGCAGGGGCTGATCGCGCGCGCGCGACAGCTTCGTGACTTCCTTGTGGAGACGGGTGAGGCCGAAGCGCGGCTCGTGGATGTTTGTTTTACCGCGGCCCTGAAACGCCAACACCACCGGAATCGCGTGGCGATGGTGGGGACGGGCCGTGCGGAATTGGTCTTGAGGCTCGAGGATTTCCTACTCAATCCGACGCGGACGTGTTGGGTGGAGCAAGGACAACCAACCTCACTGGTTGAGGCGTCAAAGACCTTTGTTGACTCGGGATATGTTTCGCGAGAAGTCTTTCTCGTGGGTGGCGGGGCCTGCGTGAGTCTTCCAATTCATCCCTTTCAGAGACAGCGGTTGTGGCCGGAATGGCTGACGCCCGAGGCGATTTCTCGTGCGCCCGGCGCCGTCCACGCGCCCGCGTCCGAGGCGCCGCCCGTCTCCGAACGGCCGAGCGCGGTCGACTACCGCGCGGGCACTCCCGCGGAGCGTGAGGCGCGGCTCGCGGACTTCTTGCGCGTGCAGCTCGCGGCGGTGCTGGAGCTGGAGGCGATGGACACGCGCGAGCGCACCTTCTTCGAGCTGGGGCTGAACTCCCTGGGGGTCGCGCAGCTCAAGGCGCGCATCACCGGGGCGCTGGGCATCGCGATGTCGGCGACGGTCCTCTTCGAGCACCCCCGGTTGGACGCATTGGCGTCGCGCCTGCGCGCGCTGATGGATGACACGGCGGCGGTTGTTCCCGAGGTCCCCCGCGGCGAGGAGTGGGCGCTGGTGGAGCGCATCGCGGGGCTGTCCGAGGAGCAGGCGCGCGAACTGATTGCCCGGAAGCTGGCGGAACTCACCATCGAGGTCGGATGATGAATCGCAAGGACGGCGTGGGCTCGGAGCTGACCCCGCTCCAGCAGGCCCTGCTCACCATCGAGAAGCTCCAGCGCAAGCTGGTCTCGGTCACCTCGGGGAGCGAGGACGCCATCGCCATCATCGGCATGGGGTGTCGCTTCCCGGGCGGGGCCTCGGGGACGTCGCGGTTCCGCGAGCTCTTGTGGGGCGGGCGCGAGGCGGTGATGGAGGTCCCTGCGGAGCGGCGGTCGCTCCAGGGCATTCATGATCCGGACCCCGCGGCCCCCGGCAAGTCCACGTTGCGCCGGGCGGCGTTCGTGGAGGGCGTCGAGCGCTTCGACGCGGAGTTCTTCCGCATCTCGCGGCGCGAGGCGGAGGGGATGGATCCGCAGCAGCGCTTCTTCCTGGAGGTGTGCTGGGAGGCGCTGGAGGACGCGGGGCTTCCCCCGCACGCGCTGCGCGGCACTCGGACCGGCGTGTTCGCGGGCGTTCATGCTCGGGACTACGCGCTCATCGCGGAGGGCGGGTTGGAGAAGGTCGGTCCGCATTACTCCTCGGGAGTGGATGCGAGCTACGTCCCGGGACGCCTGTCGTACCTGCTCGGGCTCGAAGGTCCGAGCCTGGCGGTGGACACCGCGTGCTCGTCGTCGCTCGTCGCCGTGCACCTGGCGTGTCAGAGCCTGCACGCGGGGGAGTCGACGGTCGCGATCGCGGGGGGCGTGAAGCTGCTGTTGGCCCCGCACCTGAGCGTGTTCCTCACCAAGGCGGGAGCACTGTCTCCCACGCAGCGGTGCCGCGCCTTCGACGCCGCGGCGGACGGCATGGTGCAGGGCGAAGGCTGTGGCGTGGTCATCCTCAAGCGCCTCCGGGATGCCTTGCGGGATGGAGACCGCGTGCTCGCCACGCTGCGCGCGACGGCGATGAACCACGACGGCGCGAGCGGAGGCCTCACGGTCCCGAACGTCCGGGCCCAGGAGTCGCTCTATCGCCTCGCGCTCCAGCGCGCCGGCATCGAGCCCGGACAGGTGGACTACCTGGAGGCGCACGGCACGGGCACTCGGCTGGGTGACCCCATCGAGCTGGAAGGCGTGGCGCGGGTGTATGGCGCCGCTCACTCGGCCGAGCACCCGCTGTGGATGGGCTCGCTCAAGCCGAACATTGGCCACACGGAGGCGGCCGCGGGGATCGCCGGTCTCATCAAGGCCGTGTGCATCCTCCAGTCCGGCACGATTCCTCCCTCGCTCCACTTCGAGCATCCGACGCCCGAGTTCTCCTGGGCGGGCTCGGGGTTGGCTGTCGTCCGGGAGCACACGCCGCTCACGCCCCAGGGGCGCGCGCACCGCGTCGCTGTCAGCTCCTTTGGCATGAGCGGCATGAACGCGCACGCCATCGTCGAGTCCTATCGCGAGGCCCCCTCGGCGCGCACCGATGCGGGGCCCTACCTCCTGCCACTCTCGGCGCGGAGCGAGGCGGGCCTGCGGGAGCTGGCCAGCGCATGGTTGCGCCAGCTCACCGAGGTTCCGGACGCGAACCTGCGCGACGCGTGCTTCACCGCGGGCGCGGGGCGCTCGCATCACGAGCAGCGCATGGCGCTCGTGGCCCAGACGCCCGAGGTCCTGCGCGCCCTGCTGCGCAGCGCGGCCGAGGGACGCAGCGGCACCGGCATCCACCGCGGCTCGCTCACGGGCGCGCCACCCAAGGGCGCGACCTTCATCTTCGGCGACGACGTCGAACAGGTGGATGGCCTCGTGCGGGAGTTGCTCGCGCGCGACCCTGCGTCGATGCGGCAGCTCGAGGGGTTGGACGCCGCGTTCCGCCGGGTGGCGGGCTGGTCGGTCTCCGAGCATCTGGCGCGCGGGAGTCGCGGGCCCCAGGCCGCGGAGGTGCGAGCGCGCGGCGCGGGTGTCCTGCTCGCGTGCCAGCTCGCGCTGGTGGCGTGGTGGCGCGCGTGTGGCGTGGAGCCGCTGGCCGTCGCGGGGCATGGCACGGGTGGCATCGCCGCGGCGGTCGTCGCCGGGCTGCTCACGGAAGAAGAGGCGATCCGCCTGGCGCTGCGCTTGCCGGATCCCGAGCCGTTCCTGGCGCGCACCGCGCGCTGCCACTTCTTCTCCTTCGCGGAGGAGTCCTGGCTCTCCGAAGGTGCCATGCCGCCTTCGGGCAGGTGGGTGCGCGAGGCGGTGGCCTCCGAGGCTCCGGATTGGGACCTCGTGGCCGAGCATCTGGTGGCGCGCGACTTCGCCTCCACCTTCCTGGAGGTCGCGTGCAGCGGAGCGCTCGCGGATGCGCTGGATGCCTCCGCGCGGCGACGCGGCCGTGAGGTGTTCGTCCTCAAGGCCGACCCGCGAGATGGCGGCGAGGTGCTCCAGGGCGTGCTGACGCGGGCCGCGCGCGTGTACTGCGCGGGGCTCACCTTGCGCTTCGACTCCCTGTTCCCCGAGGCGCGCAAGGCCTCTGCCCCGACGTATCCCTGGCAGCGCGAGCGCTACTGGTGGGATGGGCAGCGTGAGGCGCCGCGCCTCCTGGCGCCTCCGCCTCCCGAGGTGTCCGCTCGCTGGGAAGGACTGCTCTGGGACCTGGCGTGGCGTCCCCGCGAGGCCGTGCCCGAATCCGCGGGTCGGGGAGGGCGGTGGCTTGCCTTGACGGAGAACCTGGAGGCGGCGCGCCCCCTGCGCGAAGCCTGGGGCTCACCGCACGGAGAGTTGGTGGTGGCCTGCGCGGGGCCAACCTCCGCGCGCGCGACGCCGGGCGAGCATCGGGTCGACTTCGGTCAGGGCGCGTCCTTCGCGCAGCTGTTGGAGGAGGTGGCGGCCTCGGGGGAACCGCTGAGGGGCGTGCTCTTCCTGGCGAGTCAGGACCCGGTGGATGAATCCGCACCCCGAGGCGCGTCCGCGCGGCGTCAGGCCGTGGCGTTCACGTTCCTGGCCCAGGCGATGGCGCGCACCGCGCTGCCCGGTGCGCCCCGTCTGGTGCTCGTCACGCGCGGCGCACAGGCGGAGGAAGAGTCGCTGTCGCTCGCGGGGGCATCGCTCTGGGGTCTGGCCCGCGTCCTCGCGCACGAGCACGCCGAGCTGCGTTGCAAGCGCGTGGACCTGGATGCGCGCTCTGGCGTGGAGGCGCTGCGTGTGCTCCCCGGGGAGTTGGCGATCCCAGCCGCGAGTGACGACGACGAAGTGAAGTACCGAGGCGGTCAGCGATTCGTCTCCGCGCTCATCCCGGGGCAGCGCGCCGCGGGCGCCACGGGAGCGTTCCGCCCTCGCGCGGATCGGAGCTACGTCGTCACGGGGGGCTTGGGCGGCATCGGTCTGCGGCTCGCGCAGTGGCTGGTTTCGCAAGGCGCGCGTCACCTGTCGCTGTGGGGGCGGTCGGGCGAGAGCGCGCAGGCGCGCGAGGTGCTCGGGTCGCTGCGCGCGGCGGGCGCTCGCGTGGAGACGTGCCGGGTGGATGTGGGGCAGCGCGACGCCGTGGCGGACGTGCTCGACGGACTCCGGCGCGGAGGCCCTCCGTTGGGGGGCGTCTTCCATTGCGCGGGCGTGCTCGCGGACGCGTCGTTCCTGCAACTGGAGCCCGCGGCGTTCGACACGGTGATGGGCCCCAAGGTGGATGGCGCGTGGAACCTCCACACGCTGGCCACGGACGCCACCGTGGAGCAGTTCGTCCTCTTCTCGTCGACCGCGGGGTTGGTGGGCTCGCCCGGCCAGGGCAACTACGCTGCCGCCAATGCCTTCCTCGATGCCCTGGCTCGCTTGCGTCGCGCGCGGGGGCTCCCGGCGCTCAGCCTGCAATGGGGCAGCTGGGGCGAGGTGGGCATGGCCGCCACCGACGCGCGGCGCGGAGAGCGGCTCGCAGAGCGTGGCATGTCGCCGATGTCCGTCGACGAGGCGCTCGCCCTGATGGCGGTCACGCTCGCGGACGCACCGGCCAACCGAGGCATCGCGCGCTTCGAGCCGAAGCGCTGGGCGCATGCCTATCCCGCCATCGCGGGCAGCTCGCTGTTCCGGGAGCTGCTGCCGAGGGCGGAGGAGGGCGCCGGGGCCGTGGCGCCGCGCCAGCTGCGCGAGGTGTTGCTGTCGCTGGAGGGCGACGCACGCGCCCGCGCGCTGGAGGCTCGGCTCAAGGAGATGATCGCGGAGGTCAGCCGCGTGGCACCCGAGCGACTGTCGTCCACCGACTCGTTCGAGGCGCTGGGCTTCGACTCCATCATGGCCCTGGAGATGCGGGACCTGGTGCTCGCCGAGCTGGACGTGGGGCTGCCCCTGAAGAGCTTCGTGGATGAGCACTCCATCGCGCAGGTGGTGGGGGAGCTTCTGGAGCGGCTCGCGGTGGCGCGGGTGTTGACCGCGGGGACCTCGGAGCGCACGGACACCAAACGGGTGCTGCTATGACTTTGGACGCACTCCTTCAGGCGCTGGCGGCGCACGGCATCACCCTGGCCGTGGAGGGTGAGCGGCTCGCGGTGGATGCGCCCTCGGGCGAGATTCCCGCCGCGCTGCGCGAGCAGCTCGTGGCGAACAAGGCGGAGCTGCTGGCCCTGCTGTCTCGCCAGGGCCGCGCGCCGGAGGCCCCACCCGAGGTGGTGGCCCGCCCCCAGGAGCGGCACGCGCCGTTTCCGATGACCGAGCTGCAGCAGGCCTACAGCGTGGGCCGTCAGTCCGAGCTGGAGTTGAACGCGTCCATGCACGCGTACAACGAGCTGGACTGCGTGGCGCTGGACGTGGCCCGGTTCGAGGAGGCGTGGAACCAGGTCGTGGCGCGCCACGAGATGCTGCGCGCGGTGGAGGTGCCCGGCTTCCAGCAGCGCATCCTCCCCAGCGTTCCGCGCTACGCGCTCCCCGTCGAGGACCTGCGCGGGCGCGGCGCCGAGGAGACGGAGGCGCGCCTCGCCGCCATCCGCGAGCGCCTCTCCCAGCAGGTGCACTCCCTGGACACGTGGCCGCTGTTCGAGCTGCGGGTGTGCCTGCTCGACGATGACCGCGCGCGCCTGTTCATGAGCATCGATGGCACGTTCATCGATGGGTACAGCTTCCAGATTCTCTACCGCGAGCTGGTGCACTTCTATCAGCACCCCGAGGCGGTCCTCACGCTGCCGCCCCTCGCGTTGTCATACCGCGACTACTCGCTCGCCCTGAACGGTGCTCGGGGGGCCCGTCATGCCCGTTCGCTGGCGTACTGGCGCGAGCGACTGGCTCGGCTCCCTCCTGCTCCCGACCTTCCGATGGAGAAGGAGCCGCGCACGCTGCGGCGCCCGCGCTTCCGTCGTTGGTTCGCGCGCGTGGAGGCGGAGGAGTGGCAGCGGCTCAAGCAGCGGGCCCGGGCGCGCCGGCTGACGGAGCCGGAGCTGTTGCTGGCGGCCTACGCGGAGGTCATCGCGCACTGGAGCCGCAGCCCGCGCTTCACCCTCAACGTCCCGCACTTCAACCGCCTGCCCATCCATCCGCAGGTCAACGACATCATCGGGACGTTCGCCAGCTTCACGCTCGTGGAGGTCGACCACCGTCCGGAGCGCACGTTCACCGAGCGCGCCCACGCCATCCGGGACGAGCTGTTGCTCGCGCTGGAGCACCGCGAGGTCAGCGGCGTGGAGTTGCTGCGCGAGTTGTTCCGAGCCCAGGGCCGCATCTCTGGCGCGCTGATGCCCGTGGTGATGACGAGCTTCGCCTCCCACTCCAAGAGCCGGGACTCGCACTGGGTGGACTTCCTGGCGGAGTCCTTCGGGGGGCTCGTCGAGGCGCTGACGCAGACGCCGCAGGTGTGGATCGACCTGCAGATTGTCTACCAGCGCGGTGGTGTCTTCCTGAACTGGGACGTGGCCGAGGAGCTGTTCCCGGCCGGCATGTTGGAGGACATGTTCAACGCCTTCCGCGCGCTGCTGCACCAACTGGCGGAGGAAGACGCCGCGTGGTCGCGCAAGGACCTGGAGGTCATCCCCTGGCGCCAGCGCGAGGTGGTTGCCCGCGTCAACGACAACGCGCTCCCGTTGAGCGGCGCGCTCCTGCACACGGGGTTCTTCCGCAACGCCGCCGAGCGGCCCAACGCCCCCGCGCTGGCGACGTCCGAGGGCACGCTCACCTATGGCGAGCTGAGCCGCCGCGCGAGTCGACTCGGGCGTGAGCTTCGCGAGCGGGGCGCGGCGCCCAACCGCGTCGTCGCCGTGGTGATGGAGAAGGGCTGGGAGCAGGTCGTCGCGGTGCTCGGCATCCTCAGCTCGGGGGCCGCGTATCTGCCCATTGACGCGGGGCTGCCGCCCGAGCGGCGCGCGTACATGATGCGCAACGGCGGCGCCGAGCTGGTGGTGACCCAGCCGCGCTTCACCGCGCGTGAGTGGCCCGAGGGCGTGCAGGTCCTGACGCTCACGCCCGACGCGTTCTCCAGGCACAGTGACACGCCGCTGGCGACCCTCCAGCGCCCCGAGGACCTCGCGCACATCCTCTACACGTCGGGCTCCACCGGGCAGCCCAACGGCGCGATGCTCTCGCACGCGGGGATGGTCAACGCCATCGAGTGGACCCATCGCCGCTTTGGCGTGGGGCCCGATGACCGGCTCATCGCGCTGAGCGCGCTCCACCACGACTTCTCCGTCTACGACGTCTTCGGCACCCTCAGCGCGGGCGGCCTCATCGTGTTGCCGGACGCCGCCAAACGCCGCGACCCCGCGCACTGGGTCGAGCTGATGGCCCGTCACGGCGTCACGGTGTGGAGCACCGTGCCCGCGATGATGGAGATGCTGCTGACGTACCTGGAGGGCGGCAACGTCCGCCTCGGGTGTCCGCTGCGGCTGGTGATGTTGGGCGGGGATTGGATCCCCGTGACGCTGCCCGCGCGGCTGCGGGCTCGATTTGGCGGCGTGAAGCTCATCAGCGTGGGCGGGCCCACGGAGACGTCGCTGTGGAACATCACCCACCCGGTGGACGAGCTGGACGAGCGCCGACGCAGCATCCCCTACGGCAAGCCCATCGCGAACACGCGATACTACGTGATGGACGAGCGGCTGGCGGAGCGACCCCTCTGGGTTCCCGGCGAGCTGTGCTGCGCGGGCATCGGCGTGGCGCTCGGCTACGTGGGCGCGGGGGCTGGGTCCGCGAAGTTCACCGTTCATCCGCGCACCGGTGAGCGCATCTACCGAACGGGTGACCTGGGGCGATACCTGCCCGATGGGACCATCGAGTTCCTCGGCCGCGTTGATTTCCAGCTGTCCATTCGCGGGCAGCGCATCGAGCCGGGCGAGATTGAGGCGGCGCTCCATCGCGAGTCGAGCCTGCGCGCGGCGGTGGTCGGAGCGGTGGGGGAACATCACGAGAAGCGGCTCGTCGCCTACGTCGTCCCGGCGGATGGCCACAAGGACGTCGACACGCGTCGCATCCGCGAGTCCCTGGCGCGCTCGCTGCCCGAGCACATGGTGCCGGCGACCTTCGTCGTGCTGGATGAGCTGCCGCTGACTCGCAACGGGAAGGTGGATCGCCGTGGGTTGCCGCACCCGGACGCGGTCGCGCGCCCGCTGCGTCCCTCGGAGCCCGCGCCGGTGTCGCGGGTCGCTTCGGGCGAGGCGCGTGAGCTGACGGCGGGGCTGGCCAAGGCCGTGGGCGAAGTGCTGGGCGTGCCCCCCGTGCATCCGGATCGGAACTTCTTCGAGCTGGGCGCCAACTCGGTGCACCTCATCCAGCTCCACCTGCGGCTGAAGGCGTCGCTGGGGGTCTCCGTTCCCGTCGTGGAGATCTTCGGCAACCCCACCGTCCGGGCGCTGGCCCGTCACCTGGGGGCCTCGGGAGTGGAGGAGGGGGCCGCGGCCGCGAGCACCGCTGCCTCGGTGCCCGCGTCGGGAGAGCGGGACATCGCCATCGTCGGCATGAGCTGCCGCTTGCCTGGGGCGCCGTCCCTGGAGGCGTTCTGGAACAACCTGGTGAACGGCGTCGAGTCCGTTGCCGCGTTCAGCGATGACGAGCTGCGCGCGGCGGGCGTGAGCGCGGCGGCGTTCCGTGATCCGCGCTACGTCCGGGCCTCGGCGGTGCTGGAGGGGCATGACACCTTCGACGCCGACTTCTTCTCCCTGACGCCCCGCGAGGCGCGCGCGTTGGATCCGCAGCAGCGCGTCTTCCTGGAGTGCGCCTGGGAGGCGATGGAGCACGCGGGCTTGCAGCCTGGAAAGGGAGACGCGGTGGTGGGCGTCTACGCGGGCAAGAGCGTCAGCCACTACCGCTACCCGTATCCGGACCTGACGCGCCCGCTGAACTTCTTCCAGGACCTCATCTCGCAGGACAAGGACTTCCTGGCCACGCAGACGTCCTACAAGCTCGACCTGCGCGGCCCGAGCGTGAACGTCCAGACGGCCTGCTCGACGTCGCTCGTCGCCGTGTCGATGGCCTGCGACGCGCTGCTCAACGGGAGCTGCGACGTGGCGCTCGCGGGGGGCGTGGCCATCAAGGTCCCGCACGCGGTCGGCTACCTGTTCGAGGAGGGCAGCATCTTCTCGGGCGATGGCCACTGCCGGCCGTTCGATGCTCGAGCGAACGGCACCCTCCCAGGGAGTGGCGCGGGCGTCGTCGTGCTCAAGCGCCTCAGTGACGCGCGTGCGCACGGCGACACGGTCCTCGCGGTCATCAAGGGCACGGCCATCAACAACGATGGTCACCGCAAGGTGGGCTTCATGGCGCCCGGTGTCGAGGGCCAGGCCGACGTCGTGCGCCGGGCTCATCAGCGGGCCGGGGTGGAGCCACACTCCATCTCGTACGTGGAGGCCCACGGCACGGGGACCGCGATCGGCGATCCCATCGAGGTCGCGGCGCTCACGCGGGCCTTCGCGGGTGAAGCGGGATCGCGCACCTGCGGCCTCGGCTCCGTGAAGAGCAACATGGGGCACCTCGACAGCGCGGCGGGCATCGCCGGGTTGATCAAGGTCGTGCTGTCGCTTCAGCACCGGATGTTGCCGCGCTCGCTCCACTTCGAGTCTCCCAACCCGCGCATCGACTTCCAGGGCGGTCCCTTCTACGTCGTCGCTCAGAATCAGCCGTGGATCTCGACGGAGGGGCCCCTGCGAGCGGGGGTCAGCTCGTTTGGCATTGGCGGCACCAACGCGCACGTGGTGCTGGAAGAGGCGCCCGCGCCGAAGACGGCGGAAGCCTCCGATGCCCGCGCCGAGCGCTCGCGCCACCTCCTGACGCTGTCGGCGCGCAGCGAGGCGGCGCTCCGTCAGCTGGCGGGGCGCTATCGCGAGCGGCTGGACTCCACGGAGGACGCGCTCGCGGACCTCTGCTTCTCCGCGAACACCGGGCGGACGCTCTTCGAGCATCGGCTCGCGGTGGTGGGCGTGGATCGCGCGCACCTGTCCACGCTGCTGGGCTCGGCGGAGCGGCAGGAGGAGCGCCCCGGGCTTCTTCGTGGCGTGCCCGACCTCAAGCAGGCCGCGAAGGTCGCGTTCCTGTTCTCGGGGCAGGGCTCTCAGTACGTCGGGGTTGCGCGAGAGCTGTACCAGACGCACCCCGGTTTCCGTCAGCGCCTCGATGCGTTCGATGTGCTGCTCAGCGGGACGTGGACGCGCTCGCTCCAGTCCGTGCTGTACCCGGCGCCTGGAGAGGACTCGGTCCTCGATCAATTCGACCACGCGCAGCCCGCGCTCTTCGCGTTGGAGTACGCGCTGGGTGAGCTGTGGATGTCCTGGGGCGTGATGCCGGATGTCCTGCTCGGTCACAGCACCGGCGAGCTGGCGGCTGCGTGCCTCGCGGGCGTGATGAGCGTGGAGGACGGGCTGAAGCTGGCGGTGCATCGCGGCCGGTTGATGCACCAGCTGCCCGAGGGCGGAAACCTCGCGGTGTCGGCGGGTGAGGCCCAGGTGCGCGAGGTCCTCGCTCAGGGGGGCTGGGCCATTGGCGTCGCGGCGCTCAATGGGCCCGAGAACGTCGTCGTCTCCGGCCCTCCCGAGGAGCTCGCCGCGGTGACGCAGGCGATGGAGTCACGCGGCTTCAAGGTCAAGCGCCTCAACATCCCGCGCGCGGCCCACTCGGTGATGGTGGAGCGCATCCTGGAGGAGTTCCGCGCGGTCGCCCGGACGCTGCGCTTCTCGCCTCCGAGGATTCCGATGGTCTCGGGCATGACGGGCGAGCCCATCACCGACGCCATCGCGACGCCTGACTACTGGTGCGCGCAGCTGCGCGAGCCCGTGCGCTTCGCGGATGGCGTGCAGCGGCTCTATCAGGACGGCGCGCGCGTCTTCGTGGAGATTGGCCCCAAGGCCACGTTGCTCGGCATGGCGGCGCGGTGCGTGCCCGAGGGGGAGTGCGCGCTGCTGCCGAGCTTGAAGCCGGAGGACGGCGGCTGGCAGCAGCTCCTGGAGAGTGCCGCGGGCTTGTTCCTCCGAGGCGTTCAGGTGGACTGGGCCGCGCTCGATGCGGGCCATGCGCGCCGCAAGGTGACGCTCCCCACGTATCCGTTCCAGAGGCAGCGGTTCTGGGAGGAGGGCGCGGGGCTCCAGCGCCCCAACGGCGCGAGCACGGCACGCGAGGAGCACCCGTTGCTCGGTGCCCGAGTGCCCCTGGCGTTGTTGGAGGGCGGCGCGCTGCTGTTCGAGACGACCCTCGGGCCCTCGGCGCACGCGTTCCTCGGGCAGCACCGCGTCTTCGGGACGCCCACGCTGCCGGCGACCGCGTACGTCGAGATGGCGCTCGCGGCGGGTGCGCGCATGCTCGGCACGTCCGCGCTGCGCTTGTCGGAGCTGTCGCTGCTGGCCGCGATGACCTTCCCGGCGGACGGCGAGCGCCGCGTGCAGGTCGCGGTGAGGGGGGAAGACGCGGGGCGCGCGGCGGTGCGCATCTTCAGCCGCGCCACCTCGGACCGGGACGAAGCATGGCTCCTCCATGCGACCGCGACGCTCGCGCCTTGGCATGAGCGAGACGAGGCGCGCGGCGAGCCTGGACTCGATGCGGTGCTGGAGGGGCTGCGCGCCGCGCCGCTGCTTCAGGACTACTACCAGCGGGCCCTGGAGTCCGGCGTCGACTTCGGCCCCGAGTTCCGAGGCATCACCGAGCTGCGCCAGCAGGGCGAGCAGGTCCTCGCCCGCATCGAGAAGCCCGCCACGCTCGGAGGCACGGGCGCCTACCTCGCGCACCCGGCCTTGCTGGATGCCTGCCTTCAGGTCGTGGGCGGGGCCTATCCCGAGCTGGCCGAGTCCGAGGTCTACGTGCCCATGCGCATTGAGAGCCTCGTGCTGTCGGGAGGGCTCGAGGCCGGCGTGTGGAGCCACGCGGTGGTGCGACCCCTGGACGAGGGCCGGCAGCGGCTGCGCGCGGACGTCAGCGTCTTCACCAGTGAAGGACGGCGGTGCGCGCGCGTGGAGGGATTGGAGCTCCAGCGGACGACGCATGAGGCGCTGGGACTGGTCGCGGGTTCGGAGCTGGATCCGCTCCTCTACGAGCGCGTCTGGGAGCCCGCCGCGCTGGGGGATATCGTGCCGGGTGCTCGCGGAGGCGGGGAGGGCGCTTGCCTCATCCTCGCGGATGACGCGGGCGTGGGTGAGCGGCTCGCGCGGACCTTGAGCGAGGCGGGGCGTGCTTGCTTCGTGGCGACGCGCGGACTGGCGTTCCGCGGGCTGGGGGATCGGCGCTTCGAGTTGCCGGAGGACCCGGATGCGCTCCCCGCGGCGCTGCGCGAGGCGGAGCTACCGACGGGCCTCGCGGATGTCGTCGTGCTGTGGGGACTCGACGGCGCGACCACCGAGTCCCTGTCGGATGCTCCCTTGGAGGACGCCACGCGGCGGGGCTGCGGCAGCGCCCTGGGCGTGCTGCGTTACCTCATCGAGCGAGGCCACTCGGAGGCGGTGTGGCTGGTCACGCGCGGTGCGCAGTCCGTGGCCCCCGGTGACGCGGTGCCGGGCATCGCGCAGTCGCCGCTCTGGGGACTGGCGCGCCCACTCGCCATCGAGTCGTCCGAGATGGATTGCCGGTGCGTCGACCTGGACCCGCGGGCCGACCTCGATGCACAGGTGGAGGCGCTCCTTCGTGAGCTGGGCGCGCGTCGCGAGGTGAGCGACAACCAGGTGGCCTATCGCGGCGTCCGTCACGTCGCGCGGCTGCGGAGGACGGAGGCCCGTGCGTTGCTCGCCTCGCGCGTGGAGCGGCCCGAGCTGTTCCGGGCGGATCGCAGCTACCTCATCGCGGGCGGGCTCGGCCGGCTGGGCTTGCTGACCGCGGAGTTGCTCGCACGGCGGGGCGCGCGGACCCTGGTCCTGACGGGGCGAGGTGAGGCAACCCCGAGCGCGGTCGAGCGCCTGGAGCGCCTGCGTCGTCAGGGCGTGCGGGTCGAAGTCCGCCAGGTCGATATCGCGGACGCGACCGCGCTGGCGACGCTGCTGGAAGAGGTGGCTCGTGACTTCGCGCCACTGGGTGGGGTGTTCCACTCCGCGGGCGCGCTCGATGACGGCGTGCTGCGACAGCAGCGCTGGGCGCGCTTCGAGTCCGTGCTGCGGCCCAAGGTTCGCGGCTCGTGGAACTTGCACCGCCTGACGGCCCACCTGCCGCTGGAGCACTTTGTCCTCTTCTCGTCGGTGGCGTCGCTGGTGGGCTCGGCGGGACAGACGAACCACTGCGCCGCCACGGCCTTCGAGGATGCGCTGGCGCACCACCGCCGCGCCGAGGGTCTGCCTGGGCTCAGCATCAACTGGGGCGTGTGGGCCGGCGACGCCGGGGCCCGCGTGGCCGTGAGCGAACAGGCGCGCACGCCGGGCTTGGATGCGCTGCCGGCGCGCCAGGGACTTCGTGCGCTGGAGCTGCTGCTCACCACGCGCGCGACGCAGGTCGGCGTGGCGGCCATCGACTGGGCGGTGTTCGGCGGAGGGCGCTCGTCCCCGTATGACCAGGCGTTGCGCGAGCGAGCGCGAGGCCAGGTGGGCCCGCGCGCGACGTTCGTGGAGACGTTGGCGAGGGCGCCGGTCGCTCAGCGTCGCCGCCTCTTGATGGAGTACCTGCGCGAGCAGGTGGCGTGGATGCGCGGCCTGGGCTCGGGTGAGTCCATCGATCCACGGCAAGGGTTCCAGGAGATGGGCATCGACTCGCTGGCCGCGTTGCAGCTCAAGAACCGGCTACAGACGGGCTTCGGCGTCACGTTGCCCGCGACCCTCGTCTTCAACTACCCGACGACGGAGAAGCTCGCGGCGCGGCTCGCGGAGGACTGCATCCCCCTGGAGTTCGAAGTGGAAGCGGAGCCCGGGCCCGAGGCGCGCGATGCGAGCGCGCCCGCGCTGGAGGGGCTGACCGAAGCGAACCTCGCGCACCTGCTCTCCGAGCAGCTCACGAAGATGAACTAGGCCCGCCATGTCCGCGCACCCGAGCGATACCGGCTACGGCGACTTGATGAAGCGCGCGCTCCTGAAGCTCCAGGAGGCGCAGTCGCGCCTGGATGCCCATGAGCGTGCGAAGCACGAGCCCATCGCCATCATCGGGATGGGGTGCCGCTTCCCGGGGGGCGTGACGACGCCCGAGCAGTACTGGCGGCTGTTGAGCGAGGGGCGGGACGCCATCACGGAGGTCCCCGCTTCGCGATGGGACGTGGACCGCTTCTATCACCCGGACCCAGACGCGCCAGGCCGCGTGTCCAGCCGCTTCGGTGGATTCCTGGAGCGCATCGATGAGTTCGAGCCGCGCTTCTTCGGCATCTCTCCGCGCGAGGCGGCGCGGATGGATCCGCAGCACCGGCTCCTGCTCGAGTGCACCTGGGAGGCGCTGGAGGCCTCCGGCCGCAACCCCACCTCCTTGCAGGGCACGCGCACCGGCGTGTTCATCGGGATGATGGGGCAGGACTACACGCAGATCGCCACGCAGTCCCCCGAGCTGATCGATGCCCACACGGGGGCGGGCAATGGCGCGAGCGTCGCGTCGGGGCGGCTCTCGTACACGTTTGGCTTCCAGGGGCCCAGCCTCACGGTGGACACGGCGTGCTCGTCGTCGCTCGTCGCCGTGCACCTCGCGCTGCGCAGCCTGCGTCAGCAAGAGGTGGACTTCGCGGTGGCGGGCGGCGTGAACCTCGTGCTCTCGCCCGTGGCGACGTTGATTGAGTCGCGCGCCCACATGCTGTCGCCGGATGGGCGCTGCAAGGCGTTCGACGCGTCGGCCAACGGGATTGGTCGAGGCGAGGGCTGCGGCGTCATCGTCCTGCGGCGGCTGTCGGATGCGCTCGCGCACGGTGACCCCATCGTCGCGGTGCTGCGCGGCTCGGCCGTCAACCAGGATGGCCGGACGAGCGGGCTCACGGTCCCCAACGGGCTCGCGCAGCGGCAGGTCATCCAGGACGCGCTGAAGGATGCGCGCGTGGACGCGTCCCAGGTGGGCTACGTGGAGGCGCACGGGACGGGCACGGCGCTGGGAGACCCCATCGAACTGGAGGCCCTGGCCGCCACGTATGGCGACAAGTCCGCGCGGAGTCAGCCGCTGGTCGTGGGTTCGGTGAAGACGAACCTCGGCCACCTGGAGGGCGCGGCGGGGATCGCCGGCCTCATCAAGTCCGCGCTGTGTCTGTCTCGCGAGCGGATTCCCGCGCACCTCCACCTGCGAAATCCCTCTCCTCACGTGGACTGGAGCCGCCTCTTCATCGAGGTGCCCACCACGCTGCGGGCCTGGCAGGGCGCTGAGTCGCGCTTCGCCGCGGTCAGCTCTTTTGGATTCTCCGGCACGAACGCCCACCTCGTCCTGGAGTCCGCGCCGCGGCCCGCGGAGTCCGTGGAGCGCGAAGAGCGGCCCTGGCACTTGCTGGGGCTGTCGGCCCGAACGGCGGGGAGCCTGCGCGCGCTCTCCGGTGATGTGGCGAAGGTGCTCGGCGCGGAGCACACGGGCACGCTCGCGGAGGTGTGCCACGCGGCCAACCTGGGCCGTACGTCGCTGGAGGAGCGCGCGGCGTTCATCGCGCCCACCCCCGCGTCCATGGCCGAGGCGCTGCATGCCTTCCAGGCGGGACAGCCCACGGACCCTGGCGCCTGGGTGCAGGGACGCAAGGGCTTGGAGACTCCGCGCCTCGCGTTCCTCTTCTCCGGACAGGGGGCGCAGTACGTGGGCATGGGGCGTGAGCTGTTCGCCACGCATCCGGACTTCCGGAGCGACCTCCTCCGGTACGAGTCCATCCTGCGGCCTCACCTGGAGCGCCCGTTGACGCAGGTGCTCTTCGAGTCTCGCGACGGAGCCTTGGACGAGACGCGCTTCACCCAGCCCGCGCTCGTCGCCCTGGAGCTGGCGCTGGCGCGGTTGCTCCAGGCGTGGGGGCTCCAGCCGGACGCGCTCCTCGGGCACAGCGTGGGTGAGTACGCGGCGGCGCTGTTCGCGGGACTGATGGAGCCCGAGGAGGGCCTGCCGCTCGTGGCGGAGCGCGCGCGACTCATGCACGCCCTGCCGGAGCGCGGGACGATGCTCGCGGTGCTCGCGGACGAGGCGCGCGTGGCCCCGTTGCTGAGCGGTCATCCCCGCGTGACTCGCGCGGCGCTCAATGGTCCGCGCAACACGGTGCTGTCCGGGGACGCGGCCTCGCTCGATGCCCTGTCACGGTCGCTGGCCGCGGAGGGAATCGAGTGTCGACGGTTGAAGGTCTCGCATGCCTTCCACTCGCCCCTGATGGCGCCGATGGTCGCGGACTTCGAGCGCGCGGCGGGGCGGGTGGCCATGCGGGCGCCGCGCATTGCGATCATCTCGAACCTCGACGGCGAAGAGGGCGGAGAGGCGATGGCGCGTCCCAGCTACTGGGCGCGGCACGTGCTCGCGCCAGTGCGGTTCGCGGCGGGAGTCCAGACGCTCGTGCGGCGCGGCGTGCGCGCCTTCATCGAGGTGGGGCCCAAGCCTGTCCTCGTGGGCCTGGCGCGAGACGGCCGCGTGCCCGACGACGCCGTGTGGCTGGAGACGCTGCATCCCCGCCGCGGTGACTGGCAGGGCCTGTTGCGGTCCCTCGCGGAGCTGTACGTGAGGGGCGCCGAAGTGGATTGGGCCCGCTTCGATGGCGCTCCGGCGCGGCGGCGCGTGTCGCTGCCCACCTATCCGTTCGAGCGGCAGCGCCACTGGTTGGACGTGCCCGCGCCGTGGGCGCGTCAGGCGCCGCGTGCATCCGCGCATCCGCTGCTCGGGGCGCGATGGGACTCGATGGCGCTGCGCGAAGGCACCACGGTCTTCGCGGGGGAGCTGCGGGCCGGGTCGCTGCCCTTCCTGCGTGAGCACCGGGTGCACGGCAAGGCGGTTGTTCCCGCCACGGCCTTCGTGGAGATGGTGGCCTCGGCCGCGGCGCGGGTGCTCGGCTCGGAGTCCCTCTCGCTGGAGGAGTTCACGCTGCATCAGGCGCTCGTGCTCTCGGAGCAGCGCGCCACGCGAGTGCAGACCCTCGTGGAGCAGCGCGGGGAGGCGGGCTGGGTCTGCACCCTGGTGAGCAAGGAGGACGCGGGCGCCGAGGAGGGGGCGAGCGAATCGGCGGGTTGGCGCACGCATGTCACTTGCCGACTCTCGGTGCTCGATGCGCCCAGGCCGCGGGGCGATCGCAACGCGTGGAAGCGGAGCTGCCCGGAGCAGGTCTCGGTGGAGGACTTCACCGCCGCGATTCGCGAGCGTGGACTGGACTACGGCCCGTCGCTGCGCGTCCTCGAATCGTTGCACCGTGGGCGGCAGGCCGCGTTCTCTGTCAGCGAGGTGGAGGCCGGGCCCGACAATCTCCGCGCACATCCGGCCCTCCTCGATGCGTGCTTGAGGACGGCCGCCGCCGTCACGCCGTTGGCGCCCGAGGACCCCTTGCTCCTGCCGGTCGCGCTTCAGCGGATCGACCTGTACGAGCCGCTGCCCGCGCGCGTCTGGACGCACGCCACGCAGCGCTCAGCCCCGGGCGCGGCGGGACTGCCCGTGACGGACCTCACGGTGTGCGCTGAGGACGGCTCCGTGGTGGCCACGCTCACGGGCCTCACGGTCCGCAAGGCGGATCGCGACGCGTTGCTTCGCGGGCTGGATGGCGAGCTGCCGGATTGCGTCTATCGCACGGCGTGGAGCCTTGCGCAGGACCTCGCGGTGACGCGGCTCGTGGGTCAGCACTGGGCGGTGTTCGCGGATGCGGGTGGGGCGGGGGACCTCCTCGCAAGCCAGCTCACCGCGCGCGGCGCACGCGTCACGTGGGTGCACCGAGATTCGGAACAGCGCACCGCCCCGGAGCATCTGTCGGTGGACCCGTCCTCGCCGGAGTCCATCGCGGCACTCCTGGCGCGTTGGACGGATGCGCCGCCCCAGGTCTGTCTCTACCTGTGGGACGTCGACGCGCCACGCGACGCCGAGCCGCGGTTGGATGCGCTCGATGCGCCGCTGCTCCTGGTTCAAGGACTGCTGCGGGCTCCCTGGCGCGCGTCGCCTCGCTTCGTGGTCGTCACGCGGGGGGCGCAACGGCTGGGCATGGAGTCCGAGCTGCCGAACGTCGCGCAGGCCCCGCTGTGGGGCTTCGCGCAGGCCATCGCGACCGAGGCTCCGGAGCTGAAGTGCCTTCGCGTGGACCTCCCCGCTGAGCCGGTCGCGGAGGACCTCGACCTGTTGCTGCGCGCCTGTTCGCTGCCCGAGTCCGAGGCCCAGGTGGCGGTGCGCGAGCGGCGCCTGCACACGGCACGACTGGAGCGGATCCGTCCCCGCTCGGCGCCGAATCGCGACGTGGGGGTGTCACCCGACGCGACCTATCTCCTCGCGGGCGGGCTCGGTGGTCTGGGGCTTCACCTCGCCGGGTGGCTGGCGCGCAAGGGCGCGCGCCATGTGGTCCTGCTCGCAAGGCACGCGCCCTCCGAGGAGGCGAGCGTGCGGATCGCAGCCCTGCGCGAGCAAGGCGTCGAGGTCCGCGTGGCCCTCGCGGACCTCTCGGTGCGGTCGGAGGTCGCGGCGGTGCTGGAAGGGCTGCGCGCCGGGCCGCCGTTGCGCGGCGTCATCCATGCGGCGGGCGTGTTGCGCGACGGCACCCTGGGCTCGCAGTCGCCCGCACGTTTCCATGAGGTGCTGGCGCCCAAGGTGCTCGGTGCGTGGAACCTGCACGTGCTCACGCGGGATGCCGCGCTGGATTTCTTCATCGGCTTCTCATCCGTCGCCTCGCTCATCGGGACGCCGGGGCAGTCCAACTATGTCGCCGCCAATGCGTTCCTGGATGGACTCGCGCATCTGCGCCACGCGCTGGCGCTCCCCGCGCTGACGCTCAACTGGGGCTCCTGGGGCGAGGCCGGCATGGCCGCGCGCCTGAGGTCGGCCGACGCGCCGCCCTCCGGGGCGCTGGGCTTTGGCGCCCTCACCCTCGAGCAGGGCCTGGCGTTCCTGGAGCGACTGCTGGGCCGGGCGCAGGTGCAGGTGGGCGTGTTCCCGGTCGACTGGGCACGTCTGGCCGAGCAACTGCCCGGGCTCGCGCGCCAATCGCTCGTGCAGGGCCTGCTGGAGCTTCCCGCAGGGAGTCGGAGACAGGCGCCCGCCTTCCGCGCGCGTTGGGAGAGCGCACCTCCCGCGCGGAGATTGGAATTGCTGCGCCAGCACGTGGCGGGGCAGGTGGCGGCGACGCTGGGGTTGGCGGAGGCGGACGCGCCCACGGGCAGCGAGCGGTTGTTCGACCTGGGCTTCGATTCGTTGCTCGCCGTCGAACTCAAGAACCGCCTCGCGACGAGTCTGGGCCGGAGCTTGCGCACGACGCTCGTCTTCGACTTCCCCACGGTGAGCGGGCTGGTGGCGCACCTCGGGGAAGAGCTGGGGCTGGGAGACGCCGCGCCCAAGTCCGAGCCCACGGGGCGCCCGGTCCAGGACGTCATGGCGGAGGAGATTCAAGGGCTGTCCGAGCAGGAGCTGACGGCCCTCATCGATCAGGAACTGGAGAGCGCGCTCACGCGCTGAGGACCCGATGGCGAAACTGCCGACACGCATCTCGGAGCTTCCGGTCGTCAAGCTGGCCTATCTGGCGAACCAGCTCCGCGCGAAGAAGGACGTGCTGGCCGCGGAGCCCATCGCGGTCATCGGCATGGCCTGTCGCTTCCCGGGCGGCGATGAGCTGCCCGAGGCCTTCTGGCGCTTCCTCCGTGACGGAGGAGACGCCACGCGCGAGGTGCCGCGCGAGCGATGGAACATCGACGACATCTACGACCCCACCCCGGGCGTGAGGGGCAAGGTCTACACGCGTCGCGGCGCGTTCATCGAGAACGTGGACCTGTTCGAGCCGAGCTTCTTTGGCATCCCGCCGCGCGACGCGAAGGACATGGATCCGCAGCAGCGGCTGCTGCTGGAGGAGTGCTGGCGGGCGCTGGAGCGCTCGGGCATCCCTCCCGGCGGCCTCGTCGGGAGCCGCACGGGCGTCTTCGTGGGGCTGATGCACAACGACTACAACGTGCTCGGCATCACCGCGGGCGTGGAGATGCAGTCCGCGTCGCTGAACTACCCGTCGATGGCCGCGGGGCGCATCGCTCACACGATGGGCTTCCAGGGGCCGGCGCTCACCGTGGACACCGCCTGCTCGTCCTCGGCCGTGGCGGTCCACCTCGCGTGTCAGAGCCTGCGCAATGACGAGAGCGATCTGGCGCTTGCCGGAGGGGTGAGCCTCAGCCTCGCGCCCCTGACCATGATGTTCGAGTGCCAGAACCGCATGCTGTCCGCGGATGGCCGGTGCAAGGCCTTCGATGCGTCGGCGGACGGCTTTGGCCGCGGAGAGGGGTGCGGCGTCGTCGTCCTGCGGCGGCTGTCGGATGCGCTGGCGGCGGGAGATCAGATCCTCGCCGTCATCCGAGGCTCGGCGCTCAACCACGATGGGCGCAGCAGCGGGCTCATGGTGCCCAACGGGCGCTCGCAGGAGCGCGTCCTGCGCATGGCGCTGGAGAACGGCGGCGTGGAGCCGCACCAGGTGGGCTTCATCGAGGCGCACGGGACCGGGACCGCGCTGGGCGACCCCATCGAGATGGAGGCGATCCGCGCCGTCTACGGCCGGGGCGTCACGCGCGAGCGTCCGCTGTTCGTGGGCTCGGTGAAGACGAACATCGGGCACCTGGAGGCCGCCGCCGGCGTCGCGGGGCTCATCAAGGTCATCCTGGCGCTGCGCCACGAGAGCATCCCCGCGCATCTGCACTTCGCGACGCCGAACCCGAACATCCGCTGGGATGATCTGCCCGTCACCATCCCCACCTCCGCGCAGCCGTGGCCTCGGGGCGAGGCGCGCCGCATCGCGGGCGTCAGCAGCTTCGGCTTCAGCGGCACCAACGTGCACTTGTTGGTGGAGGAGTCCCCTGTCCTCGAACGCCCCGTGCCCGCGCGTGAGCGTCCGCTCCATGTGCTGTCCCTCTCGGCGAAGACGGAGGCCGCGCTCGATGCCCTCCTGGCCACCCACGTGGAGGAGCTGCCGAGTGACGACGCGGCGCTCGGGGACTGGTGCTACACGGCCAACGTGGGGCGCTCGCAGTTCGAGCACCGCGCGGCCGTTACGGGCGCCACCACCGCGGAGCTGCGCGCGGCGCTGAAGCGCCTGCGTGACGAGAAGGCGGCGCTCCCACGCGAACCCCGGCGGGGCATCGAGAGTCCGCGGCCCGTCTTCCTCTTCACTGGACAAGGCTCGCTGCGGGCCGGCGTGGGGCGCGAGCTGCATGACCTCTGGCCCGTCTTCCGCGAGGCCCTGCAACGCTGCTCGGCCGTCCTGGCGGGCCTCATCGTCCCCCGCCTGGAGGACATCCTCTTCGGGGACGAGGCGGCGCGGCTGCAAGAGGACGCACGTTGCGCCCAGCCCGCGCTGGTGGCGCTCGAGTTCGCGGTCTGCGAGCTGTGGGCATCGTGGGGCATCGTCCCCTCGGCGGTGATGGGGCACAGCCTGGGGGAGTACGCCGCGGCCGTGGTCGCGGGCGTCATGAGCATCGAGGACGCGCTGCGGCTCGTCGTCGATCGCGCCCGACTGATGAGCGATGCACCGGGTGACGGCGCGATGCTCGCGGTCACCGCGTCGGAGGATGTGACGACGCGCGTGCTGGCGCCCTTCGCGGAGGTCGTGTCCATCGCGGCCATCAATGGCCCCGAGGAAGTGGTCGTCTCGGGGAGCCGGGCCGCGATCGCCGACCTGGCCGGCGCGCTCGAGCGCGAGGGCGTGACGTGCAAGCTCCTGCGGGTCACCCACGCGTTCCACTCGCCGTTGATGGATCCGGTGGTGGGGCCTTTCGAGGCCTCGGTTCAAGGTGTGTCCCTCTCGCCGCCGCGCCTGCCCTTCGTCTCGACGTTGGAGGGGGGCCTTGTCACCGAGGCGCTCACGCGGCCGGGGTACTGGAGCCGCCACCTGCGCGAGCCCGTGCGCTTCGCTCAGGGCCTGGAGCGCATGCGGGCCCTCAAGCACGGGACGTACCTGGAGGTCGGGCCGGCGCCGGTGCTCGCGGGACTGGGACGCCGGTTGTTCGCGGGAGAGGACGCGCTGGCGTGGCTGCCGAGCTTGCGGCCCTCGGCGGGCGAGGCCGCGCAGCTCTTGTCCACGCTCGGTGGGTTGTACACGCGCGGCTTTGAGATCGACTGGGCCGGCTTCGATGCGCCCTTCGAGCGACGGCCGACGAACGTGCCGACGTATCCCTTCCAGCGCGAGCGCTACTGGCTGGATGTGGGCCCGGGGCGCTACGTGGCGGAGTCGGGCGGCGCGAAGGGAGAGTCCCATCCGCTGGCCGGTGTGCCCATGCCCCTCGCGGGCTCTCGCGAGACGCGGCTCTCGGCTCGCTTGAGCGCCTCCTCGCCGGCCTTCATCGCCGAGCACCGCGTGTTTGGATCCACCGTTCTTCCCGCCGCCTGCTACGTGGAGATGGCGCTGAGCGCCGCGCTGCCTCCCACGGAGCGCGAGCATCCACTTCAGCTCCAGTCCTTCGAGCTGGAGCGCCCGTTGGTGTTCGGCGACGGCTCGGTCTGCGACGTGCAGACGGTCCTCACCCCGGACGACGGCGGCGCGCGCTTCGAGATCCACGGGCGAGATGCCGAGGGGCAGGATTGGCAGCGGCTCGCGCGCGGTCTCATCGGGGACCTCCCCTCGCCAGGGACCAGGGGTGCGCTCGATGCGCGGTTCCTCGCGCGCTTCGGGGCACCCAGCTCCGCGGCGCCGCTCTACGCGCTGATGGCGAAGCATGGGCTCGAGTATGGCCCGTCGTTCCAGGCCATCGAGGAGCTGCGCTTCGAGCCGAGCGGATGCCTGGCGCGGATCCGCCTGCCGGATCAGCACGTCCTCGGCATGGAGGCGTACCGGCTTCATCCCCTCATCCTGGATGCCTGCTTCCAGACGGTCGCGGCCCTCTTCATGGAGGAGGCCCAGCGCTCGACGTCCCACCGCCAGCGCATGCCGGTCGCCATTCAGCGCCTGCGCTGGTTCCGGCGGCCCACCAGCGCCATCTGGGTGCACGCGCGGAACAACGGGAACGCGGACCCCTCGGTGGAGATGCTCCACATCGACCTGCGCCTCCTGGGCGAGGACGGCGAGGTCATCGCCGAGGTGGATGGACTCCAACTCAAGCGCATCGATCGGCAGGTTGTCCTCTCGGCGCGCCCGGAGGCCGCGCGCGAGGTGCTCCTGGAGATGGCCTGGAAGGAGCAGCCCGCGCCGCGCCAGGGAGGCCCTCTGCCCCAGGGTGGACGGTACGTGCTGGTGGCCGAAGAGGGAGCCGTCACGGACGCGCTGCGCGAGCGGCTGGAGGGCCCGTCGCGTCGCTGCATCCTCGTGACTCCAGGGGAGCGCTCCGCGCAGGACAGCGCGAACCGGTACGTGGTGGACCCTCGCGACCCCGCGGGCTTTGACGCCGTCTTCCGCGAGCTGGCCATTCAGAAGGAGCCGACCACGGTGGTCTGGCTCTGGGGCCTCGAGCGTCGCGTGGAGCGCGCAGACGCATCGCTGGCGGACGCGGCCATGGCGGGAGCCCTCGGGGCGCTGCACCTCGTGCAGGCCATGGCGCGGGCGAACTGGGCGCGTCGTCCGGCGCTGTGGTTCGTGACGCGTGGCGCGGTCGCCGCGCGGCCCGGCGACACCGTGAGCGGTCTTGCGCAATCTCCCGTGTGGGGACTGGGGCGCGCCGCCGCCCTGGAGCATCCCGAGCTGGGCTGCCGACTGGTGGACCTGGACGACAGCGCGGAGGCCCCCGCACGACTCCTGACGCTGCTCGGAGCGGTGCTCGAAGAGAACCTGCTGGCCTTGCGCGGGGAGCAGCTCCTCGCGGCGAGGCTCCTGCGCGCGGACAGGGTTGGCGCGAAGTCCGAACCTCCGCGGCTCCACGCGGACGGGGCCTACCTCGTCACGGGGGGCTTGGGCGCGCTCGGCCTGGAGACCGCCGCGTGGCTCGCGGACGCGGGTGCCCGTCACCTCGTCCTCTTGGGTCGAGGTGAGCCGGGCGAGCACGCGAAGGAGCGGCTCGCGGCGTTGGCCGAGCGAGGCTGCGAGGTGACGGTGGCCCGAGCAGATGCCTCGCGCCACGAGGACCTCCTGCGCGTCGTGGCGGAGGTCGCTGCCCGAGGACTCGCGCTGCGCGGAGTCATCCACGCCGCGGGTGTGCTCGACGATGGTGTGTTGCCTCATCAGGACCCGGCCCGCCTGGCGCGGGTGCTGGAGCCCAAGGTCCTGGGGGCGTGGAACCTGCACCGGGTCACCTCGGAACTGCCACTCGACTTCTTCGTCGTCTACTCGTCCGCGGCATCGCTCGTGGGCGTGGCAGGACAGGCCAACTACGTGGCCGCCAATACGTTCCTGGACGCGCTCGCCCATCATCGGCGAGCCCAGGGGCTGCCCGCGCTCAGCGTCAACTGGGGGCGATGGGCGGGCGCGGGCATGGCGGAGCGGTCGCGCGGCCGAGGGCAGGGGAGCGCGGAGGACGCCTCGGTGCTCCCCCCGCGTCGCGCGCTCGAAGTCCTGGAGGCGTTGCTCGCGCGACAATCCACGCAGGTGGGCGTGCTGCCTTTCAGCGCGACATCCATGGAGGCGCCGCCCTCGCCGGGCCACGGTCGTCTGTTCTCCGCGCTCGCGGCGGGAACGCCTGCTCGCGCGGCGCGCCTGACGGGCCTGTTGGAGGAGTTCAAGCGCGCGGATGCCGCACGTCGTCGCGGCCTGCTGACCCACTACGTGCAGGACCGTCTGGCCCCGCTGCTCGGATTCTCGCCCGAGCATGAGGTGCTCCAGCGACGCATCTCGCTCAACGAGATGGGGCTCGATTCGCTGCGCGCCGTTGAACTGAAGAACCGGATGGGTCGCGAGCTGGGGGTGGACCTGCCCATGTCGCGCTTCATCGATGGAACGGGCATCGACGGAATCGTCGAGTCGCTGCACGCCCAGCTCGAACTGAGCGAGCTGCTCGCGCGCACGCCCATCCCCGCCACCGAGGTCGAGGAGCTGACGCTATGAGAATGGGCGAGCTGCTCGCCGAGCTGAACCGGCGAGGACTCGAGGTCTGGGCGGAGGGTGACCTCTTGCGTCTGCGCGGCCCCAAGGGCGCCGCGGGGGACGACCTGCGCAAGGTACTGGCCGAGCACAAGGGCGAGCTGTTGGAGTTGTTGCGCGAGCGGCATCGGGTCCGCGAGGTGCAGCCCATCACCCGCGCGCCTCGCGACAAGCCGGCGCCGCTCTCCTTTGGTCAGCAGCGGCTGTGGTTCTTGGATCAGCTGGAGCCGGGCAGCTCCACCTACAACCTCGCGCTGCCGATGCGCGTGGAGGGCGCGCTCGACACCGACATCCTGGAGCGCTGCTTCGCGGAGATCGTCCAGCGCCACGAAATCCTCCGCACGTACTACGCGGAGGACGAGGGCGTTCCGGTTCAAATCGTGGACCCCGACCCTCGGCTCGAGTTCCGCGTGCTCTCCGAGGAGACGGTGCTCGCGCTCTGCCCCGAGGGGGTGGAGGCCTACCTGCATCGCGAGGGGCAACGCCCCTTCGAGCTGAGCCGCGACGCGATGCTGCGCGTGCTCGTCATCACGCAGGGGACCCAAGGGCAGCTCGTCCAGGTCTGCATGCATCACATCGCGGCGGATGTGTGGGCGCGCGGCATCATCATCCGCGAGCTGATGATGTTGTACGCGGCGTTCTCGCAAGGCGAGCCGTCGCCGCTGCCTCCGCTGGAACTCCAGTACTCGGACTTCGCGGTCTGGCAGCGCGGCTACCTGGTGGGCGAGGTGCGCCAGGGGTTGGTGGACTATTGGCGCAAGCAGCTCGCGGGCCTGTCCCCGTTGCAGGAGCTGCCCACGGACCATCCGCGCCCGCGCGTTCAGTCCTTCGCGGGAGGCGAGGTCCGCTTCGATGTCGAGCCCGCCTTGGCCGAGGGGCTCAAGGCGCTCGGCCACGCGGCGAACGCCACGCCCTTCGTGAGCATGCTGGGCGCGTTCTTCGTCCTGCTCCACCGCTTGTCGGGCCGCGAGGACCTGGCCCTGGGCGCCAACTCCATCAACCGCGGACGCCCGGAGCTGGAGCCCCTGGTCGGCTTCTTCGTCGACAACCTGGTGATGCGCGTGGACCTGAGCGGACGGCCCAGCTTCCACACGGTGCTGGAGCGCGTTCGCGAAGTGGTGCTGGGCGCGTTCTCGCACCAGGACCTTCCCTTCGACTTGCTCGTCGAGGAGCTCAAGCCGCCGCGCAACCTGGGCTTCAATCCGCTGTTCCAGACGGTGTTCTCGTGGACGCGAGAGGCGGGCGGGTTCACGAACCCAGCCGGCGCCAGGATGCTGCCGTTGGAGTTCGAGACCACGGCCTCGCGGTTCGACCTCAACTTCTTCGCCGAGGACCACGGCGAACGACTGACCGGGCGCATCGTCTTCAATCGCGAGCTGTTCGAGCGGGACACCATCCAGCGCTACGTGGCGTGCTTCCTCACGCTGATGCGGGCGCTGGTGACGGAGCCGCACCGCCCGGTCACCGAGCTGCCGCTGTTGCCGGTGGCCGAGCGGGCCCGCGTGCTCCTCGAGTGGAACGACACCCGCGCCGCGCCGCCTCGCGCGGAGTGCCTGCACGCGCTCTTCGAAGCCCGCGCGGAGCGCACCCCGGATGCGTGCGCCCTGGTCATGGGGGATTGGGAACTCACCTATGGTGAGTTGGATCAGCAGAGCGATCGACTCGCCGCGCATCTGCAGACCTTGGGCGTGGGGCCGGAGGCGGTGGTGGGGGTCTGCCTGGAGCGCGCGCCTCGGCTGATCGTCGGCCTGCTCGCGGTGCTCAAGGCCGGCGGCGCGTTCCTCCCGTTGGACCCTGACGAAGCCCCTGAGCGTCTGCGCCGGATCCTGACGGACGCGCGTCCGCACGTCCTGCTCACCTCGGGCGAAGTCCCCGGCGCGGAAGGCCTCACGGTCGTTCACCTCGATGACGAGGGCACGGGCCTGCCGAGCGCCACGGGGCGCCGCCTGCGCCGCGACGTCACCGCGGAGAACCTCGCATACATCCTCTACACCTCGGGCTCCACCGGGCAGCCCAAGGGCACCCAGGTGACGCACGCGAGCATCGTCAATTACCTGCGATGGAGCGCGGAGGCGTACCGACTCCCCCGGGGGGCGGGCAGCCCGGTGCTGGGCTCCATCAGCTTCGATGGCACGCTCACCAGCCTCTTCGCGCCGCTGTTGACGGGGCGCGCCTTGTTCCTGCTCCCTCGCGGACAGGAGCTGGAGCTGCTGGCCTCGCGCGAGTACCCCGAGCAGGGGCTGAGCTTCATCAAGATGACGCCCTCGCACCTGAGGGCGTTCGAGGGCCTGGGCCGCGCTCGCGAGGTGTTGGAGCGCACGCACGCGGTCGTCCTCGGCGGCGAGGGGCTCCACGGCGGGGACCTCGCGCGCTGGCGGGAGCTGGGCCTCTCCACGCGCGTCATCAACGAGTACGGCCCTACCGAGGCCGCGGTGGCCTGCTCGTTCTACGACGTGCCCTCCACGGGCGCGCCGCTTCCGGAGCGCATCCCCATTGGCCGTCCCATCACCCACACCCAGCTCTACATCCTGGATCGCCACGGACAGTTGGTGCCCCCAGGCGTGCCCGGTGAGCTGTACATCGCGGGCGCGGGACTGGCGCGAGGCTATCTCGGGCGTCCGGACCTGACGGCCGAGCGGTTCGTCCCCAATCCCTTCGCAGGCGAGCTGCCCGGGCAGTCCGGCTCCCGCCTGTACCGCACCGGTGACGTGGCGCGGCACCTGCCTGACGGGAACATCGAGTACCTGGGCCGGCTGGATGATCAGCTCAAGATTCGCGGCCACCGCGTGGAGTCCGGCGAGGTCGAGTCCGCGCTCGCCCGTCATCCGCAGGTGGTCCACGCGGCGGTGGTGCTGCACCGCGCGACGGGGGAGTCGCCGCGCCTGGTGGCTTACGTCCAGCCCACGCCTCCGAGGCCGGGCGACGCCGAGGACCTGGATGTGTCGCTGCGCCGATTCCTCCAGGGACAGCTACCCGAGTACATGTGGCCGTCGAGCTTCCTGGTGTTGCCGGAGCTGCCGCTCACGCCCAGCGGCAAGGTCGACCGCAAGGCGTTGCCTGCGCCCCGTCCGCGCGATGCCAGCCTGGGGGTTCGCTCGGAGGCCCGCACCGAGATGGAGCGCCAGCTGGAGCCGCTGTTCCGCGAGCTGCTCGGGCTCGACGCGGTGGCCCCCGATGCGAGCTTCTTCGAGCTGGGAGGACACTCCCTGCTGGCCATCCAGCTCATCGCGCGCATCCGGAGCGCGCTCGGCGTGGACGTGCCGCTCAACGAGATCTTCGAGCGCCCGACCATCGAGGGCCTCGCGCAGTGGCTCACGCGCGCGGACCGCCCGACCGCGCTCGCGGTGCGACTGCCCGACTGCATCGTCGCGCTCAAGCCCTGGGGCAGCAAGTCGCCAATCTTCTGCACGCCGCCGTCCGCGGGCAGTCCCGCCGTGTATGTCTCACTCGCGCGCCACCTGTCTCCGGAGCAGCCGCTGTATGGCTTTCAGATGCCCGGCGTCACGGACGAGAAGCCGGCCCTGGCTTCCATCGAGGAGACGGCCGCGCTCTTCGTGGCGGGCATGCGGCAGGTCCAGCCTCAAGGGCCGTACCGCATCGCGGGGTGGTCCTACGGCGGCATCGTCGCTTGCGAGATGGCGCGTCAACTCGAGGCCCAGGGTGAGCACGTCGCGCTGCTGGCCTTGATTGACGGCGCCTCTCTGGACCGCAAGGCCGCTCAGGACAGCCATGATGTGAAGGAAGCCGTCAGCACGGGCTCTCAGCTCGTGAAGGTGCTGGTCCAGACGCCGCTGCCGCGGGACTACGCGAGCCTGAAGCTGGTGGGCGAGTGGATGGGCATCAGCCTGCCGGACGCTCCAGGCGAGCTGCTCCGCCGCGACTCGGACGGCCATCGCAGCTACCTCCGGCGCTTCCTCCGCGACGTGCGGCGCACCGCGCGAAACATGCTCGTCACCCTGCGGGCGGAGCGCTCGTACACCTTCTCCTCGTACGAAGGCCACGCGACGTTGTTCCGCGCGGGGCCGTCGCGTCCGGGCAAGGATTCACTCGTCGAGAGCGTGCGCCGCTTCGCGCGCTCCGGCGTGGAAGTCATCAGCGTGCCGGGCAATCACATGACACTCATCATGGATGAGCGGAACGTGACGGTCCTCGCGCAACACCTGCAGAACTGTCTGGATGAGGTGGCCGTCGCGCTCGCCAGACAAGAACCCCGCCGCACCGAGCCCACCTTGACTCAGTGGACCGGTTCTTCCTCGAAGGAGGTCGCGTGATGCCGCACCGGATTCTCGCATTGGATGGAACGCCCGTGTCTGGGGGCGAGGGGTATGTCTCGGCAGGCATGCTGGGCGCGTTGCGCCAGCTGCTTGACGAGAGTGGAGACTCACGAGCACTGCTCAACCAGGTGGACATGTTCGTTGGCACCTCCGCGGGCTCGTTCAACGCCGCGTTCTTCGCCAGCGAGCAGGACCCGGACCGCGCCTTCGACAAGTGTCTCCAGTTCTGGGGTGAGGTCGTCTCCATGAACAAGAAGGGTGTCTCCCTGGCTCGCACCGTCCGGGCGCTGATGGGAGGCAGCTCGCTGTTGGATTCGAGCTACATGCGCGACTTCTTCTCCAGCTACTTCGGGCCCAACCTGAAGCTGGGGGACCTGAAGCGCAAGGTCGTCATCCCCTCGTTCCAACTCGACGGCAACCGGGGTGTCGTGCGCGCCTGGAAGGCCAAGGTGTTTCACAACACGGGTTCGGAGAACGACCCGGACATGAACGAGCTGGTGGTGGATGTCTTGATGCGCAGCGGCTCGCCGCCCATGTCGTATCCCATCTACCAGGGCCTCCGGGAGAAGGGCAGCGGCTACGTGGATGGCGGGGTGTATGCGAACAACCCCTCGCTCATCGGGCTCGCGCAGGTCATCAACGACGCGTCTCGCAAGAGCAAACACGAGAAGCTGGAGACGCTGGAGTCGGAGGCGCCCGACCTGAGCAACATCCTGCTGCTGTCCATGGGCAATGGCGTCATGCCCAGCTACCTCGACCCCAAGTTCCGGGACGGGACGGCCAACTGGGGCTTCAGTGAGTGGCTGCTCGACCTGCGCGACCCCATGGTCCTGGTGAAGATGCTGCTCGATGCCGGCTCGGACGCCGTGCACTACCAGTGCCGGATGATCCTCCGGAAGCAGTACCTCCGGCTGAATCCTCCGGTGGAGAAGAGCCTGTCCGCCACCGACCTGGAGCAGGTCGACAAGGTGCTCGTCCAACTGCTGAGCCAGCAGTCCACCCAGGATCTCCTCCAGCGCACGCGCCAGTGGTTGCAGCGCTCCGGCTGGCTGGGAGACGCCGCCGCGGGGACCCAACCCGCGCCCGCGGTGGGCTGAAGACCGCGAACCGTCCCCGAGCGTGAGTGAACACAGGAGCCGTGGAATGACGCGCATCATCCTTGTCACGGGAAGTGGCGGAGTCGGAAAGACAACCGTGGCGGCCGCGACCGGCCTCGCCGCCTCGCGCCGAGGCACGCGGACGCTGGTGCTGTCCTTCGATCAATCGCGAGGACTTCGCGACGTGCTCGGCCCGGACGCGCACCTGGACATCCAGACCCTCGACGTCCACGCCGAGCTGGCGCGTGGCTGGAACGAGGGGCGGGGCGACATCGCCACGCTCCTGGGTGGGGGCCTGGAGGGGGTGACGGCGGACGAGGTGGCGCTCGCGCCGGGGCTGGATGAGCTGCTCGCGCTGCTCCTCCTGGAGGAGCACGTTCGCTCGGGGCGCTACGCGTTGATCATCGTGGACGGGCCCTCGCTCGGCGCGGCGCTGCGCTTCGTGAGCGGCCCGGCCTCGCTGAGCTGGTTCGTGCGGCGCTGGGCGGGCCCGGAGCGGAGCGTGCGCTGGGCTCGGGGCAATGTCGAAGCCCTCGCCCGGGTTCGCGACCGCCTGAGCGCGCTCGAAGTGCTGCTGCGCGACCCCGAGGTGACCACCCTTCGCCTCGTGACGGCCCCCCGCGCCGGCGCCGTCGAGGAGGTGCGTCGGGCGTACTCGGCCTTCTGTCTCCAGGGGCTCTGCGTGGACGGCCTGGTGGTCAACCACCTCGGCGCGGCTCCGGCGGAGGGCCTGGCTCGGGCGCTTCAGGCGCAGGTCGAGCCGCTGCAAGTCGTCGAAGTGCCCCGGCAGTCCGCCGAGGTCGTGGGCCCGGACGCGCTCATGGCCTTCGCGCGACTGCTGCACGCGGACGAGGACCCCACCGGGGCCCGCGTCACCTCGCCCGCGCTGGGGATCCGCAAGGACGCGGTGGATGTGTATTGCCTGGAGATCCATCTGCCGTTCACGACCCGAGACGAAATCAATCTCTCGCGTCGTGAGTCGGAGCTGGTCATCCAGGTGGGTGACTTCCGGCGAAATGTCTTGCTTCCGCGAATGATTGCCTCGTTGGCAACCACGGGAGCCCGGCTGGAAGGGAACAGACTGACGGTGAGCTTTCAACACGAGAGGAGAGACACATGACTTCGCAGAACAAGCGTTTGCCCAAGGGGTTCTTTCGACTGGAGACCCAGCCCGAGGAAGGGGCGCAGGTCGCCGGCTTCGTCGACGCTGTCATCCCAGGAGGGCGCGGCTTCGTGCAGCAGCTCTATCGCGCCAAGCGGGATTTCCTTCAGGGGGTGTCGCACCTGCTCGACGCGCAGATTCACGAGCTGGAGCACATCGACACGGCCATCCAGGATGACGCGCGCTCGCAGGGCAGCGAGGCCGGCGGTGATCGGCGCCTCAGCCCTCGCATGAAGACCCTCAAGCAGCTGATGGAGGAGGCCACGCGCGCGCGCGGCCAGGAGCCCAAGCAGGGCGAGGCCCATCCCCAGGCGCAAGCCCCGGCGCAGCCGAAGCCCGCCGCGCCTGTTCCGGCCACCGCGCCGGAGAAGATCAAGCTCACCTAGCGCCAGCGCGCTGTTGAACGACCACGACGTTCTTTCGCCCCGTGGGAGCCCTGCGCCCCACGCGAGGCGTCCAGTGAGGAGGCAGTCGGGATGGCACACGAGGGAACGGGCCGGATTCTCGCGGAGCGGCTCGCCGCGCTATCACCCGAGAGACGCGCGTTGTTGGAGTTGGCGCTGAAGTCTCGCGGGACCGCGACGTCCAACGAGGCGCCCAGCGCTCGGGGCCGCGCGCTCACGCTGGACGCGTTCTTCCGCGCCCAGGCGGAGCAGGGCGGCGGCACGGTGGGCGCGTTCCCCACGCTCGCCTTGCTCGGGGAGGTCATCCCCGCGTTCTCCTGGCTGGATGCGGCGCGCGGCGCGGCCTCGGGGGCGCAGGCCGTGCTTCTGGCGGAAGCCCACCGAGAGCTGCGGGGCGCGCTCTTCCGCAACGTAGACCTCACGCGCTGCGAGCGCATCCTGGGCTTCGGAGCAGGGCAGGGGCAGGAACTCGTCGCGCTCGCCCGCCGCACGGCGACGCGCCACCTCGTCGGTCAGGCCTCCTCCGCCGCCGAGGTGGAGGCCACGCGCCAACTCGTGCGCAGCCACGGCCTCGAGGAGCGCGTCGCCATCACCACCGAGGCGCTCGGAGGGGAGCGCGCGGGGGAGCCGTTCGATCTGGCCTTCGGGTTGGAGGCGCTGCGCCAGACAGAGGACCGCTCGGCGCTCTTCGCCGCGCTGGGCGGGCGGGTGAAGGAAGGGGGCCAGCTTGTCCTGGGCGACCTCTTCCTTCGCACCCGCCTGTCGCTGCCTCACGTCGAGCGGCTGGGGCTGCCGCTCCTCGACGAGCTGTGCGCGGACCTCTCGGCCCAGGGCTTCCTCATCGAGGACTGCGTGGACGCGGCGCGCGAGGCCGCCAACTACCTCCACGCGCCGGGGCTGGACGCGCAGCTGCAGCGACTGGGCTGGGCCCAGGATGACGTCCGGACCGAGGTCGCGCGGGCCCACGAGGCGCTCGCGGGCCTGCTCGCGGGAGACGCCGTCTCGTACCTGCTGTTGACCGCGCGCAAGCAGTCCTCGCTGGAGCCGTCCCAGCTCGAAGCGCAGAACCGCGAGCGGCTCATGCATGCCCCGCGCTACGCGGAGCTGCCGCACACGTGGTTGTACGCGCCGCGCTGGCGGCCCGCCTCCGAGCGCGCGCGCGAGCCCGAGGTGGAGGTCGCGCCCACGCCCGTCCACTGTCTGCTCTTCGCGGACCGGGGCGGCGTGGCGGAGGCGCTGGCCCGACACATCGAAGCCGCCGGCGGGCGCTGCACGCTCGTGCGCCCTGGTGCGGCGTACCGAGCGGATGGCGCGGGTGGACACGAGGTCTCCGCGCGAGCGCCCGAGTCCTTCCATCAACTCATGGCGTCGCTCACCGCGGCCGGCATCGCGCCGTCGCATGCGGTGTACCTGTGGAACCTGGATGCGCCCCGGCCAGAAGCGATGTCGGTCCTCGAGCTTCAGGATGAGTCGCTCGATGGGTGCGGCGCGGTGCTGTACCTCACGCAGGCGCTGCTCAAGAGCGGCGCCGCGTCACCCTCGCTCTGGGTCGTCACCCGCGGCGCGCAGCGCCTGGAGGAGCGGGGCGAGCTGCCCGGCCTGCTGGGCGCTCCGCTGTGGGGGCTGAGCAAGGCCATCGCGTATGAGCATCCCGAGCTGGATTGCCGTCGCGTGGACCTCGACCCCAACCGGGATGCCGAGTCCGCCGCGCTCGCGCTCTGGACGGAGCTGCGCGCCGGCTCGCGCGAGGATCAGGTCCTGTTCCGCGACGGGGGCCGCCACGTGCTGCGGCTCATGCGTCATCGCCAGTGGGATTGGGAGGGCGTGGGGCGAGGGGCGTTCCGCGCGGACGCCACCTACCTCGTGACGGGCGGACTCGGCGGTCTCGGGTTGATGGTGGCCCGGTGGATGGTGGAGCACGGCGCGCGCCACCTCGTGTTGCTCGGGCGCAAGCGCGCCAGCGACGTCTCCACCCAGGAGGTGGGCGAGATGCGCGCCCGAGGCGCGACCATCGTCTCGCTCGCGGGCGTCTCGGTGGACTCGGACCTCGACTTCGTGATGGCCGGCATCTCCAAGCGCATGCCTCCCTTGCGCGGGGTCATCCACGCGGCGATGGAGGTGGATGACGGCATCCTCGTGCACCAGACGCGGGAGCGCATGGGGCGCGTGTTCGCGGCGCAGGTGGCCGGCGCGTGGAACCTCCACCGCTGGCTCGCGGGCCGGCCTCTCGACTTCTTCCTGTCCTTGTCATCCTCGACGTCGCTCCTGGGCGGCTCGGGGCAGACGAACCACCTGGCGGCCACGGCCTTCTTGGATGGCTTCGCGGAGTACCGCCGCTCCCTGGGACAACATGCCCAGAGCTCCAGCTGGAGCGCGTGGATGCAGCCGGGTGACGAAGCCCTCCAGGCCCTGGATGCGCGCATGCGCAAGAAGGGCGTGGGCATGCTGCCCGCGGCGCGTGCCTTCTCGGTGTTGGAGCAGATCTTCGGGCCCGTGCCGGCGGCGGTGGGGGTGATGCCCATTCACTGGCCCACGTTCATCAGCGGCCTGCCGGGCGACGCGCTGCCGCCGCTGTTCGAGGACTTCTGGGGCGGCACGGACGCGGCCCGAAGCGACGCGGGTGGGCGTCGCGAGCTGCTGCGCCGCGTGCGGAGCGGCTCGCGAGACGAAGGTCGCGCGGCGGTGCTCGACTGGTTCCGCGCACGGGTGGCTCGCGTGCTCGAGCTGGGCGCTTCCCAGCTCCCCGAGCCCGAGCAGACTTTGCACGAGCTGGGCCTCGATTCGTTGATGGGCGTGGAGTTGAAGAAGCTGCTGCACAGCGAGCTTCGCGTCGAGTTTCCCCTCCAGGAGCTGCTGGCCGGCAAGAGCATCGGCGAGCTGGCGGACTCCCTCTACCTGGCGCTGCGCTGAATCCTTCAAAGGAGCTGGATGTGTCTGGTGATTCCATTCAAGTCCGATTCGTCGTCGCGCCGTTCCTCCCCGAGCATCAGCCCGCCCTCGGCGTCAGCACGATGCTCAGCCTCCTCCAGCAGAACGGCATCCGCGCGGATGTGCAGTATTTGAACGTGCAGTTCATGCGTCAGATTGGCTGGGAGCTGTATTACTACCTGTCCTACGCCACGCCCCCGGAGATCCTCGCCGGTGAGATGGCCTTCCTCCCCGCGTCGCCGGACCTGCTGTTGGGGGAGATGGTCTTCGCGCCGGCGCTCTGGGGCGACGCGGCGTCGAACTGGGAGGAGTATGCGGACCGGCTCACGCCGCTCCTCGAGGTGAAACAACACACGGAGGGCGCCAGCTCGGGCGGTGGCGCGCGCCGCGAGCAGGCCCTGCACTGGGGCCGGGCCCGCGAGCTCATCCGCGCGCTGCGCGAGGACAGCCCGCGCATCGTGAAGCAGTGGGCGCAGGAGATCCTCCGCGACAACCCCCGCGTCATCGGCTTCACGTCCACCTTCCAGCAGAGCCTGGCGTCGCTGGCGCTGGCCAAGGAGCTGCGTCGGCTGCGGCCCCGTGAGGAGCTGACGCTCATCATGGGCGGCGCCAACTGCGAGGCGGACATGGGCAAGGCCCTCGCGGACAACTTCCCGTTCATGGACCACGTGGTGTCCGGCGAGGGAGAGGGCGTCATCCTGAGCCTCGTGCAGAACGTGCTGGAGAAGAGCGGAGGGCGTCCCCAGCCGCGCTACGTGGCGGCGCCGCAGATCGAAAACATGGACTCACTGCCCATGCCCGACTTCGATCACTACTTCGCGGCCATCAAGGACATGCCCATGGCGAAGCGCGCCAACCTCACGGCCGAGTCGTCGCGCGGCTGCTGGTGGGGCGCCAAGGCGCACTGCACGTTCTGCGGCCTCAACGGCTCTGGCATGGCCTATCGCAGCAAGGACCCGGGCCGCTTCGTCCAGGAGATGCGCACGCTGTCTCGGAAGTATGGCTTCAACTTCTTCATGATGGCCGACAACATCCTCGACTTGAAATACATCAAGTCGGTGTTCCCGGCCCTCATCACGCAAGGTGATGAGCTGACGATGTTCTACGAGACCAAGAGCAACCTGCGCAAAGATCAGTTGGAGCTCATGGTCGCGGGCGGCGTCACCGAACTCCAGCCGGGCATCGAGAGCCTCAGCACGGCGGTGCTGGAGCTGATGGACAAGGGGACCACCCGTCTCCAGAACATCCAGCTCATCAAGTGGTGCGAGGAGTTCGCGATCAACGTCAACTGGAACATCCTCTTCGGCTTCCCGGGAGAGCTGCCGTCTGAGTACGCGGCGATGGCGGAGCTGATGCCCTCGCTGTTTCACCTGCCGCCGCCGGGCGGAGCCGGGAAGATCCGGTTGGATCGTTTCGCGCCGTACTGGAAGAGCCCGGAGAAGTACAAGCTCAAGAACGTCCGCCAGAAGTGGTCCTACGACTACGTCTACGCGCAGCTCCCCCCCGAGGAGCGGCGCCGCATCGCCTACTACTTCGACTACGACCACGAGGACGAGCGCGACCCGACCGTCTATCTCCAGGACACCCTCAAGCGCACCGAGCAGTGGCGCGACGGCTACAGCCGAGGCGTGACGCTGGAGCTCAAGACCGAGGGCAGCAAGACGTTCATCCTCGACTCGCGCGACGGCGCGTCGCGCGAGACACCGCTGACCGCGGACGGCTTGCGGCTGCTCAAGTTCATGGACTCCATCCAGAGTTCGCGCTCCGCGCTGGCGCACGTCAACGAGGGCCGCGAGGGCGGGCCGCTGTCGGAGGCGGACTTCGACGCGTTGCTCGCGAGCTTCGTCGAGCGCAATTGGATCATCAGCGAGGGCGCGCGCTACCTCAGCATCGTCCTGGACCGAGGTGAGCGTCAGCGCATCATCGACCTGAAGATCGCCGCGCAGCTCGGGACGATTGACTGGAAGAGCATGGGCGCCCGTCCAGCCGTGAGCCCGGGGCCTGCACTCGCCACCGCAGGACACTAGGTCGACACGATGCCCAACGATCCGACCTCCTCCTCGCCGGAGGCGATGACGCCCCTTCAGCGGGCGGCGCTGGCCATCAAGACCCTCCGCGCGCGCGTGGAGGGCCTGGAACAGGCACGCTCGGAGCCCATCGCCATCATCGGGATGGGCTGCCGTTTCCCGGGCGGCGCGGACAGTCCGCGCCAGTACTGGGAGCTGTTGCGCTCGGGCACCGACGCGGTGGGGCCGGTGCCCGCGGATCGTTGGGATGCGGACGCCTATTACGCCCAGGACCCGGACGCGGCCTGGAAGATGAGCGTGCGGGAGGGGGGCTTCCTCGCGCAGCCCATCGCGGGGTTCGACTCCGAGTTCTTCGGGCTCTCGCCCCGCGAGGCCAGCTACGTGGACCCCCAGCAGCGGCTCATGCTGGAGGTCGCGTGGGAGGCCTTGGAGGACGCCGGCATCGCCCCAGGCTCGCTCGCGGGCAGCGAGACCGGCGTCTATGTCGGCTTCTTGAGCAGTGATTACGGCCGCGTCCCCTTCAATGCCATCAAGACCGGGGACCTGCCGTATATGGGCACCGGCAATGAGCTGAGCTTCTCGGCGGGCCGTGTCTCGTATGTCTTGGGATTGCAAGGCCCCTCGATGGTGGTGGCCACGGCGTGCTCGTCCGCGCTCGTGTCCGTGCACCTCGCGGCGCAGGCCTTGCGCCAGGGCGAGTGCTCCCTGGCGCTCGCGGGTGGGGTGAACCTCATTCTCCATCCGGACAACAACATCGTCCTGTCGAAGATGCGGGCCCTCGCGCCGGACGGGCGCTCGAAGACGTTCGACGCCTCGGCCAACGGCTACGGGCGCGGCGAGGGGTGCGGCGTGCTCGTCCTCAAGCGGCTGTCGGATGCCCGCCGCGACAAGGACCGCATCCTCGCGCTCGTCCGAGGCTCGGCCGTGAATCATGATGGGCCGAGCGGCGGACTCACCGTGCCGCACGGCCCCGCGCAGGAGAAGCTCTTGCGCAAGGCGCTCGACTCAGCGGGGCTCAAGCCCGCGGACGTGCAGTACATCGAGGCACACGGCACGGGGACTCCGCTGGGCGACCCCATCGAGCTGCGTGCCCTGGACGCCGTACTCGGCGAGGGGCGCGGGCCCGAGGGGCTCCTGAAGGTCGGCTCGGTGAAGACGAACCTGGGGCACCTGGAGTCCGCGGCGGGCGCGGCCGGACTCATCAAGGTCGCCCTGTCGCTGCGCCATGGCGAGCTGCCGCCCCATCTCCACCTGCGTCAGCCCAACCCCGCGGTGGACTGGGCCCGGCTGCGCCTCACCATCCCCACGCGGCTGACCCCGTGGCCAGCGGGCGAGGCGCCCCGGGTGGCGGGCATCAGCGGCTTCGGACTGAGCGGCGTCAACGCGCACGTCCTCGTCGAGGAGGCACCCGCCGAGGCTCCGCGTGAGCCCGAGCCGAACCCTCGCCCCGTCCAGGTGCTGACCCTGTCCGCGCGGAGCCCGGAGGCGCTCGGCGCACTCGCCCAGCGCTACGAGGAGGCGCTCGGCGCGCCCTCGTCCGAGCCGCTGGAGGACGTCTGCTTCACCGCCAACACCGGCCGCACCCACTTCCGGCATCGGCTCGCGCTGGTGGGCGCCTCGCGCGAGGTGATGCGCGAGCAACTGCGCGCGTTCCAGCAGGGGCAGCCCGCGCCGTCGATGTTCCAGGGGAAGCAGGAGGGCACGCCTCGTTGCGCCTTCCTCTTCACGGGGCAGGGCGCGCAGTGGCTGGGCATGGGCGAGGAGCTGTTCCGCACCGAGCCGCTGTTCCGGCGCACGCTGCTCCGGTGCGACGAAGTGCTCGCGCCGATGCTGGGGCAATCCCTCACCTCGTTGCTCTATCCCGCCGCGCGGGACGAGCGTGCCCGGGCCCGGCTGGATGAGACGGGGTGCACGCAGCCCGCGCTGTTCGCGCTCGAGTACGCGCTGGCCCAGGTGTGGATGCAGTGGGGGCTGACGCCCGAGGCCGTGATGGGGCACTCGGTGGGCGAGTTCGTGGCCGCGTGTGTGGCCGGCGTCTTCACCTTGGAAGAAGGGTTGGAGCTGATCGCCACGCGCGCCCGGCTGATGCAGTCGTTGCCGGCGGGCGGTGCCATGGCCGCGGTCTCCACCGACGCGGTGACGGCGGAGGCGCTGCTGTCCAAGCACGGCCGGCGGGTGTCGCTCGCCGCCATCAACGGTCCGCGCAGCGTGGTGCTCTCGGGGGACGAGGACGCGGTGCGCGACTGCCTCGCGGAGCTGGCGCGCGACGGCAAGCGAGGCACGCTGCTGCGGGTCTCTCACGCGTTCCACTCCGCGCGGATGGACCCCATCCTCGATGCGTTCGAGCGCGCGGTGGCGAAGGTGCGGCTACAGCCGCCGTCCATTCCGCTCATCTCCAATGTGAGCGGCGAGGAGGCGGGGCAGGAAGTAACCCGGCCTCGGTACTGGGTGGACCACTTGCGCCAGCCCGTGCTGTTCGCGCGCGGCATGGAGACGCTGGAGCGCGCGGGCATCCAGTGCTTCGTGGAGCTGGGGCCTCGTCCCACGCTGCTGACCTTGGGGCAGGAGTGCCTCTCGCGCGAAGGCCCGAAGTGGGTGGCCAGCCTTCGGCCCGAGCACTCGGATTGGAAGCAGATGTTGGAGGGACTGGCGTCCCTCTATGTCGCCGGCGCACCGGTGCGGTGGGCGGGACTCGATGAAGGATGGGATCGGCGCAAGGCAGCGCTTCCCACCTATCCCTTTCAGCGGAGGAAGTACTGGATGGAGCTCGCGGGTACGGAGTGGGATCGACAGGGGACGCGTGCGCGGGACACCGCAGGGACCGAGCAGGTTCATCCCTTGCTGGGACGTCGTCAGGCTTCGCCAGGACAGGTGCGCGCGTTCGAGTCCTTCGTGGCGCCATCTCGGCCCGCGTTCCTGCGCGACCACAGCGTCTTCGGTCAGGTCGTGATGCCAGGGGCCGCGTATGTCGAGATGGGGCTCGCAGCCGGCGCGGCGGTGCTGGGCGCGGGGCAGGCACGGCTGGACGAGGTGACGTTCGCGCAAGCGCTCCTGTTCGCGGATGCAACGGAGCGACGCCTGCAACTCCTCTACACCCCCGAGGGCGATCGCGCGGGGCGATTTGAAATCTTCAGTCAGGACGATTCTCAGGGCGAGCCCGAGCCGACCTGGACGCTCCACGCGCACGGACGCCTGTCCTCGACGCCCGCTGCGTCGGGGGCTCGCGTGGACCTCGCACGACTCCAAGGCGAGCTTGTTCAAGAGGTGGACGTCGAGGGCTACTACGCGAAGCTCCAGCGCGCGGGGCTCGCCTATGGCCCCAGCTTCCGCGCCATCCGGGGCCTGTGGACTGGGGACGGCGCCGTGCTCGCGCGGCTTGCACTGGAGGGCGCGGCCATCGCGGACGCGGGCCGCTACGCCTTGCCGCCCGCGCTCCTCGATGCGTGCTTCCAGATGGTGGGGGCCGTGGTGGAGGAGTCGGCGGACGCGGCCTACCTCCCCGCCGGAGTCGGCGCGGTGCGCGTGTGGAACCCGGGTGCGAAGGAGGTGTGGGTGCACGCGAAGGTCTCGCGGACCGACGAGCCCTCGGGGCCGGGGTACGCCTGCGACCTCGTGTTGCTCACTCCGGAGGGCGAGCGCGTCGCGGAGGTCGAGCGCCTGCGTCTGCGGCGAGTCACCCGCGAGGGGTTCCTGGGCGCGCGCGGCAAGCGCCTGCGCAACTGGCTCTATGAGCTGGCGTGGCGGGAAGCTCCTCTCGCCGCGACCACGACTCCGCCCGAGCCCGCGCAGTGCCTCATCCTCGCGGAGGCGCGAGGTCTGGGGCGCGCGCTGGCCGACCGGCTCGAAGCAAAGGGTTGGCGTGTCGTGACCGTGGCGCGAGGTGCCACGGCCACCGAGTCCGACGAGGCGCGCGTGGAGGCGTTGCTCGCGAAGCGAGACGCCACGTCGCCCCTGCACGTCATTGACCTGTGGAGCCTGGAGGATGCGGCGCGAGGTTCGGCTGTTCCGGACGCTGTCCTGGCGCAGGGCTCGCGGGTGTTGAAGCTCGCGCAGTCACTCATTCGGGCGCAGAAGCAGGCGCCGACGTCCCTCTGGCTGGTGACGCGCGGCTCGCAGTCCGTGTTGGAGCGTGAATCGGTGGAGCATCTGGAGGGCGCGGCGCTGTGGGGCCTGGGCAAGGCCATTGCTCGCGAGCATCCGGAGCTTCACTGCCGCCGCGTGGACCTGAGTCCGCGAGCCTCCGAACGCGACGTCGAGCACCTCCAGGCCGAGCTGTTCGGCAGCGGCGCGGAGGAGGAGATTGTGTGGCGCGGAGAGTCGCGTCGCGTGGCCCGTCTGGCGCGCAGTCGCCGCGTGGCGATGTCCGAGCCGGAGCCCACGCTGAGCCCAGACGCGAGCTACCTCGTCACCGGGGCGTTCGGAGGTCTGGGATTGGCCGTGGTGGAGCGGCTCGCGGAGCGGGGCGCGCGGCACCTTGTCCTGCTCGGGCGGCGCGAGCCTCAGGTGGAAGCGCGCGCGCGGCTCGACGCGTTGAAGGCGCGCGGCGTGGAGGTCCACGTCTTCGCATGCGATGTGTCGCGGGCGGAGTCGCTTCAGCAGTGCCTGGATGCGGGCCTGAAGGGCCGTCCGCCACTGCGCGGGGTCCTGCATGCGGCGGGTGTCATCGACGATGGCCTGTTCATGCAGATGACGCCCGAGCGCTTCGCGACGGTCTTCGCCGCGAAGGTCGCTGGCGGCTGGAATCTGCACCAGGCGCTTCGCGAGACGCAGCTGGACTTCTTCATCCTGTTCTCGTCGGCCGCCTCGTTGATCGGCTCGGCGGGGCAGGCGGGCTATGTGGCGGCCAATGCCTTCCTGGACGGGCTGGCGCAGCTGCGCGTCGCCTCGGGGTTACCGGGCCTGAGCATGAACTGGGGCGCCTGGGCGGAAGTGGGCGCGGCCTCCGAGGCCCAGCTCCAGCGGCGCATGGAGATGCTGGGCTTCGGCGTCATCCCTCCCGAGGAGGGCCTTCGGGTGCTGGAGCAAGCCCTGTCGCTGCGCGGGCAGCTTGGCATCCTCCCAGTGGATTGGGAGGTGCTGGGCCGCCATGGCCGGCTGCCGCTCTACGAGGGCTTCCTCCAGCCCGCGGCAGCAGCGACGGTGGAGAACCTGCGCGCGAAACTGGATCGCCTGCCACCCGATGAGCGCCGCGCCGCGCTGCGGGCCCATGTGGGCACGTTGGTGAATGGGGTGTTGGGCCGGCCCGCCCTCGAACCGCTCGACCCTGCCCAGGGCTTCTTCGATCTCGGCATGGACTCGCTGATGTCTGTCGAGCTGCGCAACGTCCTCCAGCGCAGCCTGGGGGCCTCGCTGCCCGCCACCGTGGCGTTCGACAACCCCACCGTGAACGCGCTCACCGAGCACCTCGCGGTCGAGGTCCTCGGCCTGCGCGACGCCTCGAAGGAACGCAAGGTCGCCGAGGACGCGGAGGTGGACGCACTGCTCGCGGACGTGGACGACCTGGATGACGGGCAGGTGCAGGCCATGCTGCGCCGCTCCCGCTGAGCCTCGCCTCGAAAGACACCCATGACGACGGATTCCTCGCCTCGCATCTCCGAGTTGCCGCCGCTCAAGCTGGCGCTGGCGGCGCGCAAGCTCCAACCCAAGCTGGCCCTCGCGCTGAGCGAGCCCATCGCCATCATCGGCATGGGCTTGCGCTTCCCCGGCGGAGCGGACACCCCCGAGTCCTTCTGGGAGCTGCTCGACCAGGGTCGCGACGCCATCTCGACCATCCCCGCGTCGCGCTGGGACCTGGACGCGTACTACGACCCCACGCCGGGCACGCCTGGGAAGATGTACACCCGCCACGGCTCGTTCATCCAAGGCGTGGAGGACTTTGACCCGCAGTTCTTCGGCATCTCGCCCCGCGAGGCCGCGCGGATGGATCCGCATCAGCGGTTGCTCCTGGAGGTCTCCTGGGAGGCGCTGGAGCGCGCGGGCCTGTCCGCGACCGACCTGAAGGGAAGCTCCACCGGCGTCTTCGTCGGGATGATGAACGAGGACTTCTCGCACCTGATGAAGGACGCGACGCAGATTGATCTGCACACCGCCTCGGGCTCCGGGCTGAGCGTCGCGGCGGGGCGGCTCGCGTACATCCTCGGGCTCCAAGGCCCGACGCTCGCGGTGGACGCGGCCTGCTCGTCCTCCTTGGTCAGCGTGCACCTCGCGTGTCAGAGCCTGCGCACGCGCGAGTGCGACCTCGCGCTGGCGGGTGGCATCAGCCTGGTCCTCTCGCCGCTCACCTCCGTGGTGAACTGCGCGATGCGGATGCTCTCCGTGAAGGGCCGATGCAGCACGTTCGACGCGGGGGCGGATGGCTTCGTCCGGGGCGAAGGCTGCGGGATGCTCGTCCTCAAGCGGCTCTCGGACGCGCTGGCGGATGGCGACCCCATCCTCGCGCTCGTCCGAGGCTCCGCGACGAACCACAGCGGCCAGTCCAGCGGCCTCACGGTCCCCAACGGAACCGCGCTGGCCAAGGTGATGCGGGCCGCGCTCCAGGCCGGCGGAGTCGAGCCCGCCCAGGTGAGCTACCTGGAGGCGCACGGAACCGGGACGGCCATTGGCGACCCCATCGAGATGGAGGCGCTCGGTCGCGTCTTCGGCCCTGGGCGCACGCGCGACAACCCCGTGCTCGTCGGCTCGGTGAAGACCAACATCGGTCACACCGAGGGCGCGGCGGGCGTCGCGGGCATCATCAAGGTCGTGCTCGCGCTCCAGCACGAGCGACTCCCCGCGCACCTCAACCTGGAGACGCCCAACCCCAACATCCGCTGGAGCGAGCTGCCCGTGAGCGTCACCCGGAGCGCCACGCCCTGGACGCGGGGTGCGCAGCGGCGCATCGCTGGGGTGACCGCGTTCGGCTTCAACGGCGCCAACGCGCACGTGCTCATCGAAGAGGCTCCCACCCTGGAAGGCGAGCCGTCGGCGGAGCTTCCCGCGACGCAGCTCCTCACGTTGTCGGCGAGGACGGCCCCCGCGCTGCGCGAGCTGGCGCAGCGGTACGTGACGCACCTGTCCCCGGACGATGCCTCGCCCGCCCCGTTCGCGAACGTCTGCTTCACCGCGAACACCGGGCGCGTGACGTTCAGCCATCGACTCGCGCTGGTGGCCTCGAATGCCGCCGAGGCCCGACGGAGTCTCGCGGCCTTCATCGACGGCACCGAGGCTGGCGCGGGGAGATGGGCAGGCACCGGCAGGCAACGCCCTCGGCTCCTCTTCCTCTTCGGGGGCGCGAACGGGGAGGGGCTGGAGTGGGGCAGCGCGCTCCTGGAGTCCGAACCATCCTTCCGCGAGGCCGTGAAGCGCTGCGAGAGCGCGCTGGGGCGGCCCCTCCTCGACGCGCTGCTCGCCGCGAGGGGCGAGGACTCCGCAACGCTTCCTCCGCGAGTCGCCCTGCCTGGACTGTTCGCGTTGCAGGCCGGCCTCGTGCGCCTCTGGAAGGACTGGGGCATCACGCCCGCATGCCTCGCGGGCATCGGCGCGGGGGAGTTCGCGGCAGCGTGCGCGGCCGGCGCGATGTCGTGGGAGGACGGGATGCGCCACGTCGCGGCCCTGGCCGAACGCCTGGAGCGCTCCGCGCCGGGAGCGATGCTGACGCTCGAAGCCTTCGAGTCGCACGAGGCCACGTTGGCCCTGCATCCCGACGTCAGTTGGGTGGGCGTGTCCGTGGACGGCCGAGGCCACTTCTCGGGTGAGCGCGCGCAAGTCGATGCGCTCGCGGCCGACCTGCGCAGCCGAGGCGCGTCGTTCGAGCTGCGTGAGTCCTCGCACGCCTGGAGCCCGGAGGTCTGGGGCGCGGCGCGTGAGGCACTCTTCGCGGCCGCACGCGCGAACGGCGCGGATCATCCCCGCGCGCCCTGGAGTTCGTTCCTCGTCGGCCCCTCCTGGGTCGCGCGAGCCGGAGCCCTGGCGCGGCTCACCCCCGTCGTGGAGGAGCTGCGCCGACAGGAGCTGAGCGGCGGCGTGGAGCTGGGGACTGGCACGGGCTGGGCGCCCCTCGCGGCGCGGCTCCGCTTGGTTTCCGACCCGCCCAACGTCTTCCCCATGCGAGGAGGCCAGGACGGCCGGGCGGCGCTCATGGCCTGTCTGGGAGGGCTGGTGGCGCTCGGCGCGGAGGTCTCCTGGAAGGACCTCTATCGCGAGCAGCGCCGCGACAAGGTCGTGCTCCCCACGAGCTGCTTCCAGCGCAGCCGCTACTGGTTCGAGCAGCCCGCACCGCCCGCGCCCCGAGTGGCGGACACGCTCGTCGGGGCACTGGCGGAGGACGCGGATGCGCTGGCGGGACAGCTCGAAATGCTGGAGCAGCTCTCGGACGAGCAAGTCCAGGCGCTGCTGGGACTTCAGAAGGACTCCCCCTGACGGAGTGGGGGAGTCCTCCCTGAAGTATCAGGGCGTGCGCACCCGCGCGCACGCGCACACCATGTCTGTGATTGCGGCGAGGGTCTGGAGGTTCTCGACCCTCATCGCATCCGCGGGCACGGTGATGCCGAACTGCTTCTCGACGAAAGCCATCATGCGCGCGGTCTCCAAGGAGTTGAGGACTCCCAACTCGAGCAGTGGCGTGGTGGACGTGAGATCCTCGGCGGCGTCTTCGAGAATCTCATGCGCGACATACTGAGTCAGGCTGGCGAGGATTTGCTCTGGATTCATGGCGTTGGACCCCCGTGGAGAGAATACAAAGAGAATCCAATCATCGCCAATCCCATTGCAATGAGTCTCACCACACCTGGACGGGTGTCATCTCGTAGCCGGCGCGGCCGTTGCCGAGCTGGCCGTAGAAGTTGTCACCCATGAACCAGGCCCGGCCATCCGAGGTCATCACCACCGAGTTCTGATTCCCGGCGAACACGCTCGTCACATCCGCGAAGTACAGGACGTGGCTGGGCACCAGGCGACTGCCATTTCCGCCATCGCCAATCTGCCCGGAGGCGTTGTTGCCCCAGCCCCAGTACGTGCCGTCCCCCGTCATGGCGAGTGCGTAGCGCCCGATGGAGGCCACGGACATCGCCGTCACGCCGGTCAGGTTCTGCACCTGCACGGGCAGCGCGCGCCGGGTGGTCGTGTTGTCGCCAATCTGGCCATACATGTTGTAGCCCCAGGCCCAGAGGGTGCCGTTCGCCTTCAGCGCCAGCGAGTGCTCCGCGCCAGCGGCCAGCGCCGTCACGCCCGGCGTGGTCCCGAAGCTCGTCAGCTTCGTCGGCCCCAGCTTGTTCGTGGTCGTCGTATCGCCCACCTGGCCATAGGCGTTGTAGCCCCAGCCCCAGATCGTACCGTCCATGAGGAGCGCGAGCGCGTGGTGCGCGCCCGACGCGAGCGACGAAACGCCCGCCAGTCCAGGCAGGAGGGTGGGCGTCAGGTGCTGGGTGCCCGTTCCATCGCCAATCTGCCCCAGGTCGTTGCGTCCCCAGCCCCAGACCGTGCCATCCAGCTTCAGCGCCAGCGAATGGTGCGTGCCCGCCACGACCGCCTTCACGCCCGTGAGGCCCGGCACCGGCGCGGCCACGGAGCGCGACGTGGTGGTGCCGTCGCCGAGCTGTCCGTAGTCATTGCGCCCCCAGGCCCACACCGTGCCGTCTGTCTTCAGCGCGAGCGAGTGGCTGTCACCGGCAATCACCGTCTGCACATCCGTGAGCCCCGAGACCTGCGTCATGGTCAGGCGCCGCGCGTTGCTCCCCTCTCCGAGTTGTCCCCATCGGTTCTCACCCGAGGCCCAGACGGTGTGGTCCGTCTTCAGGGCGAGCGCATGCTGGTTGCCCAGGGCGATGGACGCCACCCCCGTGAGCGGGAAGGCCGTGGGAGAGAGGAAGCGGGACGGCGTGCCGTCACCGAACTGGTTCGTATCCTTGCGGCCCCAGGCCCAGGCGGTGCCATCCGTCTTCAGCGCCAGCGAGTGGAAGTTGCCCGCCGTCACCACCGCGACGCCGGTGAGGCCCGGCGACTGCGTGGGCGTCAGCCGCTGGGTCGTCGTGCCATCGCCCAGCTGCCCCTGTCCGTTGGCGCCCCAGCCCCACACGGTGCCGTCCGACTTCAGAGCCAGTGAGTAGTCGTCACCCGCGGAGAGGCCCGTCACCTGGGTGAGGCCCGGCACGAGCGTGGGCGAGGTGCGATCCGTCGTCGTGCCATCACCGAGCTGTCCCGCGGCGTTGTCGCCCCACGTCCACGCGGAGCCATCCGACTTCACGGCCAACGAGAACCGGTAGCCCGCCGTGATGAGGGACACACCCGTGAGTCCGGGCACCTGCCGGGGCGTCAGCCGCTGGGTGAGCGTGCCATCGCCCACCTGTCCATCGGTGTTGTCACCCCAGGCCCACACGGTGCCATCCGCCTTCAGCGCGAGCGAGTGCCCATAGCCCGCGGCCACGGCCACCACGTTGCTCAGCCCCGACACCTGGACGGGTGAGCGACGCGCAGTCGTCGTCCCATCTCCCAACTGGCCCAGGGAGTTGTCACCCCAGGCCCACACACTGCCGTCCGACTTCAACGCCAGCGAGTGCCAGTAACCGGCCGCCACCGTCGCCACGTTGGTCAGGCCCGGCACCTGGATGGGCAGCCATCGCACGGTGATGGTTCCATCTCCGAGCTGGCCGTAGTTGTTCGTGCCCCAGACCCACACCGTCCCGTTCGCCTTGCGCGCCAGGTTGTGCAGGTTGCCCGCCGCGACCGCGGTGACCTGGGTGAGCCCTGGCACCTGCGCGGGCGTCACGCGACTGGTGTACGACCCATCGCCCAACTGCGCGGAGACGTTGTCGCCCCACGCCCACACCGTGCCGTCCGCCTTCACCACCACGGAATGCCCGATGCCCAGCGCCACGCTCTCGCGCGTCACCAGGGCGGACTCCGCCGTACCCAGGGGCTCGGCGGTGGGCGCGGGCCCCTCGCCCGAGCAGCCCACGCACGCCATCACCACGGACCACAGCCAGACGGACCTCAATACCTCCGATACGGCGGGACGCCTCGCGCTCATGAACACCCTCCAGGTGAGACAGCGGCCCTGGCGTACTCCAATGTCGCTGGCGGGGCTAACGAATAATTCATGGAAAACAGTGATGGCGTTCTGGGCGGCTTGGAGCATGAGTTGTCAAGGTTGAGCCGGGTGTCTCCGCGATGTGACGGTGTGGGTGCGCGATGGGTGTCTGTGAATGCGCGAAAAGGCAGCGCCCGGGAGCAGGGATGCCGAAGCGGGGCGCGGAGATGAGAGGGATTGAGTGGCAAGACAGGACGGGCATGCAGGCCGCAGCATCCGCATTACTGCGTTGTGTGAGTCATCTGGGCGTCGCGGGCTGGTCGCAGGGCGCGAGAGGGCCACGCGTGGGTTGTACGCGGACTCACCAGGTTCTGTTTCGTCGCACCCCGTCTCGCCAGCGGCTCTGGGAGCTGCGCCGGAAGGGGAGGGGCGGGGAGACACGCCGCCTCCCGCGGGAGTGTGGCCTTCGTCTGGGTCAGGCCTGCTTCGCGTGAGTCTGCCGCGCGGCCTGGATCGTATTGGCCAGGAGCATGGTGATCGTCATGGGACCCACGCCGCCGGGCACGGGCGTGATGGCCGAGGCCACCTGTCGGACGGCGTCGTAGTCCACGTCACCGACCATGCGATATCCGCGATCCGAGCTCGTATCGGGCACGCGGTTCTGGCCCACGTCGATGACGACGACACCGGGCTTCACCATGTCGGCGGTGATGAGGTTCTGCTTGCCCACCGCGACGATGAGGATGTCCGCCTGCCGAGTGTACGTGGCGAGGTCAGGCGTATGCCGGTGGGTGAGGGTGACGGTGGCGTCCGGGCCCGGCGCCATGAGCAGCGAGGCGAGCGGCTTGCTGACGATGAGGCTCCGGCCCACGATGACGACGTGCTTGCCGCGCGTGGGGACGTTCTCGCGGCGGAGCATCTCCATGATGCCGGCGGGCGTGCACGGCACGAACGCGCGCGGGTCGCCCACGAAGGCGAGCCCCGCGTTGAGCGGATGAAAGCCATCCACGTCCTTCTCGGGGCGGATGTGCTCGAGGACGGCCTTGTAGGGCAGGTGGGCGGGCAGGGGGAGCTGGACGAGGATGCCGTGGACCGTGGGGTCCTGGTTCAAGCGATCGATGACCGCGAACAGCTCATCCTTGGAGACGTCCTCGGGCAGGTTCAGCGTCTGCCCCCGCATGCCGAGTGCCTCGCATGCTCGGGTCTTGCTGGCCACGTAGGCCTGGCTGGCGGGGTTGTTACCGACCAACACCACGGAGAGGCCAGGGGTGACCCCCGCGGCTTGGAGCGCCGCGACATCCTGGGCCATCTCGGCCCGCATCACTCGACTCAGCTCGGTTCCATCCAGGGTCCGCACCATGCGCGCGCTTCATACGCCAGATCGCGTGGGCTGACGCACCGCTTCTTCGGGATCCGCGCTCTGCGTGCAAGCCATCAGGCGCTTCGTCGCTCCGGAACAAGGTAGGCCCGAGTGGCACGTCCTCCGCCTCTCCGGGGCCCTCCGCCATGGAGCGCGGCCCTTTCCACGGCGGGGCCGTTCGTTCAATCCGCCTGAATCCACCTCATTGCGTTGATATCTGCATAAGTTGAAATTCGAGAAATTCATTTGGTCCGAGGTGTCGCTGATCTACGAAGTCGCCTTCCTCACATCCAGGAGGGAGTCCATGGGAGCAAGGAAGCACGCTGTATCCTCTGCCTTCGGAGTCATCTGGCGGTTGTGCGTGGTGGTGGCGGCGCTCGGCTGTGGAGGCCCGGAATCGCGTGGGTCCTCCGGGAGCGAGGCCGTCGCGAACGGAGTGGGGCCCGAAGGCCAGGGGGCGCTCGGCACGCACCGCGCGAGCCTGCTGTCGCCGTCCATGCTCTCGGTGTCGTCGCACAGCTTGCTGCTGAAGTCGGATGGCACGGTGTGGGCGTGGGGCACGAACTTCGGGGGCGAGTTGGGTGATGGCACGACCACGCATCGGCGCACGCCCGGGCAGGTGGTGGGCCTCACGAACGTGACGGCGGTGGAGGCAGGAGACAACCACTCGATGGCCCGCCGCGCGGATGGCACCGCTTGGGTGTGGGGCTACAACACCTACGGGCAACTGGGAGATGGGACGACGACGGGGCGGCTGACGCCCATTCAAGTCCCGGGGCTCTCGGGCGTGGTGGCGCTGTCGGGCAGCTTCATGAACTCGCTGGCGTTGAAGTCGGACGGCACGGTGTGGGCATGGGGCTCGAACGGCTCGGGCCAGATTGGAGATGGGACGACCACGCAGCGACTGTCGCCCACGCGGGTGGCGGGACTCACTCAGGCGACGGCGGTCTCCTCGGGCTACGCGTTCGGGATGGCGCTGCGCGCGGACGGCACCGTGTGGACCTGGGGCGACAATTCCTCGGGGCAATTGGGGAACGGCTCGACCACGAACCGCGCGACGGCGGCGCAGGTGCCGGGGCTCACCGGTGTGGTGTTCGTGAAGGCAGGGCATTCCAGCGCCTATGCCCTGAAAGCAGATGGCACGGTTTGGGTTTGGGGAGACAACTACAACAGCGTGCTCGGGATTGGGGATGAGCTGATGGCCTCGCGGTCGTCGCCCACGCAGATCCCTGGCCTCTCGGGCATCGTCTCCGTGGATGCGGGCGAGCACTATGTGATGGCCCTGAAGACAGACGGAACGGTCTGGGCATGGGGGTACAATCAGTATGGGCTGATGGGCAACGAGTTGCCTGGCGTCCGGCTGTCTCCCACGCGAGTCACGAGCCTCGCGGACGTGGCCGTCCTGAAGACGGGGCGCTACCACGCGACCGCGGTGAAGACGGACGGCACGGCCTGGGCCTGGGGCCTTCACGACGACTTCCGCTACGGAACCTTCGCGGAGTCTGATGGCACGGTCCCTTCGGCCACGCTGTTCACCGGCGCGCAGCGCGTCTCGGCGGGGATGTATCACTCGCTGGTGCAGCTCGCGGACGGCACGGTGTGGGGCTCGGGATACAACACGGTGGGGCAACTGGGCGACGGGACGACGACGCGACGCGAGTCGCCCACGCAGGTCCCCACGTTCACGGGAGCCAGCGCGGTGTCCACGGGCACGACCCACACGCTGGCCTTGAAGACAGACGGAACGGTCTGGGCTTGGGGAGACAACTCGCAGGGCCAGTTGGGGGATGGGACGCTGACGCCGCGCCTCGTTCCGGTCCAGGTGTTGGGGTTGAGCGGCGTGTCCGCCGTGGCGGCGGGCCGTGACTTCTCGGTGGCCCTGAAGTTGGACGGCACGGTCTGGGCCTGGGGGCTCAACACGAGTGGGCAGATGGGAGATGGCTCGGGGCTCAGCAGCGCCGTCCCGGTTCAGGTGTTGAACGTGACGGGAGTGTCGGCCGTGTCGACCTCGGCCCGCGCGGACCACGCGTTGGCGTTGAAGTCGGACGGCACGGTCTGGGCCTGGGGTTCCAATTCGTATGGTCAGTTGGGAGATGGGACGACCACCCAGCGGTTGGCACCGGTTCGACTGCTCCTCACGGGAATGACAGCGGTGTCGGCGGGCACGCAGCACTCGTTGGCACTGAAGTCGGGCGGCACGGTCTGGGCGTGGGGGACGAACACCTACGGCCAGGTGGGTGACGGCACGGTGACGCGGAGGTTGTCGCCCGTGCAGGTGGTGGGGATTGGCGGCGTGAAGGCGCTTGCGGCGGGAGACACCCATTCACTGGCGCTGAACGCGGGCGGCACGGTGTCTGCCTGGGGCGCCAACAGTTGGTACCAATTGGGCGACGGAACGCGCGGCAACCAGCTGGCGCCGGCGACTGTCTTTGGCGTCGCGGGAGTGACGGCGCTGTCCGCGGGTTACCACCACTCGCTGGCGTTGCGGTCGGACGGCTCGGTCTGGGCCTGGGGTGACAACCTCTACGGTCAGGTCGGGAACAACAAGTCCGGCTTCACGCCAGTCCCCGTGCAGCTGTGGTGAGTCACCGCGGCTGAGTCACAGCATGAGTATCCGCGCCGTGGGGCCCGCGGCGAAGTGAGTACGGGCTTCACGGTGCGCGGTCGCACCGCCGCCGGACGAGTGTCCTGACTCAAGGGGGCTGACGGCGTGCCTGGGGCGCGGGACTCTTCGTTCGCAGCTCGGCGCGCGGACGGCCGACACCTCCTGAATGACGCTTATTGGTCACTCTTGTTTGAACCGGCATTTGAATCACCACGACTGAGGACCGATCTCGGAATCTTCTGGGCGCATCCTCCGCCATCCGAAGAGGTCGTCGATGTCGCCAGATCTGTTGCAGTGGGGGCATCTCGTAGTTTGTCCGTGGCGCGCGCGAGCGCGACGCAACTCGTCTTCGGTGAACGTCCCTTCCTGGGGCTTGGTTTTCTGAGCTGGTTTCGGAATCGAGATCCCGCGCCACGTATCCTGGCCGAGCCTGAGCACCTATTTCGGTAGGAGCGAGTGGAACCAAGTGATGATGCCCAGCGCGAAGTGGCGCATCGTAACGTAGGTGTCCTCTCGCTTCTCCCAGCGCACCAGCAGACGGCGGAAGCGGTTGAGCCAGGGGTGGGTTCGCTCGACGACCCATCGCGGCGAAGGGCGTCGACGCTGTGTGCACCGAGGCCTCACCTGGGAGCGTCGTTTGGGGGGCCGGAGCGTAAAGCCATACTCCAGGGCCATCTCGCGCACGGGCCTAAAGGCATACCCCAGGTCGACACACAGCGTCTGGCGACGACCCCGGCTTGGCAGGGGCCTTCGGACGGGAATCGATTCAAGCGTGGAGCGCGCCAGCTTGAAGTCGTTCGTGTTGGCTCCAGCGACCACGAGGCCGAGGGGGACGCCGCGCGAGTCTGTCAGCAGACTGCGCTCGGTGCCCCGCCTCGCTCTGTCGGTGGGATTGGGGCCGGTTTTTCCCCCGCCCAGCGGCGCTTTGCCCTGGGTCCCGTCCAGCGCCAGCTAGCGCCAATCAATCCCCGCCAGGCCGTCATGGGCAATCAACCCTTGGCGCCAGAACTCGCGGAAGACGCCCGCGGCCAACCATTCCCGGAAGCGTCTATAGGCGGAGGACGGATGGCATAGGCCCGTGGCCTTCAACGCGCCCCTCTGCATCCCTGGGCGCAGCACCAGGAGAATCCCATCCGGGGCTTGTCGGTCGGGCACCCCAGGCGCACCTCCTACCTCCGCCCTGAACACCCTTCCGGTCGCGGCGCTCGCCGAACACGGCACCCATCCGTCTTCAACCGCTCTCCACACGTCACTCGCCGGACGGTTACCAAAAGAGCGCCGAGGACACGCCTGCGCCAGAGGCTTGGCGGAGCGTCGCGCTCGCAGGCGGCGAAGGAATTCTCTGTGTGAGAAGCCCGGTCGATGCAGCGGCACGACGTCTCCTGTCTCGCGGTACAGCCAGCCGCAAGACGCGGCTGACCGTCGCCTCGCCAACTCCCAACAGGTGGGCAATCTGCGCATACGACAGGCCCCGTCGTGGACGGCCCGCACGATGGCCCGTCGCAGCTTCTCCGGGGAGGGATGTCCTTCGCTCACCCCCAGGGAAGATCAACCCTCTGCGATCGCGTCTATCGCGCCTTGGGTTGACGCCAGGGACAGTTGACTGGTCCGAGGCGCGTCCCGTGTTACGACCACTTGCGAATAACACAGGCACTTGCTGCTCCCGAATCCGCGAGGGTCCAAATGAGGGTGGCGTCGGTTCGTGCGTATCCTCGAACGAAGGCGCGGGCGGCCAGGCACAGCGAGATGGCCGCGCTGGTAGTTCCAGTATCGCCCAGTGAGGTCGCGGGCCAGGTCTCGCGCACGGTGTTGCTCAGCCGCTGCGGTGGAATACGTACGCGTGCCATACCCCAGGCGAGTGCTCTTCGCTCCTCACCGTTCAGATTGCCAAGAATATCGCCGACAGGAGCGGCTTGGCTTTCGGCCAGGACTGAGTTGATGGCAGCCGAGAGAACGAGCCCCTGTTGAATGGCTGTTGCCCTGGGCGCCGCTCGCTCCTGGATCGCAACTGATTCCAGCACTGCCTCAGTGCGTGGACTCAGGCGCCTCGGCCCTTCAACAAGAAGGCAGACGCCTGCCTCCCCAGGCATGATTCCGATCGCGCTTGATGGGGTTTTCAGTCGATGGGCGGAGTGAAGCCATTGGAGGGATGCCTCGTCGGTGAGACTGTCAACCGCGAGGATGATCGCCCGCTGCCAGGCGCCAGCTGCAATCTTCTGCTGGATGAGTTGCAGCGCCTGGAGTGGCGAGTTGATGCCCGTGGAGAGGGTGACAGTATCTGTGCTGGAGATGTGGAGTCCGGCGGCTGCGATGAGGCGGAGAGCCAGCAGACGTACCTCGTCTGACGCGAACTGGAATCGGTCCCCTGAAATCTCTGGCGTGCAGAGAATGAAGCCACAGGCTTGTGCGAATCTCTCTCGGGCTTCGAGCATGCCGCTGTGGCGAAGCATGTCAGAGAGTGCGAGTCGTCCCAGGCGAGACCAGCGCCCGATGCCCTGGAAACCGTCGGTGAATCCCCTGACAGGGTGCCCGGTGAGTGCGACCTCGTCCTGTGAGTCGATGTCCCAGGTACGGAAGGTCTCGATGGGACTTGGCCGGACGATGTCCGCACGGATGGCGGCACATGTCCCTTCGGATGACAGGCCCACCGAGCTGATGAGACCAAGACCGGAGAAGGTGATTGGAAATGCAGACATATCGGAGAACTGTCAAGCCCCACGACGCCAAGATGTGAGTCCAGGGTAGCTGTTCCGCGAACTTGCCAGCTCAATGAGTTCACTCGGCACGCGTGGGAAGTTCCAGGTTCTCGTCTGCATTCCTAGGTCCGCCGCGATGCGGACAATCGCAATGGCCTGAATGTCGATGAAGCGCTCCGTGTGGAGGAAGACCGAGTGGAGGTCTCCGAGTTCTGCCGCCCGCGAATAGTTCGCCGCCCGACGAGTTATAATCTGGTGGAGGGCATTCTGCGTGTTGTTGGAGTTTCGCTCCTGCAGTGCGTGGCAAAGATTGAGATAAGGGTTGTCGGTTGCGGCTACGACGTGGCTGAGTCGGTTCAGGACGAGGTCACAATCTCTCGGTGTGCGTCGCCCATGAAGGGCCAGGAATCGCGTTTGCAGAAATTGAATGAACAAGAAGTCGTCCTCGTACTCCAGGTTCGCGACCCAGCGCTCGTCACAGTATTCGGCAAGGAGTTCTGCTGTGTTGAGGTCGTTGATGGCAATGCAATCAAAGAAGGCGCGGTTGCGTGAGGTTCGATGGAAGCGTTCGCTGGTGCTGCTTCCTTTCAAATAGTAGAGGCGAGTCTGACCCGAGCGATGGAGGTCGGAAATATAGCTCGTCGTGTCCCCGGTCTGCAGGAAGTGTGCAATGGCACGGAGGCGATAATAGAGGGAGAGGTTCGTCAGGTGCCCCTCATCGTCGGGAGGAAAGCTCCCCTCGGGTGGCAGCCCCTCGAGGAGCATGGAGATGAAGATCTCCAGCGTTTCCGTTGCGAGGTCGAGTCCCGTCACAGGTTCACCATGGCGGTGGACGGAAGAAGGTCGAGGCCGACGGCACCACTTGCGCGCAAGTCAGCGGCGAGGCGAGTCGTGACGATGATGATGCGAGGACGACTGGCGATACGGAAGATGTCGTCGCTCAGGTCGATGCGGGTGGGGTCGAGTACAAGCTTGGTGATACGGGTGAACTGGCCGGGCGCAAGGGCGCTTTCTTCGTAAAGGCTTGCTTCGCGGTCCACGCAATCCGTAGTTCGTAGGATGTTGGCGATGAAGAGCTTGTGCGGTTCCTCTCGTCCTTTGTGGTTGATGAGCCGGACGGGGACGAACTCAATGGCTGCGTTTGCGTAGGATTCGAGTATGTTTCGTACTCGCTCCGAGATGATGAGATATCCGAGCGTGTTTTCGATCGCGTCAGAAATCGCTTTCCCTCCTATTCGTTTGGACATAGAGAGGCGGAGCGGTTCGCGGGTGAGGGAGCTTCCGAGGAGTACCCCCTCGGTCGCCTGCCAGATATCGTCGGTGCCCTCGGGGAAGCGATCAATGACGCAGCCATCACGGAGGGGCTCCGCAGTGAGGATGAAGTACTCAGCCATGGCTGCTTACCAGTTGATGCTGTCGAGCTTTAGGTTGTCGAGATTGATGCCGGGGTTCTTTTCGCCCGAGTCAATGATGAATTGCCGGATGGCAGACGAGGCTTTCTCGAGCTCCTTCCTGCAGTCATCCTTGTTTGCGTCAGTCAGCTTGTGATCTGTCTGGTTCTTGTTCTTGGCGAGCTTGGCCTTGAGTTCGTTGAGGCGTTTCCCCAACTCCCTGCTGTATCCTGCGTGCTCGGCGGGACCATCGGGCGGGACGTGAGTTGGGAGCTTCAGAATCCTCGCGACCGTGTACTGTTTGGGCAAGATGATGACATTGGGCATCTCGTTGATGTTCCAGCGTGATGCCAGGATGATCGCCTGCTCGGTAGCGTCAGGAAATGCCTCCTGGATCTCACCGCACGCGATCACGTGATGTGTGTTGTGCCAGTACGGAGTCTTCCATTCGGTGAAATTGTCGCCGCGGTCAATGTCCCAGGCGCCGCTCGCCGGCGTAGAGGGATGAGATTTCGCAACGGCGGTTCCTCTCTTCGTGAGGGTTGGGCCGAGGCGATCCAACCAAATGTTGACCCAGCGCTCTGGTGAACGGAAGTTGGGAATGTTGTAGATGTTCTTCTCCGCCGCCTTTGAGTAGTCGTGAGCGTTCTTCCGATAGTTGCAACGTGGGAAGTCCTTGGCTCCGTAGTCGACATGTCGCCACAGGCATCCCGTTGTGGTGGGGCTGGTCTTGTGTTCATTCTCCTTCCAGTCGACAAGGTGGTCTTTGCTGCTCATGTCTGTCCCCCTGGCAATTTGCTTCTGGTGTGGTTGAGGTCTTGAGTGTGGTGTCTAGCTGGAGAGTTGAGCCGGGCTTGCCGCCTCGCGTGCGAGATGCCGAAGCTCGGAGAGCCTCGCCGGGGATAGGTCGCCGAGGTGCGTGACCTCGGGGGCGGTGAGGAGGGCGTCAATCTGTTCCGCGAGTCGTCGCGTGAGCAGTCCCGGGGATTGTCTTCCCGCTGCAATGGCTTGAGTGCAAGCAGTGCTGTTTCCTAAGAAGTAATGGGCGAGCATCCAATAATTTGTGAGCACAGGCATGCTCAGGAGAACCGCCTGCTCCGAAGCCCAATCAGCCATTGTCGGGGCTTGAGCGAGATGCTGCGCAAGAAGAGGATTCGAATGCCCCCAGGTCATTCGAATGAGCCACTGTGCGCGATGGTAGAGGGACTTGCTGTCCGGTGTTGTCTGTGCTGGACGCTGGCGTTGGGTCTCCAGTATTGAGTCGACTGAATCGGCCAGCGCCATGAGTTCCTCGTACCGCGCGATTCCGACTGCGCCCGGTGCCTGCTCCGAATCGGGACGCTCGTCCGAGACCCATGTGGTGAGCAGGAACGTCTTGAGGCTCTGGGGTTTGTCGAGGGCTCCGCGACCGTGCGTGACTTTGTGTACGCTGAGCAGGCCCAGTTCATCCGGGAGGAGACTGGCGAGGACTCGATCTCCTGCGGCGTCCTCACTCAGTTTGAACAGCCCGGTGAGTAGTTCCTCTGCATTGTGTGGAAGATAGCTTCCCGTCCGGAGCGCGTCGGAGGCTTGGGGCGTATCGGAGTTGAAGAAGTCGAGGAACAATGACCGGTCGCCGGAACCCCAGAAGCCTTCGTTGCCTTCTTCGACCCCCAGAGCCTCTTCGATGGCGAGCCACGTTTGGAACTCGTCCGGAGGTGTCCACCCAAACGTTCTCTCGAAGGTCTCGAGCAGAGCTCGTGCGTGGGATGGATCGCACGAGGAAAGCCGTTCGTTGAATTCGTCGGGCTGGCGAGCCACGATGCCCGCGACGAGTTCGGCAATGCCTGCACCTAGGAGCTCTTCGCGGGTCAGGGTGTCGAGTTTCAGCATGGTTCCACTTGGCATGAGACTTCGTGACACGACGCGTTGTGCGGATTATAGCCAAGGTCGCCGAGGCCGGGCTATCCGTGGCTGTGGCTGTCTATTTCGTTGAGCGGTCACATCTCAGTGGAAGCCTTGCCATGAGATTGCCGCGCTGCGTCTGGGCTGCGCGCCTGCGCACACCATTCACGTTGGGGCTCGTTGGCCACGTGAACTTGAAATCACTCAAGAAGAACGTTGGCGGTAGAGCATGAGAATCGAACTCACCAGAGACTGCTCTCACAGCCTCTCATCGGTTTTGAAGACCGAGCCGGCCACCAGGTCCGGAGGCTCTACCGCTTTCAATCCTAGGGGACCCCAGGCTTGAAGTCCCCTGAAGACCCGTGGACCTCTGGAGATTCTCGCGGAGTCGGGCCTCGGCGGCCTCGGAGTGGCGTTGCATCCGCCATTCTCGCGGGCCCATGATGCGCGACTTCTATTTCGCGCTCGCCGCGCTGTCGTTCCCTCTGCTTGAACTCCTACGTCTCCACCCTGGTCTTCTCCGTCGCGCTCTGTCTGCTCTCGAGCGCCGCACCCGCGAAGTCTCCGGAGCGCCCGTATCGCATGGGGCCCGCCGAAAGCTGGGTCTCCCCGCTCCCGCTCCCCGCGGACTCGGCCGCGCCCAGCAGTGCCTCGGATTCCGCGGGGACCGTCGAGCTTCTCTGGGAACAGCAGGAGCGGGTGGTGGGCCCCTCCGCGCAGCGCTTCATGCACCGCGCGATGCGAATCCTCTCGCAGGGTGGCATCCGTGATGCCACGGACATCCGCATCTCGTTCGATCCCGCCTACCAGACGCTGACCCTGCACGGCATCTGGCGCAGCCGCGACGGCAATCGCGAGGACATCCTCCGCACCTCGGATGTGAAGGTGCTTCAGCAGGAAGAAGATCTCGACTCCCAGCTCTACAACGGGGACCTCTCCGTCATCCCCCTGCTGCGCGACGTTCGCGTCGGGGACACCCTCGAGTACGCCTACACCATCGAGGGCTCCAATCCCGTCTTCGAGGGCCGATTCCAATCCGCGGTTCCGCTGGCGCACTACACCCCCGTGCTCCACTGGCGCTATGTGCTGCTCTGGCCGGAGCCGCGGCCCCTCGCCATGCGCACCCATGGCACCTCCGAGACCCAGTTCACGGAGTCGCGCGCGAATGGCATCCGGACGCTCGTATGGGAGCGCCAGCAGCTCGCCGCCGTGGTTCCGGAAGACCGCGTCCCCGTGGGCATCGCCATGTACCCGTGGCTCCAGTTGAGCGAGTTCGCCTCCTGGCAGGAGGTGGCGCGCTGGGCCTCCACGCTCTTCAGGGTGCCCGCGAAGTCGAAGGCGCTCGACGAGGAGATTCAACGCCTGGCGCGTGAGCCCACCGAGGAGGCGCGCTTCCTCGCCGCGCTCCACTTCGTCCAGGATGAGATCCGCTATCTCGGCATCGAGCTGGGCCCGAACTCGCACCAGCCTCACGCGCCCGATGATGTCCTCGCGCAGCGCTTCGGCGACTGCAAGGACAAGTCCCTGTTGCTCGTCACGCTGCTGAAAGGCCTGGGCATCGAGGCGAAGGCCGCCCTGGTGCACACCTCCCTCCAGCGCTACCTTGATGACTGGCAGGCCTCGGCGTATGCCTTCAACCACGCCATCGTGCGCGCGCGCCTCGGTGGCCGCGACTACTGGGTGGATCCCACCCAGTCGCAGGAGCGATGGAGCCTCGCCTCGTATCAGCCTCCCGAGTTTGCGCGGGCCCTGATCGTGGCTCCTGAAACGACGGGGCTGGTCGAGATTCCTCAGCCCAAGGTGGATGAGCCCAGCACGTTCGTGGAGGAGAACTACAGCGCGACCAAGCGTTACGGCGCGGCCGAGCTGCGCATCACCCGGACTCTCAAGGGGCCGGATGCGGTGCGGATGCGGCGGGCGATGGCGTCCATGACGCTGGCCGAGCTGTCCCGCACCTCCCTCAACGCTCAAGCGAAGCGGCACGCGAACCTGCGGCTCGGCTCTCCCGTCGTGGTGGAGGATGACGCGAGCCGCGATGTCTACATCACGCGCGAGCACTACCTCATCGACAACTTCTGGGTGGACGGGGCCAGCCACGAGTTCGCCGGCGCGATCGTGTCATCCCAGTTGTGGGAGCCGACCATCACCCAGCGGATCCACCCGCTGGAGATTTCGCATCCCGTTCATGTGCACCACCGCATCGTCGTGGAGGCGCCGCACGTCCTCGCCATTTCCTCGGAGCACTCCGCCGTGGAGGGGCCCGCCTTCCGCGTCGACTTTGGCGTCGAGGCGGATGGCCCTCGGCTCACGCTGGACTACGAGTACCGCAGCCTGAGCGCTGTCGTGGAACCCGCGAAGCTCAAGGAGCACCTGGACGCGGTGCGCAGCGTGGAGAACCAGATTGGCTACAAGGTCTCCGTGGGAGAAGAGGTCTACAGGGCGCCTCGGCCCGGCACGGAGCCGATTCGCTTCGGTTGGCAAGGCGTGCTCGCGGCGCTCGTGTTCTCGGGGACGGTCTGGTTCTTCATCAACCGTTCCCCGCTTCGACTGTGGCGCGACTTCCGCTCGTACTGGCGGCGGCGCGCCTTCGCTCGCAAGTTCACGGCCTCGGCCGGCGAGAACGCGCAGGCGCCCCTGCGCGTGTCGGGCGCGGGGCAGATCCGCGAGTACATGCAGACCGTGCGCTGCGCCTGCGGCAAGAGCGGCGCGGGAAGCTCCCCGGATTTGAGCTTCGAGGTCATCTCGCTCGGCGAGCGGAGCCTCGTCCTGGCGCAGTGGCACTGCGCGCAGTGCAAGCGCGAGCGCCGCGTCTACTTCGAGGACACCTCCGAGCGCGCCGCCTGAGCAAGTGCCCTGGAGTCAGTGACAGATTCCGGGGCAGTCCGCGCCGCCCGATGACGGGTTGCACGAGTCCGTGGGATCATCCACGCACTTCGCGTTGTCCGTGCGGCCCGGGCAGCCGCCCAGGAATCCGCCACAGCACTGCACGTAGTCGCCGGGGACGTCGCAGGGCCTGTCGAAGCTCTGACAGCCACCGCCGGCGCTGGGCCGCGCGAACACCGTCACGCGGTCGCACGTCACGTTGCCGCCTTCCCCGTCGAACGTGCACGACGACAGCCAGGCCATGGCCGCCACCAGGACGCCTCTCGCCAGTCCGTTCATGCCCCGCATGAGGGCAGGGGAGGGGGCAGCTAGTCCAGCCCTCGCTCCCACAGGTCGTCCTCGTCCAGGCCCATGAGGTGACCCACCTCGTGCATGACGGTGATGCCAATCTGCTCGAGCAGCTCGGCCCGCGTGCGCGCGAAGCGCTCCAGGTTCTTCTGGTACAGCACGATGGAGGCCGGGTACGGATCGAACCCGCCCATCACCGTGTTGCGCTCACCCACGGGCGTCCCTCGGAACACGCCGAGGATGCTCGGCGACAAGGGCGGGTGCTGCGCCAGCAGGTCCTCGTCCGAGGGCAGGTCCTCCACCGCCAGCGTCACGTGATCCAGGTACTGCTTCACCTGGGCGGGCAGCGCCTTCACCGCGTCCTCCACCGCGCGATCGAACGCCTCTTCCTCCAGCGCCACCGGTGGAGGGAACTCCTCGGGGGCGAGCGTCTGGGCCCGCTGGAAGCGCTTCTTCGCCTCCTTCGCGTCGCCCCGGCGCTCGGCCATCAGCCCCAGGTAGTGGTGGGCCCACGGCTCGTCTGGCATTTCCTTGAGGACCCTCTCGAAGGACTCCTGGGCGTGGGGGAAGCGGCAGGACTCGAAGAGCGCGATGCCGCGCTCCAACTGCGCGTCCACCGAGCGCGGCATGTGCCCGAGCGCCGCGTCCAGGCTCGCCAGCGCGCGCTCGCACTCTCCGAGCTGGTTGAGCCCCATCCCCTCGAGGAGGAGGAACTCGTAGAGCAGCTCCACGTCATCGGCCTTCTGGGCCAGCTTCCGTCCGCGAGCGCACAGCGTGAGCCCTTCCTCCAGGGCCTCGCGGTCGTCTCCCACCCGGCAGACCATGCAGTCGGCCGCGCTCAGCAGGATTTCCAGGTCGTCCGGGGCCGCACGCAGGGCTTGCCCGTAGGCGCGGCCGGCGTCCTCCAGGCGACCCAACTCCACGAGGCTGGCGGCTCGGTAGTGGAGGGCCTCGGGTAGGTCTGGCTCCTGGGCCAACAGGGCCTCGGCCCCGAGCAGCGCCTGGGCGAAGTCTCCGTCCTCGAAGGCATCCGCCACGCCCTCCAGGCGGGCCCCCGCGTCCACCGCCCCCCCTCGCTTCGCTGTGCGCTTCACCATGCGTCGAGGAGCTAAGAAGCCGTGCTGCGCGTTGTCAACGCCGGCAGCGGCTGTTACGTTGCGCGCCGGCTGAGACCCCCCGCCGCTCGTCCCGTGAACATCCTTGTCGTCGATGACGATCTCGAACTGTGCACCGTGCTCTCGCGCTTCCTGGAGACGCATGGGTACACGGTCTACTCGGCGGCCGATGCGCTGCAGGCACTCGATATCCTCGAGCGCCACTCCGTGGGCTTGGTCATCACTGACTACCTGATGCCCCACCTGGACGGCATCCACTTCACGGAGATGCTGAAGGCGGACCCGCGCTTCCAGCCCGTGCCTGTCCTCCTGATGACGGCCAGCACCGACACCGACATCACGGACCGGGGCCTGCGCAAGGGCGTGGCGATGACCCTCCAGAAGCCGTTGGACCTGGGGCAGCTGCTCAACCTCGTGCGCTTCGCCGAGTAACCCCCCAGGACCCAGGTTCCAGGCGTCCACCGGGTTACACCCGCGCCCCTTTCCGTTGACAACCTGGGTTGGGCCCTTATGTTGGCGCTCGCCATGGCCGAGTGCTAACGGTCATCGTCGTCAATACGAATTCCCCTAATTATTCCAGGAGGTTGCGATGGCAGCGAAGGAGATCTTCTTCCACCAGTCCGCCCGTGAGGCCATCCTGCGTGGCGTTCGCGTTCTGTCGGACGCGGTCGCGGTGACGCTGGGGCCCAAGGGCCGGAACGTGGTCATCGAGAAGAGCTTTGGTTCGCCCACGATCACCAAGGACGGTGTGACGGTCGCCAAGGAGATCGACCTCGAGAACAAGTTCGAGAACATGGGCGCGCAGATGGTGAAGGAAGTCGCGTCCAAGACCTCGGACAAGGCTGGCGACGGCACCACCACCGCGACGGTGCTGGCGCGCGCCATCTACGAGGAGGGCTTGAAGCTGGTGGCCGCGGGGCACAACCCCATGGACCTCAAGCGCGGCATCGACAAGGCCGTCGAGGTCGTGGTGGCGGAGCTGAAGAAGCTCTCCAAGCCCACGTCCGACAAGAAGGCCATCACCCAGGTGGGTACCATCTCCGCCAACGGTGACGAGACCATCGGCCAGACCATCGCGGACGCGATGGAGAAGGTCGGCAAGGAGGGCGTCATCACCGTCGAGGAGGCCAAGGGCCTCGAGACGACGCTCGACGTGGTCGAGGGCATGCAGTTCGACCGCGGGTACGTGTCCCCGTACTTCGTGACGAACCGCGAGCGCATGGAGGTGGTCCTCGAGGACCCGTACCTGCTCATCAGCGAGAAGAAGGTCTCGTCGATGCAGGACATGATCCCCGTTCTCGAGGCGGTGGCTCGCTCTGGCAAGCCGCTGCTCATCATCGCCGAGGACGTGGAGGGCGAGGCCCTGGCCACCCTGGTGGTGAACAAGATCCGCGGCGTGCTGAACGTGGCCGCGGTGAAGGCGCCGGGCTTCGGTGATCGCCGCAAGGCCATGCTGGAGGACCTGGCGGTCCTGACCGGCGGCACGGTGGTCAGCGAGGAGCTGGGCCACAAGTACGAGAACCTGACCCTCAACGACCTGGGCCGGGCCAAGCGCATCACCATCGACAAGGACAACACCACCATCGTCGACGGTGCGGGCCAGAAGGCCGCCATCGAGGGCCGCATCAAGCTCATCCGCTCGCAGATCGAGCAGACCACGAGCGACTACGACCGCGAGAAGCTCCAGGAGCGGATGGCGAAGCTCGTGGGCGGCGTGGCCGTCATCAACGTCGGCGCGGCCACCGAGACGGAGATGAAGGAGAAGAAGGCCCGCGTGGAGGACGCGCTGCACGCGACCCGCGCGGCCGTCGAGGAGGGCATCGTCCCCGGCGGTGGCGTGGCGTACCTGCGCAGCCTCAAGGCGCTGGACAACCTCAAGCTGGGTGGTGAGCAGGCGTTCGGCGTGGAGATCATCCGCCGCGCGCTGACCGAGCCGCTGCGGAAGATCGCCAGCAACGCGGGCGTCGAGGGCGCCGTGGTCATCAACAAGGTCATCGACGGCCAGGGCGCGTTCGGCTTCAACGCCCGCACCGAGGTGTACGAGGACCTGGAGAAGGCCGGCGTCATCGACCCGACGAAGGTGTCCCGCACCGCGCTGCAGAACGCCGCGTCCGTGGCGTCCCTGCTGCTGACCACCGAGGCGATGATCGCCGACCGCCCCAAGAAGAAGGCCAAGGGCGGCGGAGCCGGGGCCGGCGGCATGCCGGACTACGGCGGCGACGACATGGACTACTGAGCCAGTCCTCCCGTCTCTGACGTTCGCGGCCCCGGGCTCCTTCCTCACGGGAAGGGCTCGGGGCCGTGTCATGTCAGGGGACGCGTCCGACCGCGCCCCCCGTGCCCGCCTCTTGGGACGTGAAGTAGAGCCGCGAGCCGTCCACGAGCAGTCCCCCGGGGCCGGTGCCGGACGGGCCCACGGGCTCGGAGCCGCCGGGCGCGCAGGCGTGCACGCGGCGCAGGAAGTCCGGCGTGCCCGCGCTCGACTCCTTGAAGTAGAGCGACCCCTCCACCTCCACCGGGAACATGGGGCCCTGGAGGCCGGAGGCGAGCACCTCCGTCTTGCCGCCTGACAGCGCCCACCGCTTCAAGGTGCCCGAGCCGCCACCGCCCTCGGTGATGAGCAGGTGCGTGGGCGTGAGCCCCACGGGAGACACCTCCAGCGAGGTCCCCGCGACGATGTTGTCATCCACCCGCGTGGCGGCGGCGCTGCCGTCGAGCGGCACGCGGTAGAGCCCTTGCTCCGCGTTGGGGTTCGTCCCCGCGGCGACGAGGAACCACACGTCGGTGCCCACGAGTCGGGCCCCGCGGACCTGTGAGCCCGCGCCGCCGTCGAAGAGGACCTGCCGCGTCTGGCCGTCGCGATCTAACCGCACGAGCAGGCGGCTCGTGGTGGCCACCACGATGACCTCGCGCCCCTGGAGCGTGGTGAGCAGCAGGTCCGTGCCGCCCAACGTGGCGCCGATGGTCGTCCCCAGCCGCGCGTCGATGGGCAGGTCGCCCTTCTGGGCCGAGGCCTTGTGCACGCGCCACAGGCCCATCGCGTCCAGCACGTAGACGTACGTCGCGTCCACCGCGAGGGCGTCCGGGACGCTGAATCCCTGCGCGAACACGGTGGGCGCGCCGCCCGCCTTGGAGGCGCGCAGCACCACGCCGTCGCTCTTGGTCGGGTTCAGCGAGTGCGTCTCGGAGATGTACAGGTCCGTCGCGTCCTGCGCGAGCCGGCGCGGCGTGTTGAGGCCCTGTGCCACGGAGGTGGGCTGCACCAGTGAGGTCGCCACGCAGCCCGCGTCGGGATTGTCCGGGCCCCCATCGACCTTGGTGGACCCTCCGTCATCCGTCCCCGCGTCGCGGGGGACGCTCGCGTCCGGTCCCTCTCCCTCCGGCGGAGGCTTGCTGTTGGAGCAGGCACCACACAGAAGCAAGGCGGACAGGAGCGCGAACCTCATGGGACCTCCTTCTTGAAGGCTCGGCTCAACTCGCGACTCAGCGCCGAGGTGTCGGACAAGAGCTTCGGCAGGCACGCGGCCGCCCCGGCGCGCAGCGACTCCAGCGCCGTCTCCATGGTGAGGTGCTCGGCCAGCACGACGAAGGGCGCGCCCTGGCCCAGCGCGCGCGCCAGCTCCAGGGCCTTGCGGCCGTAGGCTGGCGCGAAGTCCCAGCTCACCACCACGCCCACGGGCGGCTCCAGCGGTGTCACGTCGGCGGTGGGCACCACGCGCGCTTCCAGGCCCACCAGCGCCAGCGCCTCGGTGAGCTGCCGCGCCATGGCCGGGTTGTCCTCCAGCACGTCCACCCGGCGCACCGTGCCCACTGGCACGCTCGGCGCGGCGGGCGGCGTCGTGAGGGCCGAGCGCAAGAGCGAGCGCACCTGCCGGATGTCATCGAAGGGCTTGAGCAGGTAATCCACCACGCCCAGCTCCAGCGCCTGCTGCGTCGTCACGAGCGACGGGTAGCCCGTCATCAGGATGACCCGCGAGCCCGAGTGCAGCCGCCGCGCTTGTTGCGCCAGCTCCAGGCCGGAGAGTCCCGGCAGGTTCTTGTCCGTGACGATGAGGTCCACCGGCGCCTGGCGCAGCAGGTCCAGGGCCTCCTCGCCGCTGGCCGCCTCGATGACCTCGCACTCCTTGCTCATCAGGTCGCGGAACACGAGCCGGATGATGGTCTCGTCATCCACCACGAGGAGCCGGCGGCGCGGCGCGGGCGGCGCGTCCACGGGCGGAAAGAGCACGCGGAACACCGTGGCGGGTGGGGGCACGTCGCGCAGCAGGCTCGGTGAGGCGAGGCCAATCTGCGCGCGGTGCTCCTGCGCGATGCGGCGGCACACGGCCAGGCCCAGGCCCGTGCCCCGTTTGTTGGCGGTGACGTACGGCTCGAAGATGCGCTCGCGCAGCTCTTCCGGGACGCCCGGGCCCCAGTCCGCCACGTACAGCACGGGGGAGGCGCCCTCGCGCGTGAGGACCACCTTCACCCGCCCGCGGCCCGCCATGGCGTCGCGGGCGTTGTTGAGCAGGTTGAGTGTCAACTGCTCCACCAAGCGCGCGTTTCCCTGGAGCGTGATGTCCTCGGGCGCCTCGACTTCGAGTGAGATGCGGGCCGAGTCCGGGTTGACGCTGAACACCTTCGCCGCCGCCCAGATGGGGGCCGCCAGAGACAGGAGCTGCTGGGGCGCGGGCCGCTCACTGGCGAGCCGCGTGAAGTCGGAGACGATCTGCTCCATGCGCTCGACCTGCGCGAGCAGGAGGCGCAGCGGTCCGCTCGGAGCCCCCTCCTCGGCGAGCAGCTGCGCGTACGCCTTGACGCCCAGCAGGGGCTGGCGCAACTCGTGGAGGACCTCCGCCGCCAGTTGGGTCGTCTGCGCGCCCGCGCGCTGGAGTGCCGTGGCCGCCGCTCTGGCCGCGGGCAGGTCTCCTGCCTCCACGGCCTGGAGCAGTTGAGCGAGCGAGGCGGGTGTCTCCATGGACCCGAGCATGACGGAGGCCGTGGCTCCCGCGCAACGCGAGCCGGTGGGAATCCGTTGACCCGTGCCCATGGCACGCGGATGCTTTCCGGGTTTGGACGCCGAGCGCCGCCTTCGGGCGCGGACGGCTCCGCATCGATGGCCCCGGGAGGCCCCCTTCATGCCGCAGACGAACCCCTTCCACTCGCTGACGCCTCGCAAGCTGACGGACTCGGAGCTGGCGCGCTCCATCCGACTCAACATCGAGGCGGAGCTGGACGCCATCAACCTCTACGCGGCGCATCTGGATGCCACGGACAACCCGGAGGCCAAGGCCATCCTCCAGCACGTGATGGATGAGGAGCGCGAGCACGCGGCGCTCTTCTGGCAGCTCATCGCGCGGTTGGACCCGGCCCAGGCGCAGCATGACCGCGAGGCCTCGGCCAAGTATCAGCTCATCACCAGGGGCGCGTCCCACGAGGCCGTGGAAGCCGTGGGGGAGGGTGGGGCCCCCGCCGAGGAGTCCAACTTCCCCAAGCGCTTCACCGTGGGCAACCTGCGCCCGTAGGCTCAGCCGGTGGCGCCCTGGCGACGCTCGGCGGGCGTCGCCTCCAGGTCTTGCGCCGCGATGTAGACGACGTTTCGCGAGCCGCGCTTGCCCCGGTACATCGCGCGATCCGACAGGTCCAGCAGCATGGCCTTGTCTCGCGCGTGCTCGGGGAAGCTGGCCACGCCGATGCACGTGGTGAGCTTCAGCGACAGGCCCTCGCGCGCGAGGAACTGGTGGGTCTCCATGGTGCGCCGGATGCGCTCGGCGACCTTCAGCGCGCCTCCGGAGTCCGTGCCACGCAGGAGCACGACGTACTCATCCCCACCGTAGCGCGCCACCACGTCGTGGTCGCGCACGCAGCCCTTCACCACCCGCGCCGCCTCCACCAACAGCTTGGAGCCCACGAGGTGGCCGTGCGTGTCGTTGATGCTCTTGAAGCGGTCCAGGTCGAGGAACAGCAGGCTGAAGGGCCGCTGCATCTGGAGCGAGTCATGCGCCTCGCGATCCAACACCAGGTGCAGGTAGCGGGTGTTGAAGAGGCGGGTGAGGTCGTCGACGTAGGCCAGGTCCTCCACCGCGGCGAAGCGACCCAGGTTGCGCAGGGCCAGGGCCCAGTTGCGCGTGAGGTAGCAGGCGGACTCGGCGAGGCTGTCGGGCGGCTCGCGGTGGAAGAAGAGCACCGCGTGGCCCATCACGACGTCTGCTTCCAGGGCAGGGAAGGTGAACACGCGCGAGGCGGGCACCTCCAGTCCCGTCACCTCGCCCGGCGCGCGCGAGCCACTGAGCCGCTCCGCCAGCGCGGTGGCGAGCGCCTCCTGCGCGTCCGATGAGAGGCCGCGCGCGCCGTGGATCCGAAAGCCGCTCGGGCTGTCGCGCTCCAGCAGCAGCACCGCTGAGGCCTCGGTCATCGTCTCCAGCGCGCCGAGGGTCACCTGGGCCAGCCGCTCGCGATCCAGCGTGGTGGCGATGCGCTGCCCTGCCTCCAGGAGCGCCACGTGTCGGCGAAGCGAGGCGTTCTCGCGCATCAGCTCGCGCGTGGTGAGCGCGCGGTGCACGGCGTGCTGGAGTGCCTCCGGCGCCACGGGCTTGACCAGGTACTCCACCGCGCCGTTCTGGATGGCGCGCACGGCGGGGTCCACCTTGTCCAGGCCGGTGATGACGACCACCTCGACGCCCGGGTAGCGCTCGCGCACGTGGCGGAGCACCTCCATGCCGTCTCCGCCGAGGAGGATGAGGTCGGTCACCACCGCGTCGTAGCGCTCGGCGGCGAGAGCGGCTTTGGCCTCGGCCACGGAGGCCACGGCGGTGACGGTGTGCTGCGCGGCCGTGAGGTAGTCGCCGTACAGCGTCCGGGCGATCTTTTCGTCGTCGACGAGGAGGATGCGCGCCATGGCGAGCTGCGGGCTTACCACCAAGCCGCGCAACGCTGCTAGGGTCCGGGGTCGTGTTGCCCTTTGAAAGCGGTCGCCGACTCTGCCTCCTCGTGGAGGCGGGTGAGACCCGCTACGCGGTGGAAGCCACGTCCGTCATGGAGGTCGCGATTCCCGGGGGCCCGGGCGCGAACCTGCGCGGCGTGCTGGAGGTCAAGGACCTGTCGGCTCTGCTGGGGGGCGCGCTCGAGGAGTCGCCCGGCATGGTCGTGGTGCTGGACGTCAGCCCCACGCTCGCGGTGCGCGTGCGCTCGGTCGTCGAGGTCGCCGATGTCGCGCGCGATCCCTTCTTCCTCTTGCCCCCGGGGTTGGCGGACTCCCTTGCACCGCTGAGCCGTGGCGCGGTGATGCACAAGGAGCGGCTGTACCTGGAGCTCATCTGCGAGGCGTTGCCCCACCGCGTGGGGCCTCGCGCCGCGCCCGCGCCGCCGCGCCCCGTGCACTGGGCCGAGGCCCCGCCTGACCGCTCGCTGGTGCTCGAGTCGCAGGGCCAGCTTTTTGGCGTCCCGCTGAACGTGGTGTCCCAGGTGGTGCCGCGCGGGGACTCGTTCAGCGTGCTGCCCGTGCAAAGTGGCCCCGTGGCGGGTATCTACCCCCATGCCCAGGTGCTCTGGCCCATCTGCTCGATTCCCGCTTTGCTGGGAGCGCCTGCGTTGCCGGAGGCCTTCTTCGTGCTGACGGAACTCGCCGGGAGGAGCGTCGGACTGACGGCCTCCCGGGTCCACGGCGTGATGCAGCGCTTCACTCCCGCCGAGGCTCATGGGAGTTTCACCGCGCCCGGGTTGTCCGCGCCGGTGATGTTCCTGGACCTGCAGCACATGTTTTCTTGATCGGCTTGGAGCGCGAATTCTAAGCTGCTCCGATTGACACCGGGCCGCCAGGCAGGCGGACTGGGTCTGAAATCTCAACGAATTCAGGGGGTAAGCCACCCCCGAGGCCCGAACCGATGCCCAAGAATCTGCTGGTCGCCGACGACTCGCTCACCATCCGGAAGGTGATCGGGATGATCTTCGCGACCGAGGACTTCCAGGTGACCGCGGTGGACAATGGGCTGGACGCCATCTCGCGCACCCGCGAGCTGCGGCCGGACGTGGTGCTCGCCGACGTGATGATGCCGGGCAAGAGCGGTTACGAAGTCTGCGAGGCGCTCAAGAACGATCCCTCCACGCAGGGCATCCCGGTCGTGCTGCTGGCGGGCACCTTCGAGGCCTTCGATGAGGGCCGCGCCCGCGCCGCCAAGGCCGATGACCACATCACCAAGCCCTTCGAGAGCCAGGTGCTGCTCGACAAGGTGAAGGCGCTGGTCGGCCAGAAGTCCAACACCATCCCCGCTTCTGCCGCCACGCGCGTGATTCCTCCGTCTGCCACGCCCGTCGCCGCTCCGCCGGCCGCGGCCCCTGCCGCCGCGCCCGTGGCCGCGCCTCGTCCGGGTGTTCCGCAGGCGCCGGGTGCGCGTCCTCCGGGCCCTGGGATGCCGCCGGGCGCGATGCCTCCGGGCGCGCGTCCTCCGGGCCCTGGGATGCCGCCGGGCGCGATGCCTCCGGGCGCGCGTCCTCCGGGGCCTGGAATGCCGCCGGGCGCGATGCCGCCGGGCGCGCGTCCTCCGGGCCCTGGAATGCCGCCGGGCGCGATGCCGCCGGGTGCGCGTCCTCCGGGGCCTGGAATGCCGCCGGGCGCGGGTGCCCGTCCCGCTGGGCCGGGAGTTCCGCCGCCTCCGGGTGGCGCGGGCCTGCCGCCGCGTCCGGGTGCTCCGGGGGCTCCTCCGCCGGGCATGGCCGCGCGTCCCGGGGCTCCTGCTCCGAACATCCCGGGGGGCTTCCCGCGTCCGCCAGGGGGCTCGCCGCTGCCGCCCGCCGCGCCGCCTCCCGCGGCCCGTGCTCGGGATCCGTTCGGGCTGGGCTCGCCGGCGGGGCAGCCCGCGGCGGCGCGTCCGGCTCCGGTCGAGAGCATCAGCATCGAGGACTCCCTGCCTGAGCCGAGTGGCGCGGAGGAGATCTCGCTCGACGTGGGCACCCCGGCGCCCGCCGCGACCGCTCGGGCGGCCGATGGCGGAGAGGCCCTGCTGCGCGAGGCGCTGTCCAAGGCCTCCCGCGACGTCATCGAGAAGATTGCCTGGGAGGTCGTTCCCCAGCTGGCGGAGACCATCATCCGTCAGGAGCTGGAGCGCCTCATCAAGGACCGCGAAACGCAGCACTGACGTTCCCCAGTACCCACTGATTCCCCGCCGGCCCCATTGAGGGCCGGCCGCTCGCGATGACCGATACCACCGAACTGTCCAAGGCCTACGAACCCAGTGAGGTTGAAGCCCGCTGGTACAACGTCTGGCTGGAGCGCGATTACTTCCGCGCCGAGGCCACCTCCACCAAGCCTCCGTTCTGCATCGTCCTGCCGCCGCCCAACGTCACGGGCAGCCTTCACATCGGCCACGCGCTCACGGCGACCATCCAGGACATCCTCACCCGCTGGAAGCGGATGAGCGGCTTCAATGCCCTGTGGCTGCCGGGAACGGACCACGCCGGCATCGCCACGCAGATGGTGGTGGAGAAGGAGCTCAAGAAGTCCGAGGGCAAGAGCCGCCACGACCTGGGCCGCGAGGAGTTCCTCAAGCGCGTCTGGACGTGGAAGGGCAAGTACGGCGCCCGCATCGGCGAGCAGCACCGCTACCTGGGCGCCTCGCTGGACTGGAGCCGCGAGCGCTTCACCATGGACGAGCAGTCCTCGGCCGCGGTGCGCGAGGTCTTCGTCCGGCTGTACGAAGAGGGCCTGATGTATCGGGCCCAGAAGCTCATCAACTGGTGCCCCTCGTGCCGCACGGCGCTCAGCGACCTGGAGGTCGAGCACGAGGAGAAGGCCGGCACGCTCTGGCACATCCGCTATCCGGTGAAGGGCAGCGACCGCTCGCTCACGGTGGCCACCACGCGCCCGGAGACGCTCGTGGGCGACACCGCGGTGGCCGTCCACCCGGATGATCCGCGCTACCAGGGGCTGGTCGGTCAGCACGTGCTGCTGCCGCTCACCGACCGCGAGATCCCCATCATCGCGGACGCGGAACTCGTGAACATGGAGTTCGGCACGGGCGTGGTGAAGGTGACGCCCGCGCACGACTTCAACGACTACCAGACGGGCCTGCGGCACAAGCTGCCCATGCTCACCATCCTGGATGACGCGGCGCGGATGTCGAAGGACACCGGCAAGTACGCGGGGATGGATCGCTTCGCGGCGCGCAAGGCGGTGCTGGAGGATCTCCAACTCCTCGGCCTGTTGGAGAAGGAAGAGCCGCACAAGCTCAACGTGGGGACGTGTCAGCGCTGCGCCACGGTGGTGGAGCCGCGTCTGTCTCCGCAGTGGTTCGTGCGCATCGAGCCCCTGGCGAAGCCGGCCATCGAGGCGGTGGAGCAGGGCCGCACCAAGTTCGTCCCCGAGGCGTGGACGAACACGTTCTTCCACTGGATGCGCAACATCCACGACTGGTGCGTGAGCCGCCAGCTCTGGTGGGGCCACCAGATTCCCGCGTACTACTGCGTGGCGTGCAGCCCACGGCAGGGCGATGACACAGACCTCCCGCTCGATGCGCCCACGGTGAAGGTGGGCGGCGTGGACTTCGCTCGCGCGGAGCCCATCGTTGCGCGCTCGCAGCCGACGGCGTGCCCCAAGTGCGGCGGCGCGCAGTTCGTGCAGGACCCGGACGTGCTGGACACGTGGTTCTCCTCGGGCCTGTGGCCATTCTCCACGCTGGGCTGGCCGCGCGAGACGCCCGAGCTGAAGACGTTCTACCCGACGTCCGTGATGGAGACGGGCCACGACATCATCTTCTTCTGGGTCGCCCGGATGATGATGATGGGCCTGCACTTCATGAAGGAAGTGCCCTTCCGCACCGTGTACCTGCACGCGATGGTGCGCGACGAGAAGGGCGAGAAGATGTCCAAGACGAAGGGGAACGTCATCGATCCCCTGGACGTCATCCTCGGCGCGAAGGCGGATGCGCTCGCGCCCACGCTGCGCAACAAGTTCCCGCAGGGCATGCCGGCGTTCGGCGCGGACGCGCTGCGCTTCACGCTCGCGTCGCTCACCCAGCAGGGCCGCGACATCAAGCTGTCGATGGACCGCCTGGGTGGCTACAAGGCGTTCTGCAACAAGCTGTGGAACGCGAGCCGCTTCGCCCTGATGAACATGGGCGACTTCCAGCTCGATGACCGGCCGTTGTCCAGCCGCTCGCTGACGCTGGCGGACCGGTGGATCCTCTCGCGGCTCCAGCGCGCCACGGAAGAGGTGCGCGCCTCGCTGGAGGTGTTCGGCTTCGCCGAGGCGGCCTCCACGCTGTACCAGTTCCTGTGGGCGGAGTTCTGCGACTGGTACATCGAGCTGGCGAAGGGCTCGCTGTACGGCGAGGACGCGGCGGCGAAGGACACGACGCGCGCGGTGCTGGTGTACTGCCTGGATCGCATCCTGCGCCTGATGCACCCGTTCATGCCGTTCATCACCGAGGAGATCTGGCAGAAGCTGCCAATGACTCGGCCGGTGGCGAGCATCTGCATCGCGGCGTACCCGGAGCCGGACGCGGCGCTGGTGGACCCGTCCGCCGAGGCGGAGATGGCGCCGGTGGTGGCGGCCATCGAGGGCCTGCGCACCATCCGTGGCGAGAGCAACCTGTCGCCCGCGGCCAAGGTGAAGGCCGTGGTGCAGAGCCCGGATGCCCGCACGCGCGAGCTGCTCGAGCGCTGGCGCGGCTACCTGATGCCGCTGGCCGGGCTGTCCGAGGTTCAGGTGAGCCCGCCGGGCACCAAGCCCGCGCAGGCCGCCGCGTTCGTGAGTGGCAACCTGGAGATCTACGTGCCCCTGGCCGGGCTCGTGGACCTGGATGCCGAGCGCGAGCGCATCAAGAAGGAGATTGCCCGCGCCGAGCAGGAAGTCGCCGGCGTGCTGCGCAAGCTGGAGAACCCCAACTTCGTGGCCAAGGCTCCGCCCGACGTGGTGGAGAAGGACAAGGCCCGAGTGGAGGAACTCCAGGCGCGCAAGGCCAAGCTGCAGGACCACCTCCAGCGCATCGCCCCGGAGCCCACCATGTCGGAGACACCCGCGTCTGCAATGGGCAGCACCGAGCCCATCACCGATAGTGCCCAGGTGAAGGTTTCCCCCGAGGCCAAGCCGGCGGCGGGAGGGGTGGACCTGGGACAGGAATTAAAGGGCGAATTAGAGGCAGCCAGTACCCGCGAGCCCACGGCCGCGGCGGCAGATCCTCAGGTCCAGGAGGCGCTCCACAAGCTGCGCGAGGGCACGAAGGAAGGGCTCTCCGCGGCGGACCACCATGACCTGGGCGTGGCCTACATGAGCATGGGCCTCGTCGACGACGCCATGCGCGAGTTCGACCGGGCCAAGGAGAGCGGCGACGCGCGCGAGGCGCCCGCCCCGAAGAAGGCCGCTCCCGCGAAGAAGAAGGTCTCGGCCGAGCCGAAGCCGGCCGTGGCGGAAGCTCCGGCCGTGGCCGAGCCGAAGCGTGCCGCGCCCGCGAAGAAGGCGGCCAAGGCGCCCGCGAAGAAGGCCGCGGCGAGGAAGGCTGGCAAGCCGCCCGCGAAGAAGGCCGCGGCGAAGAAGGCGGCCAAGGCACCCGCGAAGAAGGTCGCGGCGAAGAAGAGTTCGGCCAAGGCCCCCGCGAAGAAGTCGGCGGCGAAGAAGGCGGCCAAGGCGCCCGCGAAGAAGTCGGCGGCGAAGAAGGCGCCCGCGAAGAAGTCGGCGGCCAAGAAGGCCCCGGCCAAGAAGATGTCGAAGGCCCCGGCCAAGAAGGCCGTGGCGAAGAAGGTCAACCGCGGCAAGTCACCGGCCCGGACCGGCAAGGCTCGTAGGTAGGAGGAGACGTGCAGCAGGATTACCTCGATCGACTCATCGACCTCTCGCTCGACGAAGACCTGGGGGCCGCGGGAGACGTCACGTCCCTGGCCCTGGTCCCCGCCGACGCGGAGGGCAGTGGCGAGTTGCTCGCCAAGGAGCAGCTGGTGCTCGCGGGGCTGGAGGCCTTCACCCGCGTCTTCCACAAGGTCGATCCCCGGGTGGAGGTGGAGGTGCTGCGGCGGGACGGCGAGGAGATCAAGCCGAAGGTGGTCGCCGCGCGCGTCCACGGTCGGCTTCGCTCCCTGCTCGCCGCCGAGCGCACGGCGCTCAACCTGGTGCAGCGCGCCGCGGGCATCGCGACGCTGGCGCAGCAGGCGATGACCTCCGTGCGCGGCTCGAAGCTCCTCGTGCTCGACACGCGCAAGACGCCGCCGGGCATGCGCGGGCTCGCGAAGGAGGCCGTGCGGCTGGGTGGCGCCACCAACCACCGCTTCGGGCTCTTCGACGGCATCCTCATCAAGGACAACCACATCGCGGCGGTGGGCGGCTCCGTGACGGAGGCGGTCCGTCGCGCGAAGGCCCATGGTCCCCGGCTGGTGAAGATCGAGATCGAAGTCACCACGCTCAAGCAGCTCGCCGAGGCGATCGAGGCGGGCGCCGACGTGGTGATGCTCGACAACATGGACGACGCACAGATTCGCGAGGCGGTGAAGCTCGCGGGTGGGCGTGTCCCGCTCGAGGTCTCCGGAGGTGTCACGTTGGATCGCCTGCCTCGGCTGGCGAAGATGGGCGTGGACTTCGTGTCCATGGGCGCGCTGACGCACTCGGCGCGTGCGATGGACCTGTCGCTGGAGATCTCCGGCGCGAAGAAGGCCGTGCGCAAGCCTCGCGCCGCGGCATCTCAGGGGTAGGGCGCTCCAGCGCCTGCACTCCCTGCTCGAACCGCAGGACGACGCGCCGTCATCCAAGCGATGGCGGCGCGTTTTTCGTGGTGCCTCCCCGCGGGGGACTCCGCTCTGGCGCGTGGGCCTTGCTGTCGAGAGGCGCGGCCTTGGAGGGGGATGGTCAGAAGCCACCATCAAACGGCCGGCGTCCTTGGACACGGCGGGGCTCCCTGATATGGGCGCCCCACACATGGTCGAGGCACGGCTGCGCGTCATCTATGGCGACACGGACCAGATGGGTGTCGTGTACTACGCGAACTACTTTCGCTACTTCGAGTTCGCTCGGAGCGAGTTCTTCCGCGCGCACGGCGGCAGCTACCGCGAGTTCGAGCGCTCGGGGTTGATGCTGCCCGTGGTGGAGGCGAGCGCCCAGTACAAGGCCTCCGCCCGCTATGACGATCTGCTCGTCATCCGCACGACGCTGAGCGAGTTGCGGCGCGCGTCCCTCGTGTTCACCTACGAGCTGCTGCGCGACGGCGAGTCGCCGGAGCTGCTGTGCCTGGGCCGCACGAAGCATGCCTGTGTGGGGCGCGACGGCCGGCCCACCCGCATGCCCGAAGCCATCAACCGGTTGCTGCCGCCCGACGCCTGACCCCGCGACTTCCGAACCCGACGTCCCACCGGATTCTCTGAAACACGAGGAGCACCACAATGGATCGCAACCTGGCAATGGAGGCCGTGCGCGTCACCGAGATGGCGGCCATCGCTTCGGCTCGCCTCATGGGCCGCGGCAACAAGAACGAGTCGGACCAGGTCGCGGTGGACGCCATGCGCCGCGCCTTCGACGCGCTGCAGATCGACGGCACGGTCGTCATCGGAGAGGGCGAGCGCGATGAGGCGCCCATGCTCTACATCGGCGAGCGGGTGGGCAAGCGCGGCGAGGGCGCGCCCGCGGTGGACATCGCGCTGGATCCGCTGGAGGGCACCAACCTGTGCGCCTACGGCCGGCCGGGCTCCATCTCCGTGGTGGCCATGGCCAGCCAGGGTGGCCTGCTCAACGCCCCTGACACGTACATGGAGAAGCTCGTGGTCGGTCCGCGCGCCCGAGGCGCGATTGACCTCACCAAGAGCCCCACGGACAACCTCCGCGCCATCGCGGAGCGGATGAAGGTCTACGTCGAGGACCTCACCGTGATGGTGCTGGAGCGCGAGCGCCACGCGGACCTCATCAAGGAGATCCGCGCCGCGGGCGCGCGCATCCGGCTCATCGAGGACGGTGACGTGGCCGGCGCCATCGCCACGTGCTTCGAGGGCACGGGCGTGGATGTGCTGATGGGCATTGGCGGCGCGCCGGAAGGCGTCATCGCCGCGGCGGCCATCCGCGCCACGGGCGGTGACATGCAGGGCCGGCTCGTGCCGCGCAACGCGGGGGAGATCGAGCGCGCGAAGAAGATGGGCATCACCGACATCCACCGTATCTACACGGCGGAGGAGCTGGCCAGGGGCGAGGTGATGTTCGCCGCCACGGGCGTCACCACCGGTGACTTCCTCAAGGGCGTGCGCTTCTTCGGCGGCGGCTGCGAGACGCACTCGGTCGTCATGCGCAGCAAGACGAGCACCGTTCGCTTCATCCAGTCCCTGCACAAGTTCGACAAGAAGCCGGGCTACGCTCTGTAATCCGTCCCACACCCTCGCATCCCGGAGTCATCCATGGCTGGCGCCACGCGGACCATCACCATCAATGCCCCCGTCGAGAAGGTCTTCGACGTCGTCATGAACTTCGATCGCTACCCGGACTTCCTGCCGGAGGTGAAGAAGGTCAGCACGTCCAAGCGCCAGGGCAACACGGTGGAGGTGCACTACGAGGTCGAGGTGATGAAGCGGATCCGCTACACCATCCGCGTCACCGAGGAGCGCCCCCGCCGCATGTCCTGGACCTTCGTCGAGGGCGAGGTCATGAAGGACAACCGGGGCAGCTGGGTGCTCGAGCCGGAGGGCGAGGGCAAGACGCGCGCGACGTACAACGTGGAGATGGCCCTGGGCGCGTTCGTGCCCAAGTCCATCGTCAACGCGCTCGTGGATACCTCGCTGCCCAAGATGCTGGACGCCTTCAAGCGCCGCGCGGAAGCGCCCTGAGTCGTTCCCACCCCGGTGTCCGGCGAGCGTGCAGGCGGGCCCCCTCCTCGTGAAGGGGCCTGCCTGAATCGCTGGGCTTTGCCCGCGGGTTGGGCTGCTTGCGGGCCGCGACGGCGCTATTAGAATCCGCAGAAGGTTGCGCGGCCCCTGACATTCTCGCCACGGTCTCCCTGGCTGGGATGTCGGTTGGCGGACGGGCAACCATGCAGGATGGCTCCGGCGTGCCTAGAGAGGAACCAGGGTTCTTAATTTGCATCTGACGCATCTGGAACTGGTATTGGGGCGGGACGGCGGGCGTACATCGGGGTACGTAGGCTGAGGGAGAGACCGAACCCATGCTCGACGCCTTCATCATCGAAGAGATCAAGCGCCGCGAGCGGTTGCGCCGTGAGGAATACGAGCGACCCGTGGCGGAACTGCCGCTGCCGATGCCCGAGGACCGGCCGCATCGGAAGACGGATACCGAGAACGAGAAGCCCTCGCGCGGCGTGGTCGTCATCGACCTCTGCGTCTGAAGCGAGTCGCCGTGGCCCCAGGGCCTCGGTGTGTTCCAACGCCCGCGCTGAGTGTCCCCCGGGACGCTCGCGCGGGCGTCGCGCATTGGGCGGGCCTAGAGCGCCAGCGTCACCAGGTGGCGCGGGTGGTACACGTCCCACAGGGGCCCTCGGGACTGCGCCAGGACTTCCAGCACCATCCGCCGCCAGTCCTGCGGAATGGCCTCGTCGCCATGGAAGGCCCCCAGGAGGGCGCCCGCCACGGCGGCATGCACCTCGGTGTCGCCGCCTCGGTGGATGACGTCCAGGAGCGCGCCCTCCCATGAGGGCACGTGCAGCAGCTCCCAGAAAGCGAGCCGGAAGGCGGCGCGCACCGCGTGGTGGGCTGGGCGGTGCAGGTGAACCTCGGGGCCGTAGAGCTGGGGATCGTCCCGGCGCGCCAGCTCCAGATCCTGCCGCAATGCGGCGGCCGCGGCGGCGATGTCCTGGATGGCATCCGGCTCAGCGCGGCCCAGGGCGGCGCCTGCCAGCGAGAGGCCGGACTCCGCCGCGGGGATGAGGTCCTCGGCTTGGAGGTCGGCGCCGCCCGTCATCGCGTGGGCGATGGTTGCGTTGAGGGCGGCGCACGCCAGCTGGCTGAGCGGGGCGAAGTGGGTGAGGGCGGAGTCCTCGAGCGAGGCCTGGGTGCGCGCCTGGGGATTCCGGGCGAGGTAGACGCCGAGCGGCACGGTGCGCGCCAGCGCGCCCGCGTCGGTGGACTTGCGGAAGTGGCGCACCCACACGCGCCGGCCCGCGCCGGAGACCAAGGGCGGGGCGCACTCCTGGCACTCGTCCAGGACTTCCTTCATGGCCTCGCTGACGGCGATGGCGTGGGGCTGCCACGCCCGATAGCGGCGCAGCGCGTCCAGGGCGTCATAGCGCTTGAGCTCGCGCAGGCTCAGGCCCAGGCAGACGGCCAACTGGGTGGGCTCCGTCACCTGGCCCTTGCGCAAGGCGTGAGGGCCGCCGCCCACGAGCGTTTGATAGGTGCCGTCGGTGAGCTGGGGGAAGGCCGGAGCGTAGAGCGCGCGCCCCGCGGTGGGGACGGCCAGGGCGTTGCCGACGGCCAGGCCCATGAGGGCGCCTCGGCCCCGGCGCCCGGGGAGTGGATCAGGCCCTGCGCGGGCGCGGCGACTGGGAGGAGGCATTCGGCGGGTGGACAGTGTAGCAGCCCCTCGCGTGAGCGTGCTTGCCCGCTCCGGTATGTCCTTCTAGAACCGGAGGCCTATGACTGAGATCGCTCAAATCCTGGCGCGTGAAGTGCTCGACTCCCGTGGCAACCCCACCGTGGAGGCGGAGGTTCAGCTGGTGGGAGGGGCTCGGGGCCGCGCGGCGGTGCCGTCAGGGGCCTCCACGGGCGAGCACGAGGCCATTGAGCTTCGCGACGGCGACAAGGGGCGTTACCTGGGCAAGGGCGTGCGCAAGGCCGTCGCCAACGTGATGGAGACGCTGGCCCCGGCCCTCATCGGCGAGGACGCGGCGGATCAGGTGGCGGTGGATCAGCGCATGCTGGAGCTGGATGGCACGCCCACCAAGTCCAAGCTGGGCGCCAACGCCATCCTCGCGGTGTCCATGGCGTGCGCGCGCGCGGCGGCCGAGGCGCATGGGCTGCCCCTGTACCGCTACGTGGGCGGCCTGCAGGCCCGCACGCTGCCGGTGCCCCTGATGAACATCCTCAACGGCGGCGCGCACGCGGACACGCGCGTGGACGTGCAGGAGTTCATGGTGGTGCCCGCCGGCGCGAAGAGCTTCGCCGAGGGCCTGCGCTGGGGCGCCGAGGTGTTCCACGCGCTCAAGAAGATCCTCAAGGCGCGCAAGCTGGCCACGGGCGTGGGCGACGAGGGAGGCTATGCCCCGGACCTCCCGGCCAACGAGGAGGCGCTCAAGCTCATCATGGAGGCCATCGACGCGGCGGGCTTCAAGGCCGGCGAGCAGGTGTTCCTCGCGCTGGACGTGGCCGCCAGTGAGTTCTTCGACAAGGCGTCCAAGAAGTACAAGCTCAAGGGCGAGGGCAAGGAGTACGACGCCCAGGGCCTGCTGGAGTACTACCGCGGCCTCGCCGAGCGCTACCCCATCGTCTCCATCGAGGACGGCATGGCGGAGGACGACTGGGACGGCTGGAAGAAGCTCACGGACGCGCTGGGCCATCAGGTGCAGCTCGTGGGCGATGACCTCTTCGTCACCAACGTGGAGCGCCTGGAGCGTGGCATCGCGGGCGGCGTGGCCAACTCCATCCTGGTGAAGGTGAACCAGATTGGCTCGCTGACCGAGACGTTCGACGCCGTGCGCATGGCGCACCGGGCGGGCTACACGTCCATCATGAGCCACCGCTCGGGCGAGACCGAGGACACCACCATCGCGGACCTGGCCGTGGCGCTCGACTGCGGGCAGATCAAGACGGGCTCGGCGTCGCGCTCGGATCGCGTGGCCAAGTACAACCAGCTCTTGCGCATCGAGCAGGAGCTGGGCGCCGGTGCGCGCTACGCGGGCATGGGCGCGATGCGCTCCCTGGCCAAGAAGAAGAAGTGAGCCGTGAGCGCTCCTCTTCCTCGCATCCTCGTCTCCAACGACGACGGCTACTTCTCTGAGGGACTCCATGCGCTCGTCGAGGCCGTGAGCCCCTTGGGGGAAGTGTGGGTCGTGGCGCCTGACCGCGAGCAGAGCGCCGCGTCCCACGCCATCAGCCTGCACCGGCCGCTGCGCATCAAGCAGGTGCGCGAGCGGTGGTTCGCCGTGGACGGCACCCCGACGGACTGCTCGTATCTGGCGCTGGTGCACCTGCTGAAGGATGCTCGTCCTCAGCTCATGGTCTCCGGCATCAACCACGGCTCGAACCTGGCGGACGACGTCACTTATTCAGGGACGGTGGCCGCGGCGATGGAGGCGGCCCAGCTCGGGGTGCCGTCCATCGCGTTCAGCCTCGTGTCCCGGGGGCCGTTCGACTTCGGGCCCGCGGCGCGCTTCGCCCGGTCGCTGGCGCAGTCCGCGCTGTCTCGCCCGCTGCCGCCTCGGATGCTCCTCAACGTGAACATCCCCGGCGGCGTGGAGCCGGACGGCTACATCGTCACGCGGTTGGGCCGTCACTCCTACGGATATGACGTCGTGGAGAAAGAGGACCCGCGCGGCCGGAAGTACTACTGGATTGGCGGCACGGACTACCAACACGAGGACATCCAGGGCAGCGACTGCAATGCCGTGCACCTGGACAAGCGCGTGTCGGTGACGCCGCTGCACCTGGACCTGACCGACCACGGGCGCATTGCAGGCCTCACGAGTTGGACGCTGGACGGCTTCCAGCGGCACGACCCGGACGGTGCCTGAGTTTGCCGGGGCGGGGCACCAGTCGCACGGAGCACGTGCTCCGGGTCCTCCTCGTGGCCGCGCTCATGGGCGGCTGCGCGGGGACCCGGGCCTCCAGTGGACTGGGGGACGGTGTCCTCCCCGAGGCGACTGAGGCGTCGGGGAAGGGGATGCGGGCGACCGGGGCGCCGCTGCCCTTCGCCTTGCGTCCCGCGCACGTGGAGCCCGAGTTGGTGGCCATGCGCCACACCGTGGCGCCCGGCGAGACGATGTACCGCATCGCCAAGACGTACGGCCTCACGGTGGAGGAGCTGTCCAAGGCCAATGGCATCTCGGACGCGCGCGCGATTTCGGTGGGGCAGGAGCTGACCATCCCCGGCACCGAGTCTGGCCCGGTGGAGATGGAGTCCTCGGGCCACGTGGACTCGGATGAGGAGCCCGAGCTGGTGCTGTCCTCGCCCGGTACCGCGCCGGTGTCCTCTCCGCGTCGTGCGCGTCCTCCAGTCGCGCGGCGAGAGGATCCCCCGCCCGCGCGTGGGCGCGTGCTGTCGGGGCGGCCCGGTTCGGCGTCCGCGCGTCCGCGCGTGGCGACCCAAGGGTTGCTCGACTGGCCGCTGAAGGGCGTGCTGTATGGCCGCTTCGGCAAGAAGGGCAAGGAGCCGCATGACGGCGTGGACCTGGCGGCGCCCGCGGGTACACCCGTGAAGACCGCGCAGGAAGGCACGGTGCTCTACGCGGGTGAGCAGAAGGGCTACGGGCTCATCGCCATCGTCGAGCACTCGGCACAGCTCATCACCCTGTACGCCCACAACCGCGACCTGCGCGTGCGCACGGGGCAGAAGGTGCGTCGAGGCCAGGTCATCGCCACGGTGGGCGAGTCTGGCAAGACGTCCGGGCCGCACCTCCACTTCGAGGTCCGCGTGGACGGCAAGCCCGTGGAGCCGCTCGACTACCTGGGGCCGATGCCGCCGTCGTGAGCGCCTCGTCCGGGGCGGGCTTGACAGGATGGGGTCGAGTGGTGTAAGGTGTCGAAATTATTGATGTTTTGTTGATCTGCTCGAAGTCCGGGTGCTACTCGAAGGTGCCTGCGCGAGGCCTGTCTCGCGCTCCCGAGGAGCCGACCCATGAGCGAATCCACGCCGAGCGTCACGGCGCTCATCAGCGCATTCACCCGCGCGCACCACGCCCGGAACGACACGCCCCGCATCTTTGATGACTCCCTGGCGGCGCAGCTGTTCGCGCCCGAGGAGTGGGGGACCCTCAGCCAGCACCTGGGCTCGGCGGTCGCGTTCTTCGCGCCGGAGGAGTGGGTGCCCGGGATGGATCCGTCCGTCGCGCTGGCTCGCTCGATGCGGGCGCTCGGTGCCTCCATTACCCTGTCTCGGGCGCGCTACACCGAGTCGCTCCTGTTGGCCTCGCTGCCCCAGGGCATCTCGCAGTACGTCATCCTGGGCGCGGGGCTGGACACGTTCGCGTTCCGGTGCCCCGAGTCCGCCAGCCACGTGATGGTGTTCTCGGTGGATCACCCCGTCACGCAGGCGGACATGCGGCGGCGCGTGGCGCGGGCCGGATGGACTGTGCCCTCGCTGCTTCGCTTCGTCCCCATCGACTTCTCGCGCGACGCGCTCGAGGACGTGCTGCGCGAGGCGGGCTTCGACTCGCGCGTGCCGTCGTTCTTCAGTTGGTTGGGCGTGACCTACTATCTGTCGCGCGACAGCGTGCTGCGGACCCTGCGGTCCATCGCCACCGTGGCGGCGCGGGGCAGCACGGTGGTGTTCGATCATCTGGACACGGACGCCTTCGTGCCGGAGCGGGCCTCGGCGCGGGCGCAGCGCCTGCTGGCGGCGGTGCGCCAGGCGGGCGAGCCGATGCGGACGGGACTGGATGCCGCGGAGTTGCCTGCGCTGCTGCGCGCGGTGGGGCTGACGGCGCGCGAGCAGCTCACGCCCGCCGATATCCAGGAGCGCTACTTCGCGGGGCGGACCGACGGCTACCGCGCGTTCGATCACTGTCACTTCGCGGCGGCCGTCGTCGCGTGAGCGTGGGGCTCACGCCTGGGTGAGTTCAGGCAGCGGGCCGAAGAAGCCCGCCACCCGGCGCAGCTTGCCCTCGGACGTGAGCTCGCCCACGTCCATGCCGGTGAGCATCGCGGTGCCCTGGGGTGTCATCAGCTCCCACGCGAAGCGGATCTGCCCGTTGTGCGAGTCGATGCCGCTGGAGCGCCGGAACGTGTGGCCCGGGAACTTCGAGTGCAGCGCGCTGATGTGCTCGCTGATGCCGATGTGTCCGCTCGACGCGAGGGGCGGATCGATGAGCCGGCCCTCCTTGTCCCAGACCTGGGCGATCAGCACCGCGCGTCGCTCGAGGTTCAGCTCGTTCCAGGCGGTGAAGTAGAGGTCGATGATCTGCGTCAGCTCGTGGGTGGTCATGGGGAGGGTCCTCGGGTGACAAGGTTCACGCTTCGGCGCGCGGTCTTTTCCGTCGCGCCGATGGGGGTCTTGTACGCAGGAGGCCGAACCGCCGCGATGACGCGCGAGGTAATGGCGTTCAGGGCTCGCACGCCGAGGGCGCTTCCATCACGTCGAGCACCTGATCGATCGCCTTGCCCACCTGCCGCGTGACGAGCCGAACCATCCCGTACGAGCCGGAGAGGGCCAGGTCATGAAGGCCGTGGGCCACGCGCGCGGGCCGCTCGAGGCCGGGCACCTGCTCCAGCAATTGGAACGGGGTCGCCGCGCTGGTGCGGTGCACTTTCTCGATGGCCGTCGCGCCGTGGTCCACGGCGTCCTGCACCAGGTCCTTCAATCCTCGCCAGCGCTTCATGGGGCCTCCGGAGCGAACCACTCCCGAATCAGGACATACACCTGTTCGTGGTGGGCGATGGCCACGTGGTCGATCGCGCTCACCACCTTCACGTTCTCCTGAGGAAAGACGGGGCTGCGATCCTCGGGCTTCGCGCGGCCCGTCGCGCTCGACACGGGGACGATGCCGTCGCCGAAGAGCAGGGAGACCCAGTTGCGCTCGTCACTCGACAGCGCTCCGGCGATGAGGTGATGGGCGATGGTGGGCAGCAGCGGAACGGGGTGCCGGCGATTCTGGAGCGGCACGTTGGGGTCGGCTCCTTGCCAGTCCTCGCTCAGCAGGTTCGCGTAGCCCATGTCCTTCACGCCGTTGCTGCGCAGGTCCGCCACGTCCGCCACCAGCCGCGTGTACGCATTGGGGATGGTGCGCAGCACCCAGGACACGACGCTGCCCACGCGCTCCAGCGGGCTGCCCAGGTGGGGCACGCCGAGATAGAGCGCGCGTTGCGCGTACGAGAGCCACGTCAGCGTGTCCCGCGCGGCGACGTGACAGGCGCTGCGCACCACGAGCCCGCCCATGCTGTACCCCACCAGCACCAACTCCTCGATGGGAACCGGGAACTCGGTGACGAGCGTCTCCAGCAGGCGCGCGAGCGCGGCCCCGTTCTCGGAGACGTGGAGCCCGGTGTTGTAGCGGAGATAGAGCGGGGTGAGGCCCGCGTCGCGCTCCAGCATCGCGCCGTACGTGCGGGTCGCGTCGCCCGGAAAGGCCCAGATGGACTCGGTGACCGCGAGGCCGTGGACCCACAGCGCCAGCCGCCCCGTCGCGCGCGGATAGGCGCGCTGGAGCGCTTCGCGGGTGAGCGCCACGGGCGTGCCCTCGTGGTGCAGCGCCATGGAGATGGCGAGGCCATTGTCGTTCGCGTGGAGATAGTCCCCGACCACGCCGTTGAGGACGCCGAGGGCGAGGTCCACCTTGCCGCCGCCCACCCGGGGCGCATCCGCGGGGGCCTCGGTGTCGAGGGCTGGCTCGGCGGGCGGGTCCGGCGGTGTCTCGGGATTGTGCATGGGGCTGTCTCCTCGGGCTCCCAGTCTTGGGGAACCCTGCGACAATGACAGGCTCATGCGAATCTGGGTGGATGCAGATGCCTGTCCGGGCCCCGTGCGGGAGATCCTCGTGCGGGCGGCTCAGCGCCTGCGGGTGCCTGCCGTGTTCGTGGCCAACCGCCCGCTCGGCCTGCCGCGCTCCGAGTGGGTGTCGAGCGTGCAGGTGGGCGCCGGGCTCGACGTGGCCGATCGCCACATCGCCGCCACGGCCGAGGCGGGGGACCTGGCCGTCACTCAGGACATCCCGCTCGCCGCGCTCCTCGTCCCTCGGGGCGTGGTGGTGCTGGACCCGCGGGGCGAGCTCTTCACCGAGGAGAACGTCCAGGAGCGCCTCTCGGTGCGCAACTTCATGCAGGAGCTGCGCGAGAGCGGGGTGATGACCGGCGGCCCCAGCGGCTTCTCCGCGAAGGACCGCCAGGAGTTCGCCGCGGCGTTGGATCGCGAGCTGACTCGGCTGCTCAGGTCGTCCGGTCGCTGACATCCTCCGACACACGCACCGCGTCATCCCTCCCGAACGTCACGGGCATGCGTTCAGCTCGGACGCTCGCGCGTTCCTGGCGGACGCGGTGCCGCCGTGCGCCACGTGCCGGGTTGTGACCTTTCGAGCAACAGCACTGTTGGCTCTGTGACATCCGGCGCCACGGCGCCACCGCCCGGGCGTCCGAGTCCCTCGGGACTCCTGGAGGCCCCGTCCTTGCAGTGGCCCCTGTCCATCGACTCCCGACGCCGCGCATCCGTGGCGGTGCCGGGGGCACAGACATCGCTCGATAACGCCGGGGGGGCCGGAGCAGGTCGGGGGGCCTGGACCGGGCGCCGTGCGCCGGGGTGGGGCCCGCGCCGCCTCCAACGGCGGGGCCCGCCCCGGTCGACGCGGCCGTATCGACGGTGGCTGTGTGCAGCCGGGGCTGGTAACGAGTCGCCTCGCATCCACCTGGGAGCGCGAGTCGATGGAGCACAACGGGCGCAAGGCCTGGCCACGAGAGCTGTCCGAGCCGCTGCGGGAGGTGGATCGCCTCCGGCGCAGTGGGCGCTATGCCCAGGCCCTTGGACGGATCCGCGCGCTCGCCGAGGCCCATCCGGACCAAGTGCGCGTCCTCATCGAGCTGGCGCTGACGCTCGGGGTCTGGGGCCGGGCTCCCGCCGAGGCGCTCGTGGGGTTCGAGCGCGTGCTGGAGCTGGCGCCAGGGCACCTCGCGACGCGCTTTCACCATGCGCTGATGCTCGCGCGGCTCGGGCGCCACGCCGAAGCGGTCGCGGGCTTCGACACCGCGGAGTCCGGCGGGTTCCGCAAACCGCTCGTGCTCTACATGAAGCGCGCCGAGTCCCTGGAAGCGCTCGACCGGCTCACCGAGGCCGAGCGAGATTGGACGCTCGCGCTGGCGGAGGACCCAGGCAACGCCTGGCTGCTTCAGCGTCGGGCTGGCGCGCGGGCGCGGCTGGGGCAGGTGGAGGCGGCCATTCGAGACCTCAGCGCGGCGCTGTCCTCGCAGACCGGCGATGAAGTGGACGCGGAGCTGCTCCAGGCGCGGGCCGTTCTGCGCGCTCGCTCGGGGGATGCGGCCGGTGCTCGCGCGGACTTCGAGGCGGGCATCGCGGCCCTGCGAAAGGGAGATCCTCCCGGACTGCTGGACGCGTTGCGGGCGGGGCTGCGCGGGACGTTGTGAGCCGTCCTCGCGCTGGACTCAGCGAGTCGCCGCAGCGGGCGCGTCCTTCACGCGTCCATGCTTCTTCATCACGCCGACGAAGCGGTCCACGGGCAGGCCATACACACGCGTGCCCTGCGCGCTCGTCATGGTGTCCGAGGCGAGCATCGCGTTGAGGATGGACTCCTCGGTGGCCTGCACCGTGGCCTCGAACAGCGGGTTGATCCGCTCGTGGTCGAGCATGCTGACGGTCGCGACGGGCGCGCCCGCGGGAGGGATCGCGGCCTGCGTCGAGAACGCGAGGAAGATGTCTCCCGAGTAGTTCTCACCGAGCCCGCCCATCTTGCCAATGGCCAGCGGGACCCGGCGCGCGAGCCGCTCCAACTGATGTGGGAGCAGCGGCGCGTTCGTGGCCACCACCACGATGATGGAGCCCTGGCCCTCGGGCAGGGGGGCCGCGGTGCTGGCGCGCTGCGAGCACGGGCGCAGCTTCGCGGTGAAGGGGCCCTTGGGCGCGGTGTCTCCGGTGTAGCAGGGGAGCAGGTCGGCCAGCTCCTCGCCAACGGGAACGCCCGCCACGGACAGCAGGCGTCGGCTGCCGTAGTTGCACTGCACCAGCACGCCCACGGTGTATCCGCCCGCGTCCTCCGCGAGCTGGCGCGAGGCCGTGCCGATGCCGCCCTTGAACCCATGGCAGATCATCCCCGTGCCGCCGCCCACCGAGCCCTCCGCCACGGGACCCGGGCGAGCCGCGTCCATGGCCTGGAGCGCGTGCTCGCGCTTCACGGGGAAGCTGTCGATGTCATTGAGGAAGCCGTCCCAGGTCTCTGCGACGACCGGAAGCCCCAGGTCCCACGCGAGGTCGCGCTGCTGCGCCCACGCAATCACGCCGTCGCGCACCGCGCCGATGCCGTTCGTGTTGGTGAGCATCACCGGGCCCGACAGCAGCCCGGACTCCTTGATCCACAGCGTGCCGGTCATCTCGCCGCTGCCGTTGAGCGAGTGCGTCGCCGCGAAGACGGGGCGCGCCACCGCGTCCCTGCCGAGCGGGAAGATGGCGGTGACGCCCGAGCGCACCTTGCCGGCCTTGAGCGTGACGTGCCCCACCTCCACGCCGGGCACGTCCGTGATGGCGTCCAGGGGCCCTGCCTGTCCCCCGAAGGGGATGCCCAGGTCCCTCGCCCGGGGGCGCGATGCGCCTTGTGCCTCGCTCGCCCGGGGCAGGAGGACGACGAGCCCCAGGAGGGCGAGGAGGAGCGCGGGGCGACCAGCGGACGGGGACATGGGACCTCGATCAGGAGGTGGGGGTTCCGAGGGACGGCATGCGCGCGCGGCCGATGGCGCGCTCGAAGGACTCTCGCATGCGGAGCATGGGGCGCTCGACCCCACGGTGCAGGAGCCACGCGGTCGCGAGGATGGCGGGCGCGCACGCGAGGACCGTCACGACGTCGTAGGCCCCGAGTCCATGGGGCGCGAGCGCGTCATGCACGGCGTGAATCACCATCTTGTGCGTGAGGTAGACGGTGAAGGCGAGCGTCGCGAAGAGCGGGAGTCCCGGCACGCGGCCGAGGACGCGGGACGCCGCCGGACTGGCCATCGCCACCAGCACGCAGGCATACCCCAGCGAGTACAGCGGGAAGCTGAACACGGTGGACACCCATGACACGCGCACCTCTCCCACCCAGGCCGCCAGCGCGAGGAGCGCGAGTCCCAGCGCGCCAGGTATCCACGGTGTGCCGGTGACGCGGGCCCACCAGGCGGGGCGGTACACGCGCGCGAGCGCGAGCAGCACGCCGCACGTGAGGCCATCCAGGCGCGCATAGGTCGGGTAGTAGAGCAGCGTGTCGTAGTCGCGCCACGCGGGAGACGACTCATCCAGGTTCGCGAAGAAGTGCTGCCACAGGGCGCTGCGCACCCCGGCGCCGAGCACCATCAGCAGCACCGCGCCCACCACGACGGAGCTTGCCCGAGCGCGCCGCAGCATCAGCACGAGCAGCGGGAGGGCCAGATAGAAGTGCTCCTCCACGCACAGCGACCACGCGTGGGAGAACGCGTTGAAGTGCAGGCCGAAGTTCTGGGTGAACGTCAGGAAGCGCCACGCGGGCGTCTCCAGGGCTCGCTCGCGCAGCGAAGGCAGGAACAAGTAGACGGCCAGCACCACCCAGAAGCTGGGCAGGATGCGGAAGGCGCGGCGCAGGTAGAAGCGGCTCAGGGACGGCGTCTCGCTGCGTGCCACGGGCTCGAGGAGCTGGCCGCCAATGAGGAAGCCGCTGAGCACGAAGAACAGCTCGACGCCGGTCCACCCCACCCTGGAGAGCGTGAGGAACGCCTCGGGGGCCCCGACCTTCGGGTAGTGCCACGTGATGACGAGCAGAATCGCGAGGCCTCGAAGCAAATCGAGCCCCGGGAGATGACGGGAGGCAGCGCTGGGAGTGGTCACGGAAGTTCGGGCAGAAGGAGGCGCCCGATTCTACTGCCCCCTTTTTCACCGAGCGATTTCGTGGCGAGTCCGCCGCCGCCCTCTGGGCGCCGGGCCAGGGGAGGGTAGAGTGTCGCGCGTGCCGCGCCTTCTCCCGCTGCCCGTCTGCCTGCTCGCCATCGTGTCCGCGCCCACGTGGGCGCGGGGCGAATCGTCTCCTGGGTCCAGCCCGGCCACGGCGGCCGTGACCGCCACTCCCTCGCCGTCGGCCTTGGAGTCCGCGCCAGCCGCTTCAGCCCCGCTGCCTTCCGCCGCGTCGACTCCGCCGGCTCCCGCCCCGGTCGCTCCGAGGGGCGAGGCCGCCGCTGCCCCGGGACCGGCGCACGCCCACTCCGCGGCCGTCCCTCTCGCCGCGGAGGCGCACGCGGCGGGGCCCGCCACCAGCGCGCCCGAGGCCGCCCAGGCCCTGACCGTGGCGATGCTGCCCCTCGATGCGAACCCCGCGGCGCACGACGTTGCGCCCGGAATCACGTCGCTCGTGGCCAGCCGGCTCGCGGAGTCTCCTCGACTCCGCGTGGTAGGGCAGCGAGACATCCAGGCTGTCCTCGACGCAGAGCGCCAGCGGCAGCTCCTGGGCGACGCGTGCAAGGAGGGCAGCGGCTGTCTTCAGGAGCTGTCCTCCCTCGTGGGCGCGCGCTACGTCATCACCGGGCGCATTGACCGCTTCGGAAGTCAGTTCCTCCTCACCACCAGCTTGATGGACACGGTGAGTGGGAGCAGCCTCGCCAAACCTCGCGCGGAAGCGTCCGACACCGCGGCGCTCCTGCGCATGGCGGAGGCCGTGGCGGACGAACTCTCCGCCGCGCTGCTCAACCCCAATGGCCCCCCCGTGGTGGCCCGGCCGCTCCTTGGCGGCTCGCCGTCCGCGCCGGGCGGCGGCATGACGTTGGGGCTGCGCATCAACAACAGCTTCATCGACAAGCTGGCGTCCCTGAACCCGGGCGTGGACCTGGAGCTGGGCTACTGGTTCCACCCCGAGTGGCAAGGCTTCCTCCAGGTGGGCTTCTCGTTGGTCCGCTCGAATGGAGAAGGGCGCGAGGGACGCATCAACATCCTCCCGAGCGTCCTGGGCGCCCGCCACTATCACCGCCTGGAGTCCTCGCTTCGGCCCTATTGGGGCTTCGGCTTGGGCGTGCAGCTGTCCTTCGGCGACTTCGGCATCTTCCAGAACACGGGCCCGCTGCCCACGGTCGTGGGCTTCCTGGGGGCCGAGTACCTCATCGCGGGCCACGTGGGCCTCCAGCTCGAGCTGGGCACCAACCTGGCGCAGGCGGTGCTCGGCCTGGCGGATGGTGGGCTGGGGGACGGCCTCAACCTCGACGTCAACGCTGGCATCGCGTACCACTTCTGAGCTTCGGAGCCTTCATGTTCCCGCGTCTGCGCGCCCTGCCACTCCTCGCCCTGCTGGCCAGCACCGCCTGCAATGAGACCCCGACGATTGACCCGAAGGACCGCGCCGAGGGCCTCTACATCAAGGGCTCCGCCGAGTACCTCCAGGGCAACTTCGAAGCCGCGCTGCTCTCATTCAACGAGGTGAAGCTCATCCTCCCGGATGACCCGCGCCTGCCCGCCGCGCGCGGCGAGGTCTATCTGTCCATGAGCCGCCTCGACGACGCGCTCAAGGAGTTCGAGACCGCCGCGAAGATGGACCCCAAGCGCTCCACCAACTGGAGCCGCCTGGGCTTCATCCACGCGCAGCTCGGCCGCGTCGACGAGGCGCAGAGCGCGCTGCGCCGGGCCCTGGCCCTGTACCCGCACGACTTCAACGCGCTGGAGCAACTCGGCGATCTGGACGTCAAACGCAACCAGCCGGACGACGCCGTCCGCCACTTCCGCCTCGCCTCGGAGTCCGCGCCGGACGCGGAGAAGTCCCCGCTGTTGATGCGCGCCGTGGAGGTGCTGTCGAAGCAGGGGCGTCACGAGGACGTGCTCGCGCTCACCCAGAAGGCCGCGGACCAGGGCGTGCGCTCGGCGGAGCTGCTCACCGCGCTGGGCGATGAGCTCGTCCGCGCCGCGCACCTCCCCGAGGCCGTCGAGGTCTACCGCGAGGCCGCCAGCAAGTCGCCGCGCGACCCCACCCTCTGGGAGCTGGTGGGCGAGATCCAGGCCCGGCTCGGCAAGTCCGCCGATGCGCTGGCGTCCTACCGCGAGTCCCTGCGCGTGAAGGACCGCGCCGTGGTGCACGTGGCCCTGGCGCGGCTGCACCTCGCCCGCGAGGACCGCAAGGCCGCCGAGGACGAGCTGAAGCTTGCGCTCGACACCGTGTCCGGCTCGGACGTGCGCGAGCTGATGGAGCTGGCCAACCTTCTCTCCACCCTGGGACGCAAGGCGGACGCGCTGCGCATCCTCTCCAGCCTCAGCGCGGAGCCGGACCACGCCAAGGACGTGGAGCTTCAGCTCACGACGGCGAGGCTGGCCAAGGACGTCAAGGACGTGGCCACCCAGAAGGCGGCCTGTGCCCGCGTGACGACCGCGGGGGATGGCGGCGTCACGAAGTGCCCGTGACGCCCGCCCGCGGGTGCTACGCCCGCCCGCCCTGGAGCTTGCGGTACACGCCCACCACCTGGCCCAGAATCATGGTCGAGCGGAAGTCCGTGCGGCTCACGTAGATGGGCTGCATGGTGGCGTTCGCCGGCTGGAAGCGGATGCGCTCGCCCTCCGGGTAGTAGCGCTTCACCGTGGCCTCGTCCTCGATGAGCGCCACGACGATTTCGCCCGGCTGCGCGGCCGGCGTCTTCTTCACGAAGAGGTAGTCCCCGTCGTAGATGCCGTCGTCAATCATCGACTGGCCCTTGACGCGCAGGGCGAAGACTTCGCGGCCGTTGACGCCTCCCAAAAGGAAGCTGTCGATCTTGACCGAGTCCTCCATGTTCTCCTGGGCGAGCGCCGGAAGACCGGCGGCCACCTTGCCCAAGAGGGGAATCTCGACCATGCCCGCGTCCTTGCGGACCCCGAGCCCCAGGAGCAGGCGCGCCCGCTTCGTCGGCACCAGGGAGCGGCTCTGCTGCTCGCCCCGGTTCAGGTAGCCCTTGCGCTCCAGGGCCTTCAGGTGGTCGTTCACCCCGTTGGTGGAGCGGATGTCCATGTGCTCCCCAATCTCCCGGATGGTGGGAGGGAAGCCGCGGACCTCTGTCTCCTTGACGATGAAGGCCAGGATTTCGCGCTGGCGGTCGGTGAGCTCTTCCATGCCGCACTCCCTTGCTCGCTGGGCACGCGGACGTGCGAGTACCCAGGCAACAAGCTTTCAGTGCCCCATGCTCCCTGAACATACGTGTAGAGTCAATGCGTTCAGTGCTGCCACCCGCACCCAGGGTGAGCACCCAACGTCCGCGTTTCTCACATGTTGAGGAGCGTGGACGAACTCAGCGTACAATTCTGGCCGCCTTGTCCGATCTCCGCCACACGTTGCTCTTCGTCGACGACGAGGCCGACGTCCTGGACATCCTCACCCGGATGTTCTCGCGTCGGTACCGCGTCCTCACCGCCACCTCCGGACGCGCGGCGCTGGAACTGCTGCGGCGCGAGACGGTGGACGTCCTCGTCACGGACCAGCGCATGCCCGAGATGACGGGCATCGAGCTGGTCACCACGGCGAGAGGCGAGGGAATCGACGTCACGACCATCCTCCTCACGGGCTACACGGACCCGGAGGACCTCATCGCGGCCATCAACCAGGGCCAGGTGTACCGCTACGTCACCAAGCCCTGGGACGTGAACGACCTGCTCATCACCGTGAAGAACGCGGTGGAGTTCGCCCAGCTCAAGCGCGACAAGGAGCGGCTGTTGCGCCAGCTCCACCAGCGGGTGGAGGCGCTCTTCGTCCTGTACGAGGTCAGCCGCGCGAGCGCGAATGATCCAGCCAGCTACGACGCCATCATCGACCGCGTGCTCACCGCGGTGGCGCGCATCCTCCCGTACGATTGCGGCGCGGCGCTCATCGCTCCGGATGGCTCGCGCGGCGCGTCCCTGCGCTTGCGGTGCATGGGCACGGTGGGCGAGCAGGCACTCCTGGGCGTCAAGGAGTCCATGCTCGGCGCCTATCGCAAGAGCAGCGGGCTGTTGCTGCCCGAGGACCGGGTCATCACCCGCGTGGCCGGCACCACCACGCAAGACGCCACCGCGCCGGCCATCTACGCCAGCCAGCTCACGGTGAACCTGATGGCCGGCGGGCGGCCCGTGGGCATGCTGTCGCTGTTCTCGCAGCGCCCCAACGTCTTCACCGAGGACGACGGCGTGCTCCTGGATGTGCTCGCCAACCAGACGGCGGACGCCATCCAGTCGCTGCGCTCGGCCGAGGAGGAGGCCCGCCACCGCATGGAGCGGATGGTGGAGTCCATGGCGGACGGCGTGGTGCTCACCGACGAGAAGAACGACGTCGTGGTGATGAACCCCGCGGCGCGGCGCCTGTTGCGCGCGGGCGAGGACCCGGCGGAGCTGACCAGCCGGATGATGGAGGAGCGGCTGGGGTTCGCGCCGTTCCAGCTGGTGCGCGGCTGGGAGTACAGCGGCAGCCAGGTGCTGCGCGAGGACGTGGTCCTCTTCGAGCGCCACGTGCAGACCACCGTCACCCCGGTGAGCGACGCGCGCGGCACGCTGCGCGGCGTGTGCGTGGTGCTGCGCGACATCACCGAGCAGAAGCGGTTGGAGGAGCGCAAGGACGAGTTCGTCTCCATGGTGAGCCACGAGCTGCGCACGCCGCTCACGTCCATCACCGGCGCCCTGGACCTGGTGCTCAACTTCATGGCCGGGGACATCAACGAGCGGCAGCGCCGCTACCTGTCCCTGGCCAAGGACTCCACGGAGAAGCTCAACGGCATCGTGGATGACCTGCTGGACCTGTCGAAGTTCGCCAAGGGCCGGCTGCGGATGAACTTCGAGGTGGTGTACCTGGAAGAGCTGGTGCACCGCGTGGTGGAGAAGTACGGGCCCGCCTTCGGTGAGAAGAACGTGCGGGTGGTGCCGGTGCTGCCGCAGCACCCGCTTCGCTCGGTGGCGGACCCCAATCGCATCAACCAGGTGCTGAACAACCTGCTCAACAACGCGGTGAAGTTCACGCCCGAGGGCGGCGAGGTGCGCGTGGAGCTGCGCGCGACGTCGAGCCTCCCGGGCTACGTGGTGCTGTCGTGCTGGAACAGCGGCGAGCCGATTGCTGACAGCAGCCTGGAGCGCATCTTCGATCGCTTCGAGCAAGCGCGCACCGCGGCCAACCGCACCGTGCGCGGCACCGGCCTGGGGTTGGCCATCTGCCGCAACATCGTGGAGGCCCATGGCGGGCGCATCTGGTGCGAGCCGTGCACGGATGGCGTGCGCTTCCTCGCGGTGCTGCCCACCGAGCCGCCGCATGAGTTGATGACCGCGGAGTCCTTGGAGGTCAACCCGCAGCCGAAGCCCACCGACGTCAAGCGCGGCAAGGTGCTCGTCATCGAAGGCGAGCCCGAGGTCGGCCACATCATCAAGGCGCTGCTGGGCGCGCGTGGCTATGACGTCCGGCTGACCGTGACCGCCGAGGAGGGGCTCGGTGCGGCGCGCAACACGCATCCGGATGTGGTGCTGGTGTCGGTGCGCCTGCCGGATGTGGAGGGCCTGCGGCTGGCGGAGATCCTCCGGCATGATCCGGAGACCCGGCGCGCGCCGCTGCTCCTCACCTCCGCGTTCGATGAGCGTCAGCGCGCGTTCCGCGCTGGCGCCGACGCGTTCCTCGTGCGCCCGCTGGCCGCGGACAAGCTGCTGGCCACGGTGGACTCGTTGGTGCGTGGCAGCGCGGGCGCGCCGCATGGCCGCGTGCTCGTGGTGGACGACGACGCGAAGATCGCCTCCATCTGCCGCGAGGTGTTGGAGGGCATCGGCTTCGATGTCGCGGTGGCCGCGTCGCTCGATGAGGCGCGCCGCGGACTGCGCGAGCGCCGGCCCGACGTCATCCTCCTGGACGTGACGCTCCCGGACGGCGACGGCTTCCTCTTCTTGGAGGAGATCAAGGCCGAGCGCGCCAGCGGCCACATCTCCGTCATCTTCATCTCCGCGCGGGCCGAGACGTCCTCCAAGGTGCGTGCCCTCAAGCTGGGCGGGGACGACTACCTCACCAAGCCGTTCGACGCGCTGGAGCTGGGCGCGCGCGTGGAGAGCGTGCTGCGCCGCAAGGAGCAGGAGCTGTCGTCGTCGCCCACCACGCAGTTGCCGGGCTCCACCGCCATCGAGCGCGAGGTGCAGCGGCGGTTGTCCGCGCGGCGGCCGTTCGCCTTCTGCTACCTCGACCTGGACAACCTCAAGGCCTACAACGACTACTACGGCTTCGCGAAGGCGGACGGCGTGGTGCGGCAGACGGGCGACCTGATGCGGGAGATCTTCCAGCAAGAGGGCGCGCCAGGGGACTTCCTGGGTCACGTGGCAGGAGACGACTTCGTCTTCATCACTTCGCCGGAGTCGGTGGACCGTATCTGCCAGCGGACCATCGAGACCTTCGACCGCATCATCCCGCTGTACTACGACCGACAGGACCGCGAGCGCGGCCACATCGAAGCGGAGGACCGCTTCGGAGAGAAGCGTCGCTTCCCCATCATGAGCGTGTCGGTGGTGGCGGTGATGACAGATGGCGTGTCGCATGACCACGCCGAGCTGGCCCGTCGGGCAGCGGACATGAAGAAGCAGGCCAAGGCCATCCTCGGGTCGGTCTTCCTGCGGAATGACCGCGAACGGGTGGTACAGTCCGTGGCCGGGTGAGGCTCTACCAGCAACTGGTCCTCTTCATGCTCGCCGCGACGGTCCTTCCTTTGGCCGCGGTTGGCTTCCTGTTGTTGTCACGCGCCGAGGCGGAGCTGGCCGCGCGCATCGACGCCGAGCACCGCGCGCTCGCCGCCGCCACCGCCGAGGCCGTGGCCACCAGCCTGATGGAGGTCGTCAACGGGCTGGCCCGCTCGGCGGAGATGATTGACTGGGAGCGCGCCACCGCCGAGGAGTCTCGGGGCGGCCTGGCGCTCTTGTACGGCCAGTCGCCCACGGTGAGCGCGGTGCTCAAGCTGGACGCCCAGGGGCATCCGCTGGGCAACGCGGTGTACCGCGAGCAGTCCGTGGGCGGGCACCCGGGGTTCGATCCCTCCGGCGTCACGCAGCTCGTCCGCTCCGTGCCGGTGCAGCCGCTGCGTGGAGGTGGCAAGGGACAGGCCGCGCTGGGCAGCGCCTATGTGCACGCGCGCAGCGGGCGGGCCGCGATGGCCGTGGCGGTGAAGCTGGCGGACGGCGAGGGGGCTCCGTTCGCGCTCGCGGAGGTCGTCTTCACGCAGTTGGAGGCGCTCTTGCGGCGGCGCGCGGCGGACTCGATGGCGCGCCTGGACCTGGTGGATGGCGACCGGCGGGTGCTGGCCAGCTCGGACCCCTCGCGCCGGATGGGACCGCTGGAGCCGGAGTTGGGCCGCGTGCTGGGCGCGAGCACGGGGCCGGACGTGGCGCACAGCTTTCGGGTCGAGGCGCTCGCGCGTCGCGTGAGCGTGGCGCGCGTTCCCGAGGGGCTGGGGCTGGATGTGATTGTCGCGGTGGATGAGGCCGCGGCGCTCGCTCCCGTGCGGGCCATGCGGCGCACGGTGCTGGTGTCGGTGGGCGCGGCGCTCGGGGTGCTGCTCGTGCTGGGCGCGCTCTTCACCCGCCGCGTGAACCTGCGGCTGGCGGAGGTGGTGGCGGGCGCCGAGGCCTACGGGCGAGGCGAGTTGGATCGCCGCGTGCGCGTGTCGGGCCATGACGAACTCAGCGCGCTGGCCACCACGTTCAATCGCATGGGCGCGGAGCTGGAGGCGGCTCGGGCGCGCCTGCTGCGATGGAACGATGACTTGCGCGCGCGCGTGGACGAGGCGACGTCCGACCTCAAGTCGGCCCAGGCCCAGTTGTTGGAGGCTCAGAAGCTGGCCGCGGTGGGGCAGCTCGGCGCGGGCGTCGCGCATGAGATCAACAATCCGCTGGCGGGCATCCTCGGCAACGTGCAGTTGCTGCTGCTGGACCGCAGCGTCGCGGACCCCGACGTGGACACGCTGCGCAAGATTGAGCAGAGCGCCAAGCGCTGCAAGGAGATCACCCAGAACCTCCTGCGCTTCTCTCAGCAGCGGGAGCGCGCGGACCTGCGGCCGGTGGACCTCAACGCGGTGATTCGCGACGCGCTGAGTCTCACGGAGAACCAGACGCGCGGCGAAGGCATCGAGCTGAACACCGAGCTGACGGCGGGCCTGCCGCGCGTGAAGGCCGACCCGGGACATCTGTCGCAGGTGGTGCTCGCGCTGCTGTCCAACGCGCGCACCGCGATGATGAAGTCGCCCACGCGCAAGCTGACCTTGCGCACCGGAACGCGCGATGGCGCCTGCATCCTGGAGGTGGAGGACACGGGCAAGGGCATCGCGCCGCACATCCGCCCGCGCATCTTCGAGCCGTTCTTCACCACCAAGGACGTGTGGTCCAACGTGGGGTTGGGGCTCAGCGTGGCGTGGCGGATCGTCACCGAGGCGGGAGGGACCTTGGAGGTTCGCTCGGAGGAGGGGCAGGGGACGTGCTTCACCGTGCGGCTTCCCCGGGCGTGACGCGCGTGCCAGTGTGGTAACGAGGTCGCCAGAATGGCCGCTCCCCCCACCAGACGCCCCATCCTGTTCCTGCTCGGACTGGTGCTGATCCTGGCCGCCCTGCCGGTGGGCTGGTTCGTGTTCCTTCGCGAGCCTCCCGCGCCCCCTCCACCGCCACCGCCGCCTCCCGTGGCGCGCCCCGTGGAGAAGAAGCCGGTGCAACTGGAGGTGGGGGAGCTGACCGGCACTGTGGAGGTGCGGCACGGCGGTGGCTCGTGGGAGCCCGCGCGTCCGGGCGTGGCGCTGCATCCGTCGGACGCGGTGCGCACGCTCGAAGGGGGCTCGGTGGTGCTCTTGGGCAATGAGTCCGTGGAGGTCCACTTGGAGCCCAGCACCGAGGTCTCCGTAGAGGAGCTGACGGACTCGCTGTCTCGCATCTTGCTGGGCAACGGTATGGCCACCGCGATGGTGCGACCGGGGCAGCGGCACACCTTCGAGGTGCGGGCCGCTGGCAGCGACGCCGTGGCGCGCACGGGTGCCGGTACGTTCACCATGAGCAACAACGGCGCGGGCACCGTGGCGGTGGGGACGCGCGAGGGTGAGGTGACGCTGCTCGGACAGGGCAAGGTCGTCATCGTCCGCGCGGGGCAGCAGTCCGTGATTCGCCCCGGGCAGGTGCCGACGGAGCCCGCGCCCGTGCCGGGCAGCCTGCTCTTGAAGGTGGACTGGCCCGCGGAGCGCGAGCGGCGAAAGCGCGAGCTGGTCGTCACCGGCCGCACCGACCCCGGCAGCCGCGTCGCGGTGGAGGGCGTCTTCCTCACGCCCGACGCGGAAGGTCGCTTCACCCGAAAGGTCGTGCTCCAGGAAGGCCGCAACACCGTGAGCGTGCGCGCGGTGGGCGTGGGCGGCGCCAGACAGGAGGAGAAACACGACGTCGTCGTGGACACGACGCCTCCCGCGATGCGGCCGGACACCCAGGACATCTGGAAGTCTGCAAAGGGCGGAAGTCCGTAGCCTGCTCGGCCAGGGGACGAGCAATCACCTTGACCCCTGGTCGAAGGGCTCCCTACACTCGCGCAAAGACGTTCCTGTACAAGGGCAATCCTGGACGAAAGTCCTGGTGCGCAAAGCCGCGGGGCCCGACGCATGGCCGGCCGTGACCGCCGTGGGAGATGATCACCGGGAAAGGACCGCCCGGACCCACCGTTCCTTGTGCGGGCATGGGTTCGTCGTCTCGGAGTCCTACCGGGAGGTCGCTTCCGATGCTGCGGACACTCGCCACTCTCATGGGCCTGCTTCCGGCGCTCGCATCCGCCGAGGGCTTGGTCTACCAGACCCTTCAGGGCACCACGACGGTCGTCAACGATGGTCCGGGCGACCAGACGGATCCTCACGTCAGCGGCGGTTGGGTCGCTTACACCAGCGAGTCACGCGGCACGAGCGAGATTCGGTATCACGACCTGTCGTCCGGCATGGACGAGGGCATCCCCAACAACGGCGCGTTCGACTTCGTGTCGGACATCAGCGGCAGCACGGTGGTGTTCACCCGTGTGAACAGCGCCAGCGCCATCTTCACCTTCGACGTGGCGAGCAAGGGCCCTCCGGTGGAGCTGGCGCCCGAGGTCGGCAGCAGCCGGCGCGCGGCGGTGATCGGCGGCTCGACGGTGTCATGGCAGGACTTCGGCTTCACGGGCAGCTCGGTGGCGCCGGAGATCGCCGCGTTCGACATGCAGAAGGGCACGCTGACGCGCCTCACGGATGATCTCCTGCTGGACCGGGATCCGTCGGTGAGCCCGGATGGCGCGGTGGTGGTGTGGACGAAGTGTGATCCGCGCGGCACGCAGTGCGACATCTACCAGGCGTCGAGCACGCAGGGCGGTTACCTGACGACGCAGGTGACGGGCGCCGAGGGCGAGGAGTCGCAGCCCGACACCAACGGGAAGGTCATCGTCTACGCGAGCACGCGCACGATCAACGGCGTGTCGGAGCGGGACATCTACTGGAAGCCGGTGGGTGGTGGCATCGAGCAGCGCCTGGCGCTGCCGGGCCCGGACTCCAACCCGAGCATCAGCGGAGACCTCATCGCCTTCGAGCGGCAGGACCCCACGGCGCCGACGCCCAACTTCGACATCGTGCTGTATGACATGAAGACGCAGACGCTCTACCGGCTGACGGACTCCGACGCGAACGAGAGCCTCACCGACCTGAGCGTGGAGGCGGACGGCACGGTGCACGTGGTGTGGGCCGTGCCGGAGAACGGCGACTCCAACGTGCGCGCCTTCAGCTTCAAGCTCCCGCGCGATCCCGAGTGTCACCCCGCGCCCGACGCGAAGGCGACGCCGGAGCAGGTGTGTCAGCTGTCCGGCTCGTGGCCGCTGCTGGCCGCGATGGAGGTGGCGCGCACCACGGGGCAGCCGAACGCGGTCTCGCTGGGCTTTGGTGGCTCGGGGCAGGGCGTGCTGTGCGTGGACAACGGCTTCAACGGCGAGCGCGCCACGTCTGGCTGGGTGTGGATCTCCAACAACCCCGTGGTGGACCCGTCTGAGTTCAAGCAGAGCGTGGCGCTCGTGGCCAAGTCGGTGACGCTGTCGGGGAACAATTCGCTGGCGGCGCTCATCTCTGGCAAGGCGGGCAGCTCGTTCCGGCTCCGCGCGTACGGCCCGCCGGCCGAGGTGTGCGAGCGGCCGCACCTGGACGCGACGGCGCCCGCGGGCGCGAGCACCGTGATGGGGACGCGCGTGGCGGCCGAGCCCGTGCCAGTGGTCTCCGCGACGGCGTCCGCGATTCCCACGCCCGTCTTCGTGCGCGAGGGACCCGTGCGGGGCGCGGTGGCCGCGACGGGGTGCAGCGCGGGCGGCGGTTCGCTGGCGCTGTCCGGCGTGCTGCTGGTGCTCGCGGCGCTGATCCGCTCACGGCGGATCCCCTGCGCGGCGACGGGCCGCGGCGGGTGAAAGAAGTTCGGTCGCCCAAGCCGGTGCCTTGTAGAGTCAGCCAGCCCTGAAACATTTCGTTCCAGTCCTCCTGCTGCTCTGCGCCCCGGTCTGGGCGGACACGCTCGATCTCCTCGGGCCGACGTCCGCCGTACCGCCCGAGGGCTTCGTCGTGGCGTTGTCCCGGCGCACGGGGGAGGGCACGTCGGTGTCCGCACCCGGTGCGTCCGTGACGGCGGAGGGCGCGGTGGTTCGCCCGGGCCCGGACGTGCCGCCACTGCGCACGTTCACGGTCGTCCCCACGCCGGGCTCGCGCGAGGTGGTGCTCAAGGCCCGGGACCAAGGTGAAGACGCGGTGGCGCGCTACGCCGTGGGCCCTCCGGCCGCGCGCGTCCAGCTCGCGCTGACGCCGCCTGCTCCCGTGAAGGGCCGCGACACGGATGCGGTGCTCGCCGTGCGATTGCTGCGCCCGGATGGCACTCCGGATGACAGCGGTGCGCCGCCGGTGCTGCACGCCAGCGCGGGACAGGTGGAAGGACTCCGCCGCACGGGCCCGGGTGAATACACCGCGCGCTATGTCTTGCCGGACACGCGCTACCCCGAGGTGGCCATCCTCGTGGCCCTCTCCGCGTGGCCCCATCCTCAGTCCGTCCATGGCGCCTATGGGCAGGTGCTGGTGCCGTTGGCTGCCTCGGTGGAGCTGCCGGGTACCACCGAGCCGGACGCGCAGATTTCCGTGGAGATCGCCGGCACGCGCTTCGGTCCAGTCGCGGCGGGCAACGACGGTCGCTTCCGTCTGCCCATCGTCGTGCCGCCGGGACACCGCTTCGGCAAGGGGCAGGTCGTGGATCGCGTGGGCAACGTGCGCCGGATGCCCATCGACTTGATGCTGCCGCCGACGGATGGGCTGGCGTGCGTGCTCCATCCGCAGCGCCTTCCCGCCGATGGTGTCGCGCAGGCGCGCTTGCTGTGTGCCACGAGCGATCCCCTGGGCCGCCCCGTGGCGGATGCGCGCGTGGTGGCGAGGGCTCGGCACGGGGAGCTCGAAGGGCCCCGTCGCGATCCGAACGGTGTGCTCGAGTGGCGCTACACCGCGCCCCGGGTGCTGGCGGCTGATGAAGTCATCGAGGCGTCGTGGCCGCAGCGCGGCGCGGGCTCGCGCGAGGAGCGGCCGCTGCAACTCGTCCAGGGGCCGGTGGCCTCGGTGGCCGTGGACGTGTCCGAGCCGCTCGTGCACTACGGCGGCGAGGCCCAGGTCACGGTGACGACGCGGGATGGGTTGGAGCGCCCGCGTCCCTCGGCCCAGGTCGCGGTGAAGGTGCCGGTGGGGACGCTGGGCCCCCTGGCGGAGAGCCCGCCGGGGACCTTCCGCGCCACCTGGATGCTGCCGGACTCCGGGGCCGTGACACGCGGCGAGGTGGTGGCGCACGCCGTGGGGCCTCAAGGTTCGGAGCCCGCGCGCCTGTCCGTCTGGTTGCGCGAAGGCGTGTTGTTCGCGGGCGTGGCCGACCTGGCGGGGATGCCAGTGCCGCGCCAGCTGTTGCGCATGGGCCTCGAGACGCGGGTGACGGGAGAGGACGGCACCGTGGAGTTGGGCCCGGCCCGGCCCGGGGCTCTTCAGGTTCAGCACGCGGTGTGGCCAGGGCTCGGTGCCACGGTGTATGTGCTGGGCCCTTCGGGGCCGGTGTTTCCCACCGCGCCGCCGCTCGTGCCGGGGGCTGTGTCGCGCGTGGTGATGCTGGGGCCGCCGCTGCCCGTCAACGTGCGGCTCCGCGTGGACGGCGCGCGCGTCACGTACTGGGTGGAGGACGCGCAGGGCCGGGTGCTGCCCTCGCGGCCGGTGCATGTGTCGCTGTCCGCGGGCGCGCGTGAGGCCGAGTCGGAGAGCGAGGGCCGTCACAGCTTCACCGTGGGCGGCGCGCGCGGAACGGTCAGCGTCTCGGTCGCGGATGTCGATACGGGCGTGACGGCGCTGGAGGAGGTGCGGCCATGAGCGGGGGCCTGGCGAGACTCTTGCGCTGGGCCTTGCTGATGCTCGTGCTGGGGCCCGCGGTGGCCATGGCGCAGCGGCTGGGCGCGGATGTCCCCTCGCTGGCCTCGACGCTCGCGGGCCGCGTCTGCCGAGACCTGGATGGCGACGGGCGGTGCGGCCCCGAGGAGCCGGGCGTCGCGGACGTGCGCGTCGTGCTGGACACGGGGCGAGAGGTCCGCACGGACGCCGAGGGCCGCTACCACCTCACGGACGTGGACAGCCGGAGCCCCGACGCGACGGGGGGCGTGCACCTGCGTCCCGGGCGTCACCGAATGCGCGTGGATCCGCGCAGCGTTCCGGTCTCCAGTGTGGTGACGCCTCGGGGGGCCACGGTCGAGCTGCCGTGGGGCGCGGTGGCGCTCCAGGACTTCGCGGTGAGCATGCGCGGCGAGCCCGCGCCCCCGGCGACGCTGTCCTATTCGCGCACCCCTCCCGAGGCGCGCGTGACGAACGATGGACTGCGCTTCCTCGTGGCCGGCCGTGCGCGGCCTGGCGATCGCGTCGCGGTGGCGGGCACCGAGGCCCAGGTCGATGCGTCCGGAAGCTGGTGGGTGATGGTTCCCCTCCAGCAGGGCCAGAACGTCCTCCCCGTCACCGTCACGGCGCGCGAGGGTGGGGTGCGCTTCTATCGGCAGCGCGTGGAGTTGGTGCGTCGCGGCCCCACGGGTTGGTTGGTGATTCCTCGCGCGTTGGAGCCATCCGGCGCGCTGCGGCTCCCCGCCGAGGGGGAGGCGCCGGTGGCCAGTGGCTTCACGAGCGTCCGCGTGGAAGGCGCGCCGGGGACGCGCGTGCGCTCGTCCCAGGGCGAGGCGGTGCTGGGACCTGATGGCTCGGCGGAGCTGCCAGTGCTCCTGGTCCCCGGAGCCAACGCGGTGACGCTGAGCTGGCAGCGCCCGGGGGAGTCCGCGCACGAGGAGACCGTCACCCTCGACGCGACCGCGCAGCCGTTCGCCGTGGGGCTGTTGGATGTGGAGCTCCGTGTGGCCCCCAGCACCGGAGACCTCCAGCTGCGAGGGCGAGGCGCGGCCCATGCCGAGGGGCGGTGGGGACCACTCCGCCTCGTGGGCGAGTTGGAGCTGCGCGACACGGACTTCCGTGCCTTGCATTCCGCCGAGGCCTCCGACTGGCTCCGGCCACGCGTGCCCGAGCGCTTCGAGCGAGCGCTGGATCCCGACCTGACGCCCGCGGAGTGGGGGGACGACTCGGTCTCGCTCACGCCCAATCCCAGCGAAGGGCGTCTGCGCTTGGAGGTCCGTCACGATGAGTACGGTCGGGTGGGCTTGGGCACCTATCGCGCGAGCAGGTCAGACCGTGAAGTGGGGCGCTATCAGCGACCCCTGTTCGGCCCCTACGCGGAGCTGACCACGGGCGAGGGCCCGCTGCGCGGTGGTGTGAATCTGTTCGCGGGAGGGCTCGCGGATCCGACCCTCGGCGTCACGGCGGTGCCGGCGCATGAGGAGCTGCGGGCCACGGGCGGCAGTCTGTACTACCTGGGCGGGGTGGTGGCCGAGGGCTCGGAGGTGCTTCGCGTGGAGGTGCGCGATGGCGTCACGGGGTTGCCCGTGGCGGAACATCACCTCGTGCGCGGGCGCGACTACGACATCGATGCGTTCGCGGGCCGCATCCTGCTGGCGCGTCCGTTGTCGTTCCTGGTCGGAGCTTCGCAGCTGCGCACGGACGCGCTCGTGCAGTCTCCGGAGCCGGTGCTGGTGGCGGACTACGCGGCGCTCCAAGCGGGTGCCTCGCATGACGCGGTGGGGGGCGAGGTCTGGGGGGGATGGTGGCTCACTCGGCTGGGGGTCTCCGCCGTACGTGAGCGCCGCGAGGGCGCTCCCTTCCAACTCGTGTCCGGACAGGCGACGTCGCGCGTGGGCCGCTACACCTTGGTGGCGGAGGTGGCGTCCAGCCGGGGTGTCGCGGTGGCGCCGCTCGACTTCGGCGTGTCGGACGACGGCGGGCTCTCGTTCTTGCGTCCGGGGCCGGTGCTCGATGACTCGGGCGGGGCGGTGGGGTTGCGCGTGCGTGGGCCTGGGCCGCTGGGGGACGGAGGCGCCCTGGACGCTTCCTTTCGGCAGCGCTCGCGAGGTTTCTCGGATGGCTCGCACTTCGATGCGGCGCGCTTTCGTCAGCTTTCGTTGCGAGTGACCCAGCCCTTGGGACCGCTGCGCTTGACGCTGCTGGGAGATGATCGTCGCTCGGCGGATCCGCGGCTGCCCTTCGAGGATGGCGACTTTGGCGCGCGGACGTTCGGCGTGGGCGTGGGCTACGGGGGGGAGGGGTGGGAGGTGCGCGCGGAGGCTCGGGACGGTTGGCTGCGCGCCACGCAGACGGCGGGCGAGGGCCCCTTGCTCTCCGGTGGACGCACGTCCGCGGGGGTCTCCGGGCGGATGCAGGTCGCGCGGGGCGTGTCCGTGTCCGCAAGCCATCGGCAGATGCTGGTGGAGCGGGGCGAGGGCCCCGGCCGAGTGGATGACACGTTCTCGTCCGCGGGCGTGGACGTGGAGTTGACGCGGGACGCGGCGCTCGGCGTGCGCGGTGGCTGGGGTCCGAAGCTGGGGCCCCAGGCGTGGTTGGACGCGCGCATGCAGAGTGGGCCGGACATCTTCTACGGCGGCTATTCGGTGGATGTCGACGGCCCCAACTTCGGCGCGGGCCGGGTCATCTCGGGAGCGCGCAGGGAGCTGGACACCTCGACGAGCGTGTTCGTGGAGTCCACTGGCGCGCACGATGCCAACGTGGTGCGGCTGGAGCGCGCGGTGGGGTTTCGCCATCAAGTGGTGGAGGGCTTCGAGGTGGGGGCTCGCTACGAGCGTGGCGTGCGCCACCCGCTGGACATTCCCAGCGACCTCACGCGCGATGTGGGCGCTGTCGATGCGCGCTGGTTGCGCGAGCGCGTGAGCGCGGGCCTGCGGGCCGAAGTCCGCCATGAGGCGGGCACGCCCGCGCGCGGCGACACCACGCCGGTGGACCGCACGCAGCTCGTGCTGGCGCTGACGGCAGAGGCGCGGCTGGTGCGCGATGTCACGGCATCGGGCCGCTTGAATTGGGGCCGCACGGCGGGACGTACGGGGCTGGAGGCGCGTTTCGTGGAAGGGTTCGCCGCGCTCGCGTGGCGCCCGGGGCCGTGGCTGGTGATGGCGCGCTATGGCTTCACGCACGAGCTGTTGCCCGGAGCGCGCTCGGCCTTTGGTAACCGTGGGCTGGATGTCCTGTCGCTCATGCCGGCCTTGCGCCTGGGAGAGCGGCTCTCGGTCGCGGCGGGGCTGCACGCGGGCCGCTCCAGCCTGGGCGACTCCGTGCGTTGGGTCTGGACGGGAACGGTTCGTCCCTCGGTCCGGGTGGTTGGAGGGCTGGAAGTGGCCGGCGAGGTAGCACGGCGCACGTCATCGCCAGACAGCGAAGGCCTGGAGTCCTACCGCGTGGAAGTGGCCTGGCGGACGGACGAGCGGCTGCGTGTTGCCGCGGGTTACACACTGCTGGGCTTCCATGGCTTGGGGCTCCAGGCGGATTCGTCGGATGATCAGGGGCGCCTCTACCTTCGGGCGGAAGTGGCCTACTAGGGGACGGAGTCGAGCGTGCGCGCGTGGATCCTCAGCCTGACTCTGCTCGTGTCCTCCGCCGCGTGGGCGGACTGGCAGGTCAAGAGCGTCCCGGGCACGCCCTTCGCGGTGGAGGCGTGGTCGCGAACCGAGTTCGGTGTGGCGACCAGCAACGGGCTGTCCCTCTTCTCCAATGGGACCACGACCGTGGGACTTGGCGGCGCCTTCATGGGCCTGGGCCGGACCGCGCAGGGATGTGTCTTCGGCGTTCGAGGAGACAGCACCGTCGTCAGCGTCGGGGCGTGCTCCAGCCTGGAGGGCACCCACCTGTATCCGACCTCCTTGCCCTACATGATGAGGGCGGTGCGCTTCACGCCGGATGGCAGCGTGGGGTTCGCGATCGCGAATACGTCACCGCTCGAGTTCGACTACCGCTCGTCGCTCGTGCCGTCCACCGATAGCTCCTGCCAGTGGGGCCCGTTGCTGCTCGCCCCCATCGCCCCCTACACCGGGCTCGACTTCGCCGCGGTGCTGGCTCACGGGGGCACGACCCACGCGCTCTTCTCGGAGATTCCCAACGCGAGCTTCCGCTGGTTCCGGGGCACCGCGATGACGCCCCTCCCGGCGCCGAGTTCCAATCCTCCGAAGAAGGCGAACGCGCTGGCGTTGTTCTCGGGGGAGGACGCGAGCAACCCCACGGCGCTCTTCGGCAACGACAATGGGCTGTATCGCGGCACGCTCGGGACGGGTGACTATCCCTTCGTCCCCGTGGCGCTTCCTGGCGGAGCCATGACCGTCCTGGGCATGGACGTGAACACGGGGGCGGGGTCGGGCCGTGGTGACGGGTTTGGGGTCGTGGTGGGCACTCGCAATGCGCAGACGCAGGTGCTCAGCGCGGTGCCAGCGCTGACTCCGTCGGAGATCGCCACCGCGTGGCGGGTGAACCCGAGGTTCTCACAGCTCCCCGTGGCCGCGCAGAGCCTCGCCGTGCGGCAGGTGCGCTGCGTGGGGTCCGAGCTGTGCGTCATCATCCTGGCCAAGCCGGACCTGGACAACGTGCTGATCTACACCAACACCTACGCGCCCGAGCTGATGCCGCTGCCTCCCTCGCGGGTCCAGGTGGGCGAGGGCACGACGGTGAGCGTTCCCGTGGCGCCCTTCGACGCGGACGGAGACGCGGTGCGCTTGGCGGTGACGCCGGGCCCGTCCTCGGCGTCGCTCGCGGTGCAGCAGCGAGCGCTCGATGGCGGCACGGAAGGGGTGATGTTGGACCTGACCGCCGCGCCTGGGCTGTGCGGGAGCGAGACGTCCAGCGTCTCCATCACGATGACGGATGGGCTCAAGGCGCATGAGCAGCTCCGGACCGTGAGCGTGGACGTGGTTCACGACGTGAAGCCGAAGACGCCGCGGGTGGATGTTCCGGATGGCGGCAGCTACCTGGCGGGTGAAGGACCTGTGCGCATCGTGCCCAGCCCGAGCGGTGGACCGTGCGCCATCCAAGGCTACGTGTGGACGGAGTCGGGGAGCCCGTCGGGGACCGCGACGCTGGCGGTGGACAGCGCGGGCGCCGCGACCTTCACGCCGGACGCGCGGCTGTGCCAGCCCTCGAACATCTTTCACAACTACGAGGTCCTCGCGCGAGATGTCGGGGGGCTCGACTCGGCGCCCGCGACCGTGAAGGTGAAGGTCCGGCCTTGGGGGCGTCCGTTGGCGCCGTTCAACGCCCCGACGGTCCTGACGGTGTCCTCGGGAACGCGGGTGGCCGCCGCCGCGCTGCATGCGTGCGCGGGCACCCCGGGGCTGCCCACCGTCTACACCGCGTGGTCCTTGCAGGGGCTCAGTGCGCCGCCTTCGGGGCTCTCGCTCGTGACGGATGAGCAGCTGCCCATCGAGGGCCCGCCTGTCCTCAGCCAGGGAATCGTCCCCACGTTGACGAGCTGCGCCGCGGTGGAGGTGCCGCTGCTGGCGCGCAACCGCATCCTCCTGGACGGCGTGACGGAGGATGGCCCGTCGTCCGAGGTGCTGCTGCGCGTGCAGCCCGTGATTCGGCCCGTGTCCCAGGGCGGGCCCGTGTTGTCGCGGGTGGAGTCGGACGAGCACGAGGTGCGCGGAATCGTCGACACGGATCTCGACTGTCCGGCGGGGCGCTCCCTGCTCGTGGACCTGTCGCTGCGCCGCGAGTCCGGTGAGGTGCTCGCCACGCAGTCCGTCACGCCGGGGCCCGATGGGGCGTGGCATCTGCCGCTGCCTCCGCAGTGCGGCGCCGCGCGCTACGTGGTGCGGGCTCGCTTGTCGGACTCCGTCACGCAGGAGCAGGGCCGCACCCTCGACCAGAGCCTCGAGGTGTCCGCGCGTCCCGCGGCGCTCGGGGACGTGGAGGGTTCGCTGGTGGCGACCTGCGGTCAGGGCGCCGCGGGCTCACTGACGCAGGTGCTGCCTCCGGGGGCATGCTCGGTGGTGAACCTCACCTGGGCGCAGGAGGACGGTCCGCCTTTGAGCGAGCCCTCGGTGTCCGGCGCCACCGTCGCGGTGTCTACGCGCGACACGGAGCTCGATGCGCTGGTGGGGCGGGACGTCACCTTGCGCGTGACGGCCTCGGCGGAGGGCTCGACGCCCGCTGTCGCTCAGCATGTGGTGTCCATCGGCGTGAAGCCCTTCGTCGGGCTGCGGCGTCAGATGGAGACGCCCTCGGGGGCGGAGGGTGGGCTCGTGGGCGTGGAGGTCTTGCTGAGCAACACGACGACCTGCGGCGTGAGCATGGTCCGCTACGAGGAGTCCCTGCGCGGCGCGGAGTGGGTGCCCGGCAGCGTGAAGGTGGACGGAGTGCCCGTGGCCGCCGTCGCCACGGGCGATGGGTTCGCGGTGGAGGGGCTCGGGCTGCGGCCGGACGGCGTCTCGCGCGTGACGTATGTGGCCCGCTCGCGATTGTTGTCCGAGGCCCGCTTCAGCGGTGTCGCGCTGCTGCGTGGCGTGCCGCTGACGACGGGGCAGGGGCCTCGCTCGCCGCCGTCGGGTTGTGGCTGCTCGGAGGGGGGGGCGGGCGCGGCCCTGTTCGGCCTGCTCGCGCTGACTCGCGTGCTGCGGCGGCGCGGCGCCGCGCGCTAGAGGCCGAACGAGATGCGCTGACGCCGGGTGGGCGTGTCCTGGCGCTCCTCCAGCACTCCGAGCAGCTCCAGGCCTCGCAGCGTGGCCAGGGCCTCGCGCTCGGAGAGGTCGCTCACGGCGAGCAGGTCCGCCACCGTCTTGGTGCCATCCGCGTAGGCCAGCAGCAGCGCCTGGGGACCGCCGAGCTTCAGCTCGTGCAGCGCGTACGGCGGATCCGCGGTGGGGCTCAGCCGGCGCGTGCGCGCGAGCCGCTGGCGCAGGGCCACGAGCGTCTCGGTGCGCTCCGTGCCTTCGAGGATGAGGTCTCCTGGAAACACGGACAGGCGGACGAGGTCCGCGCGCTGGGGCCGCATGGGGCTGAAGCCATACGCGCCCTCCGTCCACGCGAAGGTGGACCAGATGAGCTCCTTGACCTGCTCGCCCAACAGGGCCTGTCGCTTGCCCGCGTCCAGCACACCCAGGCGAATCATGGCCTCGCCGGTGCGCAGCGCGTGGGTCTTCGCGTAGGCGGCGACCTCCGCGAGCTTCGCCTCGGTCAGCACGCCGCGCCGGACGCAGAATCGGCCGAAGCGCTCGGGGGCGAGGTTGGAGGCCGCGTACACGATGCGCCCCGACTCGAAGTAGACGACCTTCAGCACCGAGCCCTGCTTGAGCTTCAGCTCCCCGTGATGGCGCGCCTCGTAATAGGCGTTGAGCAGGCGCGGCACGGAGGTGTCTCGCAGGTCCCCCCCGAGCGACCACTCGGGGAGCGCGCGGCGGCGGCGCTCGGGGAGGGGCGTGGCACCCTCGGCCCAGACCTTCTCGCGCTGCGCGAACGGGAGGGGCAGCGCCTCATCCTCCACGGGCTCCAGGGGCGCCAGCTCCGCTCCCGCGTCCTCCTCGGGCTCGGGGACCAGCTCTTCCAGGACGAGCAGCTCCACTTCGTCCAGCAGCTCCTCTTGCTGTGGCGCGGGCACTGTCTCCACGGCTTCCGCGGCGTCGGGGCGCCGGGCGCGCGGCACGCCGCCCGCGAGTTCGAGGGCATCGAGCACGGTGTCCAACTCGAAGGGTTTCTCGAAGAAGGCCCGAGCGCCGTGCACCTGGGTGGCCTCCTGCGCGAAGCGATCGCCCTTGTAGACGCCGCTGACGGCGATGGCCGGGATGCGATGGGCCCGCAGCGCGCCCAGCACCTCGCTGCCTCGGATGTCGGGGAGCAGCAGGTCCACGAGGGCGGCGTCGAAGCGCGCGTTTGGACCGAGCGTCTCCAATGCGGCCTCGCCGGTGTGCACGGCGATGGCGTCATGGCCCCGGTTCTGCGCCATGGTGGCGACCAGGGAGGCCAGTTCGTGGTTGTCCTCGACGATGAGCAGTCGCGCCATGGGCGGGCAGACCCTACCATCAACCCCATGCACGTTCAGGGCTTCCACCATGTGGCCATCCAGGCGAAGGACGTGGAGCGCGTTACCGCCTTCTATCGCGACCTTCTGGGCTTCCCGGAGCTGACCCGACATCGGAGGCCGGACGGCTCCCTGCGGAGCATCTGGGTCGGGGTCCCCGGGGGGGCCTTCCTGGCCATCGAGGCGGTGGAGGGGACTCCCCCGGAGCAGCCGTTCCGGCACGAGCACCCGGGCCTGTTGATGCTGGCGTTCCGGATCCCGCGCGGGGAGCGGGCGGAGGCGGTTGAGACCCTGGCGCGCGCCGGGGTTGCGCTGGAGCATGAGACGCGGTGGACGGTGTACGTGCGCGACCCCGAGGGCAACCGGGTGGCGCTCAGTCACCACCCCGAGGACTAGCGTCCGGATGCCCGGCTGCTGGCTTGCGAAGCGCGAGTGGCCGCGACTACAAGCGAGCCCATGCGCCTCGGTGAACAGCTCGTGAACGAAGGCCTCGTGACCGCCGCGGCCCTGGAGGAGGCGCTCGAATCCCAGGTGGTGCACGGCGGTCGGTTGGGGACGAACCTCGTCGAGCTGGGGCTCGTGTCGGAGCAGGACCTGGCGCGCTCGCTGGGCAAGCTCCACAACTGCGCGCACGCCTCGGGCGAGATGGTGCCCGACCCGAAGGCGATCGCGCTGGTGGACGCGCACCACGCGGATGACAAGGAGTACCTGCCCATGCGGGTGGATGCGACGCGGCTGAGTCTCGCCGTGGTCAACCCGCATGACTTCACGACGCTGGACGCGATCGCGTTCAAGACGGGCAAGCGCGTGGTGCCGGTGGTCATCCCCGAGTTTCGGATGAACCAGCTGCTGCGCCGTTACTGCAAGGCGTTCCGGCCGCTGCGGGCGATTGATGTCGACGCGGCTCGCCCGCGCAAGCCGGTGGGTGAAGCCGGCGCGGTGGAGAAGGTGCAGGAGCGACCGCCCGACCTCATGAGCGAGGAGGAGTTCCAGGCGGTCTACGCGCAGGCGCTGCGCGGTGGCGGGGAGCAGGACGCGGAGGGGCTCGACTCCGAGGAGGTCATCACGGGGGTGGTGCTGGAGGAACTCGCTCCGGCCCCCGTCGCGGCGCAGCGTCCCGGTGTGCTCCCCGTCGCCGTGGGGCCCGCGGGCGGAGCGGGCGCGCCGCCGGGCTCGCATGCGGGCGCGGTGGTGCAGGGAACCCAGGCTCCGGCCGGTGCGGTTCCTCGCGGTGCGGCCGTGCCACCTCCGGGCATGTTGCAGCCCCTTCCGGGGGGCGCGCCACAGGCGCAGGGGGGCCGTCCGCAGGCTCCAGGTCAGGCGGGTGCGCCCATCGCCGCGCGTCCGCAGGGCGCGGTGCTTCCGGGCTCGTTGGTTCCGCAGGGCGGAGGAGGCGTGCCTCCGGGCGCGGTGGCCTCACAGGGCGGTGCGCCAAACGTCGCCGCGCCCCCGCCTCGGGGCGGTGTGCCGCCCATTCCGGTCGGCGGGGCGCCGAAGGTCAACGTGCCTCCGGGGAGCCTTCCCACTCCGCCGCAACACGCGGTGGGGCCGGGCACGCTTACGCCGCAGGTCCCTGCTGCTGGCCCCGTGGCGGGAGCCCCCCCGCCGGCTCCGGGCCGCGTCGCGGGCGCGCCAGCCTCGGCGCGCGGTGGCGTGCCCACGGCGGCGCCTCCTCCTCCGGGCGGAGCCGCCCCCGTGGCACCTCCTCCGAGCGAGGCCGCCGCGCGGAGTCCTGTTCCCCAGGCTCCCGCGCGCGCGCCCGAGCCACCCCCGTCTCCGCTGACCTTCGCGGAGGCCCAAGCGGAGCTGGGACGCAGCTCGGACCGCGAGGACGTGGCGCGCACCGTGCTCCGCTTCGCCGCGGGCAAGTGGCGGCGCTGCCTGCTGCTGTCCGTGCAGGGCAGCCTCGTGACGGGCTGGCACGGCATGGGGCAGGGGGTGCGCGACGCGGCGGTGCGGCGCATCGGCGTCGCCCTGCGAGACCAGAGCACCTTCCGGCTCGTGCGAGATACGCGCTCGCACTACGTCGGTCCGGTGAAGCGCGATGCGGCGATGGGCGTGTTCTACAAGCTCGTCGGTGGGGGCTTCCCGACCACCGCGGTCATCCTCCCGCTCCTCGTGCGTGGCAAGGTGGTCCACTTGCTCTACGTGGACAACGGTCCGGATCAGCTCACCACGCCGGACGTGGGCGAGCTGCTCATCCTCTCGCAGAGCGTGGGCCGTTCGTACGAGGCCATGATGCGCCGCCGCAAGGGCTCCTGAGCGCCGCGCCGACCTGGGGACTCAGTGTCCCCAGGTGTCGACGACCCGAGGTGTCTTGAGCCGGGCCTTCTTCGCCACGGGCGGGAGCACCACCAGCTTGCGCGCCTTCTGGAACAAGGGCTCGGCCGGTGTCGAGTCCACGTAGGCGCCCCAGTAGTACGTGCCCGGCCGCAGGCGCATCAGGCTGAGCTGCTGCATACCGGTTCGCTGCACGCGCACCACCTGCTGAAGCGCGGGGTCGCGCGCCACCACGAAACGGAAGCGCTGTCGGCCCCCCGTGGTCTGCCATGCGAAGACGATGCCTCGCGTCGCGCTGAAGGGGCGCTCATGGCCGTCGCTTGGCGTGACGAGCAGGTCTCGATTCACCTCCGCGTCCACGTAGATGCGGCGCGCGAAGCCGTACTCACTTTGCCTGCCATCCGCGTCGGCGGTGGCCACGCGCCAGACGTAGGTGCCGGGGCCATCGGGCGTGAAGGTGAACGGTGCGCGCGCGGACGGGGTGCTGACCACGAGCTGCTCGAAGCCCAGGTCTCGCGCAATCTGGACGCGGTAGTGGTCCGCGCCAACCACCTCGCTCCAGGCCAGCGCCACGCGCAAGCCCGCGGCCCACGTGAAGCGCGCATCGATGCCGGGCTCCAGGCTGGTGGGGAACACGGGGAGCGGGAACACCGGGGCCACGAGTCCTCGGCCCAGCTCCACGCCGTGTCCCTCGAGGAGTGCCTGCTGCCGCTGTCCCGAGACGAGTGTCAGCCGGCCTCGTGCGACCGACAGCACGGCGCCCCGAGGCGTCCGGCTGAGTCGGAACTCGGCGGGCTGGCCGGCCTCACCTGGGGAGACGGCCACGATGGCGCCGTCCGAGGTGCGCACCAGCAGGGCGTGTACGTCCCCGTTCGCGCTGGCGGGGAGGAAGCCTCGCGCCGAGCCGCTCTCCAGGGCGACGAGCGGGCTGGGATGGGCGCCCGCGTCGCCCTCGGGCGCGCGCTCCACCAGCGCCACGGATTGCTCCTCCAACTCGATGCGACCTCCTTCGAGGAACTCGATGCGCGCGGACGCGAGCGCCCCCGTGCGGACCCAGTCGCCGGGGCGGAACGTGGCGCCCTCCTCGATGCGCTCCCAGAAGGACTGGCCCGCACGCAGGACCTCGACCTGCCCCGTGGACGCCGCGCACGTGGCCACGATGGACGACAGACGCCGCGCCACCTGCTCGGTGTCCTGTGCGGACGCGGGGGCGTTCGTGCATCCGAGGCACGCGAGCCACGCGAGGGGCAGGGCCCGGACCCAGGGGCGCGCTCGCGATGGCGGGAGGCGGTACATTCGCGCGGGTCCTCTCACTTCAGCGTTGCCCGCGGTCGTCGAGGTCGCGCGTGGAGCCGGATGCCGATGGCCGCAGTGGGGCGCGCACGGACGTCGTGGCCCGTGCGCTGTCGAGCCCCGGCGCGGAGGCGCGCAGGGTCACCGGGCCCGCGTTCATGCCACGCACGTAGAACAACGCGACACGAGACGCCGGCGCCAGGGCGAGCCCCGCGATGGGGCTCGCGCAAGCCGAGTCACCGTTGAAGGTGTATTCCGGCGTGGGCTCGGCAGCGAGGTCCACCTGCGTTGGACCGGGGGCCAGGGTGGGATTGTCGAAGGCGTCGCGGACCTCCAGCGCGACGGGGCCCGAGCAAGCCCCCGCAACCAGCACCTCCGGGACCGAGGCGAAGGCGAGCCGCGCGGGTGCGGCCGGGACGACCTTGAGGGACTGCATCGCCGCGCGCAGGGTGCCCGTTCGGGCCGTCAGGGACGCGCCGCCCGCGCGCCCGATGCGCAGGTAGAAGTTGACCGAGTCCGCGCCCGCGTCCATCGAGAGACGTGCAAGCGGCGTCGTGCAGCCCTCATCGCCATAGACCGTTCGCGTGCGCGGCAGGTCTTCCTCCAGGGCGATGTCGAGCGCGTCGCGGCTGGCCACGCGGTCGCCCTGGTCATCGACGCGCGCGAGCGTCAACACGGCGGTGCACTCTCCCGCGGTGACGCTCCGCGCCGGGGTGACGAAGCGCAGCGCCACGGCCTCTCGCGCCGTGACCTCGAAGGGCGCGGACGTTCCCGTGTGGCCGGCATCGTCATCGAGCCGCAGGGTGTTGGCGGTCATGGTGCGGCGCACTTCCAGTTGGCCGCTCCAGGCCCCATCGCGGAACGGGCCCAGCACGGAGGGCACGGCGGTTCCTGAGTCGTCCGTGAGCTTCGCGGAGCCGTTGAAGCCGCTCAGGCGCTGCCCCTGGCCGTCCACCGCGAGCACCGTGACGGTGAAGGGCTCACAGGCGTGCTGCGCGCTCACGGCCTCGAAGCGGAAGCTCGCGAGCGAGCGTGTGCGCTCACCCACGGTGGCGAGCACCTCGAAGGCCCGCGCCAGCGTCGCCTCGCGGCCCGAGGGATCCACCACGGTCAGATCATACAGGCCACTCGCCAGTCCCGCGGGGATGAGGGCCTCCAGTTGATCCGGTCCGGTGAGCTGGACCGCGTCGAGTGCCTCCTGGCCGAGTCGCGCCTGGAAGGTCGTGTCCACGGTGTCGCGGCCATCGTGTGAGAAGTCGGTCCAGACGCTCGGGCGCAGGCCCTCTCCGGTGATGGTGACGTGCAGCGGGGCGCTGGCTTCGCCGCTGGCGGGAGACAGCCAGAGGAGTCGAGGCTCGGGAGCGACGGGCGTCCCGCAGCCCACCAGCCACCCCAGTGCGACGAGGCGCGCGGGTGCGCGGAGGCGGATGAACAGGCTCATGGCTCCACCCGGAGTTCTTGCGAGGCATGGCCAAGTCCCGAGGCTGGGGGCGCGGCGGACTCGATGACCCAGGTTCCAGCGACCGGGGCGCGAAAATAGACGGTGGCGCTCGGCGCGCGCTCGGAGACGACGAGCGGACCGCTGGGCGTCGTGCAGCTCGGATCCGAGTACAGCGTGAGCCGAGACGCCGGAGGAACGCTTAGCCCCAGCTCGATGGGGGCGCTGGGGCCGTGGATGTTGCCGAGGCGATCGCGCGTGGAGACCGTCACCGCGGAGGAGCAGCCCCCCGCGACCACCACGCGCGCAGGAGAGGTGAAGGCGAGCGCGGCGGCGACACCCGGTTGGACCTCGTGCAACTGGCTGTCGCCGGGGAGCGCGGCGGGACGGGCGCGAAGGAGCAGAGGGCCCGCGTGCCGCACGCTGACATAGAGCGACTGTGAGGAGCGCGTGAGCGAGAGGCCTTCTGCTGGCAGGGCCTGGGTGCAGGTCGCATCGGTGAACAACCCGACCCCGTCGAGGGGATCCGCTCGGATCGCGACGAGCATCGGCCCGTCGAACGCGGCCACCGCTCCTTGTGCATCGCGCACCTCCAGCGTGGCGGGGCCCATGCACGTACCGGCCTCGGCGCTGAGTGTGGGGTTCGACCAGACGACCCGCGCGGCTGGGGCCTGGCGCACGTCGATGGGGGCGGACTCAGCGGTCACGCCGCCGGTGACTTCGAGGCACAAGCGGTTCTGTGGCGTGGGCAGGGCGAGCGTCACGAGCGCGCTCGCGCGGCCCTGGGAGAAGGGGCCCACGCTGTCTGGGATGACGGCGCCACTGCGCGCGCTCAGCCGCGCCGTCCCTTGAAAGTCCGGCACCGGTTGCCCCTGGACATCCACCGCGGTGACGGTGATGGGGAAGGGGATGCCCGCGTGCTGCACGGACTCCATGCCGACCTGGAATCCGGCGACGGGGGGCGGCGCGGGCGTGACGCGATAGCGGAGGCGTCCCTCGGCCTCGGCGCCGGAGGGCTCTCTCACGCGCAGGGCGTAGTCCCCGCGCGCGAGCCCCGCGGGCACGCGCGCGCTCAGGTGCTCATCGGAGAGGAACCGCACGTCGAGCAGCGCTACGTCCTCGCCCGTGGCGTCGAGCGGGGAGAGCCACGCCTGGAACGTGGCGTCCAGCGAGCCGGTCTTGGCCGAGAAGTCCGTCTCCACTCGGGGGTGGAGGTCGCGTCCCAGGATGTCTACCGCCACGGTGGCGGTCATCGCGCCTTGCGCCGGGCGGACGGCCAGCACGCGCGCGGGAGTGTCGTCGCCGGGCGCGCACGCCGCGAACACGAGGCCCAGGCCCAGGGCGCCACCGCGCAGCAGGAGGCTCGCGGCGCGCATCAGAGGACTCCGATGCGATAGCCCACGTCGAGCCCAGGTCCGCCCGCGTCGAGCCGGAACCCGCTCGCGGAGACCGGCGCGTGGACATAGGAAGCCTCGGTGAAGAGCTGACCCGGGCCGAGCGCGTAGCTGGCCGTCAGGAAGCCCAAGCCCCCCAGGCCCATTGCCTCGACGCGGGTGTCGGAGAGCGAGGTCCGGAAGCGCGCCCAGGTGGCCGTGCCTCCGGCGCCCAGGACGAGGCTCGCCCGGCGCGAGGCGAACAACTCCACCCCCGCGCGGAGGCTCACGGGCAGCGCCCACGCCTCGGACCGCGAGGTGAGCGAGCCCGTGGTGTCCTGCACGTTTCGTTGGAACCGCGATGCGGCGGCGGCGAGCCCCAGGCCCCACCAATGACCGCGCACGGCGAAGGGCACCCACGCCTCCAGGCCCGCGCGCGGACCCAGCTGCGCGCCGTGCACCACGCCCGCGCGAACACCGAGCAGCAGCCGGTGGGGAGGCGCGCGCAGCGGCACGGGCACGCGCTGCACGAACTGCCCGGAGGCATCCGTGATGGTCAGCTCGACGGGATCCTCGGGGAGTCCCGAGGGCGCCAGATACATCGACTCGTAACGGCCATCCGCCAGCGCGCGCGGCGGACTCACCGCGCCCTGGTTCGCCACGACGATGAGGCGCGCGCCATCGAGCGGGAGCCCCGCCGCGTCGCGCACGTCGAGGGCCAGCCGCACGCGCGTGGAGCCGTCCGCGGGGACGGGGACCTGGGCCAGCGCGGCGTGCAGGGCTCGGGGGATGGGAGGCGGGCGCAGTTGGTAGCGGACCTCCGTGCGCGCCGACGGGCCCGAGGGTGTGCTCACGGTGGCCTCGAAGCGCACCAGCCCCCCGGGGGGGAAGAACGCAGGCGCCACGAAGGGCACGCGGTACAGGCCGCTGCCCGCATCGGTGACGCCTTGGAGGGGCTGGCCGTTGGCCCATACCTCGACGTGCTGCGCGGGGAGCCCCGAGCCGGAGGCGGAGTAGACCTGGAGCGACAGCTCCGCGCGCGAGGTGCCATCCGCGGGCAGGGGCGTCTCGGGTGGGTGCAGCACGAGCTGGGCGGGCGCGGGCAGTGACAGCGCCACGCGGACCGTGCCGACCGACGCGGCCTCGCCCTCGATGCGGGCCTGGAGGCGTGCCTCGGTCTCCAGCGTGCCGGTGAGCGGTTGGTATTGGAACTGTTCGTGGCCGTCGCTCGTCGCCACGCGCGTGATGGTGCCCAGCTCCGTGCGGAGCTGCACCAAGGCGGCGCCCACGCCCTCCTCGGCGCCAGGATGGAACACGTCCACGCGCGCCCGCCCGCGCCCATCCGCCAGCAGCGCGGGCGTGACGAGCGCCACGGTGATGCGGTTGTACGGCGGCACCTGGATGGGCACGCGGTGCGTGGCCGTGGCGCCATCGCGCTGGCGCGTCGTCACCTCCAGCGTGTGGATGTCCGGGCTCACCTCGATGGGGAGCAGGGCGAGGCCGTGCGGCCCGGCTCGTACCGGACCGAACGTGCGTCCACCCACCGTGCCGCGCACCTGCGCGCGCGGCCGGGTGCGGACCTCCACGCGCGTGGTCCCCGACAGGGGGATGGTCAGCGCGGAGAGCTCGGCGTCAGGCCCGGTGTCGTGCCACACCACCACGCGCGCCACTTGTGGAAAGCGCGTGGCGGGCGGCGTGTAGACCGCGCGGTAGACGCCAGGGCCCTGGCGGGTCACCTCGCTGAACGTGCCCACGTTGACGACCAGGCGGAGCGCGGGGCGGGGCGTGCGCGCGGGCTCCGGGACGCGAAGGGTGACGCCCACGGTCTCGGTCTTACCGAGCACGATGGGCTCGGCGTCCAGCTCCAGCGAGGCCGCGACCGCCGGGGGTCCCCAGGCGAGCAGCATCAGCAGGGCGACGGCCGTCCTCATGGGCTTCTCCGGCCCACGGGGCGAGCCCGCAGCGCGGACTCCAACGCCAGCACGCGTGCGCGCAGCGCCTCGCGGGCGGGGTCTGCCTCCAGCGCCGCGCGGAAGTGCGCCACGGCTTCGGCCACGTCGCCGCGCGAGTCCGCCACGTCCCCCAGCCACTCGAACGTCGCGGCGAGCGCTTGCAGGCGCGCGCGAATGCGCGGGTCATCGGGCTTCAGGCTTCGGGCCGCCTTGAGCTGGGCGAGCGCGGTGTCCTCGCCGGGGCCCACCAGGCGCGCCGCCGCGATGAGGCGATCCGCCGCCATCAGGTGCGCCTCCAGCGCGGCGCCGCGCTGGTGCCGGGTCCAGAGCACGCCGCCCAGGGCGGTGAGCGCGACCCAGGCGCTCAACGCAATCCAGCGCAGCACCCGCGGATGTCTCGCGGCGACGAGCCTCACCGGGCTCGGCACCCAGCCCCAGGCGCGTTTGGCGAGTCGGCGCCAGATGAGCGCCGCGTCGGTGCCGTCGCGTTGTCGGGCCACGCCGATGAGCGTCTCGGTCTCGCGTTGGGACTCGGCCAGCTCATCACCGAACAGCTCGCGCATCGTCTGCACGAGGTCGAAGGGCGGCAGCGAGTCTCGGACCTTCTCCAACGCTTCGCGGAGCGCGTGGGCCGTGGGCGCGCGGCGCTCGGGGGCGTACTCGGTGGCCCACTGCACCAGGCGATCCAGCGCTTCGGGGACCCCGGGGCGAAACGCGGACGGGCGCAAGCGCACCTGTCGAGACGCGGCGATGGCGGCGGGGCTGGAGATGCGCTCGAAGGGGCGCTCCAGCGTGAGCAGCTCGTGGATGACGAGCCCCATGCCGTAGAGGTCCCACGCTGGCTCGGGCGTCCCTCCCAGGGCCTGCTCGGGGGCCATGTAGGCGCGCTTCCCCACGGTCAGCGAGGAGTCCCCGCTGGCGAAGCTGGCGGACGCGACGCCCATGTCCACCAGCTTCACCGCGCCGTGCAAGCTGATGAGCAGGTTGCTGGGGCTGACGTCTCGGTGGACCAGGTGCAGCGGACGTCCATCCAGGTCGCGTTTGCCGTGCAGGTACTCGAGCGCCTTGCTCAGCTCCAGCCCCAGCGCCACGGCCAGTCCCACGGGCGGTGGCTGTCGGCGCTCGCGCAGGCGGTGGATGAGCTCCGCGCCATTGCGGCCATTCACATACTCCATGGCGAGGAAGGGGCGCCCCGCCGCGGAGCTCACGTCGAAGACCTGGATGACGTTCGGGTGTTGCAAGGTCGCGCTGACGCGGGCCTCGGTGAGGAACAGCTCCGAGAGGCGCGGGTGGCACGCGTACTCGTGAAACACCAGCTTCAGGGCCACCAGCTTGTCCACGCCCTCGCCCATGCGACGGCGGGCGAGGATGACCTCGGCCATGCCTCCGGCGCCCAGTCGCTTGATGAGCTGGTAGCTGCCGAAGAAGTCGAAGGGACGCAGCCCGCCCTGCCATGCATGCGGATCCCTCGCGTGGAGCAGCTCCTCGTGGGTGTAGTCGGCGAGCGACAGCGTCTCGCCCTCCGCGGTGCGCGGGATGATGCCGGCGGGGGTCAGCTCCTCGGGCAGCGTGGAGAGGGCGAGGCGCTGCGTGCCCCAGGTCGTCTCCGTGACGGGCTCGCGGTGTCGGAAGGGGGGAGGGCGGATGACGCTGCGCGAGGTCACCGAGTGCCGGGGCGTCAGGGGCAGCTCGCAGCTGCCGGGCTCCAGCTCCACGTACTTGACGAAGTAGCCGCGCAGCCGGCCCGCGAGTCCGTGCTCTGTGACGCGAGCCCGCCCCGCCGCGATGGGCGCGCCGCCCAGGAACGTGAGCTGGAGGGGGAACTCCGCGCCAATGGGCTCGGGCGGATCCGCGGGGACGAACAAGCCGTGCGACGCGAGACTCTGGTTCAGCCGTGCGCGTGAGGCCGGCTCGTCCGCGAAAGGGAGTCGGAAAACCCGGTGGTGCTTCCTGGTCTGTTTCACGCAGCCTCCCAGGGGAGGGGCGCGCGGAGAGAGGAGACGTGCCGTCGCCCGTCGTCCGCGCGCATCACCCGGTCCGTTGCAAGTCGGGATGTGCCCTCGCGTCAGGGGTCTTGAAGGAGCCGTACTTGAATCGCCTCCGCCTCCTCGCCCACGGTGACTTCGGCGCGCCACGTGGCATAGCCCGCGTGCCGGATGCTCACTTGATGGACCCCGGGCGCCAGGGACAGCAGCCCGCCCGCATCGCGCAGGCTCGCGGCCGTGCCCACCGCGTGCCCGTCCACGAACACGCGCGCGGCGCCCGGCTGCACGTCGAAGCGCAGGCCCGGGCCCTCCACGGGCTGGGGGGCCTCGGTCGCGGGGGACATCGAGACCGCCTCTGGCTCCGCCGTGGCCACCCGGACCGGGTGGGTCGCGCAGGCTCCCCCTCCCGTGGCCATGGCCAATACCAGACACAGCGGTTTGCGTGCATCCATGACTGTCCATGGAGCGCTCGCGCCGAAACAGAGTCAAGACACGCTCTGGCCCGACGAGGAGGGGTGTTCCTTCCCTCACACGCTCCGCGGGGCTCCGTCCGCTATCTCAAGCTTAAAGTCAAAAGCGTGAGGCGTTGCCGGTGTGAGGGATTGAAGCAGGCTCGCCCCACGAATCGTTCGCTCGCGAGCACCGCGTCCAGGGGCTTCCACGGAATTGACTTCCCGCCAATATATTGGCGCCCCGGCCGATCCGTGGTCAGGACGGGTGTAGTTCCCGTTCACACCCTGCGCCGAAGGCGGGTAACGTGCCCGCTCCCGAAAGGAATCCGAACATGCCCTTCACGCTGCCGAACCTTCCGTATGCCCTGGACGCGCTCGCTCCGCACATCAGCAAGGAGACGCTCGAGTACCACCACGGCAAGCACCACAACGCGTACGTGGTGAACCTCAACAAGCTGCTGGACGGCAAGCCCGAGGCGAACCGCACCCTGGAGGAGATCATCCTCAGCAGCGACGGGGGCGTGTTCAACAACGCGGCCCAGGTGTGGAACCACACCTTCTACTGGCACTGCATGAAGCCGAACGGGGGCGGGCAGCCGACGGGCGAGCTCGCCGCCGCCATCACCCGTGACTTTGGCTCCTTCGAGAAGTTCAAGGAGGAGTTCTCCAACGCGGCCGCCACGCAGTTCGGCTCGGGCTGGGCGTGGCTGGTGCTGGACAAGGGCCGGCTGGCCATCTCGAAGACGGGCAACGCGGACCTCCCGATGAAGCACGGCCAGAAGGCGCTGCTGACCATCGACGTGTGGGAGCACGCCTATTACATCGACTTCCGCAACCTGCGGCCGAAGTACATCGAGACGTTCCTCAACCACCTGGTGAACTGGGACTTCGTCGCCCAGAACCTCAAGGGCGGCTGAGTCGTCCCGAGCGCGGTGCTCGGCCGGGTCCGAGTGCCGCGCTCAGCGGGGCCAGAACGTCACGGCTCGGGCGGTCTCCGAGCTCCAGACGAGCGTCTTGCCCCGGTAGAGCCGAGGGTGTCCCCCTGAGTCCGCGAGCGTCACGAGCAGCCACGTGCCGCGGACCTGGACCCCCGCCAGGTCGTTCGCGTGGAGCGCGTGGCCGGGCAGCGCGAGCGCCTGATGCCCCTCCACCCGGCGCACCAGCCCCGTGGAGAGCATGTCGTCCTCGAAGGGCGTGGCCCAGACCGCGAGCGACATCCCTCCGCGCTTGAGCAGAGACCACTCTCCCTCGGGCTGCTCCGGCGCGAGCGTGTCGAGTTGATCCAGCAGCGTGTTGTCGTCGAGGTCGCCCGGCGTGAATCGAGGATCGAGCGCGGCGCTGGCGCGATCTCCCAGCTTCTTGCGCAGCACCATGCCGCGGATGCCGCGGATGCTGTCGGTGGCCTCCGTGGTCAGCCGCACCCAGGCCTTGTCGCGGAAGACGAAGGCGTGGGCCAGGAGCGGGTGGCCCGGCGCCTCACTGTCGAACACGATGCGCTGACCCTCCACTTCGGCGAAGCCCGCATGTTCCTGCTCGGGTGTCACACGCTGCACGGTGAGGCCGAGGAGCCGCTGGCTTGCGTCGTAGCCGAACTCAATGAGTTCGCCGATGGGAGGCAGCGGCAGCTCCTGGTGCGCGCCGGTGGCCGTCTCCACCTCGAAGAGGCGGTCCTTGAAGGCGGGGGAGGGGAACTTCTCCGGGAACGTGGGGCGGCCCAGGACGGGGGCACTGACGCCGCCTCGCCAGAAGCGGAGTGCGCCGCGCAAGCCATCCTTGCTCAGCGCGGTGGTGCCTCCCTGGCAGTCCACTTCCAGCGTGGTGAGGATGCGGCGCTCGGAGGTGCGCGCATTTACGCGCACCCAGTCACAGCCGCGCGCGGTGGGTTCGAGCAGGGAGAGGGTTGCTTCCGCCGGGCTGGCATGAAGGAGGAGCGCGGCGAGGAGGGACAGACTCATGATGGGGCGAGGGGGGGCCGAGGCGAGGGGCTTACTCCTCGGGCGGCTCCTGGAAGTCCACGGTGAAGGTCGTGCGCTGACCGGCTTCGAGGGTGAAGGACTTCTGCCAGCGGGCCGCGCCCACGGTGACGAGGAGTCGATGGGAGCCCTCGTACACGTCGAGCTCGTCCACGGGCGCGGTGCCCACTGGTCGACCGTCGACGGTGACGCTCGCGCCTTCTGGCGCGCGCACGTTGACGAAGGCCTTGTTGAGGTAGATCTGCACGGACGTCTTGCCCGTGGGCGCCACCGTCACGGTGCGCGCCACGGTGATGCCGAGCGCGCCGTTGGTCAGCGTGAGGGTGTGCCGTCCGGGGGGCAGCGAGACAGTGAGCGGCGTGCGCCCCAGCAGCGCGGCATTGAGAGACACATCCACGCGCGGCTCGACGACGAGGTCGAGGATGCCCAGGTGCTCGCTGACCGTGGCCGAGGCTCCCGCGTCGTGCGCACCCGCGTCCGCGAGCACGCCCGCGTCGACGACGGCGAGGGTGGGGGAAGGCGGCTGCGCTGGAGGGTTCTCGACGCTGACCGTGCCGCGCAACGTGCGCTGCATCACGAAGGCCCCCGCGCCCGCGACGAGCACGAAGCCCACGGTGACCATGGGCCACCATGGGCGCGCGGCGGGCGCGGCGGAGGGCATTCCACCTGGCGTGCCACCGGTTGGAACAGGAGGCATCGCCGCGGACCGCGCCGTAGGAGCAGACGCCGCGCCCGCGTTGCCCGCCGCGCGCACGGGGACAGCGGCCACGCCCGCGCCCAGCGTGGGGTCGGGAGGCGTGGAGCCCGTCACACCGGTCGCATGCGGGGAGGCGGACTGCGCGGACGCCGGGGCGCTGCTGCCGTTCGTGGAGGCAGGCGGCACGGATACGCCCGGGGAGCCTCCGGCGACGGGGGCGCTCGTCGAAGTGCCCACGCGCGGATCCGTGGGGGACGCGCCTGCGTTGACGGGCGCGGTGCCCGGGACCGCTCCACTGGCCGGTTCACCGTTGGGATCTCCCGGCGTCTCCGTGGTGAAGCCGATGCCCTTCGCGATCAACTCCGCGATGCGCGGCGCCGGAACACCGGCCTTGGCGAGTGCCTCCGCCGCGCCTCGCTCCATGAGCTGTCGCCGCGCCGCGCGTGCGTCGCTCTCCGGCGGGAACAGCTTGGCCAGGTACTCCGCGAACGACTCGTACGAGGGCAGCTTGCCCACCGCCTCCACCAGCGCTTCACGAAACGCGAGCGCCGAGGGATAGCGCTCCATCGCGCGCTTGCTGGTGGCGCGACGCACCACCGCGTCCAGCTTCAGCGGCACGTCGTTGGGCATGGGCGGCAAGGCGCGATTGATGACCGCCTTGTCCGGATCCGCCGACTCCTTGAACGGCATCTTCCCGGTGAGGCACTCGTGCAGCGTGAGCCCCAGCAGGAACACGTCCGACTGCACGTTGACGGCCTCGCGGCCTCCCAGGAGTTGCTCGGGCGCGGTGTACGCGCGCCGGTTCTTCACGCGCTTGCCGCCGCGCTCGCGGGGCGCCACCGTCAGGGCCCCGTAGCCCGACACCTTCGTGACGCCGCTGAACGAGACCATCAGCGTCTCGGGGCGGATGTCTCCGTGCACCAGCGGCGAGCCGTCGTCATTGCCGGCCACGTGGGCGTAGTGGAGGCCCTTGGCCGCGTCGGCGACCACCAGCGCGGCGAAGTGCGCCGGCATGCGGGGGTGCGCCTCCAGCACCTTGCGCAGCGGCTCGCCATCCGCGAACTCGGTGACGCGCGCCAGCCCTCCGTCCAATCGCGTCAGCCCGTGGACCCGCAGGATGTTCGGGTGCTCGAAGACGAGCGCGCGCTCCGTCTCTCGCTCCAGGCGCGCCGTCAGGTCCGCGTCTTGAGCAATCTCCTGCGGTGCCCAAATGAGCACCACGGGAATCGGTGGGCGGGCCTCCTCCATCGACAGGCCGAGGAAGGCTCGCGAGCCCTCTCCCGAAAGAAGAGGACCGAGCGACACGTAGCGGACCGGACTCATGGGGGACCCATGCTAGTGCCGTTCCCGCCGATCCTGGAATCCCTGTAAGGACTAGATGCGCTGTCCCTCGAACGGGAGGGTGATGTGGTAGCCGTACCGGCCTCGGCGCACGAGCATCAGGACGCTACGTCCCCGTCGCGCCGTGAGCAGCGCCTCCCGGAAGGTGTCCCCGTCCGGCACGGGCTGGTTGTTCACGCGGAGGATGACATCGCCCGGCTCCAGGCCAATCTGCGCCGCCGCCGAGTCCGGCCGCACCGAGGACACGGCCATCATCCCCTTGCCCTCCTTCACCCGCAGCCCCAGCCGCTCCCAGGCCAGGGTCTCGATGAGCCGGCGAGGGAACTCGACGGGGGCGACCTGCACGGTGCGCGAAGCGCCCTCGCGAAAGAGCACGAGCGGGAAGGCGGAGCGGGCGGGGTAGCCGCGCACGCGTGAGTCGAAGTCCTCGGCGTCCTGGATGCGCGAGCCGCCCAGCTCGGCCACCACGTCGCCTCGGCGCACGCCGGCTTGGGCCGCCGGGCTGTCGGGATCCACGTTGGAGACGACGACGCCGTAGGTGCGATCCCACCCGAGCCTCGCCGCGAGCCGAGGCGTGAGGTCCTCCGTGTCCAGGCCCACCCACGCCGGGCGCACCTTTCCGAAGCGGGTCAGCTCCTCGACGATGCGGCGCACCTTGTCCGCGGGGATGGCGAAGCCGATGCCCTGGCCGTTGGCGAAGATGGCGGTGTTGATGCCGATGATCTCCCCATCCACGTTGAGCAGCGGGCCGCCCGAGTTGCCCGGGTTGATGGCGGCGTCCGTCTGGATGAAGTCGTTGTAGACGCGGTCATCGGCGCGGAAGGTGCGGCCGGTGGCGGACACCACGCCCGCCGTCACCGTCTTGCTCAAGCCGAACGGGCTGCCGATGGCGACCACCGTCTCGCCAATCATGAGGTCCGCGCTGGTGCCCAGGCGGGCCGCGGGGAGCGGATCCTTCGCGTTCACCTTGAGGACGGCCAGGTCATTGGTGGCGTCGCTGCCCATCACCTCGGCGTCGAAGGTGCGACCATCCGCCAGCACGACGTGGATGGCCGAGGCGCCGCGGATGACGTGATCATTCGTGACGATGATGCCGCTCGGGTCGATGAGCGCGCCGCTGCCGAGCCCCTGAATCTTCTCCCGGCCGCCGGAGTCCGGCTGACCCAGGCCGAAGAAATCCTCCAGGGGGGAGCGAGAGCGGCCTCGGAAGCGCGACTCCACCTCCTGCTCGGTGCCGATGTAGACGACCGCGGGAGAGACCTTCTGGACGACCTCCACGACGGCGTCGCGCCGGCGGGCGAGGTCCGCGCGCGCGGGGGCGGTGATGAGGCAGGACGCCGCCAGCAGACCCCACGCCATGACTCCGGGCTTCATGTCTTCCTCCGTGCTCCGTGTCGGAGTGTCTTCCGAGCAACATCCGGACTGTTGGGAAGGCTCCGGCATTCCCGAGGATGTCCGGAATGAGTGCTCGGTCCTTCATAGTCCAGGTCTCTCTTCCGTGAACCCGTGGACCTTCTGTCCCGAGGTCCCATGGCCCTCAAGGGGGCGGGCGTGGGAGCGGGCGGCGGTGTTGGTGGCGCGAAGGCACGCGCGGAACTCCCCTGGGCGTGGCCGCTGAGAGGAAGTGGACGCATGAGTCTCGTCCTGGTTGCGGACGATGAACCCGCGGTTCTGGAGGTCCTGAGTCAGGTGGTGGAAGACCTGGGCCATGACGTGGTGCAGGCGAGGGATGGAGAGGAGGCGTTGGGGCTGGCCCGGGCGCGAAGTCCTCGACTGGTGGTGACGGACCACGTGATGCCGCGCATGAGCGGCGTGGAGCTGTGCCGGCGCATGAAGGCCGAGCCCATTCTTCACGCGGTCCCGGTCATCCTGCTGAGCGGGGTGCTGTCCACGGGGACGCCCGATGCGTGGGCCTTCCTCAACAAGCCCTTCGAGATCAACGACTTCGAGGCGCTGGTTCGTCAGTCCCTGGAGGCCGAGCCGCCGCCGCAAGCGCCCGCGAACACCACGGCGGAGGCGCTGGGGCAGTGGGTGGGCCACGCGCTTCAGGGCCCGCTGTGGCAGGCGCGTGAGCACCTCGAGCGCCTGCGCGACAGCCCCGGGGTGGACCTGGGCGCGGTGAGCGCGCTGGGCTTCCAACTCCAGTCGCTGGAGCTGCTGGGACGGCACCTCCGGGACGCCGCGCTCCTGGCCGAAGGCTCGCTGCGCCTGCGGCCCGTGACGGGAGATCTCCGGGCGCACCTGCGCGACGCCGTGGCCCAGTGGCGAGCGCGCGTGCCGGGCGCGGCGGTGCGGCTGGCCCTCCCGTCCGAGCCGGTGGGCCTGACCTTCGACGCGGATCGGATCCGCCTGGCGCTGGACGCGTTGCTGGCGAGCGCGATGGGGCCCGGAGGCGGTGTGTCGGTGGAGTTGCGCGCGTCGTGCTCACTCGTCACGGTGCGCGTGGCGGACGAGCGGACCGATGCGCCCACGGAAGCGCTGCCCACGTGGTCCGAGCCGTTTGCGCACGGCCCGCGGGGAAGCGAGGGACTGGGCCTCTATCTCGCCGCCGAGCTGGCGAAGTTGCACGGGGGCCGGATGTCCGTGGAGCCACGCGCGGTGGGCGCCGGCACCGCGTTCAACCTCCATCTGCCGCGCAGTGCCTGACGAAGTCCTGCATGACCCTCCGTGATGATCGCATGCGTCATCTGTTAGGTTTGTGATGCCTCGGGCCGCGCGGGGCAGTTCGTATTGCAAACCCAAACAGCGGAGCGTGCATGAGTTCGTCAAGACGCGTTGGCTTGTCTCGGAGCCTGGGGTGGTTGGCCGCGGCCCTGGTGATGCAAGCCTGCGGCGGTCCTGTTCCAGAGGGGCCCGGAGCCCTTCCTGCCGTGCCGCCTGGCCAGGTCGCGGGGGCCTTGGAGGCCGGCGCGGACACCGAGGACATCCTCACTCGGCTCCAGGCCATCCCTGGGCTGACGGTGCTGGGAGAGGCGCCCTCGCCCATTCAAGGCACGCGCTTCTTCCGCCTCTCTTTCGAGCAGCCGGCGGATCACCGCACCCCGGGGGGAGAGCACTTCCAGCTGCGGGCCACGTTGCTGCATCGCTCCGTGTCCGCGCCCATGGTGGTGTACTCGGGCGGGTACAGTCTGAACGGGCGGCCCTCGCAGTACGAGCCCACCGCGTTGCTCGGGGCCAATCAGCTCTCGTTGGAGCACCGCTTCTTCGGTGCCTCTCGGCCGGCGTCCAATGACTGGAAGCTGCTCGACATCTGGCAGGCCGCGAGCGACTACCACCGCATCATCCAGGCCTTCAAGTCTGTCTATGCTGGCCATTGGCTGACGACGGGCGGCAGCAAGGGCGGCATGTCCGCCGTCTACCACCGCTATTACTTTCCGAATGACGTGGACGCCACCGTGGCCTACGTGGCGCCGAACACGCATGGCTTGGATGACGGGCGCTTCGTCCACTTCCTGGAGCGGGTGGGCGACGAGGCCTGCCGGGAGAAGCTGCGCGACTTCCAGCGAGACGCCTTGTCGCGCCGCGCGGAGCTGCTCCCCTTCATGGCGGAGACGGGGGACACCTACGGCGTGCTGGGCGTCGACCGGTCCCTGGAGTTCGGCATCGTCGAGACGCCCTTCTATTTCTGGCAGTACGGCACGCCGTCCTTGTGCGAGCAGATCCCCGCGCCCGGCGCTCCGGCGACCCAAGTCTTCGCCTTCCTCGATGACATCACCGGCATGGCGTCCACCTATGGGGATGCGTCGCTCGACTACTTCGCGGCCTACTACTACCAGTCCGCCACGGAGCTGGGCTGGAACCGCTACCCCACCCATCACCTGCATGGGTTGTTGCGGTACGCGCGTGAGGACGTGCCGTCCGCCTATCTCCCGTTCCCCGTGGAGAAGCGGTTCGATCGCGACCTGATGCTGCGCGTGGAGCACTGGGTCCGGCGGGAGGGGGAGCGGATGCTGTTCCTCTATGCGGACCGCGATCCCTGGTCCGCGGGCGCCTTCGACGTGCGGGAGCGCAATGACTCACTCCGCTTCACGGTGCCGAACGCCAACCACCTCACCGCGCAGATTGTCCGGCTGCCCGAGCCCGAGCGGACACTGGCCCTGACGCGCCTGTCCGCCTGGATGGGCGTCACGCCGCCGGCCGTTCAGGCGCGGACCCTGGCGCCCGAGGCCACTGGAGATTTCGCTCCCGTGGTCGAGGACCGCCCGAGGCTGTAGCGCGGTGAGCCGCCCCGGCGCTCGAGGGACAGGACTCCTGCTCGAGCGCCGGGCTGGCGCGTGACTAGCGCTGCTCGGACTTCAGCATCCAGCCGATCATCTTGTAGAGGAGCCGGGCGCCGACGTTCGCGTCCCACTCGCCGCCGTTCGGGTCCGGCGCCACTTCCACCAAGTCCAGGCCGATGATGGTCCGGCCCGAGCGGACGATGCCGGCGACGATGGCCACCGTCTCCGCGAAGGACAGGCCCCCCGGCACGGGCGTGCCGGTGTTCGGGCACAGCGTGGGGTCCAACCCGTCGATGTCGAACGACAGGTAGACCTGCTGGGGCAGCAGCTCCACCATCTGCTTCACCTGCTGGTTCCACGTCATGCCATCGAAGCGGTTCTGCTGGAGCGTGGCATCGAAGAAGCCGTGGATGCGGCCCTTCGAGTCCTCGATGTACTTGAACTCCTCCTGGCTCATGTCGCGCAGGCCCACCTGCACCAGCGTCTTCACGCCCGGCAGGTTGCGCGCCACGTTGTACATGATGGACGCGTGCGACCAGGTGAAGCCCTCATAGGCCACGCGCAGGTCGGCGTGCGCGTCCAGGTGCAGCACGCCCATTCCCGGGTACTTCTCCGCGTGGGCGCGGATGATGCCGTAGGAGACGGAGTGGTCGCCGCCCAGCACGCACACGCGCTTGCCTTCTTCCAGCCAACGCCTGGCCTCGGCGTAGACGGCGTCGTTCATCTTCTCGCAGAGCACGTTGACGTCGCGGGCGGCGGCCACGAGCTCGGCGTCACCGGAGTGGATGCCGCCCGCCTCGATGACGACCTCGGCGCGCGCCTTGGCCTCGGTGTTCCAGGCGCGCAGGTCCTCGGACTCGGGGAGCAGGGCGATGCCGCGCTCATAGGGGCGGCCCGTCTCCACGTCGAACAGGTCCACCTGGCGGCTCGCCTCCAGCACGGCCGAGGGGCCATCCGACGTGCCACCGCCGTAGCTGGTGGTGGCCTCGAAGGGGACGGGGATGACGACGACGTGGGCCTCCTCGGGCGTGTGAGGGAGGCCGAAGATGCCGGAGTCGGACTGCGCCGCGGCGCTGGGGTCGAAGTGGGTTGCCATGGCGGCGCAGGATAGAGGCCCCGCTCGGGCGCGCAATGGGGGTCGCGCGGGGAGCGTTGGCTTCGGGCTTCAGCGCTGGTGGCCCAGGCGCACGTTGATGGCGGGGTGCTCCTTCACCAGCGTGTGCAGTCGGCCCAGGCTGGCGACGCCGCGCGGCGCGTCCGCGGTGAACGAGCCCGGCTCCACCTCGTTGTCCCAGCCCCAGCGCGTGTGGCACGCATCACCGGTGAGCAGGACCGGGCCCTCGGTGGTGCGCACGAGGTAGGCCGTGGTGCCCGCCGTGTGGCCCGGCACCCAGATGGCCCACACCGAGCCGTCGCCGAACACATCCACCACGCCCTCGAAGCGGTGGTCGGCGTCCGGGTGGAAGGGCCACTCGTTGATGTCGCCCTTGCCGGCGAGCGCGCGGTCGACGGTCGGGGCCATGAGGGCGTTGAGCACGTTGCGGTCGGTGGCCTCACCCGGGCCGGTGTAGACGGGCGTCCCCGCGGGCACGTCCGCCATGCCCGTCACGTGGTCCAGGTGCAGGTGCGTGAGGAGCACGCCCTGGAGTGGCTCATTGGAGTGGGCCGCGAGGTAGTCCCCCAGCGGCTGGTGGAACTTCATCTTCTCCAGGTGCATCGCCGAGGAGATGAACCCGCGGATGGCCGCGGTGTCGGGCCGGTCGCGCAGGGCCTTCTCCACGCCGGTGTCCACGATGAAGAGGCCCTGGGTGGGGTGGTGCAGCGCGTGGAAATAGATCTGGATGGGCTCGTCCCCATCGGTGAGTCCCGCGGCCACCGCCTTGGGGTGCTTCAGGTTGATGAGGCCGTCGCGCGTGACGGCCCAGTCCGCCGAGTTGACGGTCTCCAGGACGACGGGGCCCGGCGTGTCGATCACCGCCAGCAATTCCCGGGAGGCGCGCGCCACGCCCAGGCCCGCCACGGAGCGCACCGGGTGGTGGGTGGGGGCGAAGCCGATAAGCACGGCGAGGGCCACGGCAATGACTGCGGCGGCGAGGATGGCGAGGGCGATGCGCATGGGATGTATCTCCTGAAGTGCCCCCAAGGTATCCATCCGCTCGTGGATTGAAAACAGCGAATCACGCATGATGCCATCCGAATATGGATATCCCCTGGGATGACGTCCGATTGTTCCTGGCCGTGGCGGAGGCCGGCAGCGTGAGTGGTGCGGCGCGCAAGCTGCGGCTCGGGCAGCCGACGGTGAGTCGCCGTCTGGCGGACCTGGAGTACGCGGTGGGGGAGGCGCTGTTTCGCCGGGGCGTCAGCGGCGCCACCTTGACGAGTGCCGGGGAGCGTTTGCTCGGGCCGGCGCGGCGGATGGCGGAGTGGGCCGGAGAGGTGAGCCGTGCCGCGGACACCGCGGACCGTGAGCCTCGCGGCGTCATCCGCATCACCTCCATGCCGTTCGTCGCCTTCGACTTCCTCGCGCCGTTCGCGGGGAAGCTCTTGCAGAAGCACCCCGGGATGCGCGTGGAGGTCCTCTCGTCGGTGACGCACCTGGACCTGGGACGCGGTGAGGCGGATCTCGCGCTGCGCTCACGGGCGCCCTCGCAAGCAGACCTCACCACGGTCCACACGGTGGAGGTGGAGAACGCGGTCTTCGTGTCACGGGCGCTCGCGCAGCGACTGCCGCGCAGGCCTCGACTCCAGGACCTGCCGTGGATCGCCTGGGCGCCGCCGTTCGAGGACGTGCCGCCGAACCCGCAGCTGGCGGCGCTCGTCCCTGGGTTCGAGCCCGTCTTCGCGTCGGATCAATTCCTCGTGCAACTCGCGGCGGCGGAGGCCGGGGTCGGGGCCATGGTGCTGCCGCGCCTCCGGCATGGCTTCGCGCGCACGTCCTCGCTCGTGCCGCTCCGCATCGACCTGGGGCCTCATCAGCGCGGCCCTCTATATGTGGTCTGCGCGAAATCCGCGCTCGACATTCCGCGCGTGCGTCGCGTCGCGGAACTCCTCGTTGAAGAACTGGAGCGCGCGCGGAAGGATTGAGGCGCGGCGCGGCCTGATGCCCACCGCTTGTCCGTGGAGTGTGAATGTCGCTGGAGGCATATCTGGAGCGGTTGGGCCATGTCGGGCCCGTGCGCGTCGACCTGGAGACGCTCGACAGCCTGCACCGAGCGCATGTGGGGACGCTCCCCTTCGAGAACCTGGACATCCACCTGGGGCTGCCCATCCGCGTGGACCTGCCGAGCGTCGAGGCGAAGCTCGTGGGCGCGCGCCGGGGGGGCTACTGTTTTGAACAGAACACCCTGTTCCACTCGGTATTGAGTCAGGTGGGCTTCCGCGTGCACCGGACGATCGGGCGGGTCATCTGGGGCCGGGAGCGCCCCGGGGCCCGCACGCACCAGGTCCTTCGGGTGGAGCTGGGCGGGCGCGAGTGGCTCGCGGATGTGGGCTTCGGGGGCAACGGGCTCATCAGCCCCATTCCGCTGGAGGTGGGCCGTGAGCACGAGGCCCATGGGGAGCGCTGGCGGCTGGTGGAGTCGCAGTGGGTGCCCGGCTACGAGCTGCACCTGCTCATCCAGGACGAGTGGAAGGCGATGTTCATCTTCGACCCGCGCGAGCCCGTGCTGGACCTGGACATCGAGTCGGGTAACCACTTCACCTCGACGTTCCCCGAATCCCACTTCGTGAAGTCGCGCGTGCTGGCCCGCTGCACGCCCGGCGTGCGGCGCACGATGCTCAACGCCGAGCTGAAGATCCGTCGCGGCGCCTCCGTGGAGGTGCGCCAGCTCCAGAGCGAGGCGGAGTACCGCGAGGTCCTCGAGCGCGAGTTCCTGCTCGTCCTCCCCGACGGCGCGCGCCTGCGACCGCTCCCGGAGCTCGCCCCCGGGTGATGTGCGTGGAGTGGGGGCGGAGTGCTAGCGTCTTGACTCGATTCCAGATTCATCGCAATTGACGGGAAGCCGAGGGCAGCCCTCGGATGACCCCAGGAAGATGGGGGGAAGCGACATGTCAGGCGTGGCGGACGTACTGGAGCCGGTGGAAAACCGGTCCGGGTCGACGGTGGAGGGGCCCTTGCAGGCGGTGCAGTCGCTGGTGGCGCACGATGACGCGGACAGGGCCGTGCAGCTCTACGAGGAGCTGGGCGCGGCACAGCGCGAGCGCCTGCTGCGCGAGGCCGCGCAGGGCTCGGTGGGGGATCGCCGGCGGCTGGTGGATGTGCTGCGGCGCGCGCATGACTTCTCGGGCGCGGCGCGGCTGTTGGATGGCAGCGGCGACGACGCGACCATCGCGGACCTCTACGCGCAGGGCGGGCAGTACGTGGCGGCGGCGGAGGCCTACCTGCGCAACGGCGACGTGGAGCGCGCGGCGGCGGCCTTCGAGCGCGCGGGCGCGCTGGAGCGGGCGCTGGAGGTGTACCGCGGCCTGGGCGTGCGCGACTCCATGGCGCAGTGTCTGGTGCGGCTGGGGCGCCCCTTCGAGGCGGCGGCCATCTACCGGGAGCTGGGCCAGGCGCACGCGGAGGTGGAGGCGCTGGGGGGCGTGCGCTCGGACGATGCGCGCTTCGTCGAGGGCGTGCTGCGCATCTGCAAGCTCCTGGACGCGGAGGGCTTCACGCACCGGGCGCTCGCGGTGCTGGCGGATGCGCTGAGCAACTCGGAGGTGGCTCGGGCCGACCCCGCGCTGATGACGGAGAAGGCCCGGCTCCTGCGCCGCATGGGCATGGACGCCGAGGCCGAGGCGGTGCTCGCGCGGCTCAACGCGGGGACCGCCGTGCCGGCGGGCAACGGCTACCGCTACCTCAAGGCCATCCCCATCTTCGGAGACCTGTCCCTGGAGGACATGAAGGACCTGTATCGGCTGGCGCGTCAGGTCGTCATCGCGCCGGGCGCGGTGCTGCTGGAGAAGGGCGCGGCCGGCGTGGGCCTCTTCGTGCTGATGGAGGGCACCGTGGAGGTCTTCAGCGGGCCCGAGGCGGATGCCCGGCACCTGAACACCTTGGGCCCTGGCGCGCACCTGGGGGAGATCTCCCTGGTGCAGGAGGGGCCGGTGTCCGCGCACGTTCGGGCGCGCACGTCGGTGCGCGCGCTGCGAATCACCCGGGCGGGCTTCCAGCACTACCTGGACACGCACGACGCGGCGGCGCTGCGCATCTACAAGCTCTTCACGCACACGCTCGCGTCGCGGGTCCGGGCGTTGAGCTCGTGAGCGCGGCGAAGTCAGCGAGGGCTCGGAGGCGGGGGCTCACCGTGGAGGACGTGCGGGCGCTCGCGCTCGCGCTGCCCGAGGCGACGGAGCGCCCATCCTACGGGACGCCTGGGTTCCGGGTCAGCGACACGCTGTTCGCGCGGGTGCTCGATGAAGAGTCCATCGTCCTCAAGGTGGACTTCGATCACCGCGAGGCGCTGCTTCGAGACAAGCCGGACGCGTTCGCGGTGACGCCGCACTACCAGGACTACCCCATGGTCATCGTGCGGCTGGCCCACGTGGGGCGTCCGCTCCTGCGCGCGCTCTTGACCGAGGCGTGGCGGCGGTGTGCGTCGCCTCGGCTCTTGGGGACGAAGCCCGCGCGCCAGCGCAGCGCGCGCTGAGCGCCTGCGTCACTCCCAGGTCACGACGAGCTTGCCCACCGAGTCGTTGCTGGCGAGCCGCGTCGCGGCGGCGCGGATGTCCCGCATGGGCAGCACCGCGTCCACCACGGGCTTGAGGGCCCCCGAGCGAAAGAGGGGCACGAGGTGGCGCTCCGCGCTCTGGGTCAGCGCCATCTTCTCCTCGGGCGGACGGCTGCGCAGCACGGTGCCGGTGATGTTCAGGCGCTTGCCCAGCACCATGCCCAGGTCCAACTCGGTGGTGCTGCCCGCCACGAGCCCGACGAGCAGCAGGCGTCCCCGCTGCGCCAGCGCACTGAGCGACTCCGGGACGTAGTCACCGCCCACCAGCTCCAGGCACAGGTCCGCGCCGCGCCCCTCTGTCTCCTCGCGGACCGCGTGCGCGAACCGGGGCGGCGAGTCCTCGCAGAGCAGGGTGCGCGTGACGCCCCACTCGGCGGCCCGCGCGAGCTTCGCCGCGCTGCGGCCCGTGCCCACCACGCGCGCGCCCGAGGCTCGGCACAGCTGCGCCGCCGCCGAGCCCACCCCGCTGGCCACCGCGTTGATGAGGACCGTCTCCCCGGCGCACAGGCCGCCCTGGAGCACCAGCGCGTCATACGCGGTGAGGTACGCCTCGGGCAGGGCCGCGGCCTCCGCGAAGCTGAGCCCCGTGGGCATGTGCAGGGCCTCGCGCTCCCGCGTCGTCAGAGACTCGCTCCACGCCCCACCGCCGACCAGGCCCATGACCCGATCTCCGACCCGGAAGCGGCGCGTGCCGGGGCCCACCGCCTCGACCTCGCCCGCGTACTCCAATCCGGGGACGTCTGGAGGCACATCGGGTGGGGCAGGGTAGACGCCGAGCGTCTGGAGCAGATCCGCCCGGTTGAGCGCGCTGGCGCGCACGCGCACGAGAATCTCGCCGGGGCCGGGCTCAGGACGGGGACGCTCGTCGAAGGAGAGGACATCGGGGCCACCGGGTTCGGTGATGCGCACGACCTGCATGGGGGGCACGCCTCCCGAGGGCCCGGGCTCCCAGGAGGGCAGCCGCTGGGGTTCCTCGCCCTGGCACGAAACGTCCTGGCTCGGCGGAGCGTCAAGGCTTATCTAGAACACCGTCCACCATGTCGCTGCCCAACTGCCCCATCTGCAAGAAGCCCGTCGCTCCTCGCGCGGAGAACCCCGCGTTCCCCTTCTGCTCGCGCCGCTGTCGCGCGGTGGACCTGGGCCGCTGGCTCGGCGAGGAATACCGCATGCCCGAGCGCCACACCGAGGAGCGGGAGGACGAACTTCCTCCCGACGGGTTCCCAGGGCGGGGCGGGGACGCGTGAGCGGCTTCGTCGATCTGCACTGCCACCTCATTCCTGGCGTGGACGACGGCGCGCGGACGCTGGACGACGCGCTGGAGATGGCGCGCGCGCTCGTGGACCTCGGCTTCCAGACGGTGGCGCCCAGCCCTCACGCGCGGCCCGAGTACGCCCCGCCCGAGGTCGTCGCAGACAAGCTCGCCGAGCTGCGCGCGGCCCTCGACGCGGCCCGCATCCCCCTCACCCTGGGGCAGAACGCGGAGAACTTCCTGGACGAGGACTTCGTGCGCGCTCTGGGCACGCCGCGCGCGCGAATGCTCGGCGCCGGGCGTCACGTGCTGGTGGAGGTGCCGTACACCTCACCCGTGCCCGCGCTGCCAGACGTTCTGTTCCGCATCCGGACCCGTGGCGTCACGCCCGTCATCGCTCACCCGGAGCGTTGCCTGGAGTTCGAGCGGAAGGGCCGCGCCGCGGAGGTGGTGCGGGCCGGCGCGCTGCTCCAGTTGGACGTGGGGGCGCTCACCGGGCGCTACGGTCCCCAGGCGCGCAAGCTGGCGCGAGCCTTCCTGGATGAGGGGCTCTACTCGGTGGGAGCGACGGATCTGCACAGCCCCGTGGGTGCGCGCGAGTGGGTGGGCGCGGCGCTGGCCGAGCTGCGGGGGCGGGCAGGGGAGCAGGCCGTCGTTCAGCTCATGCGCGAGCACCCCGCTCGTCTGCTGGCGGGAGAGTCGCTGGAGTCTGGCGGGGAGTGACGCTATACCCGCCCGCCGTGAAACGAGCCGTCAAGCTGTTGGCCAGTGTGCTGGTCACCGTCGCCTTCATGTGGTGGGCCTTTCGCCGGACCGATTGGGCGGCCCAGTTCGCCAGCCTGAAGTCGGCGAACTACCTGTGGCTGCTGCCCTATTTCGTCTGCTTGACGCTCATCCACATCTTCCGCACCCTGCGGTGGGGCTCGCTCCTGTCGGGCATGGAGCGCGTCCCCTTCCGGCAGTTGAACGAGGCCTCGGGCATCGGGTTCATGATGCTGCTGGTCCTCCCGTTCCGGCTCGGTGAGTTCGCCCGGCCGTTCCTCATCGCCCAGCGCAGCTCCATCCGGCGCAGCGCGGCGATGACCTCCGTGGTGCTGGAGCGCATCGTGGATGGCCTCTTCGTCGCGGCCTCCATGCGCATCCTCCTGTTCTTCGTCCCCACGGAGACCGCCGAGGTCCGCTACGTGAAGCTGGGCTCGTGGCTGATGTTCGCGGTGTTTGGCGGTGGACTCCTGTTCCTGCTCTTCGGGCTGTGGCAGCAGGAGCGCACCGTGCGGTTGATCCGCGCCACGGTGGGCCGCGTGGCGCCGGGTGTGGCCGACAAGGTCGCGGACATCGTGGACACGTTCGTGGGCGCCATGCGCCAGCTGCCGGACGCGAAGCAGCTTGTCGCCTTCTTCGCCTACACGGCGGCGTACTGGGGCATCAACGGCGTGGGCATGATGATGCTGGCGCGCGCCTTTGACTGCTCGGGCGCGGCGGCCGGGGCCGTGTGCCAGCCGCTCACGTTGACGCTGTTCCAGTCATACGTGGTGCTGTGCGTGCTGGTGGTGGGCCTGATGATTCCCGCGGCCCCCGGCATGCTGGGCACCTTCCAGGCGGCGACGCTGGTGGGCCTGAGCCTCTTCCTGCCGCCCGCGGTGGTGAACGCGGGCGGGCTGGCATACGCCAACGTGCTGTGGCTCGCGCAGACCGTGCAGACGGTGGGCTTTGGCCTGCTGCTGATGTCGCTGGGCCACCTGTCCTTCCGGGAGATCGCCGGGAAGATGGGGCCCGATGGCGGGCCGGCCTCGTCGTCGCCCTCGTCCGCGGCGTAGCGGGCTACGGCGTAGGGGCGGGCGCCTGCGCCTCGGCGGGCTTGGGCGTCTCCTCGGGTGTCACCAGTCGCTTGGAGCGGGTGCTGAGCGTCGCGGGGTCGATGTTGCCCTTGATGGTGCCGAAGGGCGTGTCGATCTCCTGCTGATGCGCGGACTTGCCAGCCAGTCCCGGGGGCAAGCACTGCGCGCGGACGGTGTCGCGCACGCTGATGACGGGGGTGTTCAGGGCTGCGCGTTCTTCAGTGACGGACTTGCCGACGAGCTTGTCGTCGCGCATGAGCACGCAGCGATCCTCGCCGTAGTACCAGGCGGCCCATCCCTCCGCGAACGGCTCGGCTTGGGTGGGCCCACGTCCCATGGTCTCGGCGACCTGCGCGGCCGTCATTCCGGGATAGAGCTTGTCGAATCCGCCGGCTGAGGCACAGCCCATCAGGGCCAGCGCGCAGACGGTGGTGAGTCGCGGGGTGCGCATGGGGGGCTCCGGAGGCAGGGGTGGAACCCTCCCATCCTACGCGCCCCGCCCGATGCGCCTCCAGCCAGCGACCTTCAGTGCTTCACTGCGCCTGTTCAAGCCAGCGCAGCAGGGCCTCGCCGATGGACGCGGGTGCGCTCGACGAGGAGGCCGTCACGACTCACCTTCGGGGCGCTCGGGCATCCGTCCATATTTGGACAACAGGTCCTCCACGGCCTCACGCAGATACTCGCTCTGGTGGATGCGCGTGCGCCGCGCCAACTCACGCAGCTTCTGGACCTGCTCCTCCGGCACGAGCACGTGGGTGGAGACGACGTCGGCATCGGGCCCGCGGACGGCGACCGACTCCGCCGTGGACGGCGAAGACGGAGCTTCGGGGCTCAGCGGGTTGGCGCTTCCATCCTGCATCGGGGCTTCCTCCACTCGGGGTTGCTACAGGCCGCTACCGACCTGACCCGGGCATTAGGGGGGCACCCCGGCACGCCGTCAAAAAAAGGGCCGGGCCTCCGCCGCGCCGCTGGCTCGCTCGAGTGCGTGCTTCGCGTTGACGCGGGGGCGGGGGGACTGCTACGTGCCTCTTCACGCAAGGGGAGTAGTTCACGCCGGAGTCATCGGCGTCGGGACGCTCGACACACTGGCTGGTGACAGCCCGGGCCCCCACCTCGCAGCTCGCGAGGCGAACGAGACCTTCGGACAGGAAGACACCTTCCTGGCCGAGGTCCGTCGTGCGCTCATCCCGCCCCCACGAACCCAGGCCAGGACTCAACCGTGGAGTCGTGATGGTACTGGAATCAATCGTCAGCTCGTTCGTGTTGGTCGCCGCCAGTGAGATGGGGGACAAGACGCAGTTGCTCGCGTTCTCCCTGGCGTCACGCTTCCGCCGCCCGTGGGTGGTGCTGGCGGGAATCTTCGTGGCCACGGTGGCCAATCACGCGTTGGCCTCCACCGTGGGCGCGTGGGTGTCCTCGCACGTGCCGGCGCGCATCATGGCCCTGATCCTGGGCGTGCTCTTCATCGGGTTCGGACTCTGGACGCTCAAGCCCGACACGCTGGATGACGAGGGCGAGAAGGCGTCGCGCTTCGGTCCCTTCCTCACGACGGTGGTGCTCTTCTTCCTCGCGGAGATGGGGGACAAGACGCAGTTCGCCACCATGGCCGTGGCCGCGCGCTACCAGATGCCGGTGGCGGTGACGCTCGGCACCACCGCGGGGATGATGGTGTCGGACGGGCTCGCGGTGTTCCTGGGTGAGAAGCTCGCCGGGCGCGTGCAGATGAGCTGGGTGCGGTGGGTGGCCGCCGCGCTCTTCTTCATCTTCGGCGCGGTGTCCCTGTGGACCGCCTGGCGCGCGAGCTAGTCGCGCGTCGTGCCCGAGGCGCGGTTGCCGCATAATGCCGCGCCGTCCACGCCCCGGTGCGGGGCCCTGCTGGGAGTCACCAACGCATGTATGACTTGTACGTCGCCAACAAGAACTACTCGTCGTGGTCCCTGCGTCCGTGGGTCTTGATGAAGGAGCTGGGCATCCCCTTCACCGAGCATCTCATCAAGCTCGGGCAGGGGGACGCGGTGATGCGCACGATTTCCCCGTCGGGGCGCGTGCCCTTGCTCAAGGAGGGGGACACGCGGGTCTGGGACTCGCTGGCCATCACCGAGTATCTGTCCGAGCGTCATCCGGGCGTGTGGCCGGACGAGGCCCGGGCCCGTGCGTGGGCGCGCTCGGCCGCCGCGGAGATGCACTCGGGCTTCGGCGTGCTGCGGGAGCGCTGCACGATGAACTGCGGCATCCGCGTGCGCTTGCATGAGATGCCCCCGGAGCTCATCCGCGACATCGCCCGCGTGTCGGAGCTGTGGAACCAGGGGCTGGCCCAGTTCGGGGGGCCGTTCCTCGCGGGCAAGCGCTTCACGGCGGTGGACGCGTTCTTCGCGCCCGTCGCGTTCCGCGTGCAGACCTATGGGCTGGTCCTCGACGGCGCGGCGGCCGAGTACGGGCCGCGTCTGCTGGCGCTTCCGTCGATGCGGAGCTGGTACGCGGACGGGCTGAAGGAGACGTGGCGCGAGCCTGGCCACGAGGAAGAGGCCCAGCACGCCGGCACCTGGTTGGAGGACCTCCGGGCCAAGGCGAGCTGAGCCTCGAGTGGGCGCCGGTCGCCTTGAAGAGGCTGCCGGCGCCGCGAGCTTCGGGGGCTCGGTGTCGCTCAGTGCAGGCGCTGGTACAGCACGTCCACCAGCGAGCCGTCGTCGCCGCTCAGCTCCCAGAACATGGCGCCGCCCAAGCCCTTGCCGATGATGTAGTCGGCCTTGGCGTTGAGGGTCTGGGCGTCGTCGTAGGAGATCCAGATCTTCGCGGACGGGTTGTAGACGTAGGCCTGCTTGCTCTCCGGATGGGTGTACTTGGTGTAGCCGGAGCCAGCGCGCTCATAGTTGGCCTTGAGGTCCTTGTAGTCGAACACGCCCGTGAGTCCGGACTGGCCATCATCCCAGGTGCCCTTGGTGGGCGTGCCTGTCTGGAACAGGCCGTTGTTGACGTTGGGCACGTTGCCCCAGCCGCGGCCGTAGAAGGGGATGCCCAGGACAATCTTGGATGGCGAGACGCCCAGCTCCAGCATCTTCGCCACCGTGGCGTCCGTGTAGAAGCCGGTGCCGGCCATGGGGTCGCCCGTCACGCGGTAGAGCGGCGAGTGGAAGTTCACCGTGCTCTCGAAGGCCCCGTGGTAGTCGTAGCTCATCACGTTGATCCAATCGAGGACGTCGGACAGCGCCTTCGTCTCCTGCTTGTTCATGAGGAGATCCGGTGACGCGCCCGTGGCGATGGTGAGCAGGTAGGGCTTGCCCGTCTGCGCCGTCACCGCGTTGAGCTGGCTGCGGAACTCGGACATCAGCAGCGTGTAGTTCTGCTTGTCCGCCGGGCTGTTGGTGTTGCCCTCCAACCCGCCGCCCACGGGGTACTCCCAGTCGATGTCGATGCCGTCGAAGACGCCCGCGCCGTTCGCCGCGTCCACGCCCGGGAACTGGCCCTTGATGAACAGGTCGACGCAGGACTTCACGAACGCCGTGCGAGACGCCGCCGACGCCGCCACCTGCGAGAAGTACTTGGACCACGTCCATCCGCCGATGGAGATGATGAACTTGAGGCTCGTCTGCTTCTTCTTCAGCTCCTTGAACGCGCGGAAGTTGCCGCGCAGCTGGCCCGCGTCCCACTCCCCCGGCCACCCGCCCGCCTTGTCGATGTCCGCGTACGAATCCCCGAGGACGCACTTGCCGTCCGCGGAGATGTTGGAGAACGCGTAGTTGATGTGCGTCACCTTGGCCGCCGGCACGTTGCCGACCTGGTAGTTGCGGCCGTAGATGCCCCAGGCGGTGAAGTACGCGACGATGCGCTTGCCCGTGGGGTCTCCTCCGGGGATGGCGACGCTCACAGTGACGGTCTGCGAGCCCACGTTGCCGGCCTTGTCATAGGCCTTCACCACGTAGGTGTACGTGCCGTTCTGCGCCGCGCCGGAGAACGTGCGCGTGTAGCTGGTGCTGG
>NZ_JAHNZT010000015.1 GCF_019039035.1 Citreicoccus inhibens | reverse complement strand
ATCGTCCACGACGGGAACTCCTCGGCTCCCCTGCCAGGGGGAGACCGTCTCGGTTGGTTTCTCCGAGGAGCTTCCCTCTTTCCCGCTCACCTCTGTTCGCCGACTACACACTTATAGGGACACGACCCTTGCCGAGGACCGGGGCGACTTGAAAGGGGTGCTGGTTGGATTCGAGGAGTCGCCACTGGCGCTGGCCTTGACCTTGAAGGATCCGACCGGCGAACGGGAGGCACGCGCCAACCTGGGCCGGCTCCATGTGCGATGCGAGGACTCGGCGGCGGCCCTCCCGTTCCTGGAGCAGGCCCTGGCCAATGCGGGAGCGCACGAGGACTGGCTCACCGTCGTGGAGGTGCTCCTGGACTTGGGGAGGGCCTATGCCTTGCGAGGTGAGCCGGCGCGCGCCGAGGCACCGCTTCACCGCGCTCGGGCGCTGGTCGCGGACCGCGGGATGATGCCTCGCTCTCGCAAGTGGAGCAGGCCGAGCGTGAGCTGGGCGCCAAGGCGCGCGCTCTGAGAGGTTGCCCGGTGGGCCCTCCGGACTCACGCAGGTCCGGAGGGATGTGTCCTCATTCAGTGAGGGAGGGCACCGTCCCCTCCCTGCTCTCGTTCTGGCTCGCCGTCGCCGGTCCCCGGGTGGCGCGGTTGACGGCGCTCCGGGCGACATTCCCGGCGCTATCCTTGTACGTCACGTGGGTTGTGATTGCGTCCGCCGTGAAGGACTCCACCAGGGTCGCCGTTTGATGTCCGGCCGGGCTGATCAGCTTCCAGGTCATCTCCTGTCGGGCCGAATCCCAATGTCCTTCGAATTCGTTGATGAGCCCAATCGACGAGAAGTACCAGCGGCGATAGACGTCCTTGTCCGTGTCATATCCATAGACGATGGAGTACTCCTCGCGCGTTGAGCCGTTCGAGGTCTGGCCGTTGACGCGAATGAACTGGCCATGGAGCTGCTGTTGGCCAACCGCCTGTCCCGTGAAATGAGCGCCCTGCGGGGATTGGGCGCTGGGCGCGACCTGGATATCGAGCGCCCAACTTCCCACCCACGGGGCAATCACCTGCAACTGCACGGGAGGGGGATTGCCCGCGTAGGGGAGCTGTTCTACCGACGCCACATGAGGCGCATGCGCCGCGCAGGACGTGGCTGACGCTGCCAGCGCAATCAGAAAGAGGCTCAGGGGCGACGCTCGAAACGGGGGAAGGCTCACGGGTGCATGTCTCCTGGAACGCATGTCCTGACTCTGCCTCGCGCTCATCGCGCGAGCTGGAGGCACGCCCCCGGGGGGATGCCGCACCCGGTGTGGGTCGTACGCTCCGCGCGCGCAACCCACACCCTGGCCGTGCCATTCCCGTCATCGGAGAGGAGCCGCTCGGCCGCGCTGTTCTCGCGGGCGGTGGGTTGCCTCGAACGATCACGTTTTGTTCGTTTCAGCCACGTTCGAGCGAGGAACGGACGTGGTTCATTGACGGTGTTGAGAGTGATTGTTACGCCAGGGTCGCAGCTGGGATTGCGAGCGGATGTTTGTGTTTTCGGGCAGGGTGACGTTGGAGAGGAGAGCCGATGTCGGGGTCGAACGCGGACGCGGTCAGCATTGTTTTGGTTCACGGTGGGTTCGTTGATGGTTCGGGCTGGGCCGGGGTCTATCGCATCCTGGCGAGCCGGGGCTTTCGGGTCAGCGTCGTTCAGAATCCGACGCTCACCTTGGCGGACGACGTCGCTGTCACGCATCGGGCCATCGCGGCGGCGGGGGGCCCCGTGTTGCTCGTGGGTCACTCCTACGGAGGGGTGGTCATCACGGAAGCCGGCATGCATCCCCAGGTGAAGGGGCTCGTCTATGTCGCCGCGTTCGTGCCTGACCGCGGCGAGTCGGTGTCCAGTCTGATCAAGGATCCACCTCCCGGCGCCGCCGTGCCGCCCATCCTGCCGCCGCGTGACGGGTTCTTGTTCCTCGACAACTCCAAGTTCCACGCCGCGTTCGCGGCCGACCTCGACGCGGAGACGGCTGCGTTCATGGCCGCCTCGCAGGTCCCCTGGGGCGTCGGTGCGCTCTCCGGCGCCGTTTCCGAGCCCGCGTGGCGCCACAAGCCCAGCGACTACCTGGTCGCGACGGATGACCACATGATTCCGCCGCCCGTGCAGCGCATCATGGCCACGCGCGCTGGCTCGACCAAGACGGAGATGCCCGGCAGCCACGCGGTCTATGTCTCTCAGCCCAATGCGGTCGCGGAGGTGATTGGCGCGGCTGCGAAGCGCCTGGGCTCCGGTCGGTAATGGTGTCAGCTCGGGCGCTGGCGCCGCCATGCGCCCGGGCTTGTCCCCACCGCGCGCGTGAAGGTTCGCGTGAAGTGACTTTGATGGGCGAACCCGCAGGTGATGGCGATCTCTTGCAAGGACTGCGTGGACGTCGCGAGCAGGTGTCGGGCCTTCTCCAATCGTCGTTCCATCAGCCAGCGGTGTGGTGGCTGCCCGGTGGTCTCGCGAAAGGCGCGAGCGAAGTGACGCTCCGAGAGGCCGCAGGAGCGGGCCAACTCGGCGAGCGACACCGCGCCGTCCAGTCGTGAGTCGATGAGCTCCTTCACCCGCCGCGCGTGCCGTGGGCTCAGGCCGCCGCGGAGGTTCGTGCGCGCCGCGCGGAAGGCTCCATAGGCGCTCGCCAGATGCGAGACGAGGGCCAGCGCCACGTGGTCGGCGTAGAGCGAGCTGACCTCCTCCGGCGCCGCGAGGGCAGGGCGCAGGGAGAGCAACAGGTGCCGCACGACAGGGTCCGAGAAGCCAACCCCGGGTTCGTGCCGCAGGTCGTCGAGCGAGGGCGCTCCTGCGTCCACGGCGTAGGCCCCGAGCGAGTGCCGTGGCAGGTAGATGCTGACGTAGTGAAACGGCCCCACGTACTCCGAGGTCAGCTTCGAGCGCAGGTCGACGATGCCCGCGTGTCCCGCATGGAAGTTCTCCGGTTGGATCCAGCGGTTCTCCGCGCGCATGGCGCCACGCGGCCGTTCGCGCAGGTGCAGCGTGAGGACGTAGGCCTCGCTGCGTGGCTCCGCGCCAGTGACGAGCTCATTGGGGGCGTCCGAGCGGAACTCGCCCGCGATCAACTTCGAGCGCTGAAGGACTCGGGATTCGAGCTGGGTCGCGAACGTGAAGGGCCGGTCAACCCGTTGCGTCGAGCGTGAGTCCATCATCCCGTGCGTCTCCGCGGAACCCTGCGTGACGGGGAATCCTACCTGTACACGACATCTGCGTAAACGTGGGGTGCCCTTCGACGGCGCGACCAAGGATGGACATGGCGCGCTCCTTGTCCCCTCGAGGGAGGAGCACCTCGCCATTTTTGCTTGATGCTAGAATGCTAGCACCCTAGGTTGATGGGCATGGCAGGGGACGTGAAGCAGTTCAATGTGTATCTACCGAACGAGCTGATTCGCGAGCTCAAGCACCACGCCATCGAGACCGAGCAGTCGCTGTCGGCGCTCGTGGCCGTGGCGCTCCGCGACTATCTCGACACACAGCGCCGCAAGAGGAGACCGCATGGCAACTGACGGCATCGAAGGGCTGCTCATCGAGACGCACAACTGGGGCAAGACCGTCGCGTTCTGGAAGGCGCTGGGCTACGAAATCGAGTTCGAGACCGACCATCACTCGGGCCGGTTGCGCCATCCCGCGGGAGGGCCCTATCTCTTTGTCGCCGAGCGGCCGCTCGACCAGGTGCTCAAGGTGGTTCCGGCGGTCTCCGTGAAGGATGCCTCGCGGTTCTCGCCGCCCAGCTCCGCCACGGTCCTTCATCCATTCGAGCCGCAGCATTGGCCCGCGCTGGAGATGTTGCTCGCCGACCCCGATGGTCGAGATCTCAGCGTTCAGGCCCCACTGCCGGCGTCACGGGGATAGGCACGCCATGTCTCGCAATCCCAAGGTCGATGCCGAGAACACGGCGGTGCGCGTGGCCCTGTGGCGGGCTCTGCACGTCCAGGTGGATTCTCCGCCCCATGTGTTCCATGACGAGCTGGGCCTCTCGCTGGTCGCGCCGGAGCCGGGCTGGCAGGCGCGGCCGGACATGAGTCCGTTCACGCGTCCCTTTCGTGCCTCCATCGTGGCGCGCGCTCGCTTCATCGAGGACCTCGTCGAAGAGCATGCCGCGCGTGGCGTCGAGCAGTACGTCATCCTGGGCGCGGGCCTCGACACCTTCGCCCAGCGAAGCCCCGAACTGGCTGCCCGCCTGCGAGTCTTCGAGATTGACCAACCCGGTCCGCAAGAGTGGAAGCGTCAGCGCCTTCACGCGCTCGGCCTGGGCGTGCCACCGTTCTTGCGCCTCGTGCCGGTCGACTTCGAGGCGGGAGATGATTGGTGGGCGCGGCTCGTGGAGGCGGGCTTCGATGCCGCGAAGCCGGCGGTCGTGGCCTCCGCGGGCGTCAGCATGTACCTGACCCGAGAGACCATCGCGGCCACGCTCCGTCAGGTGGCCACGCTCGCCCCAGGCTCGACGTTCGCGATGACCTTCATGATGCCCATTGAGCAGGTGGCCCCGGACGTGCGCCCCTCGGTCCAGCGCGCGGCGGATGGCGCGCGCGCGAGCGGCACGCCGTTCCTCAGCTTCTTCCTTCCGGAGGAGATGCTCGCGCTGGCTCGTGAGTCCGGCTTCCCGACCGCGCGGCACGTGTCCATGGCGACGCTCGCGGAGCGCTACTTCTCTGGGCGGAGCGATGGCCTGCGTCCGCCGAACAACTCAGAGGAGTTCCTGGTCGCGACGACGTAATCGCAGCCGGCGGAGCGACGAAGGCGGGGCTGCCCATTCCAGCAAGAGACGCCAGCGGGAGGTGGCGGTCCCCGCGAGTCCTCGCCGCTCTCAGTGAGGTGTCTGCAGCGGCTTGCGCTCCTTCACGCAGATCTGGATCAGCTCCAGCACGCTGAGCCGGGTGCCATCGACCTCGAACTTCTGCTCCTTGAAGTCCGGGTAGCGGTTCTCGAGGATGCGTCCCTCCGCGATGCACTCGTTGAGCTTCGTGAGCGCCTCGTCCTTGCGGCCCGAGGAGAGGAGCGGCTTCGCCGAGTCGTAGGCCTTCTTCGGTCCTTCCTGGAACCGGAGCTGCACATCGGCGCGCTTCTGGGGCTCCTGGAGCGCGTCGGCCTTCTGCGCGCATTGCGCCATCACCTCTTGCGGCCGAGCCGGGACACCCGCCACGAGCACGTCAATCGTGGCGAGGCTGACGTTCTCCTTCACCATCCTGGCGCCGTCCTCCTGGCAGGCCTTGAGCTTCTCCAGCGCGCCCGCATACAGCTCCTTGCGCTTGCGCAGGTCCGCGGAGGCTGCGGCGGTCTCCGCGGCCGTGCTGGCGGCGGCCAGGGCCTCGGCGGTCATCCGGCGCAGCGCCCGCGCCTGCCGGGCGAACTCGAGCGACTCCATCAGCTTCTGCACCTCGGTGCGCGCCCGCTCCGCGTAGGACGCGTAGCCCGCGTCCTGGCGCACCAGCTCCGCGCGCGCATCGAACAGCTTCACGACCTCCTCCATGTTCTTCGTGGCGGTCTCGACGTCACCGTCGGTCGAGGAGACCAGCTTCGCGGCGTCGATGGTCTGCTTCGTCGTGGCGATTCGCTCGGTGAGCTGCACGCGGGCGTCCGCGGCGGCCATGACAATCTTCCGCCGGTTGATGCGGTCGCTCAGCTCCGCCATGCGCTCCTTTGTCTCCTTGGCATAGATGGCATAGTCGCGGTCCTTCTTGACGAACGCGACGCCCGCCTCCAGCACCACGCCAATCTGCTGGACTGCCTTCTCGGCCTCTTGGACCTGCGCCTCCGAGGGCTTCGGCTGCTGGACCTGGGCCACCATCGCCGTCGCGTTCTTCCGCGCCTCGTCGACCTTCGCGCGCTGCTGCAGCAGATCGACCTCGTACCGGCGGCGCTCCAGGGTCGCGCGGCCATCCTTCAGGAGCTGGCGCGCCTCGGCGGCGGACGGGCTGATGGCGGGGTTCCGTGGCTGGACCGTCTCCAACGTCTTCTCCAGGACGACGAGCGCCGTCTTCGTCTCTTCGAACTGCTCGGCGGTCGCGGAGCGCTTCTCGATGTTCCGCAGAGCCTGGGTGACCTCGGCGCGCGCCGCATCGAGGCTGCGGACCTGGAGGGCCACCTCCACCTCCGCCAGCGTGTTCTTGACCTCGGCGATGTACTGCCCGATGGGCTGGCTGCGCGAGGCCTGGGGTTCGTACTTCTCCACCAGCTTGCGGACGACGAACGCCGCGGTCTTGGCCTCGGCGAACTGCTCGGGTGTGGGCCGCTTGGCGCGAAGCGCCTTGGCGGTCGTGATGAGCTCTTCGTGCGCGGGACCCATCTCCGCCTTGACCCGCGAGACGCCGGCCTGCACCACGAGGTCATCCATCTTGCGTCGGGCCTGCGCGAGTTCGCCGCGCGCCTTCTCCGCCTCGCCGCGATACGCGCGGTCGCGCTCCTCCAGCGGCTTGCCTTCGTCGAGCTGCTTCTGCAACGCCAGCACCGCCTTGTCCGCGGCGCTGAACTTCTCATCCGACCACGCCGGGGCCAACTCGGTGAGGGCGGTGGACAGGGCCTTGCGGCGCTCGTCCAGGAGGCCGCGCTGCTGCTGGGCGGATTGCTGCAGCCACTTGTCGTCGAGCGTCTTCGTGTGCCGGGCGATGGTCGCATCCACCTCGCCGAGGTAGGTGGCGAACTTGGGATCCTGGCTCGTCAGGGACCGGTTCTCGTCGGCCAGCTTCTTGAGCGAGGCCACCGCGGCGCGGGTCTCATCCATCGACTTGGCGTCGAGGTCCTTGTCGGCGAGCTTCGCCATGCGCTCATTGAGGGGCGCGAGCGCTGCGTCGATGCGTCGGCGGGAATCGAAGATGTGAATCTTGGCGCGGCGCTCTTCGACGTACTCGCGCTGCGTGCGCAATTGCTTGCGTGCGACGAGGACGGCCTTGGCGTAGTCGAGGTCCTGCGTCTCGAAGTCCACGCCTGCGTTGAGCGCGTCCTTGAGGGCCTCCACCGCCGCGACGGCTGCGTCGAGGTCCGCGTTGCTCGGCGGATCCTTCTCGATGCGCTGAACCGCCGTGGCGAGCGTGGAGCGAGCGCTCTCCAGTCGCTTCGATGCGTCCTCGACAGACTTCGCGACACCCGCCTCAGGAGGCGCGGCCACGGCAGCGGCGGAAGCGAAGGTCAGCAACCCAATCAACACCAACACGGGGGGACGTACCATTCGCGGCAACTTACTACGGCGACGGTGATGTGACGGGAGTTCCGTGTGCCTCCCGCACTTTGTGTGGTGCCCATCCATCCACTTCCGGATGGGCGACTGCGCCCGGCAGGCGCGTCGTGGCAGGCGAGGGCGGCAGTGAAGCGAGCGAGCGTTCTTGCTGCCCAGGAGAATTCCGTTCATGGCCTCAAGGGCAGTGGGTGGCTCCTTGCTGCTCAGTCCCGAGGGGTGTTTCTCCGGCGGGGGCGGATCCGCTGTGCTATTCGGCTCGTCGCACGTCATCCTGACCTGGAGTCCGCCATGCGAAGCCTGATTGTCTGGACCCTGCTGTTGTTCTCCACGACTGCGCTGGCGACCGAGACGCGGTTGGTGGTGAGGGCGCGTGCCCGGGATGGCAAGTTCATTGGGACGACGATGGGGGGCGTGCGGGTGGTGTTGAAGGACGCGCAGTCTGGCCAGGTGTTGGCCAGCGGCGTCACCGCCGGCTCGACGGGCAACACCCAGACGCTGATGAAGCAGCCGCAGGCGCGCGGGGCGCCGCTCGCGGACGAGGCCTCCGCGAAGTTCACGGCCACGGTGGACATCACCGAGCCGCTGCTGGTGACGGTGGAGGCTTCGGGGCCGCTCGCGCAGCGGCAGGCGCTCGTCACGAGCACGACGCAGGTGTGGCTGCTGCCCGGAAAGCACATCGAGGGCGATGGTCTCATCCTGGAGCTGCCGGGCTTCGTGGTGGATGTACAGACGCCGTCCGCGCACGAGTTCCTGAAGCTCGGGGCAGACAAGAAGCTCACGGTCCCGGTTCGGACCAACGTGACGCTGATGTGCGGTTGCCCGACCGAGCCCAAGGGACTCTGGGATTCCAGTCGGTATGAGCTGGAGGCGACGGTGAAGTTCAACGGGAAGCCACTCACCCAGTTCCCGATGAAGTTCGCTGGGAAGACCAGCACCTACGAAGGCACGCTGACCGTGCAACAACCCGGAGCCTACGAAGTCACGGTGACCGCCTACGACCCCGCCACGGGCAACGTCGGAGTGGACGCCACGACCTTCATCGTCGAGTCGTAGGCGAGCGATATCGAGGCCGCCATGTCGAGGGGGCTGGTTGGGGCTCAGCTCCGACGGGATGTGTCTGGCTTTGGCTTGCTCGCCGGGCGCTGGGTTCGTGACTCCCGAGCCTCCAGCAGCTTCGCTTCGGCGAGCAGCCACTGGCGCACACGCCCCAGCCGCTCGGCGTTCCGTGGCGTGTCCACGTAGACGAGGTGATACGCGAATCCCTCCAGCTCCGGCCCGAATGGTTGCACGAGCACCCCGCTTGCCAGCTCCTCGGCGACGAGTACGAGGCTGACCATCGCGATGCCTTGTCCGGCAATCGCTGCCTGGATGGCGTGCGACTCCTCGGAGAAGCGCAGCTCGCCGCCGGGGGCACGGTAGCGCCGCCCGATGCTCGCGAACCACCGGCTCCACGTGGGTGTCGCCTCCTCGACGCGACGCCACTCGAAGTGGATGAGCGGGTGTCGGCCAAGGTCCTCCTGGCCGCGCACTCCCAATCGCGGACTGCACACGGGCGCGAAGCGGTCCTGGCACAGCAGCTCCGAGCGCAGGCCCGAATGGGCTCCTCGTCCGTAGCGGATGGCCAGGTCCACGTCTCCGGAACGTAGGTCCACGGCTTCATCGGAGGCGTGAAGTCGCAGGTCCAAGCCGGGACACGCGGCCCGGAACGCGGGCACCCGCGGCACCAGCCACTTCGACATGAACGCGACCGTGGAGGTGAGGGTGAGGACGTCCTGTGCGGGGGGGGCCCTGAGCGCGTCGATGCCACGCACCAGGGTGTCGAAGCCTTCGCGCAGCACCGGGAACAGCGCTCTCCCTGCTCGGGTCAGGGCCACCCGACGAACGTGACGCTCAAAAAGCTGGAGCCCCAGCCACTCCTCCAACTGACGCACCTGGTGACTGATGGCAGTGGGCGTCACCGAGAGTTCCTCGGCGGCCTTCTTGAAACTGAGCTGCCGTGCGGCCGCCTCGAAGGCCCGCAGCGCTGACAGAGGTGGGAGGTCCCTCATGACGCACCAACGGATGAATGTAGTTCAGCCATTGCCTGAGGAATACGCGTTTGTCAGCAATGTGGCCAGCTCCTATTTCCCCGGGTGTCCGGTCCGCTCGATGGATGAGCGGGCCTCAACCGAAACCACCGTTGGAGACATTCCATGGCCACGATTCTTCATCTCGATTCGAGCGCCCGCGCAGGCGGGTCCGAGCAGACGCCCCATGGTTCGCATACGCGTCGCCTGTCCTCCCGCTTCGTCGCGGGCTGGCGAGCGGCCCGTCCAGGCGACACCGTCGTCTACCGGGACGTCGGGCAGGCTCCGCCCTCTCCTGTGACGGGGCGTTGGATTCATTCGGCCTTCACCCCTCCCGCGAAGCGGGAACCGTGGATGACCGATGTGCTCGCCGAGAGCGACGCGCTGGTGGATGAGCTGCTCGACGCGGACCTCATCGTCGCGGGCGTGCCCATGTACAACTTCAACGTGCCCGCGCAGTTCAAGGCATACATCGACAACATCGTCCGCGTGGGACGCACCTTCGGGTTCGACCGCTCGCGAGCCGGCGACCCCTACTGGCCGCTGCTGACCGAGGCGCGCAAGAAGCTCGTCATCCTGAGTTCACGTGGCGACTTCGGCTATGGGCGCGGCGAGCGAATCGAGGCCATGAACCACGTGGAGCCGAGCATCCGCACTGCGTTTGGTTACATGGGCATCACGGACGTGGACTCCGTGGCGATCGAGTACGACGAGTTTGGCGGTGAGCGCCTCAAGCACTCCATCGCCCAGGCGGAGGACCAAGTGGATGCCCTCGTGGCCCGGCTGCTGCGGGAGTGGGCGCCACGCGTGATGCGTCCCGCGGTGCTCGGACAGCTCGAAGCGCGAACGCTTGACGTCTCCAGTCCGTCGTGACGACCGCTCTTGTTCACTTCCGCCGTGCATGGCGCTCCCAGGCAACAGGCTCGAAGGGCCTATGCGCTCTCCGCCCGCGCGGCACGGTGGAAGCTGTCTGAAGACATGCGCTTCGTGAGCTGACTCGATCCTCCTCGACACATTCACTCGGGGCTGCCGAGACTCTGGCGTCCGCATCAAGTTGGAGCGTGCGACGCCCAGCACCCGCGTCACCGCGCTCACCGCATGCACTCCAGCTTGGACAAGGCCGCGGGCGATAGCAGTTTTTCGCGCGCCAAGGCAATCGCGTCCCGCAAGACTTCCACCTCCTACGTCTTCTTGCCCAACAGTCGCTGTAGCTCGCGCACCCGTGCCTTGAGTGTCTGCATCTCGGACTCGGGCACCACGGCCTCGCCGGCCTTCAGCCCCGACACGCTCCCGGCCTCCTTCAGCTGCCTCCAGCGGAACGGCTGGCTGGGATTGACGCCGTGCTTGCATGCCACCACAGACACGCTGCTGCCGGGCCCCTTTGCCTCCGACAGCATCTCCTGTCGAGTAGCGCCGTCGCCGTCCTCCTGGCTCTCCACGCCCCGCCTCCGGCGCCTCTTCTTTCGCCTTCCTCTCCATCATCAGACTCGCTTTCTATCCGAACGAGCCTGTCCGCCTCTTCAGGGGGCTACACCACTCCGATTGCGCGTGCCTGCCTACCTCACTGTCCGCAACGGTCGGCGCTCGGTCAGTCCATCCCTGCGCCGTCATGGCCTCAGGTCCACTGTCTGAGGCCGTGCGGGAATCACGAGCGTTGGTTTAGGATGTCGCGAGGCATTCGAGCAGTCGGGGACGTTTCGTCGTTCTATTGCGGATGTCGGGACGCTATCTGTCGCATCGCAGTCGAGAGGGTACGTCCCGACGCATCCAGTGAGTAGGAGATGCCGTGTCCGGGGTCGCGCCGAACGAAGAAGTCGTGACGAGGGTCGCAGGCCGGCTGTTTCTAGACTGCTCCGTGGCTCCTGGCATTGCGCCACGGACCTCCGCCAGTGAGCGCGCTGGTGGGTGGGGGATGACCGGGGCCGAAGGCGGCGTTCCCGGAGTGCGCCCCTCCAGCGCTCGGGTCATCGCAACCATGCTCGCACTCCTATGTGCCGCCTGTTCGAGTGAGCCATCGGAGCGACCCCCAGCCCGTCCTCCGCTCCTTTCCATGGCCCCATCGCCCGGCGCATCAGCACTTCCTTCGCCCGTGCTCGCCGCGCCGGCGCAGTTCTTGCCAGCGCCCAGCACGCCGCCGAGTCCTTCGCCAGCGCGCCCCCCCGGACTGCTTCTTACCGACCCCGCGGAGTTGATCCTGCTGGAGCAGCAGGGGCTGTCTTTGGGGCGGCAGTTGGGCGCTCCGGGTGAGGACGCACAGAGCCTCCTCAAGTCGCCACGGTATGCGTCCTTTGTCTCGGTCATCGAGCGCGACATGACCGAGTTGTCCAGTCGGGACGGCATCGCCCTCAATCAGTTCCCGCTCGACCCCAAGCGTGTGAACTACGTCTTCAATCCGAAGTGGCTGCGCGCGCCCGGCGCCAGCTTCCAGTTGGTGGGCGTGGTCAACCGACTCGACATGCGCTTTGCGACGCCCAAGGAGTGTGGCCAGCTCCGGCTCATCTATCGCCTCTCTTTGCAGCCGCAGGGCCGGCCTGTCGTCCGCCTCCCATTGACGATCAACGTCATCCGTCCGTTGCCCATGGGGCCGGGCGGGAGTTGCAAGGCGATTGCCCGGCAGTGGCTCGCGCTGCCGGAGAACGCCTCCGAGAGAATCGCCGCGGTGGCGCGGCTGGTGACCCAGCTGCCACCGATGAGTCGCCTCGAGACGAACTTCCAGAACCTGCACGGGCCGGGAACCCCCGATGCGGATGATCATGCGGAGTACGTCCTCAGGTCCTTCGATGTTCGGTCGGATCGCCTCGTGCCGCGGCTGCTGCTCAACACGCCTCGGGCGGATCTCAACCCGATGGAGCAGAAGGCGCTCGCGGACTGGATCGCGAAGAGCTTCTTGGACATCGACTCTGGGCGCGCCGTCATCCCGGACAGGTTCTTGGCCACGCGGGCCATCTCGGTGAGCCCTCGAGGACTCTCCAGGCCCGCCAATCGTGTCTTCAGCGCTCTCTTCAAGGCGGAGCTGGATTCGGGCGCGTTCGCGAGCCTTCCCTATGCCAACGCGAAGCGGGTTCGTTCCCCGCGAGGACTGCTGCGACGGCTGGACGGCTTCACGTGTACGGGCTGCCACCAGAGCCGGTCCGTGGCGGGCTTCCACCTCCCCGGCGAGGAGCGCGATCCGAATCAGACATTCAATGCCCTCGCGGTGGGCGTCTCGCCGCACCTGCACGAGGAGCTCGGCTGGCGCTCCCGGATGCTCGCCAGCGTGGCGGCCGGGACATCCTTCACGGAGCCGCGGCCGTTTCCCGAGCGCGCCTCCTCGGCTGGCATCTACGGCTCGCATTGTGGGCTCGGAGACCCAAGCTTCGCCGACTGGACATGCATGGCCGGGCTCGAGTGCCGCGACAGTCACCACGACGAGGTCGGGTTCTGCGCGCCCACGATGCGGACCGCCGGTGACGCCTGTGAGAACGCGCGGGTGGTGGCACGCCCGGGAGCGAGCGGCGACCAGATCGTCGCCGATTCGCCCGAGGTGTGTCAGGGGCAGCCCCCTGACGCCATTCCGTGCATCGCCAATCATTACGGGTTCCCGCGCGGATTCTGCAGCGTGGCCTGCGCCCGGCCCGGTGCACGCTGGGGGTCCTCGGTGTGCACGTCCATGCTCGTCTCCAGTTATGAGCAGGTGTGCTTTCCCCTGGATGAGCCGATTGAAGAGTGCGTCCGGAAGCGAGGGCTCGTGGCGGGCATGGCTTCGCGCGCCTGCTCTGTCGATGAACCCTGTCGCGACGACTATGGTTGCGGCCGATACCCGGGCAGTGCCCCTGGGACAGGGGCCTGCGTTCCGCCGTACTTCTTGTTCGATTTCAGGGTCGACGGGCCCAGGCCCGATCGCTACCTGGCTTCGCAGTGAAGAGGCTGATAGCTACTGTCTGGCCCTCCGAGCCCGTCTCGGTGGGAGGATGCAGTGGCGCTCCAGCAAACCGTGTGCGTTGTCCTCACGAGTCTCATTGGGCGCGTCCGCACATGGAGCGCGCTTGTTATTCGTAAAGTAGACAGGTTTCACACCAGCGCTCCGAAGTCTTTCGAGGGGGCCAAGGCGCAACGGGTTCTCCTTCCTGGCGGGCCAGGTGATGCCTGAAGTGGTCGTCGAAGGCCTGTCGGATCACTCCCTTCAGTCGCAACCCCAGCAGGCGGGAAAGGTGTTTCTCGTCTCCGCTCCAGGAGAGCGCTTCGAACGCACTCTTGGGCGCGCGTCCATTCTTCGACCTGGGAGGTGTTCCCCCTGGCGTGGCAGGCACCTTTGCGAATCCGTTCAACCACAAGGCGCGCTTGTCCTCGGCATTCAGTCCTGCGAGACACCGCAGGGCCGCATTGCGAATTTTCATGTCGGATTCATCGATGAACAGACGCCAGAAGGCATCCCGTCGCTCTCGCTGGCCAGAACGAAGAAGTCCGGCGATGGCCAGGAGGCGAAGGCCATGAATCTCGGCATTTGACAGTGTCTGGAGTCGATCCACCCATCCTGGCCCACTCTCGCCCAAGGTGAGCAGCCCGGCGAGCGCAGGAAGTTGTACCAACGGGTCCGTTGCTCGAAGTGCCGCCTGGAGCACGGGTTGGTCCTCCGCGGTTGGAGGCTGAACCATGAAGTGCGCGAGGACTCGACGAAGGAGCTCCATATTCTGGGGGTATCGCAAAGCAACGAGCGCCCAACGTGCAGCGGCGGCCGGTTCGTGCTTTCGGAGCTGTTCGTACAGGATGAGTCGCACGTCCAGCGCCATGCCGAAGTCACAGAGATGTCGGTACAACACACGGTGCCGGGCAACTTCCCATTCCCCTAGCAGCTCCACCGCACGCGAGAAGAACATCGGGGGCTCGACTATCCCTCGCGGTGCGATGTGCGGGACATGCGCTGCCTGCACGACACGGTCAAGACGATGCAGCAGTCCTTCTTCTCCCCAATGTGCGAGGAGTTCATTGAAAGGGAGCAAGAGCCCCTCTGCGGCCTCGTGATGGATGGCACTCGAAGTGCGTGCTAGTTGCGCCACCACTTCGCAACCTGCCCAACTGAGTCTTTTCAGCAGAGCCCTCAATCTCTCGTCGCTCAGCCCCTTGCTCCATTCACGGAGCAGTTGCCACGCTTCGGGGCGGCCCCAGTGGACGAGTGCGACACGGGTGTTGATCGTCACGTCCTCGGAGTCGCCTGCATCCGGCGCCTCCATCAGATGTCGGTCGAACTGGTGCCAGTGCTCGAACAGCCACGTCTCCATCTCAAGGGGCTGCGGAACATCGAAAGGAAATCCGAGCAGCCTGCTCCTCTCTTCGGGAGACAGTCGCAGCAGCGCCTCCTTCATGAGGTCGTCGAAGGACTCGAGCTTCGCGAAGTCGAAAAGCATGCTCAAGCTCAATTCCGACGCATCCTGATGGGTAGTCTGCTGACCCAACTGGATGAACTCGTGGCTTGGGAGAGCGAGGCCGAACCTTTTGGCCACACGTAGAGCATTGACACGGACGTGATAGGACTCGAGAGGGTCGAAGATCAGCTCGCGTAGGATCGGAAGCTGCTCAGCGCTCCCGAAGACGTCGAGCAAGGAGAGGTAGCGAACCTTCACCCGGGAGTCAGTGGACTCTGGGGATGAACTCTTGATCAGAGAAACGAGCTGCGCGGCCATGCTCTCGCGCGAGGACCACACCATCTGGGACTGCAGGGGCAATTCCAACGCCGAATTGGGACCGGCTGGCGAGACCGACCGCGAACGCGCGGGATGTTCCCGGCGACCGTAAGGCAGGAAGTCGCTTCGCGCAATCTCATCGGGCGGCACACCGCGGGCCTCGTGTTCCTCAGGGCTCCAATGCCGCCGCACCAGGTCGTGCCTTGGATGGTGGCCGCGCATTCCTCGCTGGCCCCTCGGACACGGCATCGCACCTGCACTGGGCTGCGATGCCGCTGCCGCCGTGTGTCACGGTGGCGGCGGTTCTTCGAGTGAGGCTCCTTCATGCGAACGCAGTGGCTCATTGCGGTGTGGCTCTTCACCTCACATTTTTGTCCGCGTGCCGAAGTGCACCGCCCCTGTCTGACTCGAGTGGGGCTGACGCGCCACTTCCTGAACTCTTTGGCCCCGTGACGTGGGACTCCACGGAAGCCTCGCTGCGGGCCCGCCTCCCCGAAGCCACTATCTACAATCGCGACTTTGATTCCCAAGCGGCCCACACGGTCGGCGTTCTGCGGTGGGGCGGCGCTCGGCTGATGCCCTTCGGAAGTGCCCGCGTGCGCCTGATGCGGCGGGGTGGATTGCCCACGGGCGTGCTCGTCGTCGAGCACATCGACAATCCGGCGGCGACGTGCCCCACGGAGTGGGACGCGTTCGCGGACTGCGCGAAGCGGTTGGAGGAGGAGCGGCGAGCCCTCGTCGACTCCCTCGCGGAGACGCTGCGTCGCCGCTATGGCCCAGGGCGCGTCGATCCTCACTTGGGTTCCGATGAAGTGGAGGGCCAGGACCCCCGGCAGTTCGCCCTGTCGTGGACGCGCCCGGGGTACACGCTGGAACTGGGGACCGGCCAGGAACCCTCGGGGCACTCGGAGTGGACCGTTCGGCTCATGGCCATCCGCGACCCGGAGTGCCCGTTCCTGTGAGCGGGCTGGCCGGAAAATGCGCTTCGAAATGGGGTGTCACAACGTTGGCGCGCCCGGTGTCTTCAGGTCGAAGCAATCCGACGCTGACACCCGGAGACGTGACATGTCCTCGAACAGGATTCCCCCGAAGCAGATCACCGGCCTTTACGGCGCCATCGTGAAGATGTTCGCCCAGCGGATGTTCGGCCTGGTCCCCAAGGCTTTCGGTGTGCTGTGGCACAACCTGCCAGTGCTCAAGGCCCAGATGGGGTTCTCGCAGAAGCTCCATCAGTGGCGCGCATGCGATGAGAGCCTGAAGTCTTATGCGCACATTGCGGTGGCCTCGTTGGTGGGCTGCTCGTTCTGCTTGGACCTCAACTACTTCATGGCCCGCAACAAGGGGCTGGACTTGGACAAGGCGCAGCAAGTCCCGCAGTGGCGGCAGTCCAACGCGTTCAACCTCCTGGAGCAGGAGGTCTTGGAGTATGCCGAGGCGATGAGCCAGACCCCTCCACGAGTGACCGATGAGATGGTCGCGAGCCTGCGCGCGCAGCTCGGTGACTCCGCGCTCATCGAGCTCACCTCCATCATCGGCTTCGCCCAGATGACGACCCGCACCAACACGGCGCTGGGCATCGAGGCCGAGGGCTTCTCCGCGGCCTGCGGCCTGAAGCCCAAGGGCCTGCCGAGCGCACAGTTGGGAGTTGTGTCCGCGTCATGACGGCCTCTGGGCGCCCGCCGTCGCCTGGGGTAGCGCCTCCCGGCGACGCACCCGTCTCGGCCTCCTCGCCTGAGGAGGCCCAGGTTCCACCGAGCGCGGAGGCTCACTTCTCCTCCCATCGCAGCCTGCTCTTCACGGTCGCGTACGAGATGCTCGGCTCCGCGGCCGATGCAGAGGACGTCGTGCAGGAGGCATGGCTGCGATGGGCAGACATCGGGGATGCGGGCCGGGCCGAGGTGCGCGACCCGCGCGTCTATCTGGTTCGAATCGTCACCCGGCAGGCTCTCAACCGACTGCGCACACTGGCGAGGCGCAAGGAGGACTACGTCGGCGAGTGGCTCCCCGAGCCGTTGCTGACCAGCCCCGATGTCTCCGAGGACGTCGAACTCGCGGAGAGCGTCTCGATTGCGATGCTCACCGTGTTGGAGACGCTCACTCCGGCCGAAAGGGTGGTGTTCGTGCTTCGGGAGGTCTTTGACCTGCCATACGACGAGATCGCCCCGATGCTCGACAAGACCCCCGCGGCCATCCGGCAGATCGCCCACCGCGCGCGAGAGCACGTGGCCGCGCGGCGACCGCGGATGCAGGTGGACCGCGCGGAGCAAGAGGTCGTCCTTCAGCGGTTCCAGGCCGCGGTCCATTCGGGCGACTTGCAGAGCCTGCTCGATGTTCTCGCCCCGGACGTGGTGCTGGTCGCCGATGGCGGCGGCGTGGTGGCGGCGGTCCTGCGTCCGCTCGTCGGTGGCGCCCGGGTGGCCGGAGCGCTCTCTCGCTTCTCCAAGGTCGCCGTGGACGCCCAGGTCTCGACGGTATGGATCAACGGTGCGCCCGCGCTGCGGGTCGACGTCGCTGGCGAATTTGACACCGCCATCAGCGTCGTCGTCGAGCGCGGACGGATCTCCCGGATCTACGCCATGCGGAACCCACACAAGATGGGCCGGCTCAATCAGCAGGTATCCCTGAGCCGGTAGCGTGCAGGACGCAGCAGCGCCCGAGCCGTCGAGGGGCTCGGGCGCTGACGCGGAGAGCGCGCAGCCCGTGATGGGGGCGCCTCTCCGAGCGTGCCTTGGGCAGACACTGTCCGGAGAGGCACTGCCCCAGCCTCAGGCCTCCCCCTCCACGGGATGGCGCATGCCCTGTTGTCCGCGGACGAGGCGGCTCGCCAGGTCGCGCAGCTTCTGCATCAGCACGTACAGGCCCGGGATGAAGACGAAGTTCACCCCGGTGGACACGAGCATCCCGCCAAACACCGCCGTCCCCAACGAGTTGCGCGAGGCGGCGCCCGCACCCTGCGCGGTCATCAGCGGCACCACGCCCAGGAGGAAGGCAATCGACGTCATGAGGATGGGGCGCAGCCGCACCTCGGCGGCCTCCACCACGGCGTCCACGGTGCTCTTGCCGCGCCCGCGCAGCTGCTCCGCGAACTCGACGATGAGGATGGCGTTCTTGCTCGCCAGTCCCACCAACATGACGAGCCCCAACTGGCAGAACACGTCATTGGCGAACCCGCGCAGCAGTTGGAGCCCCAGCGCGCCCAGGATGGCCAGGGGCACGGAGAGGATGATGACGAGCGGCAGGCTGAAGCTCTCGTACTGCGCCGCGAGGACCAGGAACACGAACAGCAGGCCCAGTCCAAACATGACCTGCGTCTCCGCGCCGCTCTGCCGTTGCTCCTGGCTGACGCCCGTCCACTCGCCGACCATTCCCTGCGGAAGGGTGCGCGCGGCGAGGGACTCCATCGCCTCCATGGCCTGCTCCGAGGACACGCCCGGTGCCGGCTGGCCGCTCAGGTCCGCCGAGCGAAAGAGATTGTGGTGGCGGATGACCTGCGCGGAGACCGTGGGCACCACCTTCACTAGCGACTCCAGTGGAATCATGTCTCCGCTGTCGCTGCGCACATAGAAGGCGCTGATGTCTGTCGCGCTGTCTCGGAACTGCTGCTCGGCCTGCACATAGACGCGGTAGGCGCGGCTCGCGTAGTTGAAGTCATTGACGTACTGACTGCCCAGGTAGACCTGCATCGTGCTGAAGATCTGCTCGATGGGGACGCCGAGCGCCTTGGCCTTCTGGCGATCCACCTCCACGTCCAGCAGCGGCGTGTCCGCGTTGAAGCCGGAGAAGACGCCGCGGAGCCGTGGCTCCTCACTCCCCTTCGCCATCAGGTCCTGGACCGAGGAGGCCAGCGCATCCAACGAGTAGGTGCCCGTGGTGTCCGTGACGACGAACTGGAATCCACCAACGCCGCCCACCCCCCGGATTGCCGGAGGCTGCAAGGGGATGACGCGCGCGCCACCGATGCGACCGAGCGGTGCCCGCAGTCGCTCCACGAGCGCGGCCACGGACTGGTCTGCTCGTGGTCTCTCCGGCCAGGGCTTCAACGAAACGAAGATGTTGGCCATGTTGGAGCCCGTGCCGAAGGCCGAGAAGCCGCCGTTGGCGAAGATGGCACGCACCTCGGGCTGTGCCTTGAGCACCGCCTCTACCTGCTCCATCACCTTCTCTGTCTGGGTCAGCGACGTCCCCTCCGGACCCAACACGGACACGAGCAGGTAGCCCTGGTCCTCATCGGGGATGAATCCTAGCGGCGTGGCTCGGATGAGCGCGACCATGGCGCCGATGCACAGGAGGAAGGCCACCAGGACGATGACCGGGCGCTTGAGCAGCCAGCGCAGGCTGCGGCCGTAGGCGGCCCGCATCCCATCGAGCACCCGGTCCACCTGGCGGAAGAACGCCCACTTCTCGCCCGACGAGTGCGCGAGCATCCGCGCGCTCAGGGCGGGAGTCAGGGTGAAGGCACAGAAGGTGGAGATCGCCACGGACGCGGCGATGGTCAGCGCGAACTGGCGATAGATGGCGCCGGTGGTACCTGGGAAGAGCGCCACCGGGACGAACACCGCGACCAGCACGATGGAGATGGCGAGAATCGCCCCCGCCACTTCGTGAATGCCCTCGCGAGCGGCGCGGTCCGCGGGCAGCTTCCGTTCCACCATGATGCGCTCGATGTTCTCGATGACCACGATGGCGTCATCCACCACGAGTCCTGTGGCCAGCGTCAGTCCGAAGAGCGTGAGCGTGTTGATGGAGAATCCCATCCACCGCACGAAGACGAAGGTGCCCACCAAGGAGACGGGGAGGGTGAGCGCGGTGATGAGGACGCTGCGCCACCCATGCAGGAACAGGAAGATGACGAGGATGACGAGGAGGATGGCCTCCACCAGCGTCTGCAGCACCTCATGGACGGTGGCGCGCACGGCCAGCGTGGTGTCGGTGCCCGTCTGGAGCTGCAGGCCCGGAGGGAACTGCTTGGACAGCCGCTCCAACTCCGCGAAGACGGAGTCACGCACGTCCAGGGCATTGGCCGTGGGCAACTGGAGGACGGCCATGCCCACCGCCTGCTTTCCACTGAAGCGCAGCAGCGTGCTGTAGTTCTCCGCGCCCATCTCCACGCGCGCCACGTCCTTCACGCGCACGCTCTGGCCGTCAGGCTGGCGCATGAGGACGATGTCGCCGAACTCGGCGGGCTCCACCAGTCGGCCCCGGGCGCGCACCGCGAGCTGATAGGGCTGCTCGTTCGCGGACGGAGGTTGCCCCACCTGTCCCGCTGCCACTTGGAGGTTCTGTTCCTGCAAGGCACGCGTCACGTCCTGAGGGGTGAGCTTGCGCCGAGCCAGCTCCGTGGGGTCCAACCACAACCGCATGGAGAACTTGCGCTCGCCGAAGATGCGCACGTCGCCCACGCCACGCACACGCTTGATGGCGTCCTTCAGGTTCACGTCCGCGTAGTTGCTGAGGAACTTGGTGTCGTAGCGGTCGTCCGGACTGAAGATCGCCACGGACAAGAGAACCTGGTTGGACGCCTTGCTGACGACCACGCCTGTCTGGTTCACCTGGGAAGGCAGGCGCGCTGCGGCTCGGCTGACGCGGTTCTGCACGTCGATGGTGGCCACCTCGATGTCCCGTGTGGGCTCGAAGGTGAGGGTGATCTGGCTGCTGCCGTCATTGCCGCTGCTTGACGCAATGGAGCGCATGCCCTCCACTCCGTTGAGCTCCTGCTCCAACGGAACCGTGACGGCGCTCTCCACGACCTCCGCGCTGGCGCCCACATAGTTTGCGATGACCGTCACCTGCGGTGGGGCCAGGTCTGGGTATTGGGCGATGGGGAGCGTGGTGAGAGCAATGGCTCCTCCTAGCGTGAGCACGATGGAACAGACGCTGGCGAAGACAGGTCGGCGGATGAAGAAATCGATGAACATGGCGCGTTCGAGCTCCCAGGCTTCAGTGCCGGCTTCCGGTCAGGGCGCTGTCTTCAGGAGGGGCCATCCGCGTCGCCTCGGCGCGAGGCGCGGACGGTGAGGTCTTCAGCGTCACGTCCATCCCGTCGCGCAGGGCGTGCAGCGACGAGACGGCCACGAGGTCCCCCGCGTCGAGTCCTCCCTCCACGACATAGGACTGGTCTCCCAGGGGCCCGAGGGTGATGGGGCGGCGCGCCACCACTGTCTTGTCTCCGTTCTCTCGGATCACCAGCGCGAAGGGCTGGCCGCTCTGACGGACCACCGCGAGCGCTGGGACCAGCAAGGCCTTGCGGACGGAATAGACGATGCGAGCGCGCACCAGCTCTCCGGGGCGCAGGCCCAGGGTGTTTCCAAAGGCAGCCTTCACCTCGACCAACTGCGTGCGAGGGTCCGCCTGGGGCGCGATGAAGAACACCGTGCTGGTGAGCAGCACCTGACCCCGAGCGTCGAGCACTTCCAGGGTGGTGTCTGGCTTCATCGCGCGGGCGCGATGGGACGGAATGGCGACGCTCACCTCCAGGAGGTCCGCCTGGGCCACGCTGGTCAGCGGTGTCGAGGCGCTGACGAAGTCACCCACGCGCACCAGCACGTCCCCCATGGTGCCCGCAAAGGGCGCGCGCACCGCATGGAGCTGGAGCTGCACCTGCCGCTGCGCCACCTGTGCGGCGGAGGCCCGCGCGGCCGCTTCAGCGGCCTCCACCTGGGCCTTGGCGCTCTCCAACTCCTGCTTGCTCGCGAGCCCCTCCGCGTGGAGCGCCTCGCTTCGAGCGAGCGTGCGGCGGGTCAGCTCCAGGTTCACTTTCGAGGCGCTGAGCTGGGCTTGCGCGCTCTCGAGCGTGGCCACCTCTTCGCGCGCGTCGACCTCCACCAGCACCGCGCCTTCAGCCACCTTCTCGCCAGGGCGCACGTGGATGCGGCGAACGTACCCCGCCACCTGTGGCAGCACCGTGACGCTCTGCCTCGATATCAGCGAGCCCAGGTACTCGCCCGTATCCCGCACGGGCAGCGGGGCGATGGAGACCACCTCGACTTCGCGCGGCGGGGCCTTGGCTGGAGGGGCCGTTGTCCCTGAGCAGCCAGCCAATGCGACACCCACCACCCCAATCCATATCGACTTCATCCGCGCCTCACGGGAATTCATCCACATCACCAATCGCACCGAGCCTCCGTCAGGAATGCGGCCAGGCGTGCCTGGACTCGCTCGAAATCACGCAGCACCAGATTCAGTTCCGCCTGTCGCAGGGCCGCGCCGCTCTGAACCAGGTCGAGACTCCCGCCACGGCCCATCTCAAAGGAGCGGCGAGTCAGCGCATCGGTCCGGCTCGCGAGGTCTCGGGATTCCGCCGCCGTCTGGCTCAGCGCCTCGGCGACGTCCACCGCGCGACGGGCCTGCGTCACCTCCAGCGAGGCGTCGCGACGGGCTCGCTCCAGCGCCATCTCCGCCTGCGTCACCACGCCCGTCCGCTCGCGCATCAGCCCGCCTCTTGCTCCTCCCTCCCAAAGCGGCACCGCCAACACGGCGGCGACGTTCCAGGTGGAGAACCGGCCGAAGCCGGGGTCGGTGGTGAGTCCGTAGAGGGTGCTGGTGATTCCGAGCGTGGGCAGATACCCCGCGGATGCCTGACGCCGGCTGTCGCGCGCGGACTCCACCTGGGCCCGCGCCGCCACGAGGTCCGGCCTCGCGTCCAACTGCGCCAGCGGTGCGCACTCCTGCCGTGTCTGCTCCACCAGTCCCTGGAGATTGAAGGTCGGGGCGACGCCCACGGCATGGTCGAGGCCCAACGTGAGCCCCAGCGCCTCGCGCGCCCGACGCAGCTGCTCGTCACCCGAGATGAGCGTGCCGCGCGCGACCGCGACGTCCTGGCTCACTCGCACCTCGTCCAGGGAGTTGCCCGTGCCAAGCTCGACGATGCGTCGCGTGAGGGCCTCGCGCTCCAGGGCCTGTTGAAGGCCCACGCGGTTGATCTCCGCGGCGCGCTCGGCGGCCACCGTGGCCACCAAGGCCTGCGCCAGTCCCAACGTGAGGCGACGTTGAGCGTCGTGGAGGCTCGCGGTCGCGCCCACCTCCGCGGCCCGCGCCGCGGACAGCCCGCGCCACGCCCCCACATCCACCACGGTTTGCGTCAACGTCGCGGTGACGGTGCCCAGTGGCGACGAGGGGGCTCGCGTGCTCGTGCCAGTGTTGGCGCCCACGGGCGTGTCTGGGTGGAGCACGTCCGTGGCCACGCTGGCTTGGACACGCGCGTTGGGCAGCAAGACAGACAGGGCTTGTCGCCATCGGCCACTGGCACGCTCGACCTCGGCCTCCGTGCTCCGGAGGTCCGTGGAGCGCTCGCGAAGGAGTGCCAGCGCCTCGCCCCACGTCGTCACCGAGCGGGCCGCTGGGGGCACGGGCGCGAGCATCGCGTCCTCCACCCGGGGCTGGGCGAAGTCCGGTGGATGCGCGGAAGGGGAGGGCTCGGATGGCGTCGACGCGGCGACGAGGGCGAGGAGAAGGACGGTAGGAGTGGCCATGCGCCAGACGTGGAGAGAGGAAGGTCGCCACGGAGGAGACGGGTGACATGCGCGGCATGGCGGCCTCCGTGTTCGGCTGAGACGGGAGGGACAGTGCCTTCGTGGGCGTCACGTGGGCGGAGTGTTCAGCCAGTGAGGCGGGGCGCGCGGTGAACCGGCACCCGCGTGCGGCGAATGGGCCAATGGCTCCGCGCACCTGGGCCGCGATGATCGCGACGCATGGGCCGCACGGAGGCCCAGGGACTCAGGAAGAAGTGTCTCCCCGCCCCATCGGGAACCTCCGTTCACGATAGGTGACGTGGCCCGGCCCGCGCGGCTCAGCGCAGGTTCTGGAACTTCTCTCGGTGACTGCGCGCCACGCGCAGCTCCGCGCCACCCGTGAGCACCACCACGAGGTCCCTGCGTCCCTCGCTGCGCAGCTCGCGGATGCGCCGCGAGTTGACGATGGCCGACCGGTGGATGCGCATGAAGCGCTCCGGATCCAGGCGCGCCTCCAGGCTCTGCATCGTCTCGCGGTGGAGGTACGCCTTCCCGCCCGCGTGAATCTGCACGTAGTAGTCGGCGGCCTCGATGTACTCGATTTCATCCACGTCGAGGAACACCACGCGCCCCGTGTCGCGGATGGCGAGGCGCCGCACCCAGGGCTCGGTGGGGGCGGGAGGCGGGGCCGGAACGGACGTGTTCTCGCGCTCGCCATAGGTGGAGAGCACGGACATCAGCCGCTGGCTGAGGTCGGACATCCGCGCGAGGCGAATCTGGGCCTTGGCGCGACCGACGGCGTCGTGGAAGCGATCGTCGCGAAAGGGCTTGAGGAGGTAGTCGAGCGCGTGGATGTCGAAGGCGCGCAGCGCATAGCGGTCATACGCGGTGACGAAGATGACGGCCGGAACCTCACCCGGGTCGAGCCGGGCCAGCACCTCGAAGCCGTTGAACTCCGGCATCTGCACGTCCAGCAGGACGAGGTCCGGCCGTTGCTCGCGGATGAGGCGCACGGCCTCCTGTCCATGGCCCGCCTCGCCCACCACCGTGACGTCCGGATCCGTGGCGAGCAACAGGCGCAAGCCCTCGCGAGCCAGCGGCTCGTCGTCCACCACGAGCGTCCGAATGGCGGCGGCCACGTTCATGTGCCGCGCGCCTTGGGCGAAGCGACCAGGAAGGGCAGCTCCAGGCGGGCCCGTACTCCACCCTCGACGCGATTCTCCATCGTGAGGGTGTGGCGCTCCCCGTGGAGTTGGAGCAGCCGGGCTCGCACGTTGGCGACGCCGATGCAGCCTTCTTTGTGCTCCCAGCCGGGCGCCAGCCCGGGGCCATCATCGAGGACCTCCAGGACGAGCCATGTGCCCTCGCGCGACGCACGCAGCTCCACGCGGCCGGGCCCGGAGCGCGGCGCGAGCCCATGCTTGATGGCGTTCTCCACCAGGGGTTGGAGGATGAGGCTGGGCACGAGCGCGCCGAGCGTCACCGGCTCGATGGCACGGACCACCTGGAGTCGGTCCTGGAAGCGGGTCTGCTCGATGTCGAGGTAGCGCTCCAGGAAGTCGAGGTCCTCATGGAAGGGGACGTGCTGGCGCCCTGTCGTGTTGAGGGCCATGCGCAGCAGCTCGCTGACGCCGGTGAGCATGCGGATGGAGCCCGCGGTGTCCTGCTTGCGCACGAGGACGGAGATGGCGTTGAGCGTGTTGAAGAGGAAGTGCGGATGGAGCTGCGCGCGCAGGGTGTCGAGCTGGGCGTGGACCAGGCGCGTCTCCAACTGGGCCTGGGCCAGCTCGCCTTCCCGGTAACGGCGGTGGTACTCGACGGCGTACCCGACGGAGAGGATGCCGCCGTAGATGAGCAAGCTGATGATGCAATACTTGGCCATCATCAGCGGCAGGAGCTGGCTCAGGGGGTTCTCGAGGTACCACTTCTCGCCCGCGGAGCGAGAGGCGCAGTAGACGAGCGAGACGTAGGGGACCAAGAGCGACAAGAGGGCGCTCAGGTGGACCGCGAGGCTCCGAGGCCAGACGTCGCGCTCCAACTGGAAGCGCCGCCCGAGCGTGAGGATCAACGGTGTGGCGAACGCCCAGAACTGCCAGGGCGGCACCTGCATCAACAGGGCGCGCGCGAACGTGTAGCTGGGGTCCTTGCTCTGCGCGAAGGCCCAGGCATGCGTCGAGGAGATGAGGCCGGGCACCGCGAAGATGAGCATCATCATCGGCAGGCGGCGCAGGTGGGTACGCAGCGCGGACGACGCCGATGTTCCGGACTCCGACCGGAGGTTCGCGACGGAGGGCAGCGAGACGGAGCGCACGGTGGGAGAAGTGGATTCCACGGCCCGCGGATTCTAGCCGCGAACTGGAGCCGCGCCTGGCCCCGTGCAGCCAAGGGGCTCCAGGATGCAGCCAACGGGTTCGCTTGCCTCCCCCAAGAGGGAGCAGGTTGCGCCAAGCGGCGGGTGCGCGCCGCGCGACATCACAAGGGCATGTTGACCGCGACGCCCTCGCGGCCGGTCGCCCACTCGCGAATGTAGGCGTTGAGCGCCCCGAAGAAGGTGATCGACACCAGCTCCGCCGCCGCGAACAGCTCACCGAGCAGGGGCGCGACATGATTGTTGTGTGTTTCGGCCGCGTCCGCGTCGACGTACTCCTCGATGATCGAATAGTGGCCCGGCTTCTGCGTGACGAACCACTGGTAGCGCAGCGTCCCTGGCTCGGTCGTGACGGCGGCGGCCAAGGCCCGGGCTACCCGCACGAACTCTGCCTCGCTGCTGGTCCGGGCTTTGAACTCGCAAATCACCGTCAGGCTCATCCGGTTCTCCCGCGCGGGCCGCGCATGATGGAAGGGCGGCCGAGTCGTAACACCCGGCATGTACGAAGTCGCTGAATAACGCAGGCGCGGGCCGTTGCTCCTCGGCGCACGTCGTGGCGCGAGCCCGTTTTCTGCGCTGGACGTGGCTGCGGGCGATGGAGAAGCTCGCGGCATGCCCATCGACCGCCTCATGCGCATCCACAGCCCCGAGTCCCTCGCGAGAGGGGAGCGGGCCTTCAGCCCCGAGTTCAAAGCGATGAGCGAGCGGGTGCTGCGGGCCACCGAGCTGACGTCGCGCCTCAACGTCCTGCCGTTCGAAGACGAGGCGGGCAAGGCCGAGCTGTTCGAGAAGATCCTGGGCCGCCCGCTCCCGAAGCGCGTCACCATCTATCCGCCGTTCTACACGGACCACGGCCTGAATCTGGAGCTCGCCGAGCGGGTGTTCATCAATCAGGGCTGCACGTTCCTCGACTACGCCGGCATCCGACTGGGCGAGGGCGTGATGATTGGCCCGAAGGTCACCTTCATCACCGTCAGCCACCCCGTGGACCCAGGGGACCGGCGGTTGTACCTCACGGGCGCACCCATCGAGGTCGCGGAGAACGCGTGGATTGGCGCGGGCGCGACCCTCTTGCCCGGCGTCAAGATCGGGCGCGACGCCGTGGTGGCGGCCGGCGCGGTCGTCACCGACGACGTGCCCGCCGCGAGCCTGGTGGCCGGCACCAAGGCGACCGTGCGGCGACGGTGGTGATGCGCCATCGCCTCGGGTGAGCACCCAGGCTCGTCAGGAGTCACCCGAGACAGATGGCTGGCTTTGCCATGGCAAACCCGGTGTCGAGGCCGTCACCGGGGCCACGTGGCGGCTACTTGTTCAGGACCCGAAGCTCCTTGGTGCTCCCCACGGCCGGATCTCCAAACACAGCGTCCGAGGCGGTGACGTTCCCTGTCTTCCCTCCCACGACGTTCCAGTTCTGGCCGATTCCGAAGGCCACCGTCACGGGCTCAGTGCCCACATCATACGAGTGGCCTTCGTCGCAGACATGGGTGAAGTCCTGCGAGACATTGTATGCCTTGCGATTGGGATAGCCGACTTGCCGGTAGTAGCCTTTGTTCGTGGTCCCCGAGCCCGGGTTTCCGAACGTGGCCTGGTTGAACGTGATGGCGCCCGTCACCCCAGGGATGAAGCGGAAGCAGCCATTCGCGCCATAGGCGACGTCGCAGGGCCCCGGCAGATTGAACGTCGTGCCGTCCCCAATGCCAGAATTGAAGGTGGTGATGTCGTATCCACCCGGAAGGTCCTTGGGCACATTGATGGGCGTGTATTGCTGCGGTCCCTGGTCCCAGGTCGTGACGACGAACAGGAAGCGCGTGGGCAGCGACTCGTCGTAGAGCAGGACGTTGTCCGCGGACGTGGTGCCAGCGAGCATGTCCAGGTTCGGCTCATCCGTGGGAGAGGAGATCTCCCCGCTGGTCTTCGCGTTGCGAAGGGCTTGGATGTACCAGTCCCGCGCGATGGTCGGGAAGTATTGCAACTCCAGCGCCCACAGATACGCTTCCTTGAGGATGTACAGCCGCGCCGACATGGATTGGGTCGGTGCCAGCGTATTCAGATAGGTGTAGACCCCCACGCCCTGCGAGTTGGTGGTCGTCGAGTCGTTCTTGTAGGAGAACGAGAAGTCCAGCGTTCCCCCGATGTAGCTTTCGCCCGAGACTCCGATGCCCATGGCCTGGCCCTCGGCGGTTTGGACGAAGCCTGCATAGGCGCTGATCTCCAGGTGGACGCCGAAGCCGGACGTCTCGCTGTTCGACACCCGGTACTGGCCGTCGCAGACCGAGCTGCCGCTCATGGCGAACTTGAGGTACTTCTGGCCATCGAGACTGGTCTCCGTGCCGTACTTCGCGATGACGGCCGCGACGTAGTTCTTGCCGGTGTAGAACGTGCTGAGGTCGGTGCCGTCCGGGGCCGTGAAGATCTGCTTGATCTGCGCCTGCGTCTTGCCGGCGGTCAACATCCGGTTCACGCACTCGGTATACAGGTTGTACATCCGGGCGTTGATGGCCGCCTCGGTATAGGAGTCCACCACGCCGGGGGTGCAGGCGTAGCTGAAGAAGTCGCCCGCCGCGGTCTCATCGGAGTCCTTCGAGGCGACAGGCCAGTGGGCCACGATCAACGGCGCCGGAGTGAACGGGGTGTCCTGGTTGAAGGCGAGGTTCGCCGCGGTCCCGTATTGGGAGCGCAACCAGAAGAGGGACCGCCCGAAGTAGCACCCGTAGGGGCGGACCAGGTAGGGAGACCCGTCATCGAGGGGGAAGTAGGGATGACGGTAGGCCTTCGTCTGCACCTTGATGCTCTGGGCCGTGTACTTGCTGTCCTGCCAGGCGAAGCGCCCGGAAGCCCCGACTTTCACCGAGCCTCCGCCTCTCCCGCCCTTCTGGACCCCAAGTGCCCCCGCCTTGGCCTCCACGGAGAACTGGACGCCGACGCTCCCGGAGAAGTTGATCTCGTTGAGGACCACGTCCTCCTGGGTCGTGTTCATCTCATAATCGAACATGTTCCAGTCAGCCATGCCATCGGGGCTGGCATTGCCCCAGACCTCCTGCGCGGGGAGCGGCATGGGGAATGGATCGCAGACCGCGGTGAGCAGCCGACTGCCCGAGTTCTGTTGCTTCGGCGGATGGAGGGCGGTCTGCAGGATGAAATCGCCATACTTCAGCGAGGACATCTGAACGGGCGAGCCCATGGAACTCGAGTTACGGACCCAGGCCATCCCCAGGATGATGGGCAAGGTGGTCGTATCCTGCCCCGTCGACTGCGGGTTGATTCCCACCGAGAAGGTCATCGACAGGGGCCCCGTCGTGTCCTCTTCCGCGCTCGCGAAGACCTTCCCATACTCCTTCCAGGTGGGCGCGGCGACGGATGGGCTGAGCTGCCGCAGGGGCCGGATGTCTTGAATCACAGCGAGCGAGATCGCATTGCTATGATTGTTGTCCGCGAACAGGGCGACGAGTCTTCCCGCGGGGTCCACGGCCAGGCTCGTGCCCAGGGCCTTGCGGCTCTTGCCCACACTGGGCCAGGGAAGGAGCATGGGCGCTGGCGCGGAGGGGGCGCTGGCATGGCATGCGGCGTCCAACGTCCAGGAGAAGGTCGTCGTGGTGCTGTGCGCGTCATCCCACAACGCCGCGATGAGGAAGTTGATGGGAGGGTTGGTGGCGGTGTCCGCCGGCTGCGAGACGAGAATGGTGCGGACATCGAGATGCGAGATGTTCGACGAGGACTGGCTCGGATTGGTGATGGGCGCCTTCACGGACCAGCGAGGAATCTGGCAAACCCAGTCATTGGTGAGCGAGTTGTACCCGATCGTATCCATGACCAGGTGGTAGATCACCGCTGAGTTGCTGCTGGAGTCCCATGCGGCGTAGTTGAGGAGGATCTCGGTATCCCCCTTGCCCGCGCAGGCCGACACTCCCTTTGCGGAGATCGCCACGGGGGTCGGGCTGCCTCCTGGCGTCGAGGCGGGCAGGCTGATCTGGCACCAGTCCGTCGTGGTGCGCGTGGCGCCTGCGGCGACCCGGGCCGCGCACAGGCCGTTGTTCGCGCTGTCAATCCAGAAGACGTAGACCAGGCCTCCTCGCGCGACCACGCCAATGCGCTTCGAGGTCTCGAAGTTGAGCGTGGACTCCGTCGAGTCTTTCTCGATGGTGAACCCCGTCCAGGGGTCCAATCGCTTCGGATTGCCCTTGGGGCGGCTGAGGTATGCGGCGGTCGAGTCGCTGAAGTAGCCCTGAATCATGTCGTCGTCGTTGACGCCAACGAGGACCATGGAGGAGCCGGTCTGGACGAGCCGGAACTCGCCGTTGTCTCCGTCGACGTCGAGTGGCTCGGAGACGGGGATGCTGATGATGCCGGTCGGGGTGGGATTCGGCGGAGGTGTCGAAGTGGGCACGGACGGTCCCTTCTGGGATGGGGGTGACGACGGAGTGCCGGCGTTTCTGCCCAAGCGCCCGCGCGTGACGACGCTGGTGAGACGCGTCACGCGGAGGTGCCTGGGCTTGACGTCAGCCGAGACATCAATCGGAGAGGGAATGCGGTGCTGTTGCCTGCGGCGAGCCCCTGGAGTCACTCCAGGGGAATGTCGGCATCAACCTGCTCGCGACCTGTCCTGCGGGGGATGTGACGCTGTCGTCGGATGGGTTCGAGTGGACGTCTGGGGTCGTGTCGAGACGCGAGCGGGCTGATGACGATCATCACGCGGCCGGATTAGCAATCGCAGGGCCACTCGCGGATCCGAGGCCGCTGCGAGGGAGCGGCGCGGAGATGCTCACTCCGCGTCTCGGTGAATGCGTCCCTTGCGGACGCACGTGCGTTCCGCCGCAGTCGCCGGGCTCCAACGGCAAACGGCCGGGTGGTTTCAATTCGGTGTATCAACGCTCGGTCGGGGAGCCCGCTCCCAGGGACTCTGACTCGCGGCGGCCTCGGGCCGACCTGTAGGGTCCATCCGTCGGATCCGCCTCGACAGGGCGTCACCGCGGATCAGCCGATGGGAACGCCGGGCATGTCGCGGACCACCTTCTCGAGTTGCGCGCGCGTCACGGACGCTGGCGTCCAACTCAGCAGGGCGTCCCGGAGTCCCCGCGCGAACCGGTTCTCCCACTGCGCGATCCGCCCTATCGACCACGAGCGGTCGAGGATCCGCTCCGCGCGCGGGCGCCGCAGGCTCTCATAGCGGGCCAGCGCCGAATCCGTGGGGCCCATCGTCGTCAGGAGCTGGGCGAGCGCCGCGGCGTCCTCGATGGCGAGCCCCGCCCCCTGGCCCAGGTTGGGCGTCACCGCATGGGCCGCGTCCCCGAGGAGCACGACGCCGGGGCTCCACCATCGCGGCGCGGGGCAGTCCTCGATGTCGTTGTGCAGCAGGGCCTCCAGTCGCTCGACAGCGGCCAGCGCGGCGCGGGCCGTGGCGCCCGAGAACTCGGCGTACGCGGCGCGGAACTCCGCGACGTTCGTCCACGGAGGTGGCGCGCGGCGCGGCGCATTGAGTGTGGCATAGAGGTAGGTCCGGCCCTCGCCCAGCGGCACCACACCCAGGCGCCTGCCTCGGCCCCACATCTCGACCACGGACTCGCCGAAGTGGCCGTCCACCACCACGCGCCAGCATGTGTAGCCGGAGTAGCGAGGGAGCACCTCTTCGCCGCAGATGAAGGTCCGCACCCTGGAGCGAATGCCATCCGCGCCGACCACGACGTCGTAGCTCCCCGTCGCCCCATCGGAGAAGTCCACCTCCACGCCGTCGCCCACGCGCCTCAGCTCCAGGACAGACACGCCGAAGCGTGGGGTGGGCGACGCGGAGCCCAGGACCCTCATGAGGTGATTGCGGTGCAGGGCCGTCGCGGGCAGTGGCAGGCCAGACACGGAGTAGGGCGTTTCTTGAAGCACGCGCCCGGTTGCAGCCGTGATGCGAGCCGCGTCCACGGGATGCCCAGCCGCGAGGATGGCTTCATGCAACGCGAGGCCCTTCATCACGGCCATCACGTTCGGTCCGAGCACGATTCCGGCCCCCTCGTCACCTGGACGCGGCTTTCGCTCGATGAGGTCGGCAATCACGCCTCGGCGAGTCAGGGCCGCACCCAGCGCGAGCCCACCAATCCCTCCACCCACGATCAGCACCTTCACGATGAACTCCTTGCGCCCAGCCCCGTCAACAGGGCCGCCAGCCCCAGGCGGAGGCCCTCGCGCGCCTCGGCCAGTGTCGCGTTCGTCAGCGGGGAGAGCAGGCGCAGGACGGCCGAGTGGTACACGGCGAAGACCAGCTCCGCCGCCAGCTCGCGCTTCAGCGTCGCGCGCAGTTCGCCCTTCGCCTTCGCTTCATCCACCAGTTGAGCCAGGGCGCCCAAGAGCCGCGCCAGCGCGGGACGCTGGGCCTCCTCGGCCGCTCCCGTGAGCCACGGCAGCTCCTTCACCACCACCCGCGCCAGCTCCGGCTGCGAGGCGTAGTGCGTCAACAGGGGCGTGAACAGGTGCATGCACCGATTCACGAACGGCCCCGCGCGCACCGAAGACACCGCCTGCTCCACCAGGGGCATCGCCTCGGCGCGCCACACCTCGTGCAGCAGGGCGTCCTTCGTCTCGCCATAGACGAGCACCGTGCCCGTCGCGACGCCCGCCTCCTCCGCGATGGCGCGAATCGTCGTTCCTTCGTAGCCGCGCTCCACGAACAGCCGCTTCGCCGCGGCCTGGATGCGCTCCCACTTTTCGTTCTTGGCTTGCTCTCGGCGGGACATATTGAACACGTTCAAAATTGAACGCGTTCATAATTCTCGCGCGGGTCCACGTCAATCTCATCGGGCCCGGCATCGGAGCGAGCAGGCTGGCGCCGCATGGCGCACGGCCGCTGGCTTTGGGGGCGGGCGTCTTGGGCCAAGCGCTGCCTCACGCGGCGCAGCGCCGGTTTCGGTAAGGGGCCGCGCCTCGGGGACTGCAATGGGTCACGCGACGACTTGGACCTTGTCTGCTTGCGGGCCCTTCTGTCCTTGAACCGCCTCGAACGTCACGCGCTGCCCTTCCTTCAGGCTCTTGAATCCATTCCCCTCGATTGCCCTGAAATGGACGAAGAGATCCGGGCCGCTCTCAGGCGTGATGAAGCCGTAGCCCTTCTCGTCATTGAACCACTTCACCGTTCCGTTCTGTCGCTCGGCCATGCGCGTTCCCGTTCACCCGCTGGACTGCGTTCGTTCGCTGCGGGAACTCACCGCTCCCCGCGGTCCGGACTGTGGCGGGACGCAGGAGAAGTTGCACGGACGGGGTGGCGCTGGCGCGGAGAACTGTTCCATGGCGGAGGGCTCCGACGCGGAGCGTTGCCCGCTGGAATTGAAAACCGGACAGGGCCTGGTGGGCCCATCTCTCCGCTCCTCAGCGGGAGGGGTGTGCTCTAATGCCGCGGGCATGTTCACGCTCTATGGCTTCGGCCGAGTCACCTCGAAGGTAGTGGGTATCACGCGAGATCTGCGAGTCCTGTGGGCGCTGGAGGAACTCGGCGTGCCCTATCGGGTGCACGGTGTGGATCATCCCTCGGGCGAGCTCCGGACCGAGGCGTTCCACGAACTGAACCCCTTCTGCCAGGTGCCGGTGCTCGACGATGACGGCTTCGTGCTCACCGAGTCGGGGGCAATCCTGCTGTACCTGGCGGAGAAGACGGGCCGGTTGATCCCCGCGGATCTCCCGGGTCGTGCCCAGGTGACGCGCTGGTCCTTCGCCGCGCTCACCAGCCTGGAGCCACCCTTGGGGCAGATTCTGATGATCGACCTGCTCGGCGCGGCGGATCCCACCGGCGCGCAGCGGCGTCCCGAATTGGTCAAGCACGCTGAGCGCGTGCTGGGCGCGTTGGAGGACTGGCTGGGAGGCCGGCCATATCTCGCGGGCGAGGTGTTCACCGTGGCGGACATCTTGATGGTCACGGTGCTGCGCGAAGTGCGCAACGCGGGCGTGCTGGAGGGCTTCCCGCGGGTCTCCGCCTATCGCGAGCGCTGTGAAGAACGGCCCGCCTGGCTCCGAACGTTGGATGCGTATGAGCAGCGCCTCGCGGCTCCCTCGGGCAGTGCGCGCTGACCTGTCGAGGCCGCGCGGCGGCCGATCGATGAGGGCCTCGGGTTAGATTGGGCGGATGGCTCTTCCTCCCCATGATTATGCCCGTGCGGCGCTGGATGCGGAGCTTCACGTGCAGGTCACGGTGGAGCGTGTCGAGCTGCCGCCCACCACTCCGGGCGACGCGGTGGTGACGGGGCGCATCGCGCGCGTGTTCCGAGGCTCGCCCGCGCTGTGCTCCACGCCCGTGTCGTTCACGGTCCCCGTGTGCCGTGAGGCCGATGACTGTCCCCTCGACGGGACCATCTGGACGCTGATCGAGATGCTGGAGACAGCCCGAGTGATGGAGGTCTTCCTCGATGCGCACGGGGAGGGCTTCCGCAATGCTTCCTATGACAATCACGTGCTCCCTGCGCCGACGGACACCCCGATGCGGGTCTACACCGAGGAGATGGCCCGTGCGCCCATCCAACGTCGTACGGGCGGACGGTATGACCCGCGAGCGGAGCGCCGCGAGCTGCTCCTCTTCGGGGCGCTGAGCATCATCGGTCTGGCGGTGTTCTGCTGGGCCCTGGTGCGGTGGTCGTCGTAGCCTGCGGCATTTCCAACCATGACGAGCCGCGACCCACGGTGACCTGGGGCGCGCGCCCCCCCGCCTGAGCTGGGAGGCGCGCATCAGGGCCTCGTGACTTCAGTACACGACGACGGAGGCGTAAACGCTGGTTCCGTTCGTGTAGGCGACCAGGGCGCCGCCGTTCGACGGGAGCGCCGCGACCGCGGGCGTGGTGCCGGGTCCCACCGTCCTGGCGTCCGCGGCCAGGATCAACGTGGCCCCCACGAGCATCCGGTCCAACTGGATGTCGCCCGTACCGCGTTGGGTCGCGATGTAGCCATTGCCGAGCGCGTCCGCGTCAATCGTCCGGAGGGGGCCAGGACCCACATCCGTGGGGAGTCCCGTCACCTGGGTGCTTGTCCCTGGCGCGGATACAGGGATGACGTCCACGTTGTCATCGCCGAAGGTGCCCGTGACGTAGATGAATCCGTTGGAGCCCGTCCAGTCCGAGTAGAACGCCTGCCCCGGCGGGGAACTCTGCGGGCCGAAGGTGGTTCCCTGGTCGCTGCTGCGGAGGATGTGGAACGTGGGGTCGTCGCTCACCGAGAAGACATCTCCGCTGATCTTGTCCACGACCACATCGAAGAAGGCGTTGTTCTGAGTCACGTCCGTCACGGTGAAGTCGTTGGCCCCTCGTGCGAAGTTCCGGAGGACGCGGAGCCCTGTGCTGCCTCGCGAGACGGAGATGTAGAGGGCATCGCCTCTCGAATCCAAGCTGAGGTTGGGGTTGGCCGCCGTGGTGAGGGTGCGCGGCGTCTCCCAGCTCGCGCCCGCGTCGACGGTCCGCGTGAAGATCAGTGAGCCCGCGCTGGTGGCCGCGACATACGCGGTCCCCGTGGGGCCGCCTTCAATCGCGACCTCCGCTGTGTTGGTGATGCCCAGGGGAGTGGGCCCCATCCAGGTGTGGCCACGGTCCACGCTCACGCTGACGTAGGCCGCGCCATCGCATCGCATGACGACGTAGAAGCGCCCCAGCGCATCCACCGCGGTCTTCCGCCCCGTGTTCGAGTTTGCCGTAGTGCAGTTCAGCGCCCCGCTGACGAGCGTGGGTGGCACATTCGAGAAGGCATCCAGTTGGCACATGGCATCGCAGCCGTCTCCGGGGACCGTGCCACCATCGTCGCACTGCTCTCCCTTCACGCTGTCGAGTTGCCCGTCACCGCACACCTCTACGCCCTGGCAGTCCGCGCGACAGCCGTCCCCCGCGACGCGATTGCCGTCGTCACACACCTCACCCGGATCGAGGTAGCCGTCACCGCAGACTGGCGGACCCCTGACGGTGAGCGTGACGGTCGCGGTATTGGAGGTCAGCGCGCCATCATTGGCCGTGAAGGTGAACTGGTCTGGCCCATGGAAGTCGGCATCGGGCGTATAGAGCAACTGCGCGCCGGTCCCGGACAGGGTTCCGTGAGCAGGCGCCGTCGCGGTGAACGTGAGCGCATCACCGTCCACATCCGTGGCCACCAACGTGATGGGCGTCGACGTGTTGTAATTCACCGTCACCGCGGCGGAGGAGGCCACGGGCGCGTCGTTGACCGGACTCACCGTGACGGACACCGTGGCGACTGCCTGCTTCTTGCCGTCGGAGACCGTGACTTGGAACAAGTCCTCTCCGTTGAAGTTCGCATTCGGCGTGTACGTGACCGAGGTCGCCGAGCCCGACAGCGCGAGCGTGCCGTGGCTGGGCGTGCTGTAGGAGAAGGTCAGCGCGTCACCATCTGGATCCGACGCGGAGAGGGTAATGTTGACCGGAGTGTCCTCGGGGGTGGTTGCGTGGACGTTCCCGACCGTGGGGGCCGAGTTGTTGTCGCAAACACTCGGTGAGCCTGTGCACGTGTAGCCCGGCTCTACCTGGCAGATGCTGTTGCAGCCATCTCCCGAGGCTTGATTGGCGTCATCGCAAGTCTCGAGCCCGCCCAGGATGCCATCTCCACAGAAGGCCCGCAGCGAGGTCTCCACCGCATCCACCAGGTAGAGCGCGAGCACCGAGCCCCTCAACCGCACGTAGCGGTAGGGCCCGTTCGCCGGGTAGGTCACCACCGCCACATGGGTTCCCAGGCCCAGCTCCACCAGATGCAAAGGACTGGAGCAGATGACGGTCCCATCCGCTTTCAAGAAGTCCACCGTGGCCACCAACGCGACCGACAGCCCCTGGTAGTAGACGCGGAGGTCGCCCGTGCCTTCCTCGCCTTGGCCCAGGTCCAGGACGAGCGCTGTATTGAGCAAGCCCAGCATCGTCGCGGCCTGTCCATCGGGAGCACCCAGCGCCGCGCTCGCGTTGAGGACCGTCGCCGTGGTGCCTGGCGCCACCGCGTCCGCGTATGGGTCCCACGCCAACGCCGCTGCTGGACGCTCACGCGCCAAGGTTGTGCCCGCCTCTTGCCATACTCCATCCTGCACAGGCTGGGTCTTCTCCTCCGGGGATTCCATGCCACACGCCGCCAGAGACAAGGCCAACATCGCGCCCAGTCTCGACAGCCACTGCGTCGCAGAACGACTTCGCATTGAACGTCTCCCCCTGCGGCGCAGGATGAAGCCCGAAATGGACCCTCTCTTGCGCGAAATGAGTGACAGCTTTCCTTGCTTCCGCCGGCTCCGCGCGCAACTCGCGGATGGCCAGCGTCCTCCGGTCACCAGCCGACAGGCATTCGAGTCCCATGGACACCCAGCCCCGGTCGCTCAGGTGGATGGCCGTCACGCGCCAGCGCTACCGACCTGCACCAGTCCTGGCGGGAGGTAGGACGTACTCTGGGGACCGTAGACGCGGAGCACGACGTAGAACGAGCCTGTCGCTGGCGAAGGCAACCAGTTCGGTGTCTGGGCAGAAGTGGGGGCGGTGGCCTGGATATAGATGGTCACGGACCCGTCGGCGGCGACGGTCAAATCCGACTGAGTCCCGAGCGAGTAGCGATTGATGCTGTTGGGGACCAGGAATTGATTCGCCCCATACATGGTCAACGACCAGAACGCTGATGCAGGGGGCAGCTGGCCCGCGGGGAACGTCACTGTGTACGAGGTGGTGCCGGAGAGGGGCACCGCGCTCGTATCCTGATAGGCGCGGTAATAGAGCGCCTCCGAGGGGGAGTTCGCGTAGAGCCCCGCCCGCGCGGTGGTCGACCGGAACTCATAGTCAGTCCACCAGTTCGTGCCGAAGTAGGGGAGGTTCACCACCGGCAGATTCCAGCCATTCTTGACAGTGCCCTCCTGCGTCTTGTGGGTGATGGCATTGCTCGACTCGAGGATCCCGCGCTGGAGCGCACCCGCCAGTTCCGGCTCGAGGGTGGCGGGATTGAAGGGCAGGCCGGGGCCCACGCCAATTCGCGCGAAGCGCTCAAGGAGTGGGGCATCCCCAGCCGGTGGAGTCTGGAAGGTGAGCGCCAGGTTGAGATACTGGAAGAACGCCAGCGTCGTGATGAACGAAGGGGCAACCGGAAGGAAAGGAGTGGCGGGCGCGGGAGGAGGCGCCGGCTGCCCCAGGAACTTGGACAGGGGGACCAGCGCGTATTGGTTCATGATCGCCTGGGCCGCTGGGATGTCATTGGGCCCTAGAATCTGCGTGCGCCCGAGCAGGAAGATGTAGCGCCCCGGCACCGGGATGACCGTCGCGTTCGGGGCGCTGCTCGGCACCATGCCGGGGGGCGCGAGCACGTAATTGCCCGCCGCCGTGCCGGTCGTGAGCGAACCGACGTATCCAACGTTGTTGGTGCAGGCGTCGATGATCTGAAAGCTATAGTAGCGCGGTGGGTCCTGGGGCACCGCCGGTACCTGCAACACGAGCGGCTCGGCGCCCAGGTCGAGCCAGCCCTGCGAGTACGCCGTGTCATTGTTGGGCGTGACGACGGTGGTGTCACTGGGACCGTAGAGCTGCGCCTTGCCGTAGAATGTATTGAATTGCTGTTGGACGGCGAGGGTGCTCTGCCAAAGGATGGAGTAGTTCTCGGCGAGCGGGTAGCCGTACATGAAGGCCTGATAGGCGATCGCCTGCGCTTCTTTGAGAGGCAGATGTTTCATGGCGTCTTGGACTCGCGAGGGTGGGGCGGATGGGGACGGACTCACGTCAGCCAGCGTTCAGGAGATGCCGGCAAGCCTGACCGTTGACCCTTGCAGTCCTGGAATTGTCAGACAATGGCCGATGGTGCCGGGTCATTTTCGCCTGCAAGGCATCTCTGCGATTGGGGCGGAGATGCCAGGGCGGAAAATTGCAGCACGCGCTGCTGCTCTGAACTCTGCTCACGCCACGAGATGCCAGCGGCTCGTTGGCGGTCGAGTTGTCTCGCGAAGGCTGGGGCGCGCGCGCCGGCTCCGCGCGGAGGCGAGGGGGCTCGATGACGGGCGGGGTGGCGGTGCTCAGCCCCAGCGTCCGGGGTGGACCAATCCAATCCTCCGCGCGCCCAAGTCTGGGACCGCCTGACGCGTCCCTGCGTGGCACCAGTGCGCTGGGGCATTCTGCGTCGGGGGCCTCGTCCCAGTTGCTGGCGCCGAGTGGGCCGTTCCTCGAGAGGGACTCCTGGGGCGGAGAGAATGGGTCCCTGAATCCTCCTGGGCTCGACGTGACTTCTCCCGGGACAAGGAGGGCGTCATGAAGCGAAATGTCGGGAATCAGGAGTGGGTGTTCAGGGCGTTGGTCGGGCTGGCGCCGGCAACGTGTGCGGTCATGACACCGCTACCGCTGGCCGTTCGGCGCGGGGCCTTCTACGGGGGCGGTACCCGGCCCAGCCTCCTCGCGGCGCTCGTGACAGGGCGCGCGCGCAAGGTGTTCCAGCCCGAGCTGCCCCAGTCCTTCCGGCGGTGGATGCAGGCGCTTTCCTCCCTGCTGACAGAGACCGGAGTCAGCGCGGTCACCGCGCGCGAACTCTTTGCGGACCTTGTGATTGCAGTGCAGGGCGCATTCATCGTCTCGCGCGGCACCGATGGCCCGGACCTCTTCAGCGACACGCTGAGGCGCCAGCATGCACGCCTGAAGTCGGCCCTGGACGCCGCGCGGCGCTGCCCCGCGCTCCCTATCTCGGAAGGTGCGAGTGGATTCAGACGATGGCCCGTAGGGCAGGGCCGAGTTCGAGCATCGCGGGCAGACGACACGATTCCAACATTCGGGAGGTAGACTCTTCGCTCCCATGGAGCAAATCCCCTCTGCACCTCCTGCTGCGCGCGTCTCATCGCTCCGGTTGACCCGGGCGACCGCCGCTGCCTTGTCGGCGATCCTCTTTGTCCTGGCCTGCGCTCAGCCCGCCCTCATTCTGTACAACACAGGGGCGCGCCAGGAGGATTCGATGTGGGGCGTGACGCTTCTCCTCTGCGGCTGGTTGGGCGCAGTCGAGATGCAGTGGGGTTGGTTCGCCAATCCGCTGCTGCTGCTCACGCTCATCTTGCTGTTGATGGGCAGGTACCGAGGGGCCTTCTGGGTAGGCGTCGTGGCGGTGCTCGTCGGACTCTCGACCTTGTCCTGGTACCAGCACTCCATCCCTGCGGACGAGGGGGGAAGCCCGGACCGCCAGCTTGAGTTGCTCTATCCGACCCTCGGCTTCTTCTTCTGGCTGGGCAGTCTGGTCGCAGGACCCGCCTGTGCGTCCATCCTCGCGAAGCGCGAGGTCGAAGCGAAAGCCGCCGCATCCCGTGACTCGGTGGTTGTCTGAATGCACGCCTCAGCAGGAGTGCGCTGTGCGAGCGCGGTCGCTGCCCCCTCTGCGAGAGGGAGCCGCCCCTCTGCGCTGTGCTGTTGATTCAGATACCTCCGGAGGGGGTCGAACCCTCGCCGTCCGCTTAATCCTACAGTCGTAGATTGAGACGAGCGACCTACCCTTGTGCGATGCCCCGAGATGCGGTGCGGCCTCGCGTGGTGGGCTACGCGGATGATGCATGGGGACGCTGGGAGTTGAACCCAGCGGGCCCTTTCGGGCTCGGGCTCTACAGGCCCGCGCGTCTCCGTAACGCTCTACGTCCCCGGAGGAGGGTGGGGCCCCAAAAGCCGAGAGGCCGGGTCCCCTGGATGGGAAGCCCGGCCTCTGCGTGGCTTGGCGCACCCGTGATAGGGCGCGAGCGTCAGCAGGGCACGGGCGGATAGCCACCCATTCGGTAAGCTCCCACGATGCACTTTGAGTCGAAGCTCAGCAGGGCGCAGGAGGCGGCGACGAACGGGGTCCCAATGCTGTGACGATAGCTACGCTTCATCAGATTCGTCTGCACTGTCAACGTCGTCATGGTCGCCGCTCCTTTCGCTCTGGACCTACGATGATTGATTTTCGCTCCTGACACGACTCGATTTCCCAGGGCGCAGGTGACTCGGCCGCAAGGATTCAGCCCGTGGTGCCTGCATCGGCCGTCGTGCCTGCATCGGTCGTCGTGCCGGCGTCCAAGGGCGTGCAGCGTGTGTCACCCGCGTCCGGGTTCCCCTCGTGCAAGCCCGCGTCCGTCAAGTCGCAGTCCGGCGGCAGGTCGTAGCAACGAAATGTTCCGTCGTCGCAGGGGGGCATTCCATAGCAGGCCATGAGCGTGAGCGCCGCTGCGCTCGCGCCCGCGATCGTCCAGAGAGAGGCCACCCACGACGGCGCCATGCGCGCCTTCGCGGTGTCGAGCGGGTGCTGGCAGTTCAGACACGCGGTGACGGAGGGCGGGTTGAAGCCTTGGCACGACGGACAGTCGGACAGCTGGGGCATGTGGACATCCTTCTCGGAGGGGGACGCGGAGCGGGGGGCACACAGCAAGCCCTGTGCCGGGGGCAAGTGCCTGGAGTCTCATGCCAGACCTCGTGCTGTGACGGCCGCCTCCGCGCCGGGCAGGACGCAGATGTCGCAGCTGCCGGTATCGAGGACGCTTCCGATAGGCTGTCGCCCATGGTGAACCGGCGCATGGACGTGGGCCCGACGGACTACCACCCGGCCTACGTGGTTTGGGAGCTGACCCTCGCGTGTGATCAGCCCTGCACGCACTGCGGCTCGCGGGCCGGTACCGCGCGCGCAGGTGAGTTGAGTACGCAGGAGGCCCTCGGCGTGGTGACGCAACTTGCGGCCATGCGCGCTCGGGAGGTGGTGCTCATTGGTGGCGAGGCGTACCTCCACCCAGGGTTCCTCGACATCATCCAGGCATTGAAGGCCGCGGGGATCCGGCCTGGGCTGACAACAGGTGGTCGGGGCGTGACCGCGGAGCTGGCTCGGGAGATGGCTCGGGCGGGGCTCTATGCGGCGTCGGTGAGCCTGGATGGGTTGGAGCCCACGCATGACATCATGCGCGCGGCGAGAGGCAGCTTTGCCTCCGCCACCGCGGCCCTGGGGTATCTGAAGGCCGCTGGCGTGCGAACTGCCGCCAACACGAATCTCAATCGACTCAACCAGGGGGACTTGGAGGGGCTTTACGCGCACCTGAAGGAGCAAGGCATTGGCGCGTGGCAGGTTCAGGTGACGGCGCCGCTCGGGCGCGCGGCGGATCGTCCGGACTTGCTGTTGCAGCCGTGGGACCTGGTGGACTTGATGCCCCGCATCGCACGGCTGAAAGAGCGGGCGCGCCAGGAGCGCATCACTGTGATGCCAGGGAACAACCTGGGCTATTTCGGGCCAGAGGAGGCGCTGCTGCGCTCGGTGCACGCGGGCGGGCGAGACCACTGGCGGGGCTGTCAGGCGGGCCGGTACGTGATGGGCATCGAGTCCAATGGCGCCGTGAAGGGGTGTCCCTCCCTCCAAACGGCGCATTACGTGGGAGGCAATCTGCGCGAGCAGTCTCTCGAGCGCATCTGGAACGACACGCCAGAACTCGCATTCACGCGGATTCGGACGGTCGATGACCTCTGGGGCTTCTGCCGCACGTGTCCGTTCGCGGAGAGCTGCATGGCCGGGTGCAGCTTCACGGCCCATGCCTTGTTCGGGCGCCCAGGGAACAACCCCTACTGTCACTACCGCGCGAAGGCTCAGGCTGCGGCGGGCCGCCGCGAGCGGCTCGTCCCGAAGGCGCCAGCTCCGGGCAGGCCGTTTGACCATGGCCTGTATGAAATCATCGAGGAGCCCCTCGACGCGCCGGATCCGAAGCCAGAGCTCAAGCGTGAGTATGTGAAGACGAAACGCTGGCCAAAGTCAGGCTGACGCGCTTCTCCAGGCGTGCCTGGGGGGCACTCTGTGTGCGGCACCTGAACGGGGCTGCAATCGAGTGGCGCGCGTGCTACACCACGCGTGCGCTGGTCTTGCCAGCGCCACCATGGCCTAAGTCACCCGAACCCCATCCGCTTCGAGGATGCACAGCGTCCTCTCGAACGAGCCGCGCACGGATGCCGTGCGCCCTTGGGTTTTGGAGTGATTCATGCCCGTGCTGCGATGGCACGGAGTCGGCGCCACTGGGTCGGCGTCTGCTCCCATCTTCGATTCATACTCCCTCACGCGGGAACGCGGCTTCTGTGGGGCCGTTGACGCCAAGGGGGCCGATCCGCCCTCTCGGCGCCTCCGTGCTGGATCCGTCACGCGGATCCCTCCGGCGATTCACCGGATTGCGGGGCGACGACGCCCCACCTGTGCCGTCCTCGACGCGCTCGCCTCGGTCGGTTTGGGCGTTCGTCCTGGACGCGCCGAAGAACCCCATTGAAACAACGTTCCTTCAGGAGTCATTGCCATGCGTCGCAGCACTCTCCACGAGCTGTCGCTCCCGCCTCCGGGGATCCTCGCCGAGGTCCACACGTTCCTGCGCGGGCTCCATGTCCCGTCGTATCGCTACCACCAGTTGGTGACAGCATTTCAGCGCGGTGCGCAGACCTTCCACGACGTCCGAGACCTGCCGAGCGATCTCCGGCAGCAACTCATCTCTCGCTTCGGACTGACCGTCCTCCCCCTCGAGGTGGAGGCCGTGCGGACCGGAGAGCAGGTCGAGAAGGTGCTCTTCCGCACGCGCTCGGGGGCGCGTGTCGAGACGGTTCTCTCACGCTATCGCGCGGGCTGGTCGTCGGTTTGCGTTTCCACTCAGGCCGGCTGTGGTCTCGCTTGCTCGTTCTGCGCCACGGGGGCCTTGGGACTCGAGCGAAATCTGAGTGTCGATGAGATTTGTGCTCAAGTCGTGCACCGCCGCTGGAGTGCGGAGCCAGGTGGCGCTCCCAAAAGCGTCGCGTTCATGGGGATGGGCGAAGCGCTCGCAAACCCAAACGTGCTCACAGCGCTGAACGTGCTCACGACGCCGGGCTATGGTGGGCTGTCGCCGCGTCGAATCACGGTCTCGACGGTGGGGCTCGCACCAGCGCTCACAGCGCTCACCGAGGCACACCCGCAGGTGACCCTGACGCTCTCGGTTCATTCGCCGTTCCCCGAGCAACGCGCACAGCTCATCCCGCTCGAGCGTCGGTTCCCGCTCGAGGAGAACCTCGCGATCCTGGATCGACATGTGCTGCGCGCGCGGCGGAAGACCTATCTGGCGTACCTTTTGATTGAAGGCATCAATGACTCCGAGGCGCATCTCGGTGCGCTCGCGCGACTCGTGCAGCGGCGGTCCAGGCCCGAACTCTTTCATGTGAGTGTCATCCGCTACAACGCGGCCTTCGGGGCGGACCCCTCGTTCCGAGCCCCGGCGCCCTCGAAGGTCGACGACTTCGTGGCGCGATTGAATCGCCAGGGCATCGGGGCGACGCGACGACAGCAATTCGGGGCCGACATCGATGCTGCGTGCGGTCAGTTGCGCGCTGAATCGCTGGGGCGCCTCGGTCGGCGACGACCCGCTGGTGACCCACAGGCGTGACTCCAGTCCAGAGAGGGGCCGCACGTGCGGGTGATTGCGGCACCAGGATGGGGACGCTCCGCGTCGCGCGTCGCGGTCTCTCTCTCAGGGCCGCACCGCTGCGGGTGGTCGTGACGCAGCGACTGGGGTTTGGGTTGGCGCAGCCCTCAACCCACGCCTCCGGCGAGAGCAGTCCCCAGGGTGAGCCGCGTCACGCCTCCCAGGGAGAGGGTATCTCCTGTTCGGCGGCGTTCGAGTTCAGAGAGGAACTCCGCCTCCCATGCTCGTTGCTGCGGCTCTGGGAGTTCGCCCGCTAGCTTCACGATGGGGCCGCCGAGTTGACGGATCCAAGTCAGGAGGCCGTGCGCATCGCTGGCCTCCACGACGGGGACATCCCACTCTTCGGACGCCACCACCGAGAATCCGGTCCTCGTGAGGGCTGTCTCCAGAACGGCCGGATCCGCGTGGCGGAACACCCCAGGCTCATCGGCCCGCGGAAGGGGAGGGACCTCGCGATAGCGCTCGAGCGTCTGGCGGGCAAGCGATGCCCAGGGAACCCGCGCCGGCTCGACCCATGAAGCGATGACAAGCGCCCCATCTGGCTTCAGCGCGCGATGGATGGACGCGAGAGCCCGCTCGGGTGCTCGCATGTACATCAGCCCCCAGCGCACGGTGGCCGCGTCGAATGTCCGCGCTCCCACTTGCAGTGCCTCTGCATCGGCCACCTGGAACGAGATGTTCTCCAGTCCCTCTCGCCGCGCACGCTCCCGGGCGATCTCCAGCACGCCGTCCACCAGGTCGATTCCGAGCACCCGCCCCTGGGGACCCACGCGATGGGCCGCAGGAACGGCGGGCTCGCCTCGGCCACAGGCCACATCCAGGACGTGCATCCGCGGCGAGACACGTGCCAGGTCGAGCATCCGCTCAGTCAGGGGGCGCGAGAGCCGCGCCTCCATCGCGTCGTGGCGACGCCAGAATTCAACCATTCGTGCACGGGAGTCCTCCTGTTGCTCTCGTGAGGTGTCGCTCATGTCCGCACGCCTCGAATCGCAAGGGCTCACTGGAAAGTCTCCATGAGGGGAGGGCGGGAACACCACCCATTTCTCGGAGCCTCTTGTGCCACCTCCACATGCGCCACGAACGTCGTTGCCCAACTGCCTCGCGACAGCTCTTGTGCCCTGGCTCCGCGCGAGCGATGTCCGCGCCAAACCAGCGCACGAACTCCTCGTGGATGACACGGGCGACATCGGCCTCCGACGTTCGGTCCTCCAGCCTTGGCAGGATCGCGCCTGCCTCGGGCTCGTATTCGTCGGTGTTTGTCTCGGCGTCGATGCCGATCGGGTCCTTGCGAAAGAGCGCCTCCGACACCTCATCAAACCGTGCGCCGAACTGCTCGCGGAGGACCGCACGTTCTCGGAGGACCCGTTCTCGCTGGGCCATGCCATCAATCTCTACCACGATTGGGTTCGCGGCCCCACGCACCGGGCCCGTGCGGTCCTCATTCGTGACGCGCGGGTCGAGGTGCTCCTGGGTGCGGCGCTCGCCCCGTGCGCGCGCGGGGCACCGTGGACCGCGTTCTGGCTGGATGTGGGTTCTGGGCTCGCGATGCGGCGCTGTGCGGCTTCCAGCTCAGGCCCAGGACACGGTGCTCGTGCTGAATCGCCTCGGCGGTGTCCTGGCTGTGCCCGCGCTTGGAGAGGGAGAAGAAGCGGCGTAGAAGACGACGCAGACCCGAACCCAATTGCAGGACAACCACCCATCGTGACTCAGTTCGACCTTCGGTGGTGCGTTCGCTCAGGTCAGTCTTCTTGCACTGCGCTGGTCAAGAGCGCTGACCCGTCGCTGCCTTCTGCTGCCATTGAGCCGCTTCGCGAATTGGATGCGCATGCTCGCAGCGCGACCGCCTTCTTTGCCGACCTCGGCCTTGGAGCCGTCACCGCTCATTCCGACATCCTTCTCATCGCGAACCTCGCCGAGACGAACGCGCGCAGCATCACCTCCGCGGACGAACTTGGAGGGTGCGGAGGCGCGCTCCGCGATTCGTCGCTCTGCCATGAACGAGGAGCAATCCTGTTCGGCGTGCGAGCCATCCAGCTCTGCCTCGATGCGGACGTGGTCACTCACGAACTCGCGCATGAATGGATGCGGCCGATGCTCGGCGAGGGCCGCTGGGCGCTCGACGCCGCGGGCAGCTCCGACGACCCCGCGCTCATCAAGGAGGGCCTCGCTGACTTTCTCGCTGCGCTGAAGAGCGGCGATCCAGTTTGGGGCAAGCGCTCGGCGTTCCCCTCGGAGGCTGCCCGTTCTCTCCGTGTGAAAGTCTCGTTTCCGGAGGCGCGCACGGGCGTCCCCCACAGCGATTCGCTTGTCCTCTCCAGCGCGTTGTGGAGCGCGTACACGACCGGGAAGGCTCGTTTCGTCCAAGGTCTCACGCGCTACCTCGCTCAGCGCGCTTCGCCCCCGAAGGACCTCGCCTCCTGGGCTCGCGGGCTCGCTGTCGAACTCAAGGCAACCGACCCGGCGCTCGGCGAGGCGTGGCTCCGCACCGCGGAGGGGCATGGGCTGTTGCTGGAGCAGCGACTGCTCGACATTGACTTCGGCGCGATGACGCGAGCCTACGCGGACGCGTTCTTGGTTCCTGGGCGGCGTGAGGTGCCGGAGGCGTCGATGCCGCGGTCCGTCCTCCAGTTCCGTGGGGAGTCACCGGCCGCGGGGAAGGGGATCCTCTCGCTGCGAGCCGGGGCCGGCGCCGAGCGTGACCTGGAGGCGGTCGTTCGTCCCGGAGCGCCCGTGGACGATGCAACGGCGCTCGGGGCACGCGCTCACTTCGCACAAGTAGGGGGGCGATTCGAGGCGCCGGTGGAGCTTCCACGAGGGAGTTATTACGTACAGATCACCAATCGAGGGGAGGAGTCCGCCTGGTTTGATGATCTCTCCATCCGCATGGTGGAGGCTCCCCCCGAATCTGCTCCGCCCCAAGGGAGTTCACCCTCGGGCGTGATGGCCGTCAGCGCCGGCCTCCTGGCGGCGAGCGCACTGGCGCTCGCCGCCCTGCGATGGTGCCGTGGACAGAGGGCGGTTGGAGCCCGTCCGCGTCAAGGGGTGTAGACGAGCTGGAGACCCTTGTTGGGGTTGGCGAGCGGGTTCGAGCCATTCACCGCGTTCCAGCCGCAATAGCCGCCGCCGGTGAGGTCCACGGTGCGCCCGCCCCCGCCATAAGTGGTCGTTCCGTTCGACTGAAACCCGTTGACGGCGAACTGGTCAGGCGCGGCGACGAACGGCAGCCCTGTGAAGTCGAGGTTCGCGACGCCGGCGGTGCTCCCCGAGGTCAAGCAGTCCATGGCGGCCCCGTAGGGCAACGACGCGATGGTCGTCTGGCTGTGGGCGACGCTGCCGGTCGACGTCGCGAACGTCCTGTCGCCGGGGTCGATCTGGAGCGTCACTGGATCGATCCGAACCTTCGCGAAGCTCGTCCGCAGGTTGGTCCCAGGGGAGGCTCCGCCAGCGGTGTACTGCGAGAAGTTGGCGTTCGTCGTGTTCTGGAGCGTGAGGTACTCCTTGGGAGTGCCTGCCATGTCCACGCAGTAGGCCGTCCATCGCTTCTGCGGGTCGCTGCCCACGTAGAGCACGGAGTCTCCGTCGGGCTGTGCTGGGTCAGCGGCGTGGCGCTCGGCGCAGCTCGAGAACCACTGGTTTTTGCAGACGCCTGCAACGCAGCTTCCGGTACCGCAGTCCGCGTCCACGAAACACTTCTGGCCCTGGGCACAGCCGGTGAAACAGGCGGTCCCGCAGTCAATGTCAGACTCGCCGGGGCTGAGCTTGAGGTCCTTGCACGATGCGCTCACGCATTGATACCCGTTGCTGGCCCCGCTCGCGCATTGCGCGTCATTGTCACAATAAGTGCCCAGGTTGCAGGCATTGCAACTGCCGCCGCAGTCGGCCGCGCACTCGCCGTTGTCCTTGACGTTGTCCTGGCACGGGTCGGCCACGCAGAACCCCATCGCGGAGCCACTCTGGGGGAGCAGCTTGCAGGCGTTGCTCTTGCAATCGCTGTGCTGATAGCACGCGCGCCCCACGGAGCACTTGCCGCAGAGTGCTCCACCACAGTCCGTGGCGGTCTCGTCCCCGTCAATGATCCCGTTCTTGCAGTGGTCGGTGTTCGAGCACTTCCCCTCCGCGCAGAAGCCAACCGCGCAATCGCTGTTCTTCGCGCACTTCTTGCCTTCCGCACACCCACCGCACTGGCCGCCGCCGCAGTCGACATCCGTCTCGAGCGCGTCCTTCGCCAGGTTCGTGCACTTGGGCGTGCAGTAGCCGAGTCCCGGCGAGACGTCCCACGTGTTCTCGTACAGCGCGAACTCCTTGCTGAAGAGCTCCGGCGGATACCAGGTCGCTCCGAGTTGGGTTCCAGAGGTCCCGAGGAAGCTCGAGCCGGGGAGCTGCCCTCGCGCTCCGACCTTGAGGCCAATGCCAAGTGAAAGTCCAAGCTTCACGGTCCCCTTGGGCTGCCACTGGGTCGCGTTGTCCTTGCAGGACGTTTCGTACGACGCTCGCCCGATGACCGAGGCCCGGACCCCCGCGTTCATGCCCACGGTGTCGTAGATGAACGCGTTGATGCGCGGAATGAGCCCGCACGTGGCGACGAGCGCGCCGCCGCCGAGCACCTGGACGTCGAACTTCTTCGCACTCCCGACCGTCGGCCCGGTGTGCGTGAGCTTTCCCTTTTCATAGCGTGCCGAGTACTTGAACGTCAGCGACTGCTCCAGCTCGAGCTTCGCTTCAATGGCTGCCTTCGCCTCGAAGCCGCACTCGAGGTCGAGCTGGAACGTCTCGGTGAAGACCACGGGGATGGGGCCCGCCGCGACTGTCTGGGTGCTGGGTTTGGAGATGAAGAGCGTCTTCTTCCACGCCGTGCCCGGTTTGAGATCCGGGTGGTTCATGAAGAAGTCCTTGGTGTGCGTCGCGACCTCTTCCCGCGTCGTGGGGGCTTTCTTGAACATCTCTTCCAGGGCTGCTCCCGACTTGTCTCCGACTGAAGTCAAGGATGCGTTGAGCTTGACGTCCAAGCGCTCGTTGGCGCGCAAGTAGCTGTCGGCGTTGACCCAGAGCGCGAAGGGCTTCTCGCCCACGATGGAGCCCAGGCCCGGGACCGTGAATCCCACCTGCAGCTTGGGGTTGAAGGCCAGCGTCGATGAGACGGTTCCCTTGCCCGCGAGGGCGAGCTCCATCGGCAGCTTGCCCGAGGGATTGAACTGCTTCTTGAAGTTGGCGGAGAAGAGTTCGTTCGAGAAGGTCTTCTTGATCTCCTTATCCAGCGGGATGCTCTTGTCGAAGCTCTTCGCGGTGACCTTCTCCCACACACTCTTGGCGGCTTTGACGAGCCAACCGAACGCCGGGTCGCCGGGCATCGCCGGAGGCAGGGGGCTGCCGTCCTCTCCGATGTCACCGCCCTCACTCGGGTAGCTATCGGTCAGCAGATTGGGGAGCTCGCTCGAGAAATCCACATCCGAGTACAGGTTCTCCGCGGCCCAATCCAAGTCGAGCTTGTCCAGGTCGACAGGCTGGGCCTTGTCGGGATCGAACGTCATCTGGACGTCGCCCTCGAGGATCTCTTGCAGGACGGGGCTCTCCGTCGTGACGACAAGGGTCGTGTCCCGCTCGGCGACGCTCACGACGCGACGAGCGAAGCCCATGGGGTTCTTGCCCGCGCCCGCTCCCGGCCCCGCGACGATGATGCGCCCCGGCTTCCAGGCGAGGACTTCCGTGTGCGTCGCCTTGGGGAAGATGAGCTCCGTAGGCGTCACGGTGACGTCGTCGGTTTGCTCCTTCGTCGCGGCCTCGACTCCTGGCCTGGGCTTGAGGGTGTTGTAATCGGGCTCAAAAGAGGGCTGCCAGTTCGTCTTGACGGCGTCGAGGGCCTCCGGCGTGTCCCCCCCGGAGATGTCCGTCCCCCCCGAGAGCGGTGCCGGTGACTTGCTGCAACTCGCGGCGATAACAGCGCTTAGACATATGAGGAACAGCGGAACTGTGCGTCGGGTGGTCATGGGGTCCTGTTCGAGCGTGACTCAGGGGCTGTCGGCGCGCTGTCTTGTCCTGGTGGGTGGCGACAGGCCGAATGTGTTTGAGGTCGTGGAAGAAGCACTTCGCCCGGCAACGCGGCAGGCGCCGCGTGCGGCCCGAAGAGATTCACTGACGTTGGAAACGGGCTGGGGTTTCAGTGCTCTGCAGGCCGGATGCCACTGTCAGGGCTGAGGAACGTGTCGGCTCTTCCTCGGATATGAATCAGATTTCGGGTGGCCTTGACGCGTCAGCCTTGGTCGCTGACGCGTCAACGCTCCGTCTGTCCGCTCGAGTCTGTCGCTGAGTCCCGACGATTGTGTCGCGGGTCGGTAGTCCGCGCCGATGCGGAGGGAGGGGCCCATTGCTTCGACGGCGGAAATAGCCCGCCTGGCGAGCCGTGGACCACGCCACCGGAGGCTCCCGAGGCGTCTTGCCACCAGGCCCCACCGCACACGTGCGCGCCCCCGCCACGTTCCCTCTCGTGCGCTGACGGAAGGACTCGGCAGCGACTCGGCGGAGCCAAGGGTTACAGCTCGGGTCCCGTACGCCAGTGGGCGAGCGCCGGCCACGGCTGTGCAGCCCTTCGCGTTGCGCGGGACCCGCTCTCTGCAATGGGCGGTGCTGGGCGCGATTTGACCCAGGCCTTCGACCGGCTGCGCAGCGCGGTCGCGGCCGGCGGTGCCAAGAGGCGCGGCGCACGAGGCCCGTGACAGCCCAGACACATGGCATTGAGGTGCACAATCACCCTCCGGCGCCATCGAGCGCCAATCCCAGTACGCCTTCAGGCCGCGTCTTCTGCCGGGCCGTGGCGCTGGGTTTGCAAACCCAGCGCGATTCCCAGGCGTAGAGAAGATGAGAGTGGGCAAATCTCAATGCGATGAATTGAGCAGGTGGTACGGTGCTTTCGCAGCATTCACTAACAAGGGGCTGTCACGTCATGGGTTTGTTCAAACGTGCTGTCTGTTTTGGTGCGATGTCGGTCCTTCCCGCCTGTGGTGGAGCGGCTCTCGAGGGTGGGAGCGACGCGGTCCTGGCTGCCCAGGAATCCGCTTTGGCCACGGCGACGTCCAGGGGCTGCTCATTCGAGGTGACCGCGGCGGTCGTGACGCCACCACCTGCGCCAGCCGTCTACAACCTCACTCTGCGCCGGCTCGCGTCCTCCACGTGTGCCTGGCCCGCGGCGAGTCTGGCGTTGCCCTCGTCCTACGGCTCCAGCGCGCCCTCGGTCCTGGTGGCCGCGAACGAACTGGGTGTGGCGGTGGGCTACGCAGTGAAGGGCAGCTCTAGCGGTGGGCCCTACCGCACGCTGGGTTTCAGTCACGTGGATCCAGAGTCGATGGCGATCGTCCGGAATGCTGGCCTTCTGTCGAGCAACACGGTGAGCCTGACGTCCGTGGCGATCGATCTCGACGGCACGACGCTGAAGTCCTACGGGATCAAGTCGGGCACCATCGCAGGCGAGACGGGCAGCGGAGGCGAGTTCGTGGTCTCGTTCCCTGATTTCTTCACCAGCACCACGCCAGGCACCGTCGTCGCGTTCTGAGCGGCCGTCTCAACGTCTCTGGGTGGAGGGCCGGCTCCGGCGGGCCTTCCACCCCGCTGCCGCGCGCTTCACTTCCGCGATCGCACGGAGCCCCCGATAGCGCCTGTGCCTTCAGGCGCACCTGCTCCATTCAAAGCTCTGGGAGCGGTGCTCGGGCGGCCGTCACATGAGCAGCCGTCCGCAAGCATTCCATCAGGCGATAGTTGCGGACGAACGCGTCAAATGGCTCGCCACGGCTGGAGTGAAGTGTGGGAGCAGGCGCCGAACTCAATGTCAATCAGGAATGAGAGGACAGCACGCAGCGCCAGTCCGTGCTCGGTCTCACTCGACAGGAGACGGTGGTCCTCGACAATCCATGTCGCCGTAGGTGAAGCGCGGCCCGAGAATCGCCCGTGCCGTTCCTCGACTTCGTCGAGGTGTCCGTCCATTCGAACCTACGTCCTTCACCCACCTCGCGGTCTTTGCCGTCGGCGCCGTGAGATGAAGGCGAGCGGTCCGGCTCGAGGAGCCGGACCGCATTGCCGGGTTGAGTCGGTCTGCTCGCTACTTCGAGCAGGCGGTCACCCGGAACTCATCTTCAATCCCCGAGGAGTACGTGAGCGGGGCGTAAGAGCCTCCGCCCTTGTAGGTCCCCTTGAAGCCCAGGTCCTCGTAGAGCCGGCAGAACCCGCCGTCGCTCGCGACGCGCACGAGCGCCGCGCCACGCGTCGACTGCGCGAGTGGGATGCCGAGGTCGTTCTTCTCGATCATCGTCGCGCCAGAGGTGCGGAGCTTCACCAGCGTCCCGCCGAAAGCCTTGACCTGCGCGGCGACCGGGCCGTTGAGCTTCGCGTCGCTCGTCGACCAATCCTTGGGGAAGCGGTCCACCCGGCTCGCGGCGGCCAGTGCCTCCTTGAACTTCTTTGCCTGCACCTCGAGCGGCTTGAAGTGATCCGCGCCGATGGTCACGCCCGACGAAGTGGTGACCTCGGCGAACTCAGCGGTGACCTGCTTGACGTGCGTGGCGGGGTCCTTGAATCGCGCGAGCCAGACATTGGAGAGCACACCGTCCTTCTCGAGCGAGGTGAGCGCCTCCAGGTCGACCTTGAGCTGATCCTCGAGGCGCGCCTTCGCCGCGAGCGCCACGTAGGTCTCGGCGATCTTCTTGTGGCTCGCGGCGAGTTCGCAGACCACCTTCGGCTGCTTCGCACGGTCTTCCTTCTCGTAGCGGCTCTGAATGGTCAGATACTGCTGCTCGTCGCACTCCTCGGCGAGAGCGGGGAGTGCGAGGATTGCACGCATGTCCTCGTAAACCTGCCCGAGCACGCCTCGCGCCTTCCCGTCGAGGACCATGAGGCCGGCCTGGATGGCGGCGCCGTGGCGATCCCCGATGCTCGTGAACCGGCCACGTCGCTCCAGGTCGAGCTCCATCTCATCGTGGGCCGCGTTCACCTCGTCGCTCGCCTTCTTCCACTTCGCGCTGGACTCCGTGAAGAAGGTCTCGAAGTTCGAGGTGTCCCAGTTCTTGTCCTTCTCCTTGATACGCGCGATGCGGGTCTCGACGTCATCGAGCATCTTCGCGATCTCGTCGAGCGTGTTGGAGTTCTTCCAGTCCGAGCGCTCGAACTTCTTGGTGATGCTCTTCATTTTGACTTCGACCGTCTGGATATCGACCATGGCGGGGCTCTTGGTCGCGAGCGAAGGCGCGGCCAACGCCGTGTTGGCGGTCGCCAACTGCATGACGGCGGCAAGCAGAAGGGCGGCGCGGGCGCTTCGGCTGGCGTTGAGCTGCTTGGAGGACGAACGGACGTTGGTTCGCTCACGCGACTGGGTCGACAAGGAGAGACTCCTGCTGGCTGGGATGGCGAGGGGCCCGGGACAGCGAACCCGCGCTTTCGCGCTGACTTCGTCGCTGTGGCGCAGTCGTACGAACCCGGTGCTGGCCGTGGTGGAGATTAGTCATTGGCGGCCCGCGCGCCAGCGAAATCCGTACGCTGAGTGCAGAAAAATGCGCCCGCCCCCCTGTCCGGCGCTCCTCCCAGGGATGAACACGCCCTCCGATACATCTCGAAGTTATCGGGAGACACCTCTTGAGCCTCGCCGCGCGAGATTCCGTGCGCGGCGAGGTGCGGCGACACCCGGGAGGCTACACGCCTGAACGAGGGGCGCTCGGCGACAAGGCCTATGGCTTGGCCTTGTGGGCTGCGCGGAAGGCTTCGAGCCTGGATTGGATCTCCCGCATGTACTGCTCGGCATCCGCGCGTGTCTGAATCGCCTTCACCCGCGCGAGGCGGGCTTTCCGCTCCGAGGCGGGCGACAGCTCCAGGTCGGTGCGCAGCGCGAGATGCAGGAAGCCAGGAAGGTGGCCCTCCGTCACCGAGTCTGTCGGCGACGGAAGCCTCGCGGATGTTTGCTCAGCGGGCTGCCTGTCATTGACGCGCGCGGGCGAGGGCAGGGTCTCGGGACAGTCCGTCCTGGGTTTTGACAGGGATGCGAGCGACAGCACATTGCTCGCGGTCGCGTCACGCCGGGTCATGGGTGGCAGGTCGAAGGCGGCCTCGACCGTCGCCGGGACCGAGGCGTGGTCATATCGCCGGTGGTCGATGACATTCCGGGCGATCCACGGTGAGACGACCACGGCGGGGACGCGGACACCGAACTGCTGGAAGGTGAAGCCATACTTGTTGACCGACGCGGGCATCTGCCGAGCGTCCCCTGGGGAGGGCGCCGCCGGCGGCGTAACGTGGTCGTAGAATCCGCCGTGCTCGTCCCAGGTGATGATGAGCAGGCTCTCGTTCCAGACGGGGGAGTTGCGGAGGGCCTCGTAGGTCTCCTTGATCAGCCTCTCTCCATTCCGAACATCGTCTCTTGGGTGTTGCGAGTTGCCACCCGCATACGAGTCATTCACCACGTCGCCGTAGTCCGGCTCGATGAAGGTGTACTGGGCGACGGGGTGCTCGTGGAGGTCTCGCTTGAAGTCCACGAAGGCGCGGACGTGCCGGGCCTGGACACCTTGCATGGCTTGGGTGATGCAAAGCCCTCCCGCCGAGTAGACGGCCCACTCGAGGCGGGGTTGGGTGAAGAGTGTGCCGCCCTGGAACCTGAAACCCGTCCCCAGGCCCGACTCCCATTCAACGACCTCGGCCATGCTGGGGCTATGGTCGAGGCCACCCGAGGTCGCGGCGTTCACGAAGAACCGATTGGGCCAGGTGGGACCCGGGAGGGAGGAGAACCACTGGTCACACACGGCGAACTCCCGCGCGAGCGTGGTGAGCACTGGGAGTTGCTCGGGGGTGTAGCACTTCATCAGCTCTCCCGGAGCGAAGTCCTTCACCTTCGCTTCCTGGGCCGCGGCGACATAGCTGTCGACGAAGCCTGTCTTGTTGATGGCGGGATAGGCGGTGATCGGTGGCTGGATGCTTGGATTGGGCGCGGACAGGTCCACTCCCGTGAGCTGCAGGAGCACATCCGCGAAGTCGTGATGCGGCCCCACGGGCATGGAGTTGTCCGCGGAGCGCGTCACGGGGTACCGGATGCCCCGATAGGTATTGAACTCGTTGCCCGTCAGCCCGTCGAGCTGCGTGGGCAATCCGGTGGTCGCGCTCGTCCCCGTGAGGCCTGAGAAGCCCAGCATGTGGTCGAAGGAGCGGTTCTCCATCATCAGGACGAAGATGTGTCGAATGGGAGTCGTCACGGCAGGCGTCTCTTGGGGTGGTGGGGGAGTTCTTCCAATGGCTGGTCAAAGCCCCCGGAGTCCCTCGTCGAGGCGCTCCGGGGGCTGAAACCCATGGACAGGCTGCTCGGAAGCATGGCCCCGGCCGGAGGCAGTCCGGCCAGAACCGAGCCGGGCTCAGGACTTCGCCGCGTAGACCTTCACGCCACCCTTCCAGGTGGACAGCACCTTGATGGCGCGCATTCGCTGGTAGACGGCCTCCCGGAGAGGGGGCTGCTCCCCACCATTCCCATGGCCGCGCCCAGGCAGTTGCTTGCCCAGGGACAGCGGATCCTGCTCAAGGATGACGAAGTCCGCGTGATGGCCGGCTTTCAGCGACCCGAACCAGTGCTCGGCCCGGCAATGCCAGGCGGCATCATGGGTGATGGCTCGAAGGGCCTGCTCCGGCGTCAGGCACTCGTCCTCGTTCAGGGCATTCAGCGATGGGTCTGCCTCCATGATGCGAGTGATCGCCTGCTCCATCTCCCGCAGCGGTCCAAGCGGGGTGACGGCATAATCGCAGTGCAGGCTGATGCGCAGGCCATGGTCCAGCGCTGACTTGCAGAGGGTGAGGCTCTGGGCTCGCTCCTTCCCGAGAATCGCCTCGTTGAAGGCGAAGCCCCAGTACCCGACGTGACCAATCAGGAAGCTGGGGGTGATGCCCCACCTGGCCATGGTGCCCAGTTGGGTGGAGTTGACCAGCGAGCAATGCTCAATCCGGTCGCGGCGATTCAGCAGCTCCTCGGGCGTCAGCCTCTTCAGCGCGGCGGTGTAGGCCTGCGTCGTGAACTCCACGGCTGTGTCACCGTTGGCGTGGATCATCATCGACCAGTTCTGGCTGACCGCCGTCTGGACCAGTTCCGCGAACTCTGAAGGGAGGGTGGCCGGTTGCGAGTCCCCCACCTTGGGGTAGTTGAAGTTGCCGCGGTTGTCGGGCGGTTCGCAGCAATAGGGGGTGCTCTGATATCCGGTCAGGCCTTGGTTCGACCCGTCGGAGATCACCTTGAGGTGGCCGATATAGAGATCGTCGTACTCGAGCGGCGCCTCGTACCGCCCGAGCGACTCCCTGACGTCCTTTGCGGTCTCGACCGCCAGCGCCCCGCCGATGCGGACTCCGGGTTTGTGGAGCTTCAGGTAGGCCTTCAGGATGTCGAGCTGCGTCGTGGTGAGCCCCGCGTCATAGAGCATGGTCACGCCTCGCTCCACCGCGGTGTCGAACAGCCGCGTCAGGTTCGGCTCGAGCTCCGCCTTGATGTCATCCACCTGGTGTTTGGGAATGGCCTCCAGGGCTGGCCGCATCGCTGGGATTTCCTGAAGCTGACCGTGGTTGGATTCCTTGTACGCGTCGAACGTGGTGAAGAGCGCCTGCAAGGTCGGGGTGTTCTCGTAGGTGAGTTTCAGGGCCGGCGTGTTCAGGTAGGCGGTGTGCAGCGACGCGCTCATCAGCAGGACCGGGATGTCGGAGACGCACTGGTCGAGGAAGTCGGAGTCGATGAGCTGCAAGTGATTCAACTGGCCCGGAGGGTTGACGGTGAAGGGCATCATCGCCGGATCGACTTCGCGCCCCAGGACCCAGTCATTCCGCCTGGGGTCGGTTCGGATCTCGGCTGCCTTTGACTGGATCAATTCAGTCAGCCACTGCGCGTTGTAGTCTGGCCGCAGGGACTGCCCAACGAGGGCGCCCATGTCCGTGAATCCCGCCATCATCGCCGAGGCGACAATATGCACGTGCGGTTCAATCAACCCTGGCAAGAGGGTCTCGGTGGGCTTCAGCTGGACCGGTAGATACGAGATGCGAAGACGCTGCATCGCTTCCTCCACCTTCTCTCTCTTTCCGGTGGCGACGACCCTGCCGCCATGAAGGCCGATGGCTTCCACCATCTCCGTCGAGCCATCGATCATCGGGCGGATGATGCCGCCGTGAATCAGCAGGCCTTGCGCAAGCTGCGGACCCGACTCGACGGGTATGCCGGTGACGGTGCCGAAGTGTCGGGTGGCCAGCAACTCCTTGCCAAGCCGCTCCATCAGGGGATTGTTGCAACCGCAATGCGTGCAGGTGGGCCGCGTGTGATGCATGGTGTAGGTCTCCTTCCCGAGGTGCGAGAGGCACCGCTGCGTGTTGCGGTGCTTGGGGATTGGCGAGTGCAGCGAAGATGCCAAGGTCCTGCGTGAATGATTGCGAGGGATTCGGAGAAGAGGGGCGTGTCTTTCGCCCTTCATGACCTGTCTATTCGCGCGCTGACGTGTCAGGCCTTCCCCTGACGTGCCAGTTCTTCCGATAGGGGAATTTGACGGTTGCATGCGCAGGGTGCGCGCATGGTCCCTCTGCGCCCCTGCGGCGCGGGTGTTCGCTTTGACCCGCACAGGAGGCTCTCCCGATGTCTTGGGTTGAGATGGGGAGGTGTTGTCGGGTGTGTGTGATTGCGGCCACAGGGGCGATCCGAGCGGCCAAGGACCGACGATGCGAGGAGTGCGGAGGCGGCCAGCTCAGATGGACAGCGCACTCCAACGGAGCCATGTGGCGCCCCAATGGACTGGCGCGGGCGGGTCGTGTTTGTTTTACGGGCTCGCCACCCGCGAGGCCTGATGTCTTGTCTTGATTTCGGGAGTCAGCGAGCAACGTGTTCGGTCAGGCAGGGGCTGGCGGGTGCACGTTGTGATTCCAGTCGGGGGCGCTGTTGCCCGGATTCAGCTGGCTGGGGTTGGCGCGGCTCCTCCGGTCAACAGGTTCAGCAGCCCGTGTGGCGCGTTGGCGTCGTTGAAGCAGAGCGCGTGGATCCTCGCGGCCTCCATGGCGGCGTCCGCGCTGCGGATGAACATGGCGTCTTCGTACTCGAGGAGCGCGGCTTCACTGTCGCCTCGGTGCGCGGCCAGGATTCTGCCGAGTTCGGCGCCGTCATACATCGCGAGGTTGGCCCCCTCTCCGTCGGGAGGGTTCAGGTGCGCGGCGTCGCCGAGGAGCGTCACGCCGGGCACGTGCTCCCACCGATGCCCAGGCGGGAGCGCATGGATCTTCCGGAGGACGGGGGCCGCCTCGCCGTCGGTGATCAGCGCGAGGAGCTCCGGCGCCCAGCCGTCGAACTCCGCCGCGACTCGGACCCTGGCTGTCTTCAGGTCCGCGAAGTCGAGGCCGGCAATCCACTCCATCGGGCGGGTGAGCGCGACGTAGGTGTGCAGGACACCGTGGGGCTCGCGGTGGGCGACAATTCCCTTGCCGGGCGCGAGGGCGTAGAGGGCTCCACCCCCGACGAGCTTCGCGCTGGCTGGGTGTCGCTCATCGGCGTCGAGCAGGTAGGTCTCGACGAACGAGGTGCCGACGTACTCGGGCTTCGCAGCGGACAGCCGCGGACGGATCCTCGACCACGCGCCGTCCGCACCGACCACGAGGCTCGCCGGCACCGTCGCTCCGTTCGCGAAGGCCAGTTCATGCCGCCCGCCGCCGAGTGGGCGGACGGCCGTGAGCTGATGGCCCCACTGGACGGTGCCTTCGGGCAGTGCGTCGAGCAGGAGGCGTCGCAGCGCGCCGCGATGCACCTCCGGGCGTAGCCCGTTGCCGTCATCGGGCTGGTCGAGAAGAACCGTACCGCGAGGGTCGAGCACCCGCGTGGCCTCGCCGCCTGGATGGATGAGCTGTCGGAACGCGTCGAACAGTCCGGCGGCCTTGAGCGCAAGCTGTCCGTTGTTCTCATGGATGTCGAGCATGCCGCCCTGGGGGCGGGCATCCGCGGAGGCCTCGGCTTCGTAGACAGTGGAGGCGATGCCGTGGACGTGCAGGACGCGAGCGAGCGTCAACCCCCCGAGTCCGGCGCCGATGATGGTGATGGGAGTCATGGTGATTCCTCGCGAGGGAGGCCGCCCGGGAACGTGTCGGCGGGGCAATGGAACGGCGTTCCATAGGTCATGCTGGAACGCTGTTCCAGGCCTGTCAAGATGACGCCATGAGAACGGCAAAGCGGGGGACGGAGCGGCGTGAGGACGCGCTCTCACGCGAGCGCATCGTCGAAGCGGCCATCGCGCTCCTCGATGAAGAGGGGGAGAGCGGGTTGACCTTTCGTGCGCTTGCCACGCGGCTCGCTACGGGGGCGGGCGCGCTCTACTGGCACATCGCGAACAAGGGCGAACTGCTCATTGCGGCCACCGAATCAGTCGTTTCCCGGTCATTGGCCGAGACGCCGGCCAGCGCCACGCCCCACGAAGCGATCCGGGGGATTGCCAGGAAGGTGTTCGAGACCATCGACGCGCATCCATGGGTCGGCACCCAACTTTCTCGTGCGCCGTGGGAATCACCGACGCAGCAGCTCTTCGAGTGCCTCGGGCGTCAGGTCCAGGCCCTGGGGGTTCGGGGGGGCGCTCAGTTCACGTCGGCGTCTGCGCTGCTGAGCTACATCGTCGGTGCGAGCATCCAGAACGCCACGAACGCCCGCCTGTTCGAGCCGTCGGTGGACCGCGTTGAGTTCCTCGAAGCGGTGTCAGCGCGGTGGAAGGCGCTCGACGCCCGCACGTATCCCTTCCTGCGGAAGGTCGCGGCACAGTTGCCCACGCACGACGACCTCGCCGAGTTCCTCGCCGGCATCGATCTCATCCTGACGGGGCTCGACGCGTCGCTCTAACGAGTCGCGGGGAGGTCTCCGTGGGTCCTCGCGGGCAGTCCACTGGACGGCGACTGCGAGACACCCTCCCTCCGACATGGATCCGACGAGGCTGCCGGCGCGCTGGAGTTACAGGGCCAGTCCTGAAAGGGCTCGATGCCTCCAGGCGCCATGGCGTGCCCGGAAGGGACAGAGGAGCGTCTCGCGGGTGTCATGCGACACGTCCTCCTCTCGCGTCCCTCCCTCAGAAGGTGATGGTGGCGACGACGACGTCGCTGTAGCTGCCCGAGGGCACATTCTGTCCCTTGGGGACGGTGCCGTAGATGGACACAGGGACGGACAAGCCCGTGCCCACGTAGGCCAGTCCGGTGCCCGCGGTGTTGCCCCACGTCACGAGGCGCGCGGCGTCCTGGTACAGCGAGTAGGACAAATAGTTCGCCGAGGTCGTGTTCAACATCCGACGCAGGGGCGCGGCATCCGTGGAGCCCGTGTTGGCGTTGGCGCCCTGGCCCAGCGTGACGACGGCCGTCCCGAGCAGCGTGCACTGCACGTTCATGGTGCCGGAGCCGAGCAGGTCCACGCCGGTGCTCGCGTTGAGGATGACCGGGTCATAGCTCCCGAAGTTGAGGGTGCCTGAGCTGATGGTGCATGCCGAGCCGACCGTGGCCGTCACCGTCAGGTTCGCGGTGGCCGTGGCAGCCTCCGCAGGGGAGAAAGAGGCGAATGCAGTGGCGACGCCAATGACAGCAGCAACACGCGTGGTGGCTCTCATGGGCAATACTCCAGCAACGGGCCGGGAGGTTCCGGCGTGGCCTTCGCCAATGCAAATTGAGCGCCGCGCTCCGCTGCCTCTGGTACCTCGCTGTCCCGGTGGTCGGGGGCCACTCGGCGCCCCTCGCATCGGCCGGGTTCACTCACCGCGGTGTCGGGCGATGCGGTCGAACCTGTTTCCTGCTCAAGGACCGGATCGATTCCCGTTCTTTCTCCGGATGCATGTCCACGGGCCGCAGCCGGGCAGGGACGTTGACGCGGCGCGGTGCGGGCTGCTGCGCTGTCGCAGAGCCGGAGAGCCCTGCGCACTCAGGAAAAGATGACCCGAAATCCACCAGGGGGTGCTAAACACCCCAGACTCTCTCCTCCCTCCTGGTCCGAGACGAACCGCGTGACGAGCCCCGTGCGGCAGCGACGAAGGAAGCCGGTCCCGATCGGCGAGCAGGAGCGTCGACAGGTTGCGTGCCCGAGTGGCGCGCGAAAAGCCCTTGAAGTTCGGCGGCTTGAAGCCGAGTGTCCGCGGCCCTCAGCGCGCCCCCCTGGGTGGCGCGCGGGTCCTTCCTGGCGACACGGGGCGCGCGGGCTACAGCCACGTGCCTCAACGGGCCTGTAGCCAAAAACTGGCGTGGAGATCCGACCGCGCGCAGCATGCGCACTCCCGATCATGGCCTTTGGACGAACCAAGAACCGGCGTCGCCAAGACACCGCCCAGCGCACCGAGGTGGTGAAGGGCGCGGTGCGCTCGCACGGGCCGACGGTGGCCAAGGCGCTGGGGCTGGCGGTGGCGACGGCGGCGCTCATCTGGGGAAGCCTCGAGCTGCGGAGCTGGGCGCTTGCCTCGCCGCGCTTCGCGCTGGAGTCGGTGACCATCACCGGCTTGCAGCGTGCGTCGCGAAGCGAACTGCTGAAGCTGTCCGGCCTGACCGCTGGACAGAACCTCTGGTCGCTGGAGCCGTCCGCCCTGGAGCGCGCCATGCTCCAGCACCCCTGGGTTCAGTCCGTGGAAGTGACGCGCCGTTTTCCGCGCGCGGTCTCCGTGACGGTCTCCGAGCATGCGCCTGCCGCGCTCGCGGTGCTGGGCGACTTGTACGTTCTGGACGAGGCCGGAGACCCCTTCAAGCGCGTGACGCCCGGGGACGGGCTGGACCTGCCGCTCGTCACCGGCGTGGTTCGCGAGGACTACGTGGCGGACGCCGACAAGGTCCGCCTGCGTCTGCGCGAGGCCCTGGAGGTGGCGCGCGCGTACACGCGGCTGCTGCCGGGCCGCACCGAGCGGCTGTCCGAGGTGCGTTTGGGTGACGCCGGGCTTGCGTTGGTGACCGCGACGGGGCAGGAGGTGCGCCTCGGCGCGGGCGACACGGAAGTCAAGCTCGAGCGGCTCGCCCGCGTTCGGCGCGAACTGAGCGCGAGAGGGCTTGCGGCCGAGATCATTCATTTGGATAACCGTGCCCGACCCGGTTGGGTGGCGGTGAAGCTTTCGAGCGGGTCCGTCTCCGAGAGGAGCGGGGGCTCGACGCGGTAAGAGGACGCCCCCTCACGAGAGTGGGGGGCCTGGGAGGGTAGTCATGGCGAAGCAGAAGTCGGGGGAGATCATTGTCGGCCTCGACATCGGCACGACGAAGATCTGCGCCATCGTCGGGGAGCTGACCGACAACGGGATCGACATCATCGGCATCGGGACGCACCCGTCCAAGGGGCTCCGCAAGGGCGTGGTGGTCAACATCGAGGCCACTGTGTCGTCGATCCGTCGCGCGGTGGAGGAAGCCGAGCTGATGGCCGGGGCGGAGATCTCCCACGTCTACACGGGGATCGCCGGCGGCCACATCAAGGGCTTCAACTCCCAGGGCATCGTGGCAGTGAAGGACAAGGAGGTGCGCGAGGCGGACATCGCCCGTGTCATCGACGCGGCCAAGGCGGTGGCCATCCCGTTGGACCGGGAGGTCATCCACGTCCTGCCCCAGGAGTTCATCATCGACGACCAGGGCGGCATCAAGGAGCCGCTCGGCATGGCCGGCGTGCGCCTGGAGGCCAAGGTGCACATCGTCACCGGGGCCGTCTCCAGCGCGCAGAACATCGTCAAGTGCGCCAACCGCACGGGGCTCAACGTCTCGGACATCGTGCTGCAGCCGCTGGCCAGCGCCGAGGCGGTGCTGAGCGAGGACGAGAAGGAGCTGGGCGTCTGCCTCGTCGACATCGGCGGCGGGACCACCGACATCGCAATCTTCTCGGGCGGCTCCATCGTCCACACGGCGGTCATCGCCCTGGGCGGCAACAACCTCACGAGCGACATCGCCATCGGGCTGCGCACGCCCGCGCATGAGGCCGAGCGCATCAAGCAGAAGTACGGCTGCGCGCTGGCGTCGCTCATCAACAAGGACGAGACCATCGAGGTCCCCAGCGTGGGCGGCCGTCAGCCGCGCGTGCTCGGGCGCCAGATTCTCTGCGAGATTCTCGAGCCGCGCGTGGAGGAGATCTTCCAGCTCGTCCACCGCGAGATCCAGAAGTGCGGCTACGAGGACCTGCTCGCCTCGGGCATCGTCATCACCGGTGGATCCACGCTGCTGGCGGGAATGCCGGAGCTGGCCGAGGAAGTGCTCGGACTGCCGGTTCGCCGGGGCATGCCGCGCGGCATTGGCGGCCTGGTGGACGTGGTGAAGAGCCCCATGTACGCGACCGGCGTGGGCCTGGTCGTCTACGGTGCCAAGCACCTGGATCGCCGCCTGTTCCGGATCCGCGAGGACGGCAACGTGTACAAGAAGGTCAAGGGCCGGATGCGGGAGTGGCTCGAGGAGATTTTCTAGGCCGCTGTCCCCGCGTTGCTGCGGTGCGCAAAGGGCTCCCTTCGGGGGGCCCTTTTGCGTTGGAGACGGACGCAGCGCGTTGGTTCAGCACGCAACACCTGGGTCATCCGCGATCCGGTTTCTGGAAATCAGATCCGTGATTCGGATCCGCGAGCCCTTCCAGGTTGGGAACGGGCGTGGAAGCCCTTGAATTGGCGGAGGATGGCCAAGGAGTGGACACTGGCGCCGCGCTTGCTATGCGCGCCCTTCGCGGTGGGGGGGCCCATTCCCTTTCGGCCGCAGACCTTATGCACACACCCCAGTCACTTCCTCCCCCACGGCGGACGACTCGCGACGCGAGCGGTCCGCGGACCGCGGCAGGTCTGTTGGCCCTGCTGTGCGTCGCGCTGCTCGCGCCGTCCGCCCACGCCGAGCCGGACACCATCGGCTTGGGGGCGGGCACCGTTCCGCTGAACGTCACGGCCGCCAATACCCTGAGCGCCAACCGCTACGCGTTGGTGACGGCCAACATCGCGGCGGGGCAGAGCACCGCCACGGTGGATAGCTCCACGGGCTTCGCCGCGAACAACCTGGTGATGGTGTTCCAGGCCACGGGTATCAGCACGGTGCCTCCCTCGGGCAGCCAGGCGGACATCGACCTGACGGGCAACGTCGTGGGGCGCTGGGAGTTCGCGTACATCCAGACCATCACGGGCACGGCGCCCAACATCACGGTCACCTTCAAGAAGCCGATGAAGGCCGCGTTCGCCGCCAATGTCACGCAGCTGGTGCTCGTGCCTCAGTACACCACGGTCACCATCAACGCAGGCGCGAGCCTCGTCCCGCGGCAGGTCTGGAACGGTTCGACGGGTGGCGTGCTCGCCCTCCTCGCCACCGGAGCGGTCACCAACAACGGCACCATCAGCGCGGCGAACGCGGGCTTCCGCGCCGGCATCTTCCGCAACGGCGAGGGTGATGGATGCGTGGGCATTGATGAGCCGTACCCGGGCGGTACGTCGAAGGGCGAGGGCGTGGCGCCTTCGCGCTTCAGCATCGAGCCGGATCCAGACCTGTTGCCGGCGGGTACGACGGGCTACGGAAACATCGCCAATGGTGGTGGTGGCGGCATCTGCCACAACTCGGGTGGTGGCGGCGGTGGCAGCGCTGGACCGGGTGGCAAGGGTGGGCGGACGTGGACGGGCGATGACGGTGGAGCGCAGCCCTCGCGTGATGTGGGCGGGCGCGGTGGTGTGCGCATGATCTTCACCCCGTTGGATCACCTGCTCTTCGGTGGTGGTGGTGGCGCGGGTCACGCGAACGACGACCTGGGTGGCGCGGGTGGCGCGGGTGGCGGCATCGTGTTCATCCGTGGTGCGTCGCTGACCGGTAACGGAGCCATCACCGCGAACGGCGCGAGTGGCGCCAACTCGCGCGGCGCGGGCAACGACGCCGCAGGCGGCGCGGGCGCGGGTGGCACGGTGTCGCTGCGGTTCACCGGGAACATGACGTGCTCGGCGAACACCGTCACGGCGAATGGTGGCAACGGCGGCAGCACGATCTTCAACACGCACGGCACGGGCGGTGGCGGTGGTGGTGGCCGCATCCTGATTCAGGGCAGCACCGCGACCTGTACGCCAATCGTGACGGGCGGCAACGCGGGCACCCAGCCGGATGCGACCGCCATCGATGGCCGGACGTACGGCGCGGTGAACGGGTCGCTGGGCGTCATCACGGTGCTGACGAGCGCTTTCCCGACGAGCGTGGCGGCTCCGGTGGTGGTGACCCCGGCAAACGGGTCTACGACCTTCTCGCCCACGCCGGTCATCTCAGGCACGGCGCCGGCGAACTCCACCGTCATCATCTCGGTGGACGGCGTGGAACTGGGGCGTGTCACGGCCGATACCACCGGCAACTTCACCTTCACGCCGAGCACCGCGCTGACCTCGGGGGCCCACACGGTCAACGCGACCGCCGAGGTCCAGGGCGTCAGCAGCCCGCAGAGCAACACGAACACTTTCACCGTCGTGGTGGACACCACGCCTCCGGATACGAGCTTCACGTCGACGCCGCCCGCGGTGTCGAACTCGTCCAGCGGCACGTTCGACTTCAACTCGAATGAGACGGGCGTGACGTACGAGTGCAAGCTCGACGGCGCGGCGACGTTCACCCCGTGCACGGACCCCGTGACCTTCACGGGCCTCACGGACGGCAGCCACACGCTTCAGGTTCGCGCGCGGGATGCAGCGGGCAACGTGGACCCCACGCCGGCCAGCTACACGTGGACGGTGGACACGACGCCTCCGGACACGAGCTTCACGTCGACGCCGCCCGCGGTGTCGAACTCGTCCAGCGGCACGTTCGACTTCAACTCGAATGAGACGGGCGTGACGTACCAGTGCAAGCTCGACGGCGCGGCGACGTTCACCGCGTGCGCGGATCCGTCGACGTTCACGGGCCTCGCGGACGGCAGCCACACGCTTCAGGTTCGCGCCGTGGATGCGGCGGGCAACGTGGACCCCACGCCGGCCAGCTACACGTGGACGGTGGATACGACGGCCCCGGATACGAGCTTCACCTCCACGCCTCCGGCGGTGTCGAACTCGTCCAGCGGCACGTTCGACTTCAACTCGAACGAGACGGGCGTGACGTACGAGTGCAAGCTCGACGGCGCGGCGACGTTCACCGCGTGCGCGGACCCGTCGACGTTCACGGGCCTCGCGGACGGCAGCCACACGCTTCAGGTTCGCGCGCGGGATGCAGCGGGCAACGTGGACCCCACGCCGGCCAGCTACACCTGGAAGGTGGACACGACGCCTCCGGACACGAGCTTCACCTCGACTCCGGCGCAGAACTCCAACTCGAACGTGGCGGTCTTCGACTTCAGCTCGAACGAGACGAACGTTACGTACGAGTGCCAGCTGGACGGCGCGGTGCTCTTCACCCCGTGCGCGGACCCGTCGACCTTCACGGGGCTGGCGCAGGGCAGCCACACGCTGCTGGTTCGCGCCGTGGACGCAGCGGGCAACGTGGACCCCACGCCGGCCGTGTACACGTGGAACGTCGACACGCTGGCTCCCGATACGTTCATCGTGAGCAAGCCCGCGGCGACCACGAGCAGCACGTCCGCGACGTTCGACTTCGACTCGAACGAGACGAACGTGACGTACGAGTGCAAGCTGGATGGCGCGGCGTCGTTCTCCGCGTGCACGGACCCTGTGACCTTCACGGGCCTCGCGCAGGGTGACCACACGCTGCAGGTTCGCGCTCGCGATGCGGCGGGCAACGTGGACCCGACCCCGGCCAGCTACACGTGGCACATCGATACGCAGATTCCGGACACGTTCATCGTGAGCGGCCCGGCCTCGATGACCAACGCCACCTCGGCGACGTTCGACCTCAACAGCGACAAGCCGAATGTCACGTATGAGTGCTCGCTGGATGGCGCGGCGTTCGTGGCATGCACGGACCCCATGTCGTACAGCGGCCTGGCGCAGGGCAACCACACGTTCAGGGCCCGCGCTCGCGATGCGGCGGGGAACGTGGACCCGACCCCGGCGACCTACTCGTGGACCATCGACACCACCGTCCCCGCGAGCCCGGTCATCACGGGCCCGACGGACGGACAGGTGATTGCCACCCAGCGTCCCGGCTTCACCGGTACGGCCGAGCCCGGCACCACCGTCACCGTGGTGGTGGATGGCGTGACGCTCGGCACGGCCCTGGTGGATGCCACGGGCCACTGGACCTTCCCGAGCCCCGTGGACGTGGGCCCGGGCGCGCACGTCGTGACGGCGACGTCGACGGACAGCGCGGGCAACACCAGCCCGTCCACTCCGCCGACGCACTTCACCGTGGACGTGGTTCCTCCTACGGCGCCGACCATCACCTCGCCCGCGGACGGCTCGGTGGTGAACTCCAAGCGGCCCGACTTCACGGGCACCGGTGAGGCCGGCAGCGTCATCACCGTGGTGGTGGATGGCACGACGCTCGGCACGGTGACGGTGGACCCGACGGGTCACTGGTCGTTCCCGTGCACCGTGGACCTGACCCCGGGCGCGCACGTGGTGGATGCCACCGCGCATGACGAGGCGGGCAACACGAGCCCCACGGCCACCTCCCACTTCACGGTGGACCTGACCGGTCCCGACACGCTCATCGTCCAGGGCCCCCCCTCGCTGACGAACGTGCCGAACGCGACGTTCGACTTCGACACGACGAACGGCGGCGTCAGCTACGAGTGCAGCCTGGATGGCGCGGCCTACACCGCGTGCACCGACCCGGTGACGTTCTCGGGCCTCGCGGACGGCACGCACGTCCTGCACGTTCGCGCGGTGGACGCGTTTGGCAACAAGGACCCGTCTCCGGCCACGCACACGTGGACGGTGGACACGATTGCTCCCGCCGCGCCGCTCATCACCTCGCCCGCCGATGGGACGTCGGTGGGTGACACGACGCCGGACATCTCCGGGACGGGTGAGCCGGGCAGCTCCATCATCGTGACGGTCAATGGCCACACCTACGGCCCTGTCACGGTGGACCCCACGGGCCACTGGACCGTCCCCGTGACGGATCCGCTCCCCGAGGGCCCGTACACCGCGACGGCCACCAGCACCGACCCGGCGGGCAACACGAGCCCGCCCACGCAGACCTCGTTCATCGTGGACCTGTCCGAGCCGGAGACCCTCATCGTCTCGGGCCCGGCCTCGGTGACCCGGAACACCAGCGCGACGTTCGACTTCGACACGGTGGGCGGGGTGTCCTACGAGTGCCGCCTGGATGGCGGTGGCTGGACGTCCTGCACCGACCCCGTGACGTTCACGGGGCTGTCCGAGGGGAACCACTCGCTGGCGGTTCGCGCCCGCAACGCGGCGGGTATTGTGGACTCGACCCCGGCCACCTACGCGTGGACCGTGGACCTGACGCCGCCCGACACCGCCATCACGAGCGGCCCTCCCGCGACGACGAACTCCACCACGGGCACGTTCGACTTCGAGTCGAGCGAGCCGGGCAGCACCTTCGAGTGCAGCGTGGACGGCGGACCGTACGTCGCCTGCTCCAACCCGTACGTCCTCACGGGCGTGACGGATGGGACGCACACGCTGGATGTCCGCGCGGTGGATGGCGCGGGCAACGTGGACCCCACGCCGGAGCACTATGAGTGGACGGTGGACACGACGCCCCCCGTGGCGCCGACCATCGTCACGCCGGCGGATGGCGCCGTGCTGTCCAACCCCGTGGTGGAGATGACGGGCACGGCGGTGGGCTCGACCTCCGTCATGGTGACGCTCAACGATGGCGTGACGTACGGCCCCATCCCCGTGGACAGCAGCGGCAACTGGACGTTCACGCCGCCGGTGTCGCTGACCGAGGGCCCGTACAAGGTCGTCGTGGTGGGGCATGACGCGGCCGGGAACGAGAGCCCGTCCGTCACGTCTCACTTCACGCTGGACTTCACCGCGCCGGACACGGTCATCGACAGTGGCCCGCCCGCGATGACGAACCAGACGAGCGCGACGTTCGCGTTCTCCTCGAACGAGAATCCGGTCACCTACGAGTGCAGCCTGGATGGCGCGGCGTATGTGGCGTGCACCACCCCCACGTCCTTCAGCGGACTGGCGGATGGCGAGCACACCCTGCTCGTTCGCGCGACGGACGCCGCGAACAACACGGACGCGACGCCTGCTTCGTACACCTGGACGGTGGATGCGACGCCCCCCGCGGCGCCGGTCATCGTCACGCCGGCCAATGGCCAGGTGTTCACGGTGCCCGTGGTGACCTACTCCGGCACCGCCGAGCCGAACAGCCAGGTCACGGTGACGGTGGATGGTGTCCAGGTGGCGGTCGTGCCGACGGATGCCTCGGGTCACTGGACCTATGGTCCGGGCCAGCCGCTGACGGATGGCGCGCACTCGGTCACCGTGACGGCCACGGATGGCGCGGGCAACACCGGCCCGTCCGCCACGAGCCCGTTCAGCGTGAACGCGCACGTGCCGGATACCTTCATCACGCAGTCGCCCCCGGCCGTCTCCGCGAGCAACGCGGCGCACTTCGAGTTCGGCTCGGATGAGGCGAACGTCACGTTCGAGTGCAAGCTCGACGCGGCGGCGTTCGTCCCGTGCTCCGCCACGCTCAACCTGACGGCGCTCGCCGATGGTCCGCACACCCTGTTGGTGCGCGCCATCGACAGCGACCTCAACGTGGATGCGACCCCCGCCGCCTACACGTGGACGGTCGCGCTGGACACGGATGGCGACGGTCTGTCCGACGCGGACGAGGCGATTCACGGCACCGACCCCACCAACCCGGACACGGACGGCGACGGTCTGCCGGACGGCCTCGAGGTGAAGGTCAGCCACACGGATCCGCTCGACGACGACACGGACGATGACGGTCTGCTCGATGGCAACGAGGACGCCAACCATGACGGCCTCGTGAGCGCCGGAGAGACGGACCCGAACAAGGCGGACACGGACGGCGACGGGCTGACGGACGGCCTGGAGCTGGGCCTCACGCAGCCGCAGGGCACGGGCACCAACCCGGCGAAGTTCGTCGCGGACGCGGACCCGAGCACCCACACGGATCCGCTCAACAAGGACACGGACGGCGGCAGCGTGTTCGACGGCATCGAGGACGCCAACCACAACGGCAGGGTGGACGCCGGCGAGACGAACCCGCTCGTCAAGTCGGACGACATCGACGCGGATGGTGACGGCATCGACAACGCCACCGAGCTGGCGCTCGGGTTGGATCCGTTCGACAACGACACGGATGACGACGGCGTGATCGACGGCGTCGACGGCATCACGGACACGGATGGCGACGGCATCATCGACGCGCTCGATCCGGACAGCGACAACGACGGCCTGACGGACGGCCTGGAGAGCGGCATCACGGCGGAGACCGCGCCCTCGGGCACGGACCGCAATTCTCCCCACTTCCATCCGGACCTGGACCCGTCCACCAAGACGGACCCGAAGCAGGCGGACACCGACAAGGACGGCCTGACGGACGGTGAGGAGGACGCGGACCGCAACGGCCGCGTGGGCGCCGAGGAGACCGACCCCAACAACAAGGACACGGACGGGGACGGGCTGCTCGACGGCACCGAGGTCAAGGGCTCCAACGCCACCAACCCGCTCAAGGCCGACACCGACGAGGACGGCCTGACGGATGGTCAGGAGGACAAGAACCACAACGGCGGGCTCGACGACGGCGAGACGGATCCGCGGCAGGCGGACACGGACCACGGCGGCGTGCTGGACGGTGAGGAAGTGGCGGGCGGCACCAACCCGCTCGACGCCAACGACGACTTCCTCGTCGTGGGCCGTGGCTGCAGCACGGGTGGGGCGGGCTCGCTCGCGCCGCTGGCGCTGCTGCTCCTCGCGCTGCCGATGATGGGGCGCCGCGCTCGCCGCTCGGGTGCGCGGGGGAACCTGTCCGGGGCGCTCCTGGGGTTGGCGCTGACGGTGGCCCTGGTGGCTCCGGCGGCGCGGGCCCAGGCTCCGGCCGCCTCGCAGGCCATCGACGTGCAGCAGTACAAGCCGGGTCCGGCCGCTGGGGACATCCTCGGCGTGCATGGGGCCAAGGTGATGCGCCACCTGGGCTGGAACGTGGGGTTGTCGTTCAACTACGCGGACAAGCCCCTCAACTTCTTCGACCCTCGCTCGGAGAAGTTCCTCACCTCGCTGGTGCGCAGCCAGGTGGGGTTGGACCTGATGGGTGCGATCGGTCTGTTCGATCGGCTGGAGCTGGGCGTCGTCCTCCCGGTGACGCTTCAACAGTCCCAGCCTGCCCCAAACGTGGATGCCTCCTTCGCGCAGGGCGTGAGCTCGGGCGGAATCGGGGACCTGCGGCTCGTTCCCAAGGCGCGGCTGCTGGAAGGGGATGACTACGGCCTGGCGCTCACGGTTCCGGTGTCATTGCCCACGGGCGGTGCCTCGGACTTCCTGGGGGGCTCGGGCGTGTCGGTGAACCCCCGGCTGGTGGCGGAGTATGGGCGCCGCGTGCGGTTGGCGGCGAACATCGGCGTGGACTTCCGCCGCGAGCAGCAACTGCGCAACCTGCGCGCGGGCAACGCGCTGGCGTACGGGCTGGGCCTGGAGGTGCCCTTCACCGTGGGCCGCACGCCGCTGTCCGCCGAAGCCACGCTCGTGGGGGCCATGGGCCTGAAGGAGCACGACGTGGAGGAGCGTCCGCTGGAGATCCTCGCCGCGCTGAAGTACCGCGCGGCGGGGGGCCTCACCGCGCACGTGGGCGCCGGTCCGGGCATCACCCGGGGGTATGGCACGCCTGGGTACCGCGTCCTCGCGGGCCTGAGCTACAGCGCCGAGCCGTCTCCCGCGCCGAAGCCGGCCCCCAAGCCGGTCTGCGCCTTCGGTCCCGAAGACCTGGACGGCTTCCAGGACGATGACGGCTGCGCGGATCCGGACAACGACAACGACGGCATCCCGGACGTGGCGGACAAGTGCCCGAACGAGCCGGAGACGGTGAACGGCTTCGAGGACCAGGACGGCTGCCCGGACACGGTGCCCGTGAAGGTCGAGCCCAAGCCCGCGCCCCCGGTGGACTCGGACGGCGATGGCATCGTGGACTCGCTGGACAAGTGCCCCAACCAGCCCGAGGACAAGGACGGCTTCCAGGATGAGGACGGCTGCCCGGATCCGGACAACGACCACGACGGCATCCCGGACGTGGCGGACAAGTGCCCGAACGAGCCCGAGACCATCAACGGCGTCGAGGACGAGGACGGCTGCCCGGACAAGGGCAAGGTGAAGGTGCTCGTCGAGGGTGAGCGCATCCTCATCCTCGAGAAGGTCTACTTCGCCACCAACAAGGACATCATCCTCCCGCGCTCGTTCCCGCTGCTGAAGCAGGTGGCGTCGGTGCTGCGCGCCAACCCGCAGGTGGAGCTGCTGCGAGTGGAGGGACACACGGACAGCCAGGGCGACGACGGAAAGAACCTGGACCTGTCACGTCGCCGCGCCGCCAACGTGCGCACGTTCCTCGTGAAGGATGGCATCGCCCCCGAGCGCCTGGAGTCCGTGGGGTATGGCGAGTCCAAGCCGGTGGACACCAACAAGACGGCGGCGGGCCGCGAGAACAACCGCCGCGTCGAGTTCCACATCCTCCGCATGGGCAAGGTGGAGGTCGAGCGCGACGCCCCCTGAGCCCGCTCGACTGAGGTGAACGGGCCCGTCTCCCTCGGGGGGACGGGCCCGTTGCATTTCTGGCGCAGGCCTGGACTGGCCGAGCTTGCCCGGAGAACTGGACTCCGCGAGTCAAGAGGGGGCAGGCATCCGGCAGGTCTTCCTGGGCAGGCACGGCGCTGGCGTGTAAGTGGGCGTCAGGACTCGGCCCCGCAGCAGGCCGCTACAGGCGCGTAGCGGAATACTTGCCAAACCCCCTCACTTGCTGATGATTGTTGAGGTTGGAAGCGCGCGGGCGGCGCCGCGGTGCATCCGCCAAGAGGACCATCATGGACCAGTTCGAGCAGAACAAGCAGGCCGCCAAGATTCGGGTCGTCGGGGCGGGCGGGGCCGGCTGCAACGCGGTCAACACGATGATTCTCGCCAAGCTGGACCGCGTGGACTTCATCGCCGCCAACACCGATGTCCAGGCTCTGGCCGCCAGCAAGGCGCCCACGCGCCTCCAGCTCGGACAGGCGCTGACCAAGGGCCTGGGCGCGGGTGCCAACCCGGAGATGGGCCGCGAGGCCGCGCTGGAGTCGAAGGATCAGATCGCCGCCGTGCTCGAGGGCGCGGACATGGTCTTCGTCACCGCGGGCATGGGCGGTGGCACCGGCACGGGCGCCGCGCCCATCATCGCGGACATCGCCAAGAGCCTGGGCTGCCTGACGGTGGGCGTGGTCACCAAGCCGTTCCTCTTCGAGGGCAACCGGCGCCGCAAGCAGGCCGAGCAGGGCATCGTGGAGCTCAAGGCCGCGGTGGACACCCTCATCACCATCCCCAACCAGCGCCTGCTGTCGCTCTCCAACGAGCCGATGCCGCTGCTGGAGACCTTCAAGCGCGCGGACGAGGTCCTGCTCAACGCCGTGCAGGGCATCAGCGACCTCATCCAGTACCACGGCTACATCAACGTGGACTTCGCGGATGTGAAGACCATCATGAGCGACAAGGGGCTCGCGCTCATGGGCACGGGCAACGCGTCGGGTGACAAGCGCGCGCTGACGGCCATGCAGCAGGCCATCTCCAGCCCGCTGCTCGAGGACGTGTCCATCGACGGGGCCACGGGTCTGCTCATCAACATCACCGGTGGCCGCGACATGACCTTGCAGGAGGTCAACGAGGCCCTCACGCTCGTCCACGACGCCGCGGACAGCGAGGCGGAGATCATCTTCGGCTCGCTCATCGACGATCAGATTCAGGACGAGGTGAAGATCACCATCATCGCCACGGGCTTCGTGCACCGGGACGCGCCGAAGGTGCGCAACATGGCGCCGGTGGTGCAGGTGCCGCTCATCAGCAGCCGCCCCCCGCCGTCCTCCGCGCTGACGGCGGCGCGCGAGGAGGTGGCCAGCCTGGTGCCCAGCAAGGGCGCTCCGCGTCCGACGCTGGCCGCGGTGGAGAACACCAAGCCCGTCGCCAGCTCGCGCACGTCCGTGGTGAAGGACGCGGCGCTGCCCATGGACGAGGACCAGTTCGACATCCCCACCTTCCTGCGGCGGCAGGGCCAGACGGAGCTGCCGTAGTCGACTAGCGAGCGGGGAGGCGCGCCACGCTGGCGGTGCCTCGGCCCGTGAGCCGGTCACACCGCGTGAAGAGCCCATCCACCTCCCCGTAGAGCGCGTCGATGCGCTCCGGGTGACGGGGGGCGGGAATCACGCCCGCGCCCGCCAGCTCGTCCAGGTGGAGCTCCGCGCGCTGGAGCAACTGAAGGGCCTTGAGCAGCGAGCGGCCCTGCTTCGTGCCGTCCGGGGTGAAGAGGTTGCCGCCCTGGTAGAGCGCGACCAGCTCATTGCGCGTGGCGTGGACCCGGTCCGCCACGCGACCCCGGTAGAGGTCCAGGCGCTTCGCGCGGCGAGCACCCAAGAGATCCACCACGCCGTCAGTTCCGTTCGAGGAAGGCATCACGTCGGGCAAGGTACGCATGCTCACGCAACCCCGCAAATTTACAGGGTTGTAGGGTCCTGTTGCGCACGCATGTGCGGCCTTGTCAGGCAGGGGGGCCACGGCTACGGTGGCCGCCCTTCGCGCGAGCTCGAGGTGTCCCGCATGTTCAAGAAGCTGCTCATCGCCAATCGGGGTGAAATCGCGCGCCGCATCGGCGCGGTGGCCCGAGGGATGGGGTTGAAGACCGTGGCCGTGTACTCGGACGCGGACGTGGACCTCCCCTTCGTCAAGGAGGCGGATGAGGCCGTTCGGCTGGGGCCCGCGCCGGCCAAGGACAGCTACCTCAACGTCGCGGCCATCCTCGCCGCGGCGAAGCAGACGGGCGCGGACGCCGTGCATCCCGGCTACGGCTTCGTGTCGGAGAATGGCGAGTTCGCCCAGGCCTGCGCGGACGCGGGGCTGACCTTCGTGGGGCCTCCGCCCGAGGCCATGGCGCGGATGAAGGACAAGAGCCAGGCGCGCAAGCTGGTGGCCGCGGCGGGCGTGCCCGTCGTCCCCGGCAGCGACGGCGTGGTGCCAGACGTGGCGAGCGCGCTGGCCGCCGCGGAGCGCATTGGCTACCCCGTGCTTTGCAAGGCCGCGAGCGGCGGTGGTGGCATTGGCATGGCCGTGGCGAACAACGCCGCGGAGCTGGAGAAGGTCTTCCGCCAGTGCACCGACCGCGCGAAGGCCGCCTTCGGGCGCGAGGGTGTCTACCTGGAGCGCTACTTCCCCGCGCCGCGCCACATCGAGGTGCAGATCCTCGGTGACCACCACGGCCACCTCATCCACTGCCTGGAGCGCGAGTGCTCCATCCAGCGCCGGCACCAGAAGGTGGTGGAGGAGGCCCCGTCGGTGCTCTTCGCGAATGGCCGGAACGCGGCCCTGGCGGAGACGCTCTTCACCGCGGCCGTCACCGCGGCCCGGACGTTCGGCTACGCCAACGCGGGCACGGTCGAGTTCCTGTACTCGGACGGGCAGGTGTACTTCATCGAGATGAATGCCCGCCTCCAGGTGGAGCACCCGGTGACGGAGCTGACCACGGGCCTGGACCTGATTGGCTGGCAGCTGCGCATCGCGGCGGGCGAGAAGCTGACGGTGAAGCAGGAGGACGTGAAGCGGCGCGGGGCCGCGCTGGAGTTCCGCATCTACGCGGAGGACCCCGTGAAGTACTTCCCGTCCCCCGGGCCGCTGAAGGTCTTCCAGCCGCCCACGGGCGAGGGCGTCCGCCTGGACTCGGGCTACGTGGAGGGCAACATCGTCACGCCCAACTACGACCCGATGATTGCCAAGCTCATCGTGTCCGGTGACACGCGCGCGCAGGCGATGGAGCGCTCGGTGGCGGCGCTCCAGTCGTTCAAGATTGAGGGCATCAAGACGAACATCCCGCTCCACCTGCGCATCGTGCAGGACCCGGCCTTCGGCGCGGGTGAGCTGGACACGCATTTCCTGGAGCACCACGCGAAGCCGTGAGCACGGCGTGCGTGACATTCACCCCTGAGGAGGCACTCGGCTATGGCGGACGTGGCGGCGCACATCACGGGCACCGTGTGGAAGATTGAAGTGAAGGTGGGCCAGCAGGTGAACGCGGGCGACGTCCTCGTCATCCTCGAGTCCATGAAGATGGAGATGCCGGTCGAGGCCACCGATGGTGGCACCGTGAAGGAGATCCGGTGCAGTGAGGCCCAGGCCGTCAACGAGGGCGACGTCCTCGTGGTGCTGGGCTAGGACCGCGCGCGGAGGGTCGAGCGGTGGAGCCGTCACTCGAAGTCGAGGACCGCGAGGGCGGCGTGAGGGTGCTGACCCTGCGCAACCCCGCTCGGCGCAACGCGCTGGATGACGCGCTGCTGGCCCGTCTGGACGCGGCGCTGGAGCCCGCGCCGCACGTCAGAGCGCTCCTCGTGCGAGGCGCGGGCGAGCACTTCTGCGCGGGCTATGACTTGTCCCACCTGGGCCCGCCCGGAGCGGATGGGCGGCTCCCGGACGACGCGCTGGTGGCGTGCCTGCTCAAGCTGGAGCGTCACCCGGCGCCCTCCGTGGCGCTGGTGCGAGGCGCGGCGGTGGGGGCGGGGTTCGACCTGGCCGTGGCCTGCGACTTTCGCATCGGCGGTCCGGATGCCTTCTTCATCATGCCTCCGGCGAGGTTGGGCATCGTCTACTCGCCCGAGGGACTCGCTCGCGCGGCGAGGCTGGTGGGCTTCGCGCACGCCAAGCAGCTCTTCCTCACGGCCCGCCGGCTGGACTGCCAGGACGCGCTGAGCTGGGGGCTGCTCGACGAGTGCCTCGAGGCCGAGGCGGCCGAGGCCCGCGCGCTCGCGCTGTGCGCCACGCTGGCGGGGCACGCGCCCAAGGCGGTGTCCGGGATGAAGGCGGTATTTGGATTGCTGGCGCGCTCGCCGCTGTCCGCCGAGGACCTGGGGCACGTGCGCGCCCTGCGCAGCGAGGCCTTCGCCAGCGAGGATGCGAAAGAGGGACGGGCGTCGTTCCTGGAGAAGCGAGCGCCGCGCTTCACCGGCCGCTGATACCGCCAGCCGGTGAAGGGCGCTTCGCCCTGCTCAGGTATCGCCGAACAGCTCGCCCATGCGCAGTTGCAGGGCGGAGGCAATCTTGTAGAGCGAGGAGATGGACGCGGACGACTCCGCGCGCTCGATCTGCGACAGCAGGGACACGGACAGGCCGGTACGGCGGGCGAGCTGCTTGAGCGTGAGCTCCTGAGTCTTGCGCGCGTCGCGGATGGTCCGGCCGATGGCGCGGTGGAGGTCCGCCTCCGGGTCCTGCGACAGGCCCTTCTTCTGGAGGGCGTTGCGCACGGCCGCGGTGAACTGGTCCGGCTCCATGGGCTTCTTGACGTAGTCAGAAGCCTGCGCCTTCAGCGACGCCACCGCGGTGTCCACCGTGGGGTAGGCCGTGGCGACGATGACCGCGATGTCCGTGTCGTACTTGCGGATCAGCTCCAGCACCTCGGTGCCGGACATCTGCGGCATCATCATGTCGAGGATGACGAGGTGGAAGTCGGAGCCACGGAGGATGTCCACCGTCTGGGTGGGGTCCGTGGTGGTCACCACCTCGTAGCCCTCACGGGTCAGGACCAGCTTGAGGTAGTCGCAGTTGTCCTGCTCGTCATCAACCACCAGGATGCGAATCTGCACAGCGTCTCCTCGCTGCAGGTTGGAATGGACGTCAGACGCTTCTTCTCTCGGCGCGGCCTCCGAGGAGGAGACCGCGCCACGTCGAGCCGGGACTCACTCCCCCGCTGTCGGCTTGTAGCCCACCATCGCCTTCTCCACGGCGCTTCGCCGTGAATCGCTGGCCGGTGCCATGTCGAGGAATTGGCGGTAGTGCTTCGCGGCAAGGTTCGTCTTGTTCAGACGAACATATGTCACACCCAGAAGGAACTGACATTCCGGATTTTGCGGAGCCAGCTTCTCGCACTGCTTGGCCTGCTCGAGCGCGGCCTCGTAGGCCTCGCGCTGCTTGGTGCGGATGAGGGCCTTGGCCTCGGTGATGAGCGTCTCCACCTGGGCATCCGTCGCCGCCGACGCGACCGGGGTCGGCCTGGCGGCCTCGACGGGCTTCTCCGTCGGCGGGGGGGGCGGCGGAGCCTCGACGGGCTTCGTCTGGGCGGCGGTGACCTGCGCGCTCAGGTCGGCATGGCGATCCGAGAACAGCGTGGTGGCCTTGGTCTCGGCGACCAGCTTGGCGGCCTCGGGGATGCGGTGGTTGTCGAGCGCGGCCTGCGCGAGCGTGAGCTTCTCGTCGTAGCCCCGCTCCGTGGCCACCTGCTGGGCCAGCGCGTTGGCGTCCTTGCTCAGGCCGCCCTTCGGATCGCGCATGGAGTCGAGGATGAGCTGCGCGGCCTGCAGGTCCTTGCGGGCCACCGCGGCGCGAGCCTTCTGGAGCTTCTCCTGCGCCGTCTCGACAGGGGCCGTGGGGGCCTGCTCGTCGGGCTTGGTGTCACCGGGCTCCACCTGCGCCTGCTTGGGAGGCGCGGAGTCCTCGGGCGGCGCGATTGGGGTGCCAGGGTCGGTGGCGGGCTGCGCGACCTCGGGCGGCTGCGTCGGCTGCGTGCCGCCCTGCGACCGCATCACCAGCAGGCCGCCGATGGCACCGCCCGCCAGCAGCACGACGATGGCGGCCACGAGCGGAAGCTTCGAGCGCGGAGCCTCGCCATCCTCTTCGGCGCCATCGGCCATCTCGCCGGGGCCGAGGAAGCGGAACTTCACGTGACCCAGCTCCAGCACGTCGCCGCTGGTCAGCGTGGCCTGGGCGTAGCTCTCACCATTGACGGTGAGGCCGTTGGCCGACTGCATGTCCAGGACGCGCCACTCGCCCGTGTCCTCGCGGACGACCTTGGCGTGGGTGCGCGACAGCGAGCGGTGGTCCAGGGCGATGTCGTTCTCGGAGGTCCGCCCGATGCGCAGCTCGGTGCGCACACAGTCGAACTCCTGGCCCTTGAACTCGGCGGGGGTGAGCACCACCAGCCGCGGTCGCTCGTCCGGGGGAACGACCTCCACCTTGCGCGGCCGGTCCGACTCCATCTGATCCATGCGGATGATGGCGGTGGCGTGGCGGCGGGCCTCGGCGGGAGAGGGCGGCGTGTGCCCAGGCTCGTCGCCCGACTCCTCCTCGTCTTCCTCGGGCTCTTCGTTCCCGGGCTGACGTCCCTCCAGCGCCTCGATGGCGGGAACGGTGGGGCGCATCGCTGCGAGCGCTCCATCCGAATCCGGCCGTCGCGGCGCGGGGACCTTGGCGGTGATGGGGCTGGGCGCGGCGTTGGCGGCGGCCTCGGTCTGCAGGGCCAGATCGTAGTCACCGATCTGGATGAGGTCGCCCTCCTTGAGGGACGACTGTCCCGCGACGCGCTCTCCGTTGATCCGGGTGCCGTTGTAGCTCCCCAGGTCCTCCACCACGACATGGCCGTTGAGGCGCATGAGTCGTGCGTGCTGACGAGACACGTTCCTCTCGGTCAGGCGGATGGTGTTTCCCTCCTGACGTCCGATCGTGATCTCGTCACGCACGAAGGGGACAACGGTCTTGCGCCCCTCGTCGTCTTCGATGATGAGCTTCAGCACGGGTCCAATCCACGTACAGCTATAGCAGAACGGGCTTTCCAGAGACAAGCCATGCATCCCCCCAAAACGACAGGGCTTTTGTCCAAAAGCGTGGGGCGGGCGGGGCCGTTGTCCATCGGTCGGTTGGCCGGGAAGGGGGCCTGGACGGGGCTTCCGTGGGTGACAGTGGCCCTCATGGCGCTCCTTGGCGGGGTGTATGCGGCGACCTCGGACACGGGGCCGGTCCGAGTGGACACGCTGGTGCGCTGGGGCGCGAAGGCGGGGCCGCTGGTGACGGAGGTGGGGCAGGGATGGCGGCTGCTCGTGGCCAATCTGCTCCATCGGGACCTGGCGCACCTGGGGCTCAACCTGTTGGTGCTGGCGGTGGTGGGCACCGCGGCGGAGCGCACGCTGCATCGCGGTGACTACGTGGCCCTGCTGCTCGGCTCGGCGCTGGGCACGATGGCCGGGTCGCTGTGGTGGTCCAGCGTGGTGAGCGTGGGGGCCTCGGGGATGATTTTCGGCTGCGTGGGGGCGCTCCTCGTGTTGGGGCGCAAGCCGCGCGGCGACGGAGAGCGGGGGCGCTACCGCTGGTTCTCTGGAGAGGGCGCGCTCCCCACGGTGCTCGTGTTCCTGTGGCTCGGGTGGACGAGCGCGGGCGTGGACAACGCGGGGCACCTGGGCGGGCTGTTGACCGGGCTGCTGGCGGGCACCGTGTTCTCGCCGCGAGAGCGTGCCGGCGACGTCACGTGGACGTCGCGGTGGCTGCGCCCGGCGGGGGTGGTGGCCCTGTCGCTGGGCGTCGCGGTGGGGGTGACGTGGGAGGGCTCGGGCTGGCACGTGGAGCGAGACGAGGGCTTCGGTGTGGCGGTGAGTCTTCCCTCGGGATGGCGGCGCGAGGAGGACGCGCATGGCCGACGCTCGTTCTCCAACGGGCTGCCAGGGCTGGGGCGGGCGACGTTCTCGGCGGAGGCCATCGAGGCGGGGGAGCCGGGCGATGGCGAGGTGCAGGCTCGCCACTTCCTGGAGGACGAGCTGATCGCCGGGGTGCCGGGGCCTCATGGACAGGTGCGGTCGGTCTCGGGGCCGGAGGCGGCGATGCTGGGGGGCAGGCCAGCCCAGCGCGTGCGCGCGGAGGTGGAGGGCGGCGCGGGCGCCACGTCCCTGCGGGCGTGGTTCGTTCCGCGCGGGGAGTGGGTCTACCGGCTCGTGTTCACCTGGCCCGCGAGCTATCCCGCCTATGCGGCGGTGGTGGACCGGATGGTGGCGGAGCTGCGCCTGGAGGAGCCGGCGGCGCTGCGTGAGGCTCGGGCGCGGGCGCTGCTGGTGCCGGGCGCGGTGGGGCCGCTGCGCGCGTTGGGTTCGCAGCTTCGCCGGTGGGGGTTGGCCCGCGAGGCGGTGGAGCCGCTCGCGTCCGCCATGCGGCTGGCTCCGGCGGATGTTCCGACGCGCGTGGAGCTGGCGCGGGCGCTCTTTGAATCGGGGCAGGTGGAGGAGGGCTGTCACGCGGCGGCGGAGGCGCGGGTGTATGGCCCCTCGGAGACCGCCGCGCTGGAGGCCGGGGTTCGCTGCGAGCTGGCCCGAGGGGACGCGGTGCGCGCGCTGTCTCGGTTGGAGGAGGCCCGTGCGGTGGACCCTCGCGATGCGCGGCTGCGCGCGGCAGAGGCGGCGTTGCGCGCGGCGCTGGATGTGCCTGGGCCGTGAGTGGCTGCGTCTCATGGCTCAGCGAGCGGCGAACGGGCGCAGCACGATGCCCGCGCTCGCGGTCCATTCGTTGCGGCGCGCAAGCCCGGCATCGCCCTGGATGACCGTGCCCGCGAGCCTCACGGCCACGGGCTGGTCGTTGAGCGCGAGGACCACGCGCTCCACGCTGCCCTCGGCGCGCGCGCGGAAGTGCGTTCCCTGCTCGAAGTCGTAGCTCCACCCCGCGAGCCCGGAGGCGTTCACCGTCCACCAGCCGTCCTCGCTCCGCCATCCCAGGTCCAGCCGCAGCGACGTGAACGGAGACACCTCGTGCTCGGTGCCGTTGGGGGTGTGCCGGAGCACGTGGCTCGCCGCCGGTCCCACGGCGAGCCAGCGTCGAGGGGAGTTCGCTCGCAGCGGGTCCACGAGCAAGCCCACCTGGGCCGTCTCCAACACCCAGCCCGGGCCCTCCCACGCGCGCCGCTCCAGGTGCCCGCCCTTCAGCGCCACGGCCACGTCGAACGGGAAGGGGATGCGCAGCGGTCGCGCGGTGGGCACGAGGATGAAGCCATCCTCCAGGTGCCGGCGCAGCAGCCCATCATAGGCCGTGAAGGTGTAGCCGGTGTGCTCGCCCTTCCACGTCTCCGTGAGGAGGAGGCGGTGGCGGTTGTACCAAGGGGTCCCCTTGCTCCGGCTCTCCTCGCCCGTGCTGAGCAGGAGGCCGGCGAGCACCTCGATGGCGGCGGGGCCAGGGCCGAGCCGCAGCCCGGTGCCCACCACCGGCCCGAAGTCTGGCTCGAAGCACGTCGCGAACACCTCCCCGCTCGCTGTCCGGCCCGTGCACGAGGGCCCCGCTCCCAGCGTGGCGGTGAGCAGCAGCGTCGTCAGGCCGAGCGCCAGCATTGAGGCTAGCCCTTCCCGTTCCCAGCGAGTGGCGCCGAGCGACGGACTGGGGCCCACAGCGAGAAGCGCAGGCCCGCCTGGGCGGACCACTCCCACCTCGCTGGCACGTGCGCCAGGTCGTCGCGCCAGGTGCCTCGGCCGTCGAGCACCAGGCTCACGGGCTGGTCGTTGATGGCCAGCAGGATGGCCTCGTAGCCAGCGTGCAGGCGCAGGCGCTCGGGGCGCGCCACGCGTCCCGCCACGGTCTTGGAGAGCAGCACCTTCTCCACCTCGGCCTCCACGCGCAGGTGGTGGAAGCCGTCCCGGTCGAGCGTCAGGTCGCCTTCGAGCGCCGCACCCGGCACAAGGGTGAGCTGGCGGCCCGTCAGGTCCCGCTCGACGGAGGGGCCGGCGCGCACACGGACGTACGACACGAGGTCTCGCGAGTGCCACAGGTCCAGCGAAGCGTGCACCGTGCTCAGGGCCAGGAAATCGGCCCGGGCGCCATCGCGGCGGACCTTCTCCAGGTGCATGGCCTCGGTCCAGACGCCCAGATTCAGGAAGATGTCGTGTCGCGCGGGCTCGCCCAAGAAGGTCGTCACGCGGACCAGCGGCTCGTGCTCCTCGGTGCGGAACTCGTAGCGCAGCATCGTCGCGTCCAGGGCGCTGTCGTCGCCCAGGTAGACCGCCGTGTCGAACAGCGTCAGCCGATGCAGGCGCGAGGGGCCTTGGGGCCACTCGAAGTCCATTCCGAAGTCCGCGCGCACGCGGTTGTCCTTGCCGGCGCCACCCTCGACCCAGCGGGGTGCCCAGGCGCCTCCCAGCCAGATGCGGCGGTGCAGATCGAAGTTGAACTGCATCACCCGACCTTGCTCATCGCGGTACCAGCCCGGCGGCGCGCTGGCGGTGGCGGGGAGCAATCGATACTCCCCCAGCGTGTCGAGGAGCGACTGGCTCACGACGCAGCCCTGGCTGCGCTCCAACGGGCGGTCGGTCTCCGTCCCCGACGCATCCAGTTCATTCAGAGGGGCGACCCGGCACTCGTGCTTCGCGCTGTCGCACTCGGCGGCGTAGTGGCCAGATGGGATCTGCTCGGTGGGCGGGAGATCGACGCAGTAGTGGATGCCCTCCCATTTCTGCGTGGGGAGGACCGGGGCCGCGGACTTCTGAGGCCGTGGCGCGGCCGTGGTCGGCTCGCCACCTGTCTGCGGAAGGGGGGCGGGAGCCGTCTGGTCGGCCTCCGCTTGCAGCGGGGGCGCGGGCGCGGGGGGCATCGTTTCGCCACCTTCCTGCCCGAGCAGGAGGGCACAGGTCAGGGCCGCGATGGAAGGCAGCATGGGTCTCCTCGGTCGGTGCGGCGCCGAGCGAGAGTGCCCGGAACCGTCGGGCGGCCAATACAAGGCCCGTGCCTTCGGCCGGGCCCCGGGCCTGCGCCCGTGGGGGCTGCCCGAGGTGTGCAGGCTTCTGCACAATGGCGCCTCACAGTGGCGCGAAAATGGCGCAACCCACCAAGGTCGACCGGCGGGGAGCGCGGGGATATAAGGCCGCGATCCCGCGCCGAGCGCGGGGCATCCGTCCCGGACGACGAAGGAGCACTTGCCCGTGGCAAGCGACGGCGAACAGCAGCAGCAAGAGCAGACCTTCACCGAGGCGCTTCTCGGCAAGGAGACCGTGTCGGGTGCCTGGGCGGCCAGATGGCGCGCGCTGCCCGCGAGCCTGCGCGTGGTGCTGGCGACGGCCGGCTTCGCCGCGCTGCTCTTCATCCCGTACCTGGGGGCCGTGGGCCTGTGGGACCCCTGGGAGACGCACTACGGCGAAGTGGCGCGGGAGATGATCCAGCGCCAGGACTACGTCTTCCCCTACTGGGAGAACGCGTGGTTCTTCTCCAAGCCGCCGCTCACCATGTGGATGCAGGCGCTGGGCATGCAGGTGGTGGGCACGCTGCGCACCGATGGCGCGCTGGCTCGCTACACGGAGTGGGGCATGCGCATGCCCTTCGCGCTCCTGAGCATCACGGCGGTGGCGCTGCTGTCGCTGGCGGTGTCTCGCGTGGTGAGTCGCCGCGCGGGGCTGGCGACCGGCTTCGTGCTGTGCACCATGCCGCTGTACTTCCTGCTCACGCGCCAGACCGTGACGGACACCCCCTTCGTCACGACGTTCGTGTGCGCCATGGCGTGCGCCATCATCGGGCAGCTCGATGAGACGACACGGCACCGCACCGCGTGGTGGTACGCCTTCTACGTGTTCGCGGGGCTGGCCACGCTGGCCAAGGGCCTCTTGGGCGTGGGGCTGCCCGCGGTCATCCTCGTGCTGTACGCGATCGCCGGCGTCATCCCGTGGGATGGCAAGAGCCTGGAAGCGCACCTGAATTGGCTGCGCGACTCGGAGTTCCGCAAGGACGTGCGTGAGGGGCGCAGGCCCATGCCGGTGCTGTGGGCGCAGATGTACCGGATGCGCCTGGGCACGGGCATCCTGGTGTTCGCCGCGGTCGCGGTGCCCTGGTACCTGACGCTGTGCCTCTTCGACGGCCTGGACGACGAGGGCAAGCTCTTCTGGTACCGCTTCTTCATCCACGACCACCTGAACCGCCTCACCGCGGGCGTGTACACGACGACGCCCGGGGGCTCGTTCGTGTACTTCATCGAGCAGGGTGGCTTCGCCATCTTCCCGTGGGTGGCGCTGGTGCCGGGCGCGTTCGCGGTGGTGTCGCGGCTGCGGCTGCGCTCCGCGTCGAAGGCGGACCACCTGGCGCTCATCGCCGTGCTGTGGGTGGCCTTCGCGTTCTACCTGCTGGGCTCCAGCGCGACGAAGTTCCACCACTATGTGTTCCCCGTCCTCCCGGGGATGGCGGTGCTCATCGCCCTGTTCGTGGACAGGCTCTGGGAAGAGGGCATCTCGGCGCACGCGGTGAGCCTCATCTTCGGGCTCGTCCTGTTCATCCTCGTGGGCAAGGACCTGGCGGAGAACCCCAAGGACTTCACCGACCTGTTCGTCTTCAACTACGACCGGCCCTATCCCACGGACCTGGTCACGAAGCCCCTCTCGCTGTTCTCCTCGCGGCCGCTGTGGTCGGGGGACGTGGTGACGCTGGTGCTGCTGGCGTTCGGCGTCTACCTCTCCATCGATGCGTTCATGGGGCGCTCGCGGCGGTCGCTCGGCGCGCGCGCGGTGGCGCTGCTGCTGCTCACGTGCGGGTTGGCCACGCTGGGCGGCGTGTCCTCGCAGGGGCAGGTATCCGCGATGCTGCTGTTGGGGGCCGCGCTCGCTCTCACGGGAGGCTACGTCTTCCTGACGGTCATGCGGCCGGGCACCGAGGAGAGCCGAGGCGGCTATCAGGTCCTCGCGGCCGGGTTGGTGTTCGTGGGCGTGTCGCTCGCGGCCCGAGGGTTCCGCGTGGCGGGCACGGCGGATCCGCTGTTCCGGTCGCTGTCCGAGCCCATCAACGCGAAGGCCGCCATGGGCTTCGCGTTCGCGGTGGCTGGCATCCTGGCGGCGGTCGCGTCGCTGATGCGCTCGCGCGTCCTGCTGTTCAGCTCGTTCTGGGGCCTGGCCGCCAGCTTCGCGCTCTGGTTCAACTGGGGCCAGTGGGTGGACCTGTCTCACCACTGGACGCAGCGGGACCTCTTCTGGCGCTACTACGGTCAGCGCAACGCGGGCGAGCCCATCGCGGCGTTCATGATGAACTGGCGCGGTGAGACGTTCTACTCGCGCAACACGGTGGAGCAGTTCCGCGCTGGCGACGCGAACATGCGCATGCGCCAGTTCGCCGCGCGCCCCGGACGCGAGTGGGCCTTGGTGGAGCACAACCGCCTGAACCTGCTGCGCAACGCGGTGGGCGCGGACAAGACGGTCACGCTCATCGACCGGGACATCAACAACAAGTTCGTCCTGGTGACCATCGAGTGAGCGCCCGCGCGGTGCCTCGTGTGGGCGGCACGTCCGAGCCCGCATCCGCCGCGGAGCCGGGTGGCATCCGCGTGCAGGGATTGGGCAAGTCCTTCGGTGAGCGCGTCGCGGTGGAGGGCCTCACTTTCGAGGTGAGGCCCGGTGAGGTGTTCGGTCTGCTGGGGCCCAACGGCGCCGGCAAGACGACCACGGTGCGCATGTTGACGGGCCTGCTGCGACCCTCGGCGGGCGAGGCCGTGGTGTGGGGCCATCGCGCGGCGCATGACGGCGAGGCGCTGCGCAAGGTGGTGGGGCTGCTCACCGAGCAGCCCGGCCTCTACGATCGGCTCACCGCGCGCGAGAACCTGCGCTTCTTCATGAAGCTGCACGAACTGGACGAGGCGACGGTGTGGCCTCGGGCACAGCACTACCTGGAGCGCTTCGGGCTGGCGGGGCGCGAGGATGATGCGTGCGGCGGCTTCAGCAAGGGGATGCGCCAGAAGCTGGCCATCATCCGCACGCTCGTCCATGACCCGAAGGTCATCTTCCTCGATGAGCCCACCAGTGGCCTGGATCCGGAGTCCGCGCGCACGGTGCGCGACGCGGTGGCGGAGCTGGCGGCGGAGGGGCGCACCATCATCCTCTGCTCGCACAACCTCGCGGAGGTGGAGCGGCTGTGTGAGCGCGTCGCGGTGGTGAAGCGGCGACTGCTCGCGCTGGGGTCGGTGCGTGAGCTGCGCCGCGCGGGGCAGGCGTTGGAGGTGCGCGTGGAGGGCGAGGCCGAGCGGTTCCGTTCGGTGCTCAGCGCGCTGTCCTTCGCGCCGGGCGTGTTGGCGGAGGGGGGGCGGCTGCGAGTGCTGCTGGCGGACGAGGCGCATGCCCCGGACGTGGTGGCGTGTCTGGTGGGCGCGGGCGCGCGGATTCACAGCGCGGTGCCCGCGCAGCGCCCGCTCGAGGAGGTCTATCTGGATCTGCTGAAGGAGGATGTGACGTGAGTGGAGCGTTCCGTCCCCGGCGCGCGCTGGCGGTGTTTTGGAAGGACTTCCTGGACCTGCGCAAGAACGTGGGCCTGTTGGTGTCCATGGCGGTGCTGCCCGCGGTGATGGTGACGGTGCCCATCGGCGTGGTGTGGACGTACGTGCGTCAGCCGGACCACGCGGACCTGCGCACGGTGGCGCTCTTCTATGACCCCACGCTGCCGCTCAACGTGAGCGCGGCGCGCTTCCTCATCGACAAGTCGCTCACCGACTGGTTCGGCATGTTCCTGGTGATGCCGGTGTTCGTGCCCATCCTCATCGCGTCCCAGAGCGTGGCGGGGGAGAAGGAGCGCCGGACGTTGGAGCCGCTGCTCGCGTCCCCGGTGACGGCGGCCGAGTTGGTGGCGGGCAAGAGTCTGGCGGCGCTGATGCCCGCGGTGGCCATCACCTGGGTGGCGTTCGTGCTGTTCTGCGTGGGCGTGGACGTGGTGGCGTGGCCGCTGGTGAAGGCGCCGCTGATGCCCAACGCGCTCTGGGGCTTCGGGGTGTTCGTGCTCGCGCCGCTGTTCGCCTTCTTCGGCAATGGGGTGGCCGTCATCATCTCCGCGCGGGTGAGCGAGGCGCGCATGGCGCAGCAGCTCGCGGCGCTGGTGGTGTTGCCGCTCGTGGGGCTGGTGGGCGGGCAGGTGGCTGGCGTCCTGAAGGCCGGGGCGGGCTACTACGCGCTGGAGGGCGCGGTGGTGCTGGTGTTGGACGTCGTGCTGCTGGTGGCCAGCATCCGGCTCCTGGACCGCGAGCGCCTGGTGGCTCGCTGGGGCTGAATCACCCGGCGACCGACCGGGCAAACCCTTGTGAAGATGGTATCTTGCGGCACCGGACGCGGGACGAAAGCGGGCGCGCTTTCGTTCTGGTGGTCATGCATTTAGTGGGCGTGGTTGGCGGTGCGAGTTGATGGGCCGCCAGGGCGGCCACGGAGGCGCTGAAAGCAATGGGGATCTTCGACAGCATCAAGGGCGAGGCGAAGCGCAACTTCATCGCTCGGGCGGACGAGGCCAAGGGGCAGATCGTCTACAAGTACCCGGAGAAGAACGTCCGGATGCTCACCCAGGTCACCGTCGCCGCCGACGAGGTGGCGCTGTTCGTCAAGGACGGCAAGGTGGAGGGCAAGCTGGGGCCCGGCCGTCACTCGCTGGACACGAACAACATCCCGTTCCTGTCGCGGCTGCTGGAGGGCTTCACCGGCGGCAACATGTTCATCGCGGAGATCTTCTTCGTCTCCGTGCGCGAGCACACCGGCCTGAAGTTCGGCGGCCCCATCGGTGACGTGCGCGACCCGGAGACGGGCCTGGGCATTGGCACGATGGTGTACGGCGACTTCTCCATCCGCGTGACGGAGCCGGAGAAGCTGGTGGTGGGCCTGGTGGGCATGGGCCGCTCCAGCAACGAGGAGTTCGTCGGCTGGTTCAAGAACCAGGTGCTCAAGGTGATGCGCGATCGCATCGCCGAGCTGCTGGTGAAGAAGAAGTGGCCGCTGCTGGACGTGACGAGCGGCGCGTACACCGAGGAGATCGAGACCGAGGTCATCGCCGGCCTGAAGCCGCACGTGGATGACTACGGCCTCACCGTGGTGCGCATGGGCAACTTCCACGTCAGCATCAAGGACGAGGACGAGGCCACGCTGAAGAAGCTGTCCAAGGACGTGGCGTACTCGCGGCTCGCGGGCGGCTTCCAGCAGTACGCCCAGGGCCAGGCGATGCTCGGCGCGTCCGAGGGCATGGCCAAGGGCGGTGGCGGCTCGGACGGCGCGCTCCAGGGCATGGGGATGGGGATGGGCTTCGGCATGGCCCAGATGTTCTCCAACTCGCAGCAGGCCCAGCAGCGCGTCCCGGCGGCGGAGCCGACGCCCGCGGCCCCTCCGGCCGACACGCGCTCGCCCGCGCAGCGCCTGAAGGAGATCAAGGAGCTGAAGGACGCTGGCGTGCTGACCGACGAGGAGTACAACGCCAAGCGCGCGGAGCTGATGAAGCTCCTGTAGCGCGCTCGCGCGAGCGGCCAGTCCTCAGGGAGGAGACTGGGGGCTGGCCAGCCGCAGGTGCGCGTAGAGCGTGTCCGCGAGCAGGTAGAGGAACGGGGCGTCGCCGAAGGCCAGCGTGTCGCCGTCGTGGAGCACCACCTGGGCGCGGAAGCCCAGCGGCGCGCTGTTGATCCACGTCCCGTTCATCGACTGCGCGTCGCGCACCGTGAAGCCGCCCGTGCTCGCGTTCCAGCGCAGCGTGGCGTGGTGCTGGGAGACGGACGGGTCCGGCACCACGAGGTCGCAGTCGGCTCGGCCGACGGTGAACTCCTGGCCATCCGCGGTGGGCTGGAGGAAGTGGACCTCCAGGTTGTCGAAGTCGCGCAGCATGGCCAGCAGCCGCTCCGTCATGCGGCTGCGGTGGGCCATGCCCACGGTGCGCACCCCCGTCATCTGCGCGGCGATGTTGCGGAACACGGGGTCAACGGGCTGCTGGATGAGGGCCACGGGCCCGGACGCTGCCCTGAACGCATCCAGCGAGGCCCCGGCGAAGGGGCGGAGCTGATTCACGGACACCATGGCGTCCCACCCTACGTGCAAGCGCTGGGGACGCAAAGGATTCCGCGCGCGGCGCGCCCGCTTGCCGTCATGCGCCGGGGGCCGTGTTCGCCGGAGCGGTGAAGTTTTCCAGACCGGGCGCGGGCTTCGCGCCCGTGGGCGGCGGCGAGGCGGGCGTGGGCGGCGTGGTGAAGTTCTCCAGGCCGGGCGCGGGCGGCAGCAGGTCCTCGATGCGCTTGAGGTCCAGCTTCATGGGCACCTGGAGCGTGGTGCCCAGGCGAAGCAGCAGCACGTCCGGCGCGATGCCCTGCTCCCCGAGCGCCTGGGCCACCTCGCGGGTGGACAGGGCATTGCCGCGCGCCCACAGGCCCTTGAGGAAGGCGCCCGCGTCGGGCGTGCGCCACCACGCGGGGCCGAAGCGCGCCTTGAGCTGCCCCTGGAGCTGCCCCGCGAGGAACCACGCGCGGAAGCTGTCCGCGGACTGGAAGAAGTCCTCCTGGTCCACCAGATAGCGCGCGACATCCTCGTCGCTCATGGGCACGTCGTCGGTGCGCGTCATGAGGGTGCGATACAGCTCCTTCGGATCCGCCTCCACGCGCCGGTGCAGCTCCAACTGGTAGAGCAGGCGGCCCGCCGCGTGACGGATGAGGTACAGCTTGTGCGCGCTGGAGGCCGCCAGGTACTGCGCGCGCTGCTCGCCAATCACGCCCGCGTGCTCCTCGAGCCACACCGGGTCCTCCAACAGGTCCTCGAACAGCGCCGAGTACGCCTCGCCCACCGTGGGGTTGCCCAGGCGCGCCAGCTCGAAGCGGGACTCCTGGGTGAAGGCCGCGTGCAGCGTGTGACCGAACTCGTGCAGCACGCGCGCCTGATGCAACACGCCCGTGCCCGGCTTGAAGGACATCCGCACGTCGGCGGGCACCTGCACCGGCAGCGACAGCGGACGCGGGTTCTTCCGGGGCAGGTCGCGCGCGTCGATCTTCACGTTGGGCATGGCGTCCAGGTCGATGCCCATGCCGGCCACGGTGCCGTGCGCCTTGAGCAGCGCCTCGCCCTTGGGGAACGCGTCCTCCACCTCGCGCGCGCGGAACAGGCGCGGGATGTCCGCGCGGGTAATCTGGTTGAAGGGCAGGCCCAGCTCGCGCTGGCTCAGGCGCTCCATCACCACGCGGTACGGCTCCTGCGTCGCCTGGAGAATCTCCTCGGCCAGCTTCGCCAGCCGCTCCAGGTCCGTCTGCCGCAGCTCGCTGCCGAAGGCCTCGTAGGACTCGAAGCCCATCTCGCGCACCAGCTCCTCGGTGCGCAGCTCGCGGCGGCGCAGCGTCTGGTTCAGGCGCTCCAGCGCGGGGGTGGCCGCCGCGTACAGCGCGCGCCGCTTCGTCGCGCTGCGCTCGTTTGCGAGCAGGCGCTCCAGGTCGCGGTAGCGCACCTCGCGCCCGTCCACGCTGAGCGTCAGCGAGGCCTCCAGGTTGGCCGCCGCGTCGTTCAGCTCCGCGAGCGCGTGCGACAGGTACTCGCCCGCGAAGTGGCTGTGCAGCGCCGTCAACGCGCGCAGCTCACGCGGGTCCTTCGTGAGCTGGCGCAGCCGATCGATCTTCCGCAGGTTCTCCAGCGAGAACAGCGCCTCCTTGCCCGCATACGTCCCGGCCACGTCCACGTGCCGGCCCTCCGTCCAGTAGACCCAGACGAGGCGATACTGTTCTTCAAGGAGTTTCTCGGATTCCAGGGACAGCGCTCGGACCTCCTGGGTCAGGCGCTGCGCCTCGCCGACGGGCTGGACCGGTGTCGCGGGAGGTGCCTTGGGACACGCGGTGAGGCAGAGCGCCAGGGCGAGGAGGGCGGGAATCCTTGGGTGCATGCGGGGCCCCATGTTACTTCCGCCGTGCCCATGCCCAACCCCACTCAATGGCGGGCTGCTCGGGGCCGCCAGGCCCTCTACTCCGCCCTGCGCCGCTTTTTCACTGGCCAGGGGTACTTGGAAGTGGACACCCCCCTGCTCGTGCCCGCGCCGGGCATGGAGCCGCACATCACCGTCTTCGAGGCGCCGTTCGTGCCGGAGACGGACGTGGGTCGTGCTCGGACGCTCTACCTGCACAGCAGCCCCGAGTACGCGATGAAGCGCCTGCTCGCCGATGGCGACAGCGGGCCGCTGTTCCAGATCTGCAAGGTGTTCCGCAACGGCGAGGTGTCGCCGACGCACAACCCCGAGTTCACGCTCCTGGAGTTCTACCGGCCCCAGGCGGACTACCACGCCATCATGGCGGACCTGGAGGCGGCGCTGGCGGAGGCAGGTCGCTCGGCGGCGCCCGGGGCACCGGGCGCCGACCCGTCCTTCTTCACGCGCACGCCCTACGAGCGGCTCACGGTGCGCGACGCCGTCCTGCGCGCCACGGGCGTGGACCTGCGCGAGCATCCGGATGGGCGCTCGTTGAAGCGGGCGGCCGAAGCGGTGGGCGTGCGCACGTGGGATGCCGAGTCTTTTGACGACGTGTTCTTCCACCTCTTCCTGCAGCGCGTGGAGCCGGGGCTGGGCCATGAGCGGCCCACGTTCCTCATCGAGTACCCGGCCTCGATGGCCGCGCTGTCGCGGCTGAAGCCGGGCGAGCCCCAGGTGGCCGAGCGCGTGGAGCTGTACGCGAAGGGGCTGGAGCTGGCGAACGGGTTCTCCGAGCTCACGGACGCGGTGGAGCAGCGCGCGCGGCTGGTGGAGGAGCAGGAGCTGCGCCGGCGGTTGGGGCGCTCGGTGTATCCGTTGGATGAGCGGTTCTTGGAAGCGGTCGGACGCATGCCGCCCTCGGCGGGCATCGCGGTGGGGCTCGACCGAATCCTCATGCTGCTGCAGGGGGTCCAGCGCATCGAGGACGTCCTCTTGTTCCCCGCCCACGAGTTCGTGTGATTCGCGCTCTCCTCCAGACGGCTTTCGCTGGGACGTCCGCGGTGGGACTCACCGGCGTGTTCTCCGTGGTGGTTTCGGCGCACTCGCTGCGAGGCGCCCCCGCGTCCGCGGACGCGGCGCTGCACACCTGGGGCAAGGCGGTGCTCGCCTCGGCGGGCGTGCGCCATGAGGCCCACGGGCTGGAGCACATCCCGCGCGAGGGCAACGTCATCTTCGTGTGCAATCACCAGTCGCACTACGACGCGCCCCTCAACTTCGCGTACATCCAGAAGCACACGCGCTACGTGGCCAAGGAGGAGCTGTTCCGCATCCCCGTGTTCGGCCCGGCCCTGCGCATCGCGGGCAACATCCCGGTGCGGCGTACCGGCGGCGAGGAGGACCGCGCTCGGTTGGCGGAAGCCGTCACGGCCGTGCGCGAGCGCGTCAGCGTGTTGTTCTTCGCGGAGGGCACGCGCAGCCCGGATGGGGAGCTGAAGCCGTTCAAGAAGGGCGCGGCGACGCTGGCCATCCAGGCCGGCGTGCCCGTGGTTCCCCTGGCGGTGTCCGGGACGCGGCTCATCCTGCCCAAGGGGAGCCGCGCTGTCCGGTGGGGCCAGCGCGTGGCGCTGGTGGTGGGCGAGCCCATCCCCACCCAGGGGCTCACGATGGAAGGCCGCGACGCGCTCACCCGGCGCCTGGAAGGCGCGGTCGCACAGCTCTACGCCGAGGCGCGCGAGCGCTCGGGAGACATCCCATGAAGAAGACAGCGCAGCAGAGCAGCTATCAGTTGCATCCCTGGCACGGCGTCACGCCGGGCAGCGAGGCACCGGAAGTCGTCACCGCGTACATCGAGATCGTCCCGACGGACGCGGTGAAGTACGAGCTGGACAAGGAGTCCGGCATCCTCAAGTTGGACCGGCCGCAGCGCTTCAGCAGCCAGTGCCCCTCGCTCTACGGCTTCATTCCGCAGACGTACTGCGACGAACTGGTGGCGAAGCGCTGCGCCGAGCGCACGGGCATGCGGGACGTGCACGGCGACCGTGACCCCATCGACATCTGCGTGCTGACGGAGAAGGTCGTCTCCACCGGCAACCTGCTGGTGCGCGCGGTGCCCGTGGGTGGTTTCCGGATGGTCGACGGCAACGAGGCCGACGACAAGATCATCGCGGTGCTGGAGTCCGACCTGGTCTACGGCGAGTTGCAGCACATCGCGCAGCTGCCTCGTCCGCTGCTGGATCGCCTCAAGCACTACTTCCTCACCTACAAGCAGCTGCCAGGCGAGGGAAAGCGCAGCGTCGACATCGCGGAGGTCTACGACCGCCCCGAGGCGCTCGAGGTCATCAAGCGCAGCATGAAGGACTACGAGCGCGTCTTCGGCAACCCGAAGCCCGCGCCCGTCACCAAGCGGCGCGCGAGTCCTCCGCCCGCGCCTGCTCGGCGCAAGAAGAGCGGCAAGTAGCCGTCGCGCGGAGCCGCGCTCCCTCGGCGGACGTCGGGGAGCGCGGAGGACGGGCGATTACGAGCGGCGGGCGCGGCGCGCGGTGGGCGCGGCCTGACGCTTGCCCCGGGCTGGAGCGGCCTTGCGCGCGGGGCGCTTGGGCGGGCTCACCTTCTTGGGGGGGCTGGCCTTCTTCGTCGCGCCGCGCACCTTGGCCACGGCCTTCTTGGCGACCTTCTTCACGCTCGCCACGGCCTTCTTCGCGGCGGCCTTCACTCGGGTGGCGCGGCTCGGGGTGCTCCCGCGCTCCGCCTTCGCGGCCAGCTTCTTGGGCGCGATGGCCTGATAGCTCTCGTCAATCCATGCCTTGAGCACGGACACGGGCGCCTGCGCGCCCGAGTCGAAGCGCGCCGTCACCCAGCCACTCTTGCCCAGGCCGTAGTCGGCGGGCTGCGTGAAGGGGAGCATCAGCGCCGCGCCGCCCGACTCCGGCAGCTTGACGGACAGGCTCAGCTTCGCGCCGTCCACGCTCATGAACAGGAACGTCTTGTCCTTCACCTTGATGGCGCGATGTCCCCACGGGAAGTCCTCGTGAGCGCCGGCATGGCTCATCGCGTGTTCGCGCAGGGTGGCTTCGATCTTCTGAGTCTGGGTGTCTTTATCCGCGGGCATCGGGGCAACCTTGTTTGCCATGGAAGGCATGAATACTAGGAGGAGTAGGACAAGCGGCCTAGCGCTGGAAATGTCATTTCACGGAATCTGAACGCCACTCGGCAAAAGGGTAGGCGTGGACCTGCCGTCAGCGGACTTCCAGCAAGCGGACGTGTTTGTAGATGCGGCGGTCCAGGGGCATGCGCGGGTCGATGAAGCCGAGGGCCTCGTCGAACTCGAAGCTGAACGACGGTACTGGCGGGCTGATGGAGATGACCAGTTCGAACTGCCAGAGGCTGATGATGCGGTCGCGGCCATGGAGGGCTTCGGGTGGAGGCGGAGGCAGCATCCGCGCGGCGGCGCGTACATCCTTCACCGCCTCACGGTCCACTTCGGGCGCGTGACTCGGGGAGACGAGCCGCACGTCGAGCAACGCGCCCTCCGCGTCCTGCTCCACGCGGATGACGGCGGAACGGATGTCTCGGAACCGCGCTTCCCACTGTGCGCGAAGCTCGCGATCCACGTCCAGGTTCGGATGCGTGGGCTCGCCCGAGGCATGGCGTCCCGCGGCGGCGAGTGTCTTCCCGTCAACGGGAGCGCCTGTCGCACCGTAGGCGGCGGCATGGGTCATCCACATCTGGCCGAACGCCCGCGAGTTGTCTCGCTCCTCGGCGAGGAAGCCCTTGAGGCCCTGTCGTGACACCGCGCGGTCCGCGTCCCAGGCCTGCATCAACGTCTTTCCCAGCGCGCGAAAGTAAGGGTCCACGAGGCCGCGCTCCACCCGGCCGCGCCCCATGCTCTCCGCGACCAGGTCCTCCACCACGCGCTGCGCGCCCGGAGGTGGAACGCCCGCGTCCAGCGCCATCACTGGCCCCGAGCCACCCGTGCCGCGCCCCAGGTCCTGACTCACGACGAGCACGCGTGCGCCGGCCTGCGCCGCGGGCTGGGAAGGAAGGCTCAGATTCAGGCGCGGGGGGCTTGCTCGGGGGCTGTCATTCTCCAGGCGCGGCACGTCGCTCGCGGGTGGCGTCCGTGGGGGCGGCGCTGTCGCGAGGGGCGTGTCGCGAGCAGGCGCGGTCGATGCCGGGGGCGCTGTCTCGTGCGCCGGGGTGGGCGGAGTGGACCCAGGGCGTGGCGAGGCGCGCGCGGGCGAGAGCGAAGCGGAGCGAGAGACCTCGGGTGGGGGCTCGGGCGCGGTGGCCGTGTGCCGCGGCGCTGCGTGGGCAGGGGCTTGGGTGGGCTGCGCCAGGGGGCCGGCGGTGGGGGCGGGCGCAGGAGAGACACGCGGTGGGACCGGGGCGCGAATCTCCACGGCGAGCCAACCTGGGGCGGCGGGGCCCGTGGGGCTCAGCAGCCCAGAGGGCGCGGACGGAGCGCGCCGCGCGAGCGCCCAGCCGAGCGCCACGTGCGCCCCGAGGCTCAATCCGAGCGGCAGAAGCAGGCGTCGCATAGGCGCCGGCATCATGGCTGGTGAGGCAAGCGAGGCCGTGTGTCACTCCCGCCGAACGCGGAATGGTGAAACATGCGCCCACCGCGCTTAGTCTCCTGGGCAACGGAAGGGAGCACCCCCAGGAATGGCGACATCGCTGCTCGCGACGGATGGCTACAAGTTCAGCATGGCGGAGGCCGGCTGGCCGCTTCGCCAGGAGACCTTCTATTACGCGCACCGCAAGGGCGGGCTGCAGGTCATGCCGCTGGACGTGGAGGCGTTCGTCCGGGACCTCCTCCCCACGCCCGGGCCCGACGACTACGAGTACCTGGCCCGCTACGACTACGAGATGGGCGTGGGCTTCAAGGCCGCCATCCTCCGCCGCGAGCGGCTCACGGTCCGCGCCATTCCGCGCGGCGCGCTCTTCTATCCGCGCGAGCCCATCTTCACCCTGACGGGCCCCTCGGCCCTGGTGTCATGGGTAGAGCCGTTGCTGTTGCAACTCAACTACCGCGTGCAGGTGGCCACGCAGGCGCTGACGGACCGCGAGGGGCTCGCGCGCGCGTTGTCGGTCGTCACTTGCGAGGAGCAGAAGAGAATCGCGCTGGAGACGCTCGACGCGGTGGGCGTCAAGCCGGTCGCCATCACGGTGGACGCCGAGGGGTACTCGCGCCGGGTTCGCGCGCTGGTGAAGGAGCTGGTGGACGTGGTGGAGGACCCCGCGCGCATCTTCGAGGTGGGCCTGCGCGCGGCCACATGCATGGAGCAGCACGAGCTGGCGCTGCGCGCGTGCAAGGACGCGGGCGTGCAGCGCACGAGCAACGTGGCGATGGCGAGCAAGCTCGGGATGATTCCCGTGGGCACCATGGGCCACGAGCACGTGCAGCGGTACGGCTCGGACGAGGTGGCGTTCCGCGCCATTCGCGAGCGCCGACCGCAGCGCTCCAGCTATCTCCTGGACACCTTCGACACGCTCACCTCGGGCGTGCCCGCGGCCTTCAAGCTCATCAGCGAGGACCCGGGCGCGGGGGACTCCATCCGCTTCGACTCGGGCAACAAGAAGCTCCAGTACCTCTATGCGGTCACGCGCGCGCGCGACCTGGGCATCCGTCCGGTCAACATCCTGGAGGACGGCTTGGATGCGGAGGCCACGCGCGAGTTCGAGGAGCTGCGGCGCCAGGTGGGGTGGGAGCCCTCCGCGCAGTTCTATGGCTACGGCGGTCACATCGTCGCGAAGGCCATGGGGTGCCCGTTCACGCGCGATCGCGTGGCGGCCATCTACAAGCTGTCGCGCACGGGGAGCACGCCGGTGATGAAGTTCGGCAACGAGCTGGCCGAGGGCAAGCAGAGCATCCCGGGCGCGCCGGTGCTGCTGCGTCGTCGGAGCGGCTCGGGGCCCATCGGGCTGGTGGCGCAGGAGGGCGAGGCGGTGCCGGAGGGCTACTTCCCGCTGATGGAGTCCGCGCCCGAGACGCCGTCGCTGGTGGGGGCGCAGAGCGTCGCGCCCGAGGATGCGCGCGTGGGGTACTCCCCCGCGACGCAGGCGCTCGTGCAGGACCTCACGCGCCGCCACTTCCCCTACGGACGCTGAAGGAGGAGGACGCCATGGCCCTGCTGCCCATGCCCCGGTTTCACGACGACGCGCGCGTCAGCCAGCTCTACCTGGAGCGCGCCGCCGAGGTCGCCGAGGAGGCTCGGCGTTATGCGGCCGAGCACCGCATCCGACCCGCGCGCGAAGACGCGGTGCGCATCGCCGCGTTCGGCATCGACGCGCAGGTGGCCTTCTGCACGCCGGGCGCGAGCCTCTTCGTTCCCGGCGCCGTCGAGGACACGCAGCGGACGCTGCGGTGGCTGCATGGCCATCTGGATCGGCTCACGGCGTTGGTGTTCTCGCTCGACACGCACCGCGCCTTTCAAATCTTTCATCCCGCGTGGTGGCGCGACGCTCGGGGGCTTCCGCCTCCGGCGCTGACGGTCATCACCGCGGACGCGGTGCGCTCCGGTGTCTGGACCGCCACGCGTCATCCCGAGGAGAGCCTCGCGTACTGCGAGCGGCTGGAGGCCAGCGGGCGGTACGTCCTCACCATCTGGCCTTACCACGCGCTCTTGGGAGGACAGAGTCACGGGCTCGTCCCCGCGATGTACGAGGCCAGCCTCTTCCACGCCCTCGTGCGCGACACACCCACGCACTTCGAGCTGAAGGGCGAGCATCCGCTCACGGAGAACTACTCCGTGCTGGCGCCCGAGGTGACGGAGGTGCGCGGCCAGAAGGTCGGCGAGTTCAACACGCGCCTCTTCGAGCACCTGATGTCGTTCGAGCGCGTCTACGTCTTCGGACAGGCGAAGTCCCACTGTGTGCTCTCCACGCTGCGGGACCTCCAGCAGCACATCGAGCAGACGGACCCGTCGAAGATGGGGCGCATCCACATCCTCGAAGATGCGATGAGCCCCGTGCCCGCGCCGCCGTTGGAGCCGCTGCCTCCCGCGCTCGACTTCCCCCGCGTGGCGGACGCGGCGGTGCGCGACTTCGCTCGGGCGGGCATGCGCGTGGTGCGCACCACGGACTCGCTGGACCTCTGAGTTTCGCGCCGCCTGCTGGGGCTCAGTGCCCCAGTCGTGCCGCGGCCCACCGTGCCGCGGCTTCGCGCAGGATGCCCGCGGGGGTGTCTGTCGTCGTGGGGGCGGCGGACAGGTCCACGACTTGATGGAACAGGGATGGATTGAGTCCGTCCTCTCGCCGCACCGAGCCCGCGAAGAGCACCACCTGCGTGCCGTGCTCGCGCGCGAGCTGCGCCAGCGCTCCAGGGCCCTTGCCCAGCGAGGTCTGGCGGTCGAACTGCCCTTCGCCCGTCAGCACCACGTCCGCGAGCAGGACGCGCCGCTCCAGGCCCAACGCTCGCGCGACCAGCTCGTAGCCGGACACCAGCCGTCCTCCCGCCAGCGCGGCCAGCCCGTAACCCAGGCCGCCCGCCGCGCCCGCGCCCGCGCGCTGCGCAGGGCCTTCTCCGACGACCGCGGCGAGCCTCGCGAGCGCCGTCTCCAGCTCCTCCACGGCCGCGGCGTCCGCGCCCTTCTGCGGCCCGAACAACCGCGCGGCACCATCAGGGCCCAGCAGCGGCGCGCTCACGTCCGTGGCGACGAGCAGCTCCACGCGCCCGAGCGCCGGATGTCGCCCCGAGGCGTCCACCCGCGACAGGTCCACCAGGGACGCGCCGCCGGGTCGCAGCGTCCGCCCCGAGGCGTCCAGGAAGCGATAGCCCAGCGCCTCCAACGCGCCCTTGCCGCCATCGGTGGTCGCGCTGCCGCCCAGCCCGACGATGAGCCGCTCACAGCCCGAGTCGAGCGCGGTGCGCATCAGCTCGCCCGTCCCATGGGTGCAGGCATGGCGTGCGTCGTGCCCGGACGTGGGCAGGAGGGACAGGCCCGAGGCCGCGGCCATCTCCACCACGGCGGTGCGACCGTCATCCAGCAGGGCCCAGCTCGCCTCGACGGGCGTTCCCATCGGGCCACGCACCACCACGCGGCGACGCTCGCCTCGCGTGCCCTCCAGCAGCGCGTCCACCGTCCCAGGCCCGCCATCCGCCAGCGGCGCGATGTCCAACACCACCTCGGGCGAGACCGAGCGCACGCCCTCGGCCATCGCGTTCGCGGCCTCGGCGGCGCGGAGGGTGCCTTTGAATTCCTGCGGGGCGACGAGCCAGCGGGGACGAATCACGGTCAGGGCGCCTGGGTCTGGGTTCGCGAATACCACTCGAGGATGGGACGCGGTCCGGTGAGCGTGGGCTCCATGCGTCGGGACACCCGCTCCAGCCGCTCCAACATCGCGGCCACGGCCTCCGCGGGCTGCCGCGCGGGGCCCCGGATGCGCTCACAGAAGAACGTGCGACAGCCAAAGGGCCGGTCCGCGTACACCGTGCAGCGGAGACCCGCCGCATCCAGGAAGGGACAGCCGCCGTCGGCTCGGGGCGGCGGAAGCTCTCGGCCCGTCGTCAGCAGCTTCCACTCGGGCGCCCACAGCCAGGGCTGCCGCTGCGTGCGGGACAGCTGGCAGCACTCGCCGCTGGCCGGACACGAGAACGGGGCATAGGCCGCGTCCGCCTGGCGGTACACGGCGCGGACCTCGCGCAGCGCGCGCTCCCACGCCCGTGACCCGCCGGGGGGCGGCTCGCCATCATCCTCGTCCCAGTCTTGCTTCCACATCGCTGGCCCGGTCTCTCACGTCGGGTCCCCGGAGGTCGACTCCATGGGTCGGCCCTGACTTCATAGCACGCGCAGGACGAAACACTTCAGGTAGCGCGTCTCACGCAGATTGAGGAGGACCGGGTGGTCGCGGCCCGCGCCGCGTCGCTCGATGATTTGCACGCGCCGGCGTGCGTCCGCGGCGGCGGAGGCGAGCATGTCCTCGAAGGCCTGCTCATCCACGTGGTACGTGCAGCTCGCGGAGATGAGGATGCCGCCGGGCTTGAGCAACTGGAGCGCGCGGAGGTTGATCTCCTTGTAGCCACGCACCGCCGCCGCGATGGCGTCCTTGTTCTTCGCGAACGAGGGCGGATCCAACACGATGGTGTCGAAGCGCCGGCCCTCGTCCACCGCGTCGCGCAGGAAGTCGAACGCGTTGGCCGTCACCACGTCCAGGTTGGAGAGCTTGTTGGCGGCGGCGTTGTCGCGCAGCTGCGCGCCGGCCGCCTCGGAGATCTCCACGGCGGTGACGTGGCGCGCGCGCGTGGCGAGCTGGAGCGCGAACCCGCCCACGTAGCTGAAGCAGTCCAGCGCGTCGCCCGAGGCGTACTGCGCGGCCATCACGTGGTTCTCGCGCTGGTCCAGGAAGGCGCCCGTCTTCTGTCCCTCCAGCAGGTCCGCGCGCATGCGCACCAGTCCCTCGTCGAAGGAGACGGGGCCCGGGGGCAGGGCGCCGCGCAACAGGCCCTTCTCCTGCGGCAGTCCCTCCAGCGCGCGCACGCCCACGTCCGAGCGGTTCACGATGCCGCGCGGGTGCAGCAGCTCCTCGAGCAGGTCCGCGATGAGCTCCTTGCGCTGCTCCATGGCGGGCACGAGGAACTGCGCGCTGAGGTAGTCGCCGTAGCGGTCCACCACGAGCCCCGGCAGGCCATCCGCCTCGCCGTGCACGAGCCGGTAGGTCTGCTCGCCGGGCAGGGCCTGCTGGCGCAGCGCGTTCGCGGACTGGAGGCGTTGGCGGAAGAAGTCCGCGTCCACGGCCACGTCGTCGTAGCTGAGCCAGCGGAGCGAAATCTTCGAGTGCTTCGAGTAGAGCGCCTTGCCGATGAACCAGCCGCGCCCATCGACGACGCGAACGACCTCGCCGCCCGCGAGGGCCGGGTCGCCATTGAGGTCCGCGCGGTAGATCCACGGGTGACCGGCCTGCCAGCGCTCGACGCCCCGGCGCACGAGGGCGACCTGGGGCGTGCCATCCGGGCCCAGGTCCGGGGTGGTGCGGTCGGGGGCCAGCTTCTCGGGGCGGGGCGGTGGACGGCCCCGGCCGGAGGCGGAAGGCGGGCCTGAGCGGCGATGGGGAGGGGGCTTCGTCACGACGCTCCGGGGGGCGAGAGGGGGGAAGGGGAGGGCATGGGGTGGAACACCTCGCGCGGCGTATACTCGCAACCCGCGTGAGATACGAGTTGCTCCTGCAGACGATGACGCCCGGGACCGCCTACGACGCGGCGCGGGTGGATGCGCTCCTCGCCGAGCGCTCCGTGGTCCTCCGCCCCGACGGCCAGCGCGTGTGGCGCTTGCCCGATGGGGACGTGGAGGTGGGGGTGTTGCGCGAGGCCGGACAGGTGGTCGCGACCGAGCTGCGCGTCCCCTTGTCCGAGCGCAATGAGCTGATGCGCGCGACCGTGGTGGAGGCCGCCGCGCTGGCGGTCGCGGCGGGCGCCCGCTTGTTCGACCCCCAGCTCGGTCGGGCCCTGGAGGCCCGGGACGCGGAGCCGGTGGTGGAGCAGTACGCGCGCACCGCGCGCTACGCGGGCGAGGTGGCCGGATTGCCCGAGGCCATCGGTGCCTCCTACGCCATGCCCGAGCCGCAGGGCTTCTCGCCCGGCACGCGCTTCGTGGCGTTCGCCATCGGCGCCTTCATCGTCCTGTACTTCGTCGTGGGCGCCCTCATCGACCGACTCAACGGCCGATAGGCCGCGCGTCCACCCGGCGTCCAAGCGGGGCGCGCGCCGCCGCTCCACGCGCGCGAGCCCGCTCCGAGGCACGGATGGTGCGAGCACCGCCGCCGTCCTGGCATTAGGGTGGAGGTGTGCTCCGGTTCCTCATCGCCGCCCTCATCCTCGTCCCTGTGCTGGAGCTGTACCTGCTCGTCGTCATCGGGCGGCACATCGGGCTCGTGCCGATGCTCTTCCTGCTCGTGTCCTCGGCGCTGGTCGGGGGCGTCGTCGCGCGGTGGAAGGCCCGTCAGGTCTTCGACGGCTGGCGCGAGGCCGTCGCTCGGGGGCGGATGCCGGAGGAGGGGCTGCTGAGCGGCGCGCTGGTGCTCCTGGGCGGCGCGTTGCTCATCGCTCCCGGAATCCTCACCGACCTCGCGGGCGTGCTGCTCATGTTGCCGCCGGTGCGCCGCTTCGTGTCGAAGCATGCGCGTCGCTCGCTGGAGCGCCGCATGCGGGACGGCTCGCTGCGGGTGACGCAGGTCCGCGTGGGCGTACCCACGGACTTCGAGGGCGACGGGCCCACGTCCTTTCCTGGTGAGCGCCCCACGTCCTTCCCGCGGAGCGAGTCATCCCATCGTGGCGCCTCGGGCGAGGTGGACGCGGAGTTCACCACGGACGACGAGCCCCGGGGTTGACCGCCGGGCGCGGTCCCTCCGGCGTGCGGGGCCACGGCGTGCCGGACGGCGTCACGCGGGGCGGAGTGGTGGCGGGGCGCCGGTCCTCGTTTGAAGGGAGTGGAACCGGGGGAGGCGGAATCGCGGCCCGCGCCTCGGAGGCATGGCGCCCGTTGGGGAACTCGCTCAGGTAGCGCCGGTACTCGTCCTCGGCCGAGGTCGTGTGTTGCCGCACCTTGAAGCAGCGTGCACGCAGGTAGCGCGCCTGTTCGCGATGCTCCTCGCGGGGGCTGTGCTCGGCGATCTCCTGGAGGCCCACGAGGAAGCCCTCGCAGGTGCGGGTGATGGCGTGCACGCGCGCGTACCCGAGGAACCGCTCATCCGCGTCCGAGGCCATCAGGCCGCCAGGAATCAATCCGCCCAAGCCTCGCGACACGGGCGGGGCCCGCGTCAGCGGCGGCGGCTCCGAAGGCGCTGCAACTGGCGTGTTCAAGGCCAGGGCGGCGCTGGCCCCAGGCGAAGCAGTAGAGGCCGCGGGATACGGTTCGAACTCGTCCGCGTCCTCGTGGGCGCGCGGCGCGGAGTCCACCGGAGGGGCGGGAGCCTCCGGCGTGACGGGGACTGTCGGCGGGAGCACCTGGGCCACGGGCTCCGAGGTGGGCTGCGCCCTCTCCGCCGTGGGCTTCGTCGTGAGCGCATGCGCTGGCGGCAGTCCGGCCAGCTCGCGGAAGGCCAGCTGGTCCTCGGCGGACAGCGTGTGCCCTCGGGGCGACTGGCCATCCGCGCGGACCTCGAAGCGCTCCCCGGCGCCGAGGAAGCGCGGCGGCTGGCCCTGGGCTTCCACCCGCACGCGTCCCTCCAGCACCGCGACGGAGACGCCGTGGCGTGAGCGCTCGACGGAGAACACCGTGCCCACCACGTGAACGCGGAGGCCCGCCGATTCGACCGTGAAGCCACTGCGTGGCGCATGCGAGGCCTGTACGGCCAGCCGTCCCTCGCGCACCACGAGATGCACCGCGTGGGGCTCCGCTTGGGCGAGCACGACGTCGCTTCCTCCGGACAAGCGCACGCGGCTCGCGTCCGGCAGGCGCAGCAGCGCGGTGGACTTCCCGGGCGTGCGCACCGCCATGCCCGAGCGCAGCCGCATGCCCGGCGCCAGAGTTTGCTCCGCCGTGGGCGCTTGTCCTGGCGCATTCGCCTCGCGCAGCAGTGCCCCCGTGGCGCTCTCGGTCTCGGTCATCGCGAGGGCGGGAGCGGGCTCCGGCATGCTCGGAGGTGGCGGCGGAGGGCTGAGCGGCAGCGGCGCGGGCAAGGTCTCCGCCACGCGCACCGGCTCGGAAGGGGAGGGCCCTGACGGCGCGCGATGGGGCAGCCACCACACCAGCAGCGCGAGCAGACACGCGGCGCCCAACGCCCCGGAAAGGCTCAGGCTCCGCCAGCCGAAGGAAGGCCTCGCGAGGTGCCGGGCCGCTTCCTCGCGCAGCTTCGCGTCCACTTGGGCCCAGCGCACGGCCGGCACGGCCTCGCGCGTCTGGGCGAGCGCGGCGCGGGCCTCGTGGACCTGGGCGAGTGCCTGGGCGCATTCGGCGCAGTCCGCCACGTGCGCCTGCACACGTGCGCGCTCCTCCGGACGCAGCTCGTCCGCGGCGAGCGCCCACAGCGCCTGCGTCTCATGGCGTCCCATGCGAGCCTCCGCCGCGCCGGTTGTCGAGCTGGTGCTGCATGGCCTGGGTGAACTCCTGTCGGGCGTGGTGCAGGCGGCTGCGCACGGTGTTGACCGAGCTTCCCACGGCCAGGGCAATCTCATCCGGGCTCATGCCGCACAGCTCGTGGTAGACGAAGACGATGCGCTTCTTGGGCTTGAGGCGCTCCAGCGCGGCTTCCACCAACCGCTGGGCCTGTCGGCGCTCCGCGGCGCGCTCGGGACTCTCTCCGGGAGAGATGGACTCGGGAGGTTCGGCGAAGGGGTCCTCGGGACGTCGCCGTTTCCAACGCAGGTGGCTGAGCGCCACGTTGGCGCATACCCGATAGAAGAACGTCTGGAAGCGCGCCTCACCTCGGAAGCCCTTTACCGCGGTGAGCAGCCGCAGGTAGGCCTCCTGCAGCAGGTCCTCCACGTCCACGCGGTTGCCCACCAGGTGGCGCAGGGTGCGCGCGGCGTCCACCCGCGTGTGGGCATACAGCAGCTCGAACGCGGACGTGTCTCCCTCTTGGAGGCGGCGCACCCAGAGCTGGAGCTGGGCCTCATCCGCGCTGGGCGGCGAGGTGGGGTCGTTGAGCCCAGGGCGTGCCTCGGGCCCGCGGGTCGACAGCCGGGCGCGGGCTCCACGCAAGAACACCGGGGTTCCCCCCTCGGGGACGCGCCAGGTCGTGCTCCGGTCCAGGAGCACCCCGCCGTCCGTGTGAATGGTCCAGGTGGGCACACTACCTCCGAGTCCCTGGGTCTCCGGAGCGTGGAAAAGAGATCAAAAATAATTTTGATCAATTCAGGGACTTCCCGCGTCGAAGTAGGGCGAAACCGGAGAACCTGCCCGGTGGCCGGACCGGACCCCTTCTTGCTCCCGGAGTCCCCCTTGATGCGGAACACCGCTGCGCGCGGACCGTGGCTCGTGCCACTGCTCGCGTTGCTCTTTGCCCTTCCTGGCTGCATCGTCGATACCCGAGGCACCGACGATGATTGGTGCCCGGACGACGGCTCGTCCCACACGTGCTTCGACGCCTCGGACTGTCGCGCCGGTCAGTACTGTCGCGCGGGCTCGTGTCGTGACATTCCGCCCAATGCCCAGACATGCACGTTCTCCAAGGACTGTGCCTCGGGCAAGACGTGCATCAATGGCTACTGCAACCAGCCCTGCTCGCGGAGCTCGGACTGCGCCGCTGGCAGCACCTGCAAGGACAATTACTGTGAGCAGTCCCCCGTCATCTATGACGCGGGCACGCCCTCGCGCCCCGACGCGGGCAGCAAGCCGGACGCGGGCACCAGGCCCGACGCAGGCACGCCGACGGACGGGGGCACTCCCGTGGATGCGGGGACTCCCGCGTGCCGCCTGAACACGGATTGTGGCGCGGGCAACTACTGCATCAACAATCAGTGCTTCCAGGGCTGTGACAAGGATTCACAGTGCGCCGCCACGGATATGTGTGTGTATGGCGTGTGCCGCCCGCGTCCGCCGGACCCGAACGCGTGCACGACCGCCGCTCAGTGCCCCGGGGGCAAGGACTGCGTCAATGGCCAGTGCCGCGCGCCGTGCGCCTCCACCACCGAGTGCCCGTCTGACGCGAAGTGCGAAATCGGCTACTGCATGCCCATCCCCGCGAGCGGCACGTGCAAGGCCAACTGCGAGTGCCCGGCGGGCAATGTCTGCACCAACGGCTTCTGCAAGTCGCCCACGCCTCCTCCCGACGAGGGCACGGCGTGCGCCGCGAACTGTGATTGTCCCTCGGGCGCGGTGTGCACCAATGGACACTGCCGCACGCCTCCGGCTCCGGACGCGGGCACGGGCGGAGGCACCAGCTGCGAGGCCAACTGCGATTGTCCGTCGGGACAGGTGTGCGCCAAGGGCTACTGCAAGCCCGCGTCGCAGCCCGTGCCGGATGCGGGCACCGGCACCGTGTGCCGCGTGAACTGCGAGTGCCCTGCCGGCAACGTCTGCGCCAGCGGCTTCTGCGCCCCGGTGAATCAGGGCAGCGGCAAGGCGTGCGTGGCCAACTGCGAGTGCCCGGCGGGCGAGCACTGTCAGGACAAGGTCTGCTGGCTGTAGTGCTTCAGCGCGAGGGGGCCACCATGCGCCAGCAGCGGTGGATCTCCTTGCGCTGGAAGTCCTCGGGGATGGAGCCGGGCGTGAGCTCCTCCACGTGCTGCATGCCGCGCGTGGCGGACTCCTTCAGCTCGAAGCCGAGGTAGTTGGTGGAGAAGTAGAGGACACCTCCGGGAGCCAGCACGGCCCGGAGGTGTTCCAGCATCCGCACGTGGTCGCGCTGCACGTCGAACGAGCCCGCCATCCGCTTGGACGTGGAGAACGACGGGGGATCGCACACCACCAGGTCGAAGCGCTCCGAGCCGTCGCGCGCCTGCGCCTCCAACCACGCCTTCGCGTCGGCGCGGATGAGCACGTGTCGCGCGTCCGCCAGCTTGTTGAGCGCGAGGTTCTCCTCCGCCCAGTCGAGGTACGTGTTGGACAGGTCCACCGTCACCGTGCTCCGCGCGCCACCCGCCGCAGCGTAGACGGTGAAGGCGCCCGTGTACGCGAACAGGTTGAGGACGCGCAGCCCCCGCGCCTCCGAGCGCACGCGCGCGCGCGTGTTGCGGTGGTCCATGAAGAGGCCCGTGTCCAGGTAGTCGCCCAGGTTCACCCAGAACTTCAGGCCCTGCTCCTCCACCGTGAAGCGCTCGCTGCCCTGGCCCACCCGGCCGTACTGCGAGCGACCCCACGGCTGCGGGGTATGCGTCTTCACGCGGATCCGCTCGGCCGGAATGGCCAGCACCGAGGTGACCGCGGCGAGCACTTCCTCGCGCTGCGTCTCGGTGGTCCCGTCGCGCAGGGCCCGGCGGCGCGGATACTCCACGACGTGCGCGTGGTCGCCGTACAGGTCCACCGCGTAGGGGTACTCGGGCACGTCACGGTCGTAGACGCGGAAGGCGGTGAGGCCCTGGGCCTGAGCCCACTTGCGCAGCCGCTTCGCGTTCTTGCGCAGGCGGTTCTCGAACATTCCTCCGGAAGAGGCCGAGGCTCCGGGGGCGGGCTCGCGTGGGTCTGATGGCTGCGTCATGTCCTCGTGTCCTTCCTGTCCGGGCCCCTCATTCCCGACTCGCCGTCATCCGGCAAGCGCCGTGATGCACGGCGCGCGACTTCCCATGGACGCCCAGGGGGCGAGCGAGGGAAAACCCGGGCCATGAGCGTGCGCGTCGAGAAGCAGGGCCCCGTCACCACGGTCATCCTGGAGCGACCCGAGGTCCGCAACGCGGTGGACCGCGACACCGCGCACGCCCTGGCGGAGGCCTTCCGCGCGTTCGACGCGGACCCCGACGCGCGCGTGGGCGTGCTGCACGGCGATGCGGGGACATTCTGTGCGGGCGCGGACCTCAAGGCCGTGGCAGAGGGGCGCCTGCTCCGCCTGGAGCCCGAGGGCGATGGCCCCATGGGGCCTTCACGCATGCTCTTGAGCAAGCCCGTGGTGGCCTCCCTCGCGGGCCATGCCGTCGCGGGGGGCCTGGAGCTGGCGCTCTGGTGCGACCTGCGCGTGGCGGAGGAGGAGGCCGTGCTGGGCGTCTTCTGTCGGCGCTGGGGGGTGCCGCTCATCGACGGGGGCACCGTGCGGCTCCCCCGGCTCATCGGGCTGTCGCGCGCGCTGGACCTCATCCTCACGGGCAGGCCGGTGTCCGCGCAGGAGGCGCTCGGCATGGGCCTGGTCAACCGTGTGGTGCCGAGGGGGCAGGGGCGCGAGGCCGCCGAGGCCCTGGCGCAGCAGCTCGCCGGCTTTCCCCAGGCGTGCATGAACGCGGACCGCCGCTCGGCCTACACCCAGGCGGACCTGTCGCTGGAGGACGCGCTGCGGCACGAGTTCCAGGAGGGCGTGAAGGTCCTGGAGTCCGAGTCGCTGGCGGGCGCGACGCGCTTCGCCCGAGGGGCGGGGCGGCACGGCCGCTTCGAGTAGACACCGCTCGGGCGCGAGCGATGCGCGCGGACGACGAGTGTGTTAGTTCGCGACCCATGCGCTTCGACACGCTCGCGATTCATGCCGGCCAGGAGCCGGACCCCACCACTGGCGCCATCATGACGCCGGTCTACCTGACCTCCACCTACGTCCAGGACGGCCCCGGGGAGCACAAGGGCTACGAGTACAGCCGGACGCAGAACCCCACGCGCAAGGCGCTGCAGGACTGCCTGGCCGCGCTGGAAGGGGCGAAGTACGGCGCCGCGTTCGCCTCGGGGCTCGCGGGCACCGACATGATGATGCACATGCTGGAGGCCGGTGACCACGTCATCGTCTCCGACGATGTGTACGGCGGCACGTTCCGCATCTTCGACAAGGTCTTCAAGCGCTCGGGCCTGCAGTTCTCCTTCGTGGACCTGTCCAAGCCGGAGAACTTCGAGGCGGCCATCACCCCGAAGACGAAGATGGTCTGGGTGGAGTCTCCGACGAACCCGATGCTCAAGCTCATCGACCTGGGCCGCATCGCGGAGGTGGCGAAGAAGCGGGGCATCCTCGCCGTCGCGGACAACACGTTCATGACGCCCTACTTCCAGCGCCCGCTGGACCTGGGCTTCGACGTGGTCGTCCACTCGACCACCAAGTACCTCAACGGCCACAGCGACGTGGTGGGCGGCTTCGTCTGCACCAACCGCGATGACATCGCCGAGCGGATGTACTTCCTGCAGAACGCGGTGGGCGGCGTGTCGGGCGCGTTCGACAGCTTCCTCGTGCTGCGCGGCGTGAAGACGCTGCACGTGCGCATGGACCGCCACGCGCAGAACGCGATGAAGATTTCCCAGTTCCTCACCACCCACCCGAAGGTGAAGAAGGTCACCTACCCGGGCCTGGAGACGCACCCGCAGCACGCGCTCGCGCGCCAGCAGATGAAGGGCTTCGGCGGCATGCTGACGTTCGACATCCACGGCGGGCTGGAGGCCGCGCGCACCTTCCTGAAGACGGTGAAGGTGTTCGCGTGCGCCGAGTCGCTCGGTGGCGTGGAGTCGCTCATCGAGCACCCGGCCATCATGACGCACGCCTCGGTGCCCCGCGAGACGCGCGAGAAGCTGGGCATCGCGGATGGCTTCATCCGCCTGTCCGTCGGCATCGAGGACGCGCAGGACCTCATCGACGACCTGTCCCAGGCGCTCGCCTCGGTGAAGTAGGCCATGCGCTACTTCGAGGACTTCGAGGTCGGCGAGGTGAGCGAGTGCGGACCGCACGTCGTGACGCGCGAGGAGATTCTCGCGTTCGCGAAGCAGTTCGATCCGCAGCCGTTCCACGTGGATGACGAGGCCGCGCGCCAGAGCATCTTCGGCGGCATCATCGCCAGCGGTTGGCACACCGCCGCCATCTGCCACCGGCTGGTGGTGGAGGGGCTGTTGGGCAAGGCCGCCAGCATGGGCTCGCCGGGCGTGGATGAGCTGCGCTGGCTCAAGCCCGTGCGCCCCGGCGATGCGCTGTCGGTGCGCGTGGAGCTCCTCGAGAAGCAGCCCTCGCGCAGCAAGGCGGACCGTGGCTCGTTCAAGTTCCGCTTCCAGGTGAGCAACCAGAAGGGCGAGGTGGTGATGACGGAGATCGCCAACGCCCTGTTCGCGCGTCGCCCACCGGCCTGAAACACCGCGGGCCTCCAGCTCCCCGCATCAGGGAGCCTGGAGGCCCGAGGGACCGCATCGCGCGGGCGCGCGTGACTACGCCGCCGTGCGGTGCAGGAAGTCGATGAGGTCGATCTTCGTCACGATGGCGATGGCCTTCTCGCCCTGCTTCACCACGGCCACGTTGTCCTTGGCGAAGATCTCCCGCAGGCGGGTGATGCTCGTCTCGGGGGCCACGGCGCCCTGGAGCGGCGCGACGATGGGCTCGATGGTGTCGGTGAACTTCACCTTGCCGGCCACCAGCGCGTTGAGCAGGTCCACCTCGTGCACCATGCCGGACACGCGACCGTCGTCCGACACCACGGGCATCTGGCTGATGCCGTGGCCGCGCATGGTCTCCACCACGTGGTCCACGCGGTCACCGCGGCGCGCCGTCTTCAGCTCGCGCGGCTTGTCGCCGATGATGTCGCGCACCGTGCCCGCGCCCTTCTCCTCGGCGAAGCCGTTGTCGCGCATCCACTCATCCGAGTGGAACTTGCTGATGTAGCTGCTGCCCGAGTCCGGCAGGACGACGACGATGGTCTTCCCCTTGCCGACTTCCTTGGCCAGCTGCACCGCCACGTGCACTGCGGCGCCGGAGGAGCCACCCGCGAAGATGCCCTCCTCGCGCGCGAGCCGCCGGGCGGCGATGAAGCACTGGCGGTCATCCACCTGCCGCACGTCGTCCAGGACCTTGAAGTTCATGGCGCCGCACAGCATGTCCTCGCCAATGCCCTCGACCTTGTAGACGTGCGGCTCGGTGAGCTTGCCCGTCTTGAAGTAGCCCTCGTAGACGGAGCCCTCGGGGTCCACGCCCACGTTCTTCAGGCCGGGCATCTTCTCCTTGAGGAACTTGCCCGCGCCGCTCATCGTGCCGCCGGTGCCCAGACCCGACACGAAGTAGTCGAACTTGCCGCCGGTCTGCTCGTAAATCTCGGGGCCCGTCGTGTGGTAGTGGGCCTCGATGTTGTCCGGGTTGTGGTACTGGTTCAGCATGAACGCGCCCGGCGTCTCGCGGTGCAGCCGCTTGGCCGTCTCGTAGTAGCTGCGCGGATCCTCGGCCGGCACGTTCGTCGGCGTCACCACCACCTGCGCGCCGAGCGCCTTCAGGCGGTTGATCTTCTCCAGGGACATCTTGTCCGGCATGGTGAAGATGCACTTGTAGCCCTTGACCGCCGCGGCCAGCGCCACGCCCATGCCGGTGTTGCCGGACGTGTTCTCCACGATGGTTCCGCCCGGCTTGAGCTTCCCCTCTCGCTCGGCCTTCTCGATGATGTAGAGGGCCATGCGGTCCTTGATGGACGCGCCCGGGTTCATGAACTCGCACTTGACGAGCACGGTCGCGTCGTTGGGTCCGACGAGCTTGTTGAGCTTGACCAGCGGCGTGTGGCCAATGGCGGAGAGAATGGTGTCGTGGATGTCCATCAGGGCTTCCGAAAAAGGGGGTTCGCGAGGGCTTATATGCTCCGGGCCTTCCAGGGGAAACATGCCCGTGGGACTTGCCCTTCCTGACGCGTCCGGCCGCGTACGTCCGAGGGCGAGGGGAGGGCCCGTTCGCTCGGCCCTCGCCGCAAGGCCCGTCGCGTAGGAGACAGCCGGCCGGGCCCCTGGGGGCCTCGGAAACGGGGACTTTGACCCGGATCGCCCTGGCTCCCATACTCGGCGCGGACCCTGCAATTTCCTCCGTTTGGAGAACCTTCCTGTGATGGACATCGAGGCCGCCCTGCGCGACCAGGTGGGACTGGCCATGGGCCGTCCCGTGCCGCACGCCCCCGTCAAGAAGCTCAAGGGCGATGCGAGCAACCGCTCCTACTACCGCGTCGGCCAGCCCCCGGAGAGCTGGGTGGTGATGGTGATGCCACTCGACGCGACGAAGAAGAGCGAGGAGGCCACCAAGGGGGAGCCGCCCAAGGAGCTGCCCTTCGTCAACGTGCACCGGTATTTGAAGACGCTGGGGGTGCGCGTGCCGGAGATTGTCCGCTACGACGAGCCCGCCGGGATGATGGTGCTGGAGGACCTGAGCGACATCACCTTCGAGTCCGCGCTGGAGGGCGGCAAGCACCAGGAGGCGCTCTACACCCGCGCGGTGGACCTGCTGGCGCACCTGCGCTTCCAGGCCGAGCAGAGGCCCGACGCGGACTGCCTCGCCTTCACGCGCGCGTTCGACGAGGACCTGTACGACTGGGAGCTGCACCACTTCCGCGAGTGGGGCCTGGAGGCCTGGAGCGGCCAGAAGCCCACGGACGCGGAGCGGGCGCAGCTCGATGCGACGTTCCGGGACATCGCGCGGCAGCTCGCGGCGGCGCCCAAGGGCTTCACGCATCGCGACTACCAGAGCCGCAACATCATGGTGAAGGAGAGCGAGCTGGTCGTCATCGACTTCCAGGACGCGCTCCAGGGCCCGCGCCAGTACGACCTCGTGGCGCTCCTGCGCGACAGCTACGTGGAGCTGGACCGCGACTTCGTGGACGCGATGTTGGACCGCTACATCGCCACGTTCAGCGCGCTGAGCGGAGAGGCCATCGACGCGCCGTCGTTCAAGGCGTTCTTCGACCTGCTCACCATCCAGCGCAAGCTGAAGGATGCGGGCCGCTTCGAGTTCATCCACCGCGTGAAGGGCAACCCGGGCTTCCTGGTGTCCATCCCCGCGAGCCTGCGCTACGTGCGCGCCGCCTTCGCGCGGCGGCCCGAGCTGGCGGGACTCCAGGCGCTGATCGCGAAGTACGTTCCCGAGCTGGCGCCCTGAGCGCCCGCGTCCCCAGGGAGACTCGATGAAGGCGATGGTCCTCTGCGCGGGCCTGGGCACGCGCCTGCGCCCGCTCACCGAGCGCTGGCCCAAGCCGGCGCTGCCCTTCCTGGGGCAGCCGCTGCTTCGCTACCACCTGTCCGTGTTGAAGGCCGCGGGCGTGACGGCGGTGGGCATCAACACACACCACCTGCCGGACACCATGGCGGCGGTGGCTCGCGCCGAGTGCGAGCGCGCGGGCCTTCCGCTGCACATCGTCCACGAGTCCGTCATCCAGGGGACGGGGGGCGGCATTCGCGGCCTGCGGGACTTCCTCCGCGACGATGACTTCCTCGTGTTCAACGGGGACATCCTCTTCCCGGTGGACCTGCGGCCGGTGGTGGCCGCGCATCGCGCGTCGGGCGCGGTGGCGACCATGGTGCTGCTGCCCATGCCGGAAGGAGAGTCCTACGCGGCGGTGGAGCTGGACGCGGGCGGGCAGGTGCGCCGTATCGCGGGCTTCGGCCCTGGGGGCGAAGGTCTGTCGCCCTGGCACTTCACCGGCGTGCACGTGATGTCGCCGCGCGTGTTCGACTTCATGTCCGCCTCCGGGGCCGAGGACATCAACCGTGACGTGTACGTGCGGGTGATGCAGGCCGGGCTGCCCGTGCGCGGAGCGCAGGTGGAGGCGTACTGGTCCGACCTGGGCACGCCTTCGCGCTATCTGGCCACGGTGCGCGATGTGCTCTCGGGCCGTGTGCCGCTGGGCTCTCTGGGCGTGGACTCACCCCTCGCGGGGCTGACGCCCACTGCGGCCCAGGCCTGGGTGCATCCGAAAGCGCGCGTGGCCGCGCCGGCCGAGCTTCAGGGCCCGGCCTTCATTGGCGCGCGCGCGGTCGTGGAGGCGGGCGCGCAGGTGGGCGCCTGCGTGGCGGTGGGCGAGGGCGCGCGAGTGGGGCAGGGCGCTCGGCTCACGCGGTGCGCGGTGTTCGAGGACACCGAGGTGGCTTCCGCGGAGTCGTTGACCGAGGTGCTGGCCTGGGGGCCGCACCGCGTGCCCGCGCCACTGTCGGGCGGCTGAACGAGCGTCAGCGCTTCTTCTTCGGTGGGGGCACGACCTGGGCCGCGATGCCCGTGCCGTCTGGTTTCCAGCGAACGTCCACCGCGACTCCCTCGCCGAAGGACACGCGCACGCGGTCGTTGGGGCTCGCCCAGGTCAGCGACACTTCTGGGGGCGCGTCGGGGTCGCCCGGGCGTTGGGTCAGGGTGTTCGGGCCATACATGATGTATGCGCTGCAACTCCCCCACGTGAGCACGGGGGTTCGCTTGGGGCCGGCTGCCTCCAGCCGCACGAGGCTCAACGTCGTCTCGTCCGTGCCGCCGCACTGGCCGCTGGTGTACTCGCCCATGGTGGGCGCTGTCTCCTCGAGCACGACGCCCGGGGCGCCATCCTTGAATCGGAAGGCCGTGGCCCTTCCTCGGTTCGCGACCCAGAGCGCACGAGGCCCCGAGCCAGTCCTCGTGATGAGCAACGTTCCGGGGTGGCTCCCGTCCGTCACGCTCACCCGGGTGAAGTCCGTGTCGCTCACGGGCTCGGCTTGGCCGAACTCCCAGAGGCTGTGGAGGTGCTGGGCGACGCGCGACAACTCCACCCGGCACACGCGGCGCGAGTCGTTCTGGGGACGAACCGCCTGGGACTCAACGCCTCGCCACGCATCGCCCATGCGCATGAAGAACCTGGGCAGCGGCTCGAAGGCGTCTCGGATGCCCACGGGGAGGGCTCCGGGGGCGTCCAATTCAGGGAGGGACTCGACGCGCTTCACGGTCAGCGGGTGGGCCAGCTTCACCACTTGAAACGTGGAGGGCTCGCCCCACTTGGGCGCGGGGTTTGTCGAGCGCAGCACCTCCTTCGCGCCCGGACCACCCGCGTCAACGGCGTCCACGCGCACGCGCAGGGCCTGGAGCTCGCCCCGAGGGATGAAGACCAGGGCCCCAGGTTGGAGCCAGGCCTTCAGGTGATAGCCGCGCTCGGTCTTCGTGGCTTCATAGCGGATGTCCTGGGCGCCGAGCGCGGGGGCGAGTCCGGCAGCCGCGTAGGCCTCCGCATCGTAGAGCACGGGCGTGCGCCCGTCGGGAAACAGCCCCAGGTGGGCCAGTCCGAAGAAGGCGCGGACACGCCGGGAGGGCGTCTTTCCCAGCTCCGCGCTCGCGGCCTTCCGCTCCGGCTCACAGCCCTCAGAGGCCCCCTCGGAGTCGGTCGCCGGGTCCACCGCCGTGCCCTGGATGAGCGCGTCGAGCGCATCCGCGTCATCCTTGCCGTCCACGGTGAGCAGGTGTCTGCCCCCGACCGGCATCACGAAGCGGGTCGGGCCGATGTCATTCAGGTGCTCCAGCGCGAACCAGACCTCCACGTGGTCCGAGTGCACCGGATCCGCGGAGACCGCGGGCGTGATGTCCACCACCTCCACGTCGAGCAGCAACCGCTGCCCATCCGAGGAGAGGGTCGCCACGGAGGGCGAGCCCTTCTCTCCGCGCACGTGGAGGGACGCGGAGAAGTCCGGCGCCGCCGCGAGTGCGCCAACCACCACGAGAGCCCACGACAGCATGGGGTCCTCCAGGTCGACGGCGGGTGGGAGGGGCGGCTCAGGAGGCGTGGTAGCGGGCGAGCACGCAGGTGACGTTGTCGTTGCCGCCCGCGGCGTTGGCCAGGTCGATGAGCTGACCACAGGCCTTCTCCAACTCGGGCGTGCGCGCGAGGATATCCTGCATCTGCGCGTCCGTCACCATGCCGCTCAGGCCGTCCGAGCAGAGCAGGAAGACGTCGCCCTGCTGGGGCTCCACGCGGGACACGTCCACCTGCACCTGCTCCTTCATCCCCAGCGCCCGGACGATGACGTTCTTGTGGGGGAAGTTCTCGATCTCCTCGGGCGTGAGCTTCTTGGCCTTGAGGTAGTCGTTGAGGAGCGAGTGGTCCTCCGTCACCTGCTTGAGCGTACCGGCGCGGAAGAAGTACACGCGGCTGTCGCCGACATGGCCCACGTAGGCCACGTCGCTGGCGAAGTGCAGGGACACGATGGTGGTGCCCATGCCCTTGTACTTCGAGTCCGCGCTGGCCCGCTCGAAGATGCGCGCGTTGGCGAGCTTGATGCCCGTGGAGAGGCGGTTCTCGTCGTAGCTGCGCGCCTTGTCCATCTTGAAGGGCCAGGTCGCGTCCTGGTCCTTGGACGTCATCCGGTAGAACTCACCCAGCTCGTCCACGGCGATGCGGCTGGCAATCTCTCCGGACGAGTGACCGCCCATGCCATCGGCCACGCAGCAGAGGTTCTCCTCCGCGAGCACGAGGTAGTTGTCCTCGTTGTGGTTCCGCTTCATCCCGACGTGGGTGCTGCCAGCTACCTCGATGCGCATGCGCGGGGACTCTTCAAGGGGAGGGGCGTGAAGTGGCCGCGGAGGTTAACAAAGCGCTCCGAACAGGGTCAAAACCCAAGCGCGGCCAGGATGGGGTCAGCCAGCCCCCCCGCCCTCGGTCGAGGGGCGGACGGGCTCGAAACTCAACAAATCGCCTTCCTGGGTGCCGCTGGCGGTGAGGACACCCGCCGGAAGCTCCAGCACCGAGTGGGCCCGGAAGTACACCGAAGTGGCCCGCCAGGGAGGCAATGCCGCCATCTGCTTGACGACGCGCCCTTCCTTGTCCAGGAAGGCCACGTCGATGGCGATGCGCATGAAGAACGTATGGATGGAGTTACAGGGGACGATGTGGAGCCCTTCGCCCACCGGGAGCAGTGTGCGCCCCATCAACCCCTGGAAGCGCTGCACGAAGGACTCGGCCCGTTCGGCCTGGTCCGCGAGCAGTCGCTGCCGCGTCTCGTTGTTCACCCTCCAGCGCATGCAGCGCCTTCTACTCCATGATTGAGCCCCTGGCGCGTCCGCTTCACCTCGTTCTCGTCTCACCCCAGATTCCCCCCAACACCGGCAACGTGGCCCGGCTGTGCGCGGTGACGGGCTGCCGCCTCATCCTGGTGGAGCCCTTGGGGTTCTCCATTGACGACCGGCATCTGAAGCGCGCCGGGCTGGACTACTGGGACAAGGTCTTCCTGCGGCTGTATCCCACCTATGACGCCTACGTGGCGGACTACCCGGAAGCTCGGCGCTGGCTGTTCTCGGCGCGGGCGGCGCGGACCCTGTACTCGGCGCGGTTCGAGCCGGGGGACCACCTGGTGTTCGGCTCGGAGGTCTCGGGGCTGCCCTCCGAGGTGGTGGAGGGAGGCACGGGGGCGCCCCTGACGATTCCCATGTTGCCCGAGCGCCGGAGCCTGAACCTGTCCACCTCGGTGGGGATTGGGACGTACGAGGCCCTGCGGCAGATCCAACTTGGGGCGGCGGCCGGGCAGGCCTGACCGTCAAGTTGAGCGGCGGTCGAGAGGGACTACACTCCGGATACGAATGCCCTCCTCGCAGGTCGCCGATGCGCTGTATGCCGCTCACAAGTCCCGCGCCACCGGGCTGCTGAAGCTGCATTCGGGCGGGCTGCACTCCTCGTTGCTGTTGCGCGAGGGGGACCTGGTGGGCGCGCGGCTCGGGTTTGGGTATCAGAGTCCGACGCAGGCGTTGCTCCAGCGGGGGATGCTCGGGGCCGAGGCCCTGGATGCGCTCTGGGCGCGAGGGGGCGCGGCGGCCCCGGACGAAGAGCTGCTGGAGGAGTACGGGCTCGAGCCCGACGTGGTGGTGGAGCAGCAGGTCCTGGCCCAAGTCCGTCGGCTGAGTGAGCTGGCGGAGGGCGCCGAGTTCGAGCCCAGCGCGGTGGAAGGGGAGTTTCGTCCCATCGCGGGGACGCGGGTGGTGCGAGCCGCGCTCGAGCCGATCCACGCGGACGCACCGAGGGCGCGGGTGTACCGCTGCATGGATGTAGCAGCGTGCGAGCCCTGGACCGCGGATGCGTCCGAGTTGGAGTTGCTCGGGACGTTGGAGACGTTCCGGCGGCCGGAGTCGCTGACCGCGGCCCAGGAGGCCCTGCTCCACGTCCTAGAGCGAGAGGGGCGGCTGGAAGCGCTCTCCGTGGAGGAGTGGGACGCGCGCGAGCGGGCCCGGCTGGCGGAAGAGGCGCGAATCGCGGAAGCGCTTCGGTTGGAGGAAGAGGCGCGAATCGCGGAGGAGCGCCGGCTGGCCGAGGAGGCTCGGCTGGCGGAGGAAGCGCGGATCGCTGAGGCGCTTCGGTTGGCGGAAGAGGCGCGTCTCGCTGAAGAGGCGCGCATCGCCGAAGAGCTTCGGTTGGCGGAAGAGGCGCGTCTCGCTGAAGAGGCGCGCATCGCCGAAGAGCTTCGGTTGGCGGAAGAGGCGCGTCTCGCTGAAGAAGCACGCATCGCCGAAGAGCTTCGGTTGGCGGAAGAGGCGCGTCTCGCTGAAGAAGCACGCATCGCCGAAGAGCTTCGGTTGGCGGAAGAGGCGCGTCTCGCTGAAGAAGCACGCATCGCCGAAGAGCGCCGGTTGGTTGAAGAGGCTCGTCTCGCGGAAGAAGCACGCATCGCCGAAGAGCGCCGGTTGGTTGAAGAGGCTCGGTTGGCGGAAGAGGCGCGCATCGCTGAAGCGCTGCGACAGGCCGAAGAGGCTCGGCTGGCGGAAGAGGCGCGTCTCGCTGAAGAGGCACGCATCGCCGAAGAGCTGCGCTTGGCCGAAGAGGCTCGCATCGCTGAAGGGCTTCGGTTGGCGGAAGAGGCACGGGTCGCAGAGGCGGCGCGTCTCGCTGAAGAGGCACGCATCGCCGACGAACTTCGGCTGGCTGAAGAAGCGCGCATCGCCGAAGAGCTGCGCTTGGCCGAAGAGGCGCGCATCGCCGAAGAGCTTCGGTTGGCGGAAGAGGCACGTCTCGCTGAAGAGGCACGCATTGCCGCCGAACTTCGGCTGGCGGAAGAGGCACGGGTCGCCGAAGAGCTGCGTTTGGCTGAAGAAGCGCGCATTGCCGAAGAGCTTCGGTTGGCGGAAGAGGCGCGCATCGCCGAAGAGCTTCGGTTGGAGGAAGAGGCACGTCTCGCGGAAGAGGCACGTATCGCCGAAGAGCTTCGGCTAGCGGAAGAGCTGCGCTTGGCGGAAGAGGCACGTCTCGCGGAAGAGGCGCGCATCGCCGAAGAGCTGCGCTTGGCGGAAGAGGCACGTCTCGCTGAAGAGGCACGTCTCGCTGAAGAGGCACGCATCGCCGAAGAGCTGCGCTTGGCCGAAGAGCTGCGCTTGGCCGAAGAGGCACGTCTCGCTGAAGAGGCACGCATCGCCGAAGAGCTGCGCTTGGCCGAAGAGGCAAGGGTCGCCGAAGAGCTGCGCTTGGCGGAAGAGGCACGTCTCGCTGAAGAGGCGCGCATCGCCGAAGAGCTGCGCTTGGCCGAAGAGGCGCGCATCGCCGAAGAGCTGCGCTTGGCCGAAGAGGCGCGCATCGCCGAAGAGCTGCGCTTGGCCGAAGAGGCACGTCTCGCTGAAGAGGCACGCATCGCCGACGAACTTCGGCAGGCGGAAGAGGCAAGGGTCGCCGAAGAGCTGCGCTTGGCGGAAGAGGCACGTCTCGCTGAAGAGGCACGCATCGCCGAAGAGCTGCGCTTGGCCGAAGAGGAGCGCATCGCTGAAGAGCTTCGGTTGGCGGAAGAGGCGCGCATCGCCGACGAGCTTCGGCTAGCGGAAGAGGCACGGGTCGCCGATGAGCTTCGCTTGGCGGAAGAAGCACGCATCGCCGAAGAGCTTCGGTTGGCGGAAGAGGCCCGCATCGCTGAATCGGCGCGTCTCGCCGAAGAGCTGCGGTTGGCGGAAGAGGCACGTGTCGCCGAAGAGCTGCGCTTGGCCGAAGAGGCGCGCATCGCCGAAGAGCTTCGGCTGGCGGAAGAGGCACGGGTCGCCGAAGAACTTCGACAGGCGGAGGAAGCGCGTCTCGCAGAAGAGGCTCACATCGCCGAAGAACTTCGGCTGGCAGAGGCGGCACGGGTTGCCGAAGAGCTTCGGCTGGCGGAGGAGGCTCGGGTCGCCGAAGAGCTTCGACTGGCGGAAGAGGCTCGTCTTGCTGAAGAAGCGCGCATCGCCGAAGAGGTTCGGTTGGCGGAGGATGCTCGCGTCGCCGAAGAACTTCGACTGGCCGAAGAGGCACGTCTCGCTGAAGCAGCACGCGTTGCGGAAGAGCGTCGACTGGCGGAGGAGGCACGGGTCGCTGAAGAGCTGCGCTTGGCCGAAGAAGCGCGTCTTGCTGAAGAAGCACGCATCGCCGATGAGTTTCGGTTGGCCGAAGAGGCTCGTGTCGCTGAAGAGCTTCGGTTGGCCGAAGAGGCTCGTGTCGCTGAAGAGCTTCGGTTGGCGGAGGAGGCGCGTGTCGCCGAAGAGCTTCGGTTGGCGGAGGAGGCGCGTGTCGCCGAAGAGCTTCGGTTGGCCGAAGAGGCACGTGTCGCCGAAGAGCTTCGGTTGGCCGAAGAGGCTCGTGTCGCTGAAGAGGCACGTGTCGCCGAAGAGCTTCGATTGGCCGAAGAGGCACGTGTCGCTGAAGAGGCACGTGTCGCTGAAGAGGCTCGTGTCGCTGAAGAGGCACGTGTCGCCGAAGAGCTTCGATTGGCCGAAGAGGCTCGTGTCGCCGAAGAGCTTCGGTTGGCGGAGGAGGCGCGTGTCGCCGAAGAGCTTCGGTTGGCCGAAGAGGCTCGTGTCGCTGAAGAGGCTCGTGTCGCTGAAGAGGCTCGTGTCGCTGAAGAGCTTCGGTTGGCGGAGGAGGCTCGTGTCGCTGAAGAGCTTCGGTTGGCGGAGGAGGCACGTGTCGCCGAAGAGCTTCGGTTGGCCGAAGAGGCACGTGTCGCCGAAGAGCTTCGGTTGGCCGAAGAGGCTCGTGTCGCTGAAGAAGCGCGCGTTGCCAAAGAGCTTCGGTTGGCGGAGGAGGCGCGTGTCGCCGAAGAGGCTCGTGTCGCTGAAGAAGCGCGCGTTGCCAAAGAGCTTCGGTTGGCGGAGGAGGCGCGTGTCGCCGAAGAGCTTCGGTTGGCGGAGGAGGCGCGTGTCGCCGAAGAGCTTCGGTTGGCCGAAGAGGCTCGTGGCGCTGAAGTGGCTCGTCTTGCTGAAGAAGCGCGCGTTGCCGAAGAGCTTCGGTTGGCCGAGGAGGCTCGGCTCGCTGAAGAGGCGCGACTCGCTGAAGAGCGTCGACTGGCCGAGGCGGCTCGCTTGGCGGAGGCCACTCGACTCGCGGAGGCTCAGCGTCGCGCCGAGGAGGCCCGTCGCGCGGAGGCCGCTCGCCGCGCCCACGAGGCCCGCATCGCCGAAGACGCACGGCGCGCCGAGGAAGCCCGCCTCGCAGAAGAGGCTCGCGCGGCGGAACTGGCTCGTCGCGCCGAGGAGGCCCGCAAGGTCGAGGCCCAGCGCCTCGCCGAGGCCACCGCGCCCCGTGACCTCCCTCGTCGCGCGGAGCCTCCTCGCCGCACTCGCGCCCCCGCTTCGCCTTCGGCTCCTCCGGTCCTCACTCCCGTCGCGGTGCCCGCTGCCCCCGTTGCCCAGGCGGAGCCGGAGCCGCTGTCGCTCGGGCCCGAGGACATCATCTCCTCCGAGCCTCAGCCCCAGGCTCCTGCGCAGGCCGCCGCAAGCCTCGACCTGCCCCTGACCGAGAACTCCGACGCCATCCGGGCGGCTCGGGAGCGCGCGCAGGCCGCCCTCGTCCAGGACATGCAGGAGGCCCTCCGGCGCTCCGCCACGCAGCCGTTGGACCCCTGGCTCGCGGACGAACCCTCCCCCCACGCCGCCCCGCCTCCCGCCGAGTCGGAACTGCCGCTGTTGGAGGCCGAACCCGAACCGGGACCCGAGAACTGGGGCGATGTCATCCCGGCCTCGCCAGCCCTTCCGGACTCCGAGGCGCCTCCGACCGCCCCCGTCGTCCCCGTCGAGACCGACCCGACCCCGGACCTCTGGGCCGTCAAGCCCCCGCGCTTCCCGTCCTCAGCGCCACCTCCGCTCCGGCTGGGGCCCCAGGCCTCTCGGGCGGGGGAGGAGGACCTCTGGCGCATCGTCGCGTTCGACAAGCCCGCCGAGCCCGCCGAGACGCTCACCGCCTCCTTCGAGGCCGCGCTCCAGCAGGTGGATGCCCACCTGGAGGCCCTCGTCCGCTCGGACGTTCGCCTGAGTGGCGGGGATGTCAACGAGCCCCCGGTCGAGGCCATTGTCGAGGCCACGTTCGAGGCGCTGGATCCCCTCGGCTTCGCCCCCTTCCCGGGTGACAACGCCAGCCCAACTGGCCAGACTGCCCCCGAGTCGTTCGAGGATGACCTGGACGACTGGGACTTCGACGAGGACGACGTGGCGGCAGATCCCTCCAATCCCGACGAGGCAGCGAAGCTCCGGCGCCAGCGCCTGCTGAAGCGCGCGATGGAGAACATGGGTGTGCTCGGCTCACGTCCCGCCGCGCCCACCGGTGCCGCGCCCGTCACCGAACCGGGCCCCTCCGCCGCCGCCGAGCCTCCCACGGAAGCCCCCAAGGGCGACGAGGTCCGGCTCGCCCAGCAGATCGAGCAGCGCTACGCGGACCTCCAGGGCAAGCGCGACCACTTCGCCGTGCTCGGCGTTCCTCAGGACGCCACGCGGGACCAGGTGAAGAGCGCGTTCCTGCGCCTCGCCAAGCTCTTCCACCCGGATCGCCTGCCGCCGACCCTGCCGCAGCTCGCCCCGAAGATGACCTCCGTCTTCGAGTCCATCCGCGAGGCCTACGAGGTCCTCTACGACGACGCGCGGCGCAAGGCGTACGTCCAGCAGACGCAGGCGCCCCAGGCTCCGGCGAAGCCCGCGGCGGGACAGGCCTCGGGGCGGCCCGGCGCGCGCACGGACAGCCCGCCCGACGACCTCTTCAAGATGGGCGAGGTCTACTTCCGCAAGCGGGACTTCGCCGCGGCCACGGACCATTACGAGCGCGCATATGCGCAGGACCCGCGGCCGGTGTACCTGGCGGCGCGCGCCTGGGCCATCTACATGGACCCGAGCCGCAAGGCGGACATGCCCAAGGCCAAGCAGCTGATGGCGGACGCCGTGCGGGCCGACCCCAACTGTGACCGGGCGCACTATCAGCTCGGGGTCATCGCCCGAGTCGAAGGGGATATGGATCGCGCCGAGCGGCACTTCCGGGACGCGGTGCGCTCCAACCCCAAGCATCTGGAAGCCAACCAGGAACTTCGCCTCATCGACATGCGGAAGAAGAATCCGCCGAAGAAGGGCCTGTTCCGGTGAATCCCCCGTCTGCCCGGTGCCGGCCGGGTGCGCGGGGCGTCCCCGGCATTGACACACCTTGAAACCGGGTCCGATGCTCCGCCCGGTCTCCCCGTCCTACTCCGGCCCTCCGCATTGAAAGGCAAGCAACGTGGCCAAGCAGCACCTGCTCCTGGTCGATGGTGACGCGAAGAGCCTTCGCGTGATGGAGGTCAGCCTGAAGAAGGCTGGCTTCTCCGTGACGACGGCCATTCACGGCAAGGATGCGCTCGAGAAGGTCCAGATCAGCCCTCCGGACCTGGTGCTGGCGGACACCAAGATGCCGGAGATGGACGGCTTCGAGCTGTGCAAGACGCTCAAGTCCGACGAGCGCTTCAAGTTCATCCCGTTCGTCTTCCTGACGAACCAGAAGTCGGTCGAGTTCAAGGTGCGCGGCCTGGAACTCGGCGGTGACGACTACCTCACCAAGCCGATCTACATCAAAGAGATCGTCACCCGCGTGAAGATGATCCTCCAGAAGGCGGAGAAGGAGAGGATCGAGAAGCGCGAGACGACGAAGGGCGGCTTCGCCGGCAGCCTCGCGGACATGGGCGTGGTGGACCTGGTCCAGACGTTCGAGATCGGCCGCAAGACGGGCGTCATCTCCATCCAGGGCGAGCGCGCGGGCACGGTCTACTTCAAGGAGGGCCGCGTCATCGACGCGGAGCTGGGCCGGCTCAAGGGCGAGAACGCCTTCTACCGCCTGCTCAATACCTTCGAGGGCCAGTTCGAGGTGCAGTTCACCACGCTCGACCGCCCCGAGCGCATCGAGGTCTCCACGCAGGGCTTGCTGATGGAGGGCATGCGCCGGCTCGACGAGTGGGGCCGGATGCTCGAGCAGCTTCCGCCGCTGGAGACGGTGTTCGAGATTGATTACCACCAGCTCGCGGACCGCCTCTCGGAGATCCCCGATGAGGTCAACGGGCTCCTGCGCTTGTTCGATGGCAAGCGCGCGCTCAGCCGCGTGGTGGAGGACTCGGACTTCGAGGACCTGGCGGCGCTGGGCATCATCAGCAAGCTGTACTTCGAGGGGCTCATCCGCGAGCTGGGCAACGCGCCGCAGGAGCCCGTGCACAGCGGCAAGCCTGGCATCGAGCAGTGGCTGAACGCGGCCCCCGCGCCCAGCGCGCCCGCCGAGCAGGAAGTGGTCCCCGCCGTCACCGAGCCCGAGCCGGTGGCCGCCGCCGAGCTGACGCCCGTGGCCACGCCCGAGCCCGTCGCTCCGGTCGCGCCCCCCGCGCCGACGGTGCTGGCGCCGCCCGCGGGCGTGGAGGACGTGCCGCCCGCCCCCGCGCAGCCCGCGGAGGTCATCATCTTCCCAGCGCGACCCAAGCGCTTCGAGGAGGAGTCGTCCGACGACGTGAACGCGGAGGTGCCGCCGCTCGCGCAGGAGGGCTCGGCGTTCCTCGTGGAGCCTCCGCCGGCGCACCTCGCGGTGGAGCAGGCCCGCCGCAGCCTGCTGCTGGATTGGAGCCGCGTGGACACGGAAGGGCTCAGCGCGCCCAGCACCTGGGGACCGGGCTCTTCGTGGGCACCGGGCCCGCGCGCGCGCTCGTCGCAGCCGCCCTCCGCTCCGGCTTCGTCGCCGCAGGGTGATCCGGCGATGTCGCGTGCGCCCATCTTCGGCGGTGCGGCGATCGCGCCCAGCCCGCTCGCGAACGTGCCGCCGCCCACGCCTGCCCCGCCGTCGTCCGAAGTCACCTGGGTGAGCGGCAATCAGGTGCCGCCTCCGCTCGGGGGGCCGGTGGGCGAGGCCGCGGAACTTCCAGTCGCGCCGCCGCAGCAGCTCGCGCTGCCGCCGTATCCGGGCCATGGCGTGCCCACGCCCTCCATCCCCATGGAGCCAGTGGACCTGGCCACGCTGGAGGCCCAGGCCGAGCCGCCGCGCGCCGCGCCTCTGTCGCCGGAGCCCGTGACGCCAGCGTCGCCTCGCGGCGCGCCGGAGCCCGTGAAGGCCCCGGCGGCCCCGGCACCCGTCGCGAGTGCGCCGGACGTGGACGATGCCGCCCTGGCCGCGGCCGTGAAGCCCAAGCGGACCGGGTTGTTCATCGGGGTAGGGGTCGCGCTCGTTGCCCTGGTGGCGGCCCTCGTCGCGATGCGCAGCGGTCCCACGCCGCAGCCCACGTCCACGCCCCCGGTCGAACAGGCCCATCCGACTCCGCCGAAGCAGGCCCCCCCTCCGACGACGGCCACGCCCACGACGACCGCTGCACCGGCAACCCCGCCCCCGCCCACGAGTGCCCCCACCGTGGCGGACGCAGGCCTCGCCACCGGCGCCCAGAAGCCCGAGGAGGAAGAGGACACGACGCCTCCGGCTCCCAACGTGGACCCGGAAGTCGCCTATGCCGAGGCCATCAAGGAGGGCCGCTCGGCCATCGTCTCGAAGCGCTTCAAGACGGCGCAGGGCAGCTTCCGCAAGGCGCTGACGCTCAAGCCCGCCTCCATCGAGGCGAAGTCCGGGTTGGGCTACGCGCTGGTGAGCGGCAACTCCGCGTCTGAGGCGAGCTACCGCGAGGCGGCGAAGTTGCTACAGGACGTGGTCCGCGAGGAGCCGAAGAACTCGCGCGCCTGGCTGTCGCTCGGCATGGCGCTTCAGTTCTCCGGAAAGAATCCCCAGGCAACCGAGGCCTACAAGAAGTACTTGTTCCTGGAACCGACGGGCGCGTCGGCCGGTGAAGTCCGCCAGATGCTCAAGTCCATGGGCAACTAGGCGGCCGGCCGCTCTCCTCCCGTCCTTCCTGGAGTCATCGTGCTCATCCTCGGTCTGGAAACCTCTTGCGACGAGACGGCGGCCGCTGTCGTCGAGGACGGCCGGCGCGCGCTGTCCGACGTCGTCTCCACCCAGGTGGACATCCACCGTCGGTGGGGCGGGGTGGTGCCCGAGCTGGCCAGCCGCAACCACATCGTGCAGGTCATGCCCGTGGTGCACGAGGCCCTCACGCGCGCCGGGAAGACGCTGTCGGACATCGACCTCATCTCGGTGACGTCGGGGCCGGGGCTCATCGGCGCGCTGCTGGTGGGGCTCCAGGTCGCCAAGGGGCTGAGCCTCGCCACGGGCAAGCCGTTCGTGGGCGCCAACCACCTGGAGGGCCACCTCTTGGCCATCCGGCTGCTGGAGGATGCGCCCGAGCCGCCCTTCCTGGGGCTCGTGGTCTCTGGAGGCCACTCCAGCCTCTACGAGGTGCAGGACTTCGGGCGCTATCGGCTGGTGGGCAGCACCCGCGATGACGCCGCGGGCGAGGCCTACGACAAGACGGCGCGCATCCTGGGCCTGCCGTACCCGGGAGGACAGCCGATTGATGAACTCGCCCAGCGTGGCAACCCCGAGGCCATCCGCTTCCCGCGCGCGCTGCCGGGCGACAACTTCGACGTGTCGTTCTCGGGGTTGAAGACGGCGGTGCTGCACCACGTGCGCAAGCACGGCGTCCCGGAGGGGCAGGCGCTGTCGGACCTGTGCGCGTCCTTCCAGGAGGCGGTGGCGGACGTGCTGTCGAAGAAGCTCGTCGCGGCCGCGCGGCGGCTGGGCCACCAGCGCCTGGTGCTGTGCGGCGGCGTGGCGGCCAACTCCCGGCTCCGCGCGCTCTGTCAGCAGCGCGCCGAGGAGCGGGGCCTGCGCATGTACCTGCCGCCGGTGCGGTTGTGCACGGACAATGGCGCGATGATCGCCGTCGCGGGGTATGAGGCGTGGCGCCGCGGTCTGCGCGGCGACTTCCGCCTGGCGGCAGACCCCGCCTGGCGCATGTGAGAGAGAGCAGGGGACACCGAGTGGAATCGCCGCGAGACATCCTCAAGCGCCATGGCCTGCGTCCCAAGCACAGCTGGGGGCAGAACTTCCTCGGGGACGAGGAGGCCCTCCAGGACATCGCGGACGCGCTCGCGTTGCGCGAGGGCGAGCCCGTGGTGGAGCTGGGCCCCGGCCTCGGGCACCTGACGCGCTTCCTCGCCGCCACGGGCGCGCGCGTCACCGCGGTGGAGCGCGACCGCGACATGATTGCCGTGCTGGAGAAGGAGGCCATCCCGGGCGTGAAGGTCGTGGCGGGCAACGCCGCGGACGTGGACTTCGCCCAGGTGGCCGGAGTGCCCGAGGTGGCGGTGGCTGGCAACCTGCCGTACCACCTCTCCAGCTCCATCCTCTTCCAGGTGCTGGCCCAGCGCACCCACGTGACGCGGGCGGTCTTCACCCTCCAGAAGGAAGTGGTGGAGCGCCTGGCCGCCGAGCCGGGCAACCGCGACTACGGGCTGCTCACCGTGCTGCTCGGCCTGCACTTCCAGGCGGAGCAGGTGCTCACGTTGGAGGCGTGGCGCTTCCACCCGCCGCCGAAGGTGGACTCGGCCGTGCTGCGCCTCACGCGGCTTGCCGCGCCGCGCGCGCCCATCACGGATGACGCGCGCTTCACGCGGCTGGTGAAGTCGGCCTTCGCGCACCGGCGCAAGACGCTGCTCAACTCGCTGAAGTCGGACTCGGAGCTCGCCTCGCCCGAGCAGCTCGTCGCCGCGCTGGCGACCGCGGGCGTGGATGGCACGCGCCGCGCGGAGACGTTGTCGCCGGAGGAGTTCGCGGCGATCGAGCGTGCGCTGGGGCCTGTGACGAAGTGAACAGCGCGCGGTGCTGGGCTCAGCGCTTGGGGCCCAGCGTCGCGAGCAGGCCGCCCTGCTGCTCCAGATAGGCGCGGAACTCGGCCTCGGGCAGACGCATGCGCGCGAGCACCGCGCTCAGCACTTCATCCACGGTGCCCTCGGGGCGGCGCTTCAGCTCGAAGGCCACCTTGAGCAGCGCCACGCCGTAGAGCGGGTCCACCTCGGCGGGTGAGGGTGCCTTGGGCGCGAGGGCTTCCTTGCGCTCCTCCAGTCGCACCACTGTCTTCACCCGCTGCCTGCCGCTCATCGAGCCGAGCACCCTTCGCGTGACGTGGAAAGTGGCGGGCGACCGTAGGGGATGCGCTCCATCAGCGTCAAGGCCGCGCGAGCCGGTGAAAATTGCCGGTCGCGCGCGACCATGTTGTGTTATCCGCCCCTCGCTCGTGTGTCACCACCGGGGTCGGGAGGCCTCGGCCGATGGACTACCGCTACATCGTCGTCGAAGGCCCCATCGGCGTGGGGAAGACGAGTCTCGCCAACATCCTCACGGAGCGCCTCGGTGGACGGCGCATCCTCGAGGTGGTGGAGGAGAACCCCTTCCTGTCGAGCTTCTACGCGGACCGTCAGAAGTTCGCGTTCCAGACGCAGATCTTCTTCCTGCTCTCGCGCTTCCGTCAGCAACAGGAGCTGTTTCAACAGGACCTGTTTCGCTCGGTCACCATCAGCGACTACCTGTTCGCCAAGGACCGCATCTTCGCCAACCTCACGTTGGCGTCGGATGAGCTGGGGCTCTACGACCGCGTCTTCGAGGCACTCGGGCCTCGGGTGACCAAGCCGGATCTCGTCATCTACCTCCAGGCTCGCCTGGACGTGCTCCTGCAGCGCATCAAGAAGCGCGGGCGCGAGTTCGAGCGGAAGTTCGACGCGGGCTACCTGGAGTCGTTGACCCACTCCTACAACGACTTCTTCTCCCACTACACGGAGACGCCGCTCTTGGTGGTGAACACGTCGGACATTGACTTCGTGAACCACGAGCCAGACCGCGAAGACCTGCTGAAGGCCATCGAGAACGCGCGCACGGGCACCCAGCACTATCTGCCGCAACCGTCAAGGCGAGGCTGAGAACAAACGCCCGTCTGGATGCTTGCTCGACTCCGGGCCCCACGCGAGGCCCGAGGGCGTTAGAGTGGCGGACGCGGCACCCATGTTTCCGGCGATCCCCGAATGGGGACGGTGAGAAGCGGACGGTCCGCGCGCAACTCAACCCACCCGCTACATCCACAGGAGGTGAACCATGAAGGACAAGGTCACCATCCACACGCTGAAGCGCCTCAAGCAGATCGGTCAGAAGATCTGCATGGTCACCGCATACGACGCCACCTTCGCCCACATCCTCGACGATGCCGGCGCGGACGTGCTGCTCGTCGGTGACTCGCTGGGCATGGTCATTCAAGGGCACGACTCCACGCTGCCCGTCACCATGGACCAGATGGTGTACCACTGCGCGGCGGTGTCCCGCGGTGCGCGCCGGGCCCACGTGGTGGGCGATCTCCCGTTCATGAGCTACCAGGTGTCGCCGCAGGAAGCGGTGCGCAACGCCGGGCGGCTGGTGTCGGAAGGCGGCGTGGGCAGCATCAAGCTGGAGGGCGGCGCCGAGTTCGCCGACACCGTGCGAGCCATCGTCCGGGCCAGCATCCCCGTCATGGGCCACCTGGGGCTCACGCCGCAGTCCGTGCACCGCATGGGCGGCTATGTCGTCCAGGGCCGTGACGAGGACACCGCGCGCAAGCTGCTGGAGGACGCGCTCGCGCTAGAGGAGGCCGGTGCCTACTCGCTGGTGCTGGAGGGCGTGCCCCTGGAAGTCGCGCGCACCATCACCCAGAGCCTGAAGATTCCGGTCATCGGCATTGGCGCGGGTCGCTACTGCGATGGTCAGGTGCTCGTTTGCTACGACCTGTTGGGCATGAACCCGGACTTCAAGCCCAAGTTCGTCAAGCGCTTCGCCAACCTGTACGGCGCCATCACCGAGGCCACGGGCACGTTCTTCTCCGAGGTGCGTCAGGGCACGTTCCCGGATGAGGAGCACTCGTTCAAGGCGAGCAAGAACATCCGCCTCGTCGCCAGTCTCCCTGGCAACACGAGCGTCGAGGAGACGGCGGAAGGCTCGGGCGAGAAGGTCGGGCCCATCTACGGGGCGCCGGTCTAACCATGGCCCCCATCGTCCTGCGCACCGTGGCGGAGGTGAAGTCGTGGGCCGCCGCTCACCACCGCGAGGGCCGTCGCATCGCCCTGGTCCCCACCATGGGCTACTTGCACGAGGGCCATCTGTCCCTGATGCGCGAGGGACGCCGGCGCGCGGACGTGGTGGCCACCTCCATCTTCGTCAACCCGACGCAGTTCGGTCCCAACGAGGACCTGAGCCGCTACCCGCGTGACTTCGATGGAGACCTGGGCCGCTGCGCCAGTGCGGGCGTGGAGGCCGTCTTCGCCCCGGAGCCCGGCGAGATGTATCCGCCGGGCTACCAGACCTACGTGGAGGTGACGGACGTCAGCCAGGGGCTGTGCGGCGCCCGGCGTCCGGGACACTTCCGCGGCGTGGCGACCATCGTCGCGCGCCTGTTCACCCTGTTCCGCCCCCAGGTGGCCCTGTTCGGCGAGAAGGACTACCAGCAGCTCCAGGTCATCAAGGCGCTCAACCGCGACCTGTACCTGGATGTGGACATCGTCGGGATGCCGACGGTGCGCGAGGCGGATGGACTGGCCATGAGCAGCCGGAACGCCTACTTGTCCGCCGAGCAGCGGCAGCGGGCCCTGGCCCTGTCCCGGGGACTCCGGGCGGCCCAGGCCCTCTACGCCTCGGGGACACACGAAGCCCCGGCGCTGGTGGAGGCCGTCCGTCGCGAGCTGCGAGCGGCGGACCTTCGAGAAGACTATGTGGAAGTGATGGACGCGGAGCGGCTGGTGCCCCTGTCCACGGTCGCGCCGGGCCAGGCGGCGCGCGTGCTGGTGGCCGCCTTCAGTGGCGCCACGCGGCTCATCGACAACATGCCCCTGGGCGGATAGGAGACGCGAGCAAGGTATGGCGGGTGGAAAGTCGAAGGGGCTGGGCAGCGAGCCCGGGGTGAAGATCATCGCCGAGAATCGGCGTGCGCGCTTCGACTACACCGTGGACGAAAAGGTGGAGGCCGGGCTGGAGCTGACCGGGAGCGAGGTGAAGGCGCTCCGAGACGGGACGGCCAGTCTGGCGGACGCCTATGCACTGCCGAAGGGCGCCGAGCTGTTCCTGCTCAACGCCCACATCGGCTCCTACAAGGCGGCCAGCGTCTTCGACCACCTGCCCACGCGAGGCCGCAAGGTGCTGATGCACCGCGCGGAGATCGATCGCTGGACGGCGAAGGTGCGCGAGCGCGGTTATTCCATCATCCCGCTTGTGCTGTACTTCAAGAAGGGGCGCGCCAAGGTGGAGCTCGGTCTGTGTCGTGGCAAGACGCACGACGACCGGCGGCAGGACATCAAGGAACGGGAGACGAAGCGGGAGTTGGATCGGGCCATGCGCCGACGGTGAATCACGCGCCCGAAATACTTCCCGCCGAACAAGCCGGATGGACAAGAAGGTTCTCGACAAGAAGGAGCGGCTGCTGGCCGCGCTCGACCAGGGGATGGTGATGATCCGCCTGGACGCGCGCCGTCCCGGCGTGCTCGTGCCCCCGTCGCTGAGAGGCGAGGCCGACGTGCGGCTCAACCTCTCCTACCGCTTCGACCCGCCGGACCTCGCGGTGGGAGAGTGGGGCATCCGCTCCACGCTCAGCTTCGCGGGGTCGCGCTTCACCGTGGCGGTCCCCTGGTCCGCGCTGTTCGAGATCTCCAGCCACGTGACGCGCGAGTCGTGGCTGTACCCCGACGACCTCCCGCCCGAACTCTTCGCGCAGCCGCCCATGACGGCCGCGCGCCCCCCCATGCCCGTGCCGGTGCCCGTGGCCTCCGAGCGCCCGCGCCCGTTCCTCCGCGACGTGTCGAGCGAGCGGACCGAAGAGCCCCCCGTGAGCCCTGTGACTCCCGAAGGGCCTCGCGACGAGCCGCCCACGCCGCGCCGCGGTCACCTGCGCGTCGTGAAGTAGCCTGGGCTCAGCGCTGGAGCCGGACGTTGAGGTCCACCGGCTCCGCGCCCGTGAACGTCCCCTTCCATGTGCGGTACCCCTTGAGCTTGAGCTGCACGGGGATGGGGTGGTCCGGGTAGACGTTGTCCATCATGAGCGGCGTCGTGCCCACGGACACGCCATCCACCAGCACGGTGGCGCCGTCCGGCTCGCTGCGGATGGTCAGCATGGGGTTGCCGCCGCCTCGCAGGGCCCGCTCCACCTGCAGGTGGAGCTGGGACCAGAGCCACACGCCCGCCCCCGCGAGCAGCGCGGCGATGCAGACCGCGATGACGAGCCCACCCCAGCGGCGCCGTGCCCGCGCGGGTGCGGTCGGGTCCACGTCCCACGTGCTCTCGGGACGAGGCGCCCGGGCCTCCAGCTCCAGCGCGCCCCCCGGCGTGTCGAGCACGCTGGGTTCCGCCGAATCCGTCCGAGCCGCCCGGTGGTCCTCCGCGAGCAGCAAGGGCTCTTCGGCGGGCGGAGGAGGCAGGGGCGCGGAGGCGGCGGACTTCAGCGCGAACGCTGCCGCGTGAGGCCTCGCGCCGCAGCGAGCACACGGCCCCTCGTCGGAGTCACGCGCGGCGCCGCAGTGCGCGCAGGGGCGCAGCAGCGCACCGCTCGCGCTCAACGCGGGGCCTCCCGGCAAGGGCTCCCACGCGGGTTCGCCGTCCTCCGCGTGGGGCGAGGTGCCCGGCGCGTCGTCGTGAGCTGCGTGAGGAGGAGGCGAGGGCGGCCGATTCCTAGGCGTCACGCGAGGCACTCCGAGGCGCGTCAGCCCTGGGGCTGGGTGATGTCGCGCAGGTGCTTCCAGGGATAGATGCCGGTGTTGTGCTGGTCGCTGAAGACGAAGGCCAGCGCGTAGTTGCCCACCGGTTGCACTTGCAACACGCGCAGGTCCGCTGGCACCTTCGCCGGGTCCAGCGTGCGTTTGTTCGTCCACTCGTCCACGCACGCGGCGCAGGGGCACTGCTGACGCAGCACCTGCGCGGTGGCGGTCGTCTGCACTCCGTCATCCCAGGTGAGCGTCAGGCGCTGGGCATCCGGCGACAGCCGGGCGTCCGTGGCGGTGACGGGCTTGGGGGCGGGCTTGATGCGATCCCAAAAGCTGCTCAACGGTCCACCTTCCGAAGTCTCGACAGCGAGGAGCCCTCCCTACCATCCTTCCGGCTCTGGTGGGGGGCAAGCCCGAGGGGCCGCTATGAGGCCAGCTTGACGGGCAGTCGATGTCCCTCCAGCCGGACGCCCTTCTGCCCCAGCACCCGCCGCAGCGCGAGCACCACCCGAGGATCCAACTGGGCGCCGCTGAGGTTGTCGAGAATCTCCATGGCCTTCTCGAGCGGCATGGCCTTCTGGTACGGGCGCGTGGAGGTGCACGCATCGAAGGTGTCCGCGCACGCCACGATGCGCGCGAGCAGCGGGATGTCCTCGCCCTTCATGCGGTCGGGATAGCCAGTGCCGTCCCAGCGCTCGTGGTGGTGCCGCACGCACGCGCGCACCGCGCCCAGGAAGCTCACCGGCCCGATGATGGCGTCACCGATGGACGGGTGCTCGCGCATGATGGCCATCTCCTGGTCCGTCAGCCGCGACTGCTTGCAGAGGATGGACTCCACGATGCCAATCTTACCGATGTCGTGGAGGATGCCGCCGTACTGGAGCTGGCGCAGCTCGCGCTCCGTCAGGCTCATCTCGCGGCCAATCTCCACCGCCACGTCGCCCACGCGCTGGCTGTGACCGCGCGTGTACGCGTCCTTCGAGTCGATGGAGTTGGCCAGCGCGACGATGGTCTCCAGGTAGCCCTTCTCCAGGCTCTCGTAGAGGCCGCGGTTCTCCAGGTCGTAGGCCATGAGCTGCTTGCTCATGTAGTTGAACGTCTGGGCCAGCTCCCCCAGCTCGTTCTTCTGGCGGATGTCCACCTCGACGCCGAACTTGCCGTGCGCCAGCTCCAGCGCGCCGGCGATGAATCCCTTCAGCGGACGCGTGAGGGTTCGCGAGAACACCGCCGCCAGCGCGAGCGCCACGCCCAGCGCGCCGCCCAGGCCCAAGAGGATGCGGCGCTCCATGGTCTCCACTTGCCGGTACGCGTGCTCCACGGGCTGCTCGGACACGATGGCCCAGCCCGCCTCGGGCAGCACCGTGTACGCGGCCACCACCGCGTCGCGGCCCTCGCCGAAGTTGCCCACGTGGAACAGCTCCGTGTCCGGCGAGCCCGCCAGTTGTTTCAGCAGGTGCGCCACCGGGCTGCGCTTGGACACGTCATCGCCCACGCGCCCCAGGTCGCCACCGCCCGTGATGAGGTGCCCATGGCGGTCCGCCAGGTACGCGAAGCCCGTGCTCCCCACGCGCTCCTGCGCCAGCATCTGCCGCAGGTTGGAGAGCGTGATGTCCGCGGCGATGTAGCCCTGAATGGGCTCGCCCACCGGGAAGGCCAGCGTCACCACGGGCCCGCCCCCTCCCGCGGGCATCACCACGTCGGAGAGGCGCAGGTCCGTGGGGTCGGTGTCGAGCAGGGCGCGAGCGCGCTCCTCGTGTTCGGCCACGGCGCTGGGGGACACGTCGTGCACCGCGAAGGCCTGGAGCCCAGGCAGCCGCTGCTTGTTCGCGCCGAACGCGGTGATGGCGAGCACCTCCGCGCGTTGGGTCAGCACCGCGGCGAGGTGCGAGCGCTGGGCGTCGCGCGGCAGCTCGAAGAAGCCGCCCGGCACGCGGGCCAGCCCCATCACCAACTGCGCGGGCTCATCGAGGAAGTTCTCGGCCTTGAGCCGCAGCTGCTTCACGCGCTCCTGGGCCAGCTCCTGGGCGTCGCGCACGAGCAGCTCGCGCGTGTGGGTGACCGAGAGGTAGCCCACCATCATCGTGGGGACGATGGCCGCCACCGACATCAGGAGGAGAATGGCTTTGAACAGGCGCACGGCGGGGCTCCTCGCAAAGGGCTACTTCTGCCAGCCCTGCTTCACCTTCACGTTGAGCTCGAGCGTGTTCGCGGCCAGCTCGAAATGCCGTGCCACCGAGGGCCCCGACCTGCCCCGCGCCGGACTCAGCGCCCGCACCGTCCAGCGGTAACGTCCTGCGGGCAGTCCGGGCAACACGAGTTGCAGCGCCGTCACCGCCTGCTTCACCACGGGCGCCCCGCCACGTCGGGTCGCGGGCTCCGCGAGGACCTCCACCTCGTACTCGTCCGCACCCTCCACGGCCGCCCAAGCCAGCGTCACCGGCCCGAGCAGTCCCTGCTCCGGACGGAACGCGAGACGTCGGTTGTCCGCGGGCTGCGAGGGCTCGGGCGCTTCGGGCGGCTCGGGAACGCTGGCGCCCTGACGCACGAGGACGCGCTCGCCCTGCGTCACCGTCCGGCTGGTGTTCTTCGCCTCCACGGTGACGGGGGGACCCTGCCGGTTGATGATGGTGGTGCTGCCGCCATCGCCGCCCACCTCGACGGTGAAGTTCGAGGGTTGCGGCGGGTTGAGCAGCGCCCAGACCTCGTCCGCCATCCGGATGGCCTCGCCGTAGCGCGCGCGCTGGAAGTGCGCTTCCGCATCCTTCAGGCGCGCCTCGGCCTGGTTCCGTCGCGCCTCGTCCTGTGCGCCCTGCACGGCGGTGCGTGAAATCTCCAACGCCTTGAGGGCCGTCTGCCGATCCGGCCCGGGCACCTTCAGCGGCGTGCCAGCGGGCACCGAGTCCGTGGTGAGCTGATTGAGGGCCTTGAGCTCACTGGCGCTCCCTCCGTCCAGGGCGCGCGCGGCCACCTCGTCGAGCGTCTCATGCTCGCGGACCACCACCGTCGCGGTGGGCGCGGGGGCGGCCCCCAGCCAGGCGGTGAGCAAGAGGGCGGCCTTCATTGGAATTCAATCTTCCTCCCGGCGCGCACCGTGGCGGCCGGAGTGGTGACGGACAGGGACTGGGTCGCGGGCTGCTCCAGTGAGGCGTCGATACGGCCCCGAAGGACGGTGACGTCCGTTCGGAGTTTGGTCTCGGCGATGCCAATCAGCGAGTCGCCCCCCAGATGCACCGTGCTACCGCTGGCGAACACGACCTGGGCGCCCGCGCCTGCTTCTGTTCGCACCTTGTCATTCTCATAGAGCGCCTGACCCTCGCGCGCGGCGCTCCACTCGTCGGCGCTGGCCCGCTTGATCTGGACGTCGCCCTTGAGCTCGCGCAGGTGCGCCCGCGCCACGGCGGCGGGCACGGGCGCGGAGACGGACGCCGACGGCTTCTCCTCGGCGGAACAGCCGGGTGTCAGGGCCGGGAGCGCGAGCGCGAACAACATGGGAAGCCAGCGTCGTCCGTTCACGAGGGGAAGGTTCCGGAGGCCACAGTGTAGCCAGGACAGGCCGGGAAGGGGGACCGGACCGGACACCTTAGTCCAGCCGACGGTGCTGGAGGCACGGCAGGTTGCGTCGAATGCGCCCCAAGAGCTCCGGGTCCACGGGCGCCACGGCCAGTCCCTCGCCCTCCGAGGCCCTCGCGGTGACGAGCCCCCACGGGTCCACCACCATCGCGTGGCCGTAGGTCATCCGGTTGGCCGAGTGCTTGCCGCCCTGCGCGGGCGCCAGCACGTACGCCTGGTTCTCGATGGCGCGCGCGCGCAGGAGGACCTCCCAGTGGTCCTTCCCGGTCATGAGGGTGAAGGCGGCGGGTACGGCCAGCAGGGTGGCCCCGTCGCGAGCGTGGCGACGGTACAGCTCCGGGAAGCGCAGGTCGTAGCAGACGCTCAGACCCAGGCGGCCCACCTCCGTGTCGGCGACCACGACCTCGGTGCCCGGCGCCACGGCGGCGGACTCCTGGTAGGTGGCCCCATCACCCACATCTACGTCGAACAGGTGCATCTTCCGGTAGACGGCGAGCCGCTCGCCGCCCGGCCCGAACAGGACGCTGGTGTTGTAGAGGCGACCCCCAGGCGCGCCGGTCTCCAGCACGGAGCCCGCCAGCAGGGTGACCTTCCGGGCCCGAGCCAGCTCCGCCATGCGGCTGAGCGTGGGCCCCTCCAGGGACTCGGCGGCGCCGGGACGCTCCGGCTCGGGACCCATCCAGGCGAAGTTCTCCGGCAGTCCGACCAGGCGGGCTCCCAGGTCGACGGCTTGATTGACGAGGCGGGTGGCGGTCTCGAGGTTGTGGACCTTGTCCGCGGTGGACACCATCTGGGCGGCGGCGACGAGGTGCATGGGGACGTTATATCTCCCTGCACACGCGTAAACCCCCGGGAATCCTCGCGCGGCGAAGGCGAGGTGCGGGAAGGCGAGGTGCGTCCTTCCTTTACACCCCGAGGGAGCGTGTGTTACGGACGCCCCCGACATTTTTCGACGCAGTTCCTTTCGAAAAGTGGGCCGCCGTGCCCGCTTTTTGCGTTTTTGGAGACACGCTTCCCGGTATGGAGTCGAAGAACCTCAAGCAGACGGTGGAGGAGCGGGCCCTCGCGGCGCTCGATCCCATCGTCGCGGCCGAAGGCCTGGAGCTGGTGGACCTGGAGTTCGTCCGCGAGCGCGAAGGCTGGGTGCTTCGTCTCTTCATCGACAAGCCGGGTGGGCGGGTGGGGCTGGACGAGTGCAGCCAGGTGTCGCGCGCCGTGGATCCGGTGCTCGACGTGGAGGACTTCATCCCCCACGAGTACAGCCTGGAAGTGTCCAGCCCCGGGGTGAACCGGCCCTTGAGCAAGCCGGCGCACTTCGAGCGGGTGAAGGGCCAGAAGATCAAGGTGAAGACCTTCGGCCCCCTGGGCGAGCCTCCACGCAAGAACTTCACCGGCACGCTCACCGAGGTGGCGGCCGACGCCATCTCGGTGGACGTTGAAGGGGCGGGAAGCTTCCGCATCGCCTTCAAGGACATCGCCAAGGCCCATCTGGAGTTCGAGTTCTAGACGTCGACATACAGGGCGCCCCGTTCGTGCCGGGGCACCCGTGGACCCTTTCGGAGAAGACCATGCCCACGCAAGCCAACCCGGCCGTCAACCTCAACCTCGTCCTCGATCAGGTCGCCAAGGACAAGGGCATCGAGCGGTCCGTTCTCATCGCCACGCTGGAAGACGCGATGAAGACCGCGGCGAAGAAGCACTTCGGCCAGGACCGCAACCTCGAGGCCAAGTACGACGTCGAGAAGGGGGTGGTGGAGCTGTTCCAGGCCATCACCGTCGTCGAGGAGATCACGGATCCGGTTCAGGCGGTGAACCAGATCACCATGGCCGAGTCCCACAAGAAGGGCATGGAAGTGGAGCCCGGTGACGAGCTCGTCTTCCAGATCTTCTACCGCGATGAGGACGCCGCCGAGGCGAAGGCGCAGGACGACCAGTACGGGGACATCCTCCGCCTGAAGACGTTCCGCCGGGGCTTCGGCCGCATCGCCGCGCAGACGGCCAAGCAGGTCATCCTCCAGCGCACGCGCGACGCCGAGCGCGAGAACGTCTTCAACGAGTACCGCGACCGCAAGAACGAGATCGTCACGGGCATCGCCCGCCGGTTCGAGCGCGGCAACATCATCGTGGACCTGGGCCGCGCCGAGGCCGTGTTGCCGGTGCGCGAGCAGGTGCCGCGCGAGACGTACCGCCCGGGCGACCGTGTCCAGGCCTACGTGCTGGACGTGCTGCGCGAGTCCAAGGGACCGCAGATCGTCCTCAGCCGCGCGTCGGTGAACCTGCTCACCAAGCTCTTCGAGATGGAAGTCCCGGAGATCGCCGAGGGCATCGTGGTCATCGAGGCGGCGGCGCGCGAGCCGGGTGGCCGCGCGAAGATCGCCGTGTCCAGCCGCGACTCGGACGTGGATCCGGTGGGCGCGTGCGTGGGCATGAAGGGCAGCCGCGTGCAGGCGGTCGTGCAGGAGCTGCGCGGCGAGAAGATCGACATCGTCCCGTTCGACGAGGATCCGGCCCGCTTCGTGTGCTCGGCCCTGGCCCCCGCGGAGGTCAGCCGCGTCATCATCGACGAGGCCAACCACGCGATGGAGCTCATCGTTCCGGATGACCAGCTCAGCCTGGCCATTGGCCGGCGCGGTCAGAACGTGCGCCTGGCGGCGCAGCTCACGGGCTGGAAGCTGGACATCAACAGCGAGAGCCGCGTGCGCGAGATGCGCGAGTTCGCCAACCGCTCGCTGGGCTCGCTGCCGGGCGTCAACGAGATGCTCATCGAGACGCTCTACGCGCACGGCTTCCGCCAGGCCAAGGACGTGGCCGAGGCGAACGCCGAGGTCGTGGCGCAAATCCCGGGCATCGATCCGGCGCGCATCCCGGCCATGCAGGAGGCCGCGCGCAAGCGGATGGCCGAGGACCACGCGGAGCTGTCCCGCATGGACTACGAGCGGGAGCAGGCCCGACTGGCCGAGGCTCGCCGCCACCCGGACGAGCTGTCCCAGGCCGAGCGCATGGCGCGCGTGCGTGGCGTCGGCGAGAAGACCATCGAGCAGCTGATGCTGGCGGGCTACCGCACGGTGGAAGACATCGCCAACGAGAAGGATCTGGCGAAGCTGGGCGATGTGCCCGGCGTGGGCATCAAGAAGGCCCGCCAGTTGAAGAGCGCGGCAGAGAACTACCTCGTGGAGGAGGCCAAGCTGCGCGCCGAACTGAATGCCGAGCGGGGGACGATGACTCCTCCCGCGGAGCCGTCGGGCGGCGCGGACGTCACCAAGTCACCGTAAGCTAGGAGGAAGGGGCGATGCGGCGAGCACCCGGCCGCTCTGCGGATTATAGGACGGAGTCCGTTGCGTCAGGCCCGATGCGCGCATGCGTCGGGTGCGGTTTGCGGCGACCCCAGGCGGAGCTGACCCGGTTCGTGGTAGGTCCCCAGGGCGTCGTGGTCGCGGACGGGAAACGGAGACTGCCCGGAAGAGGTGCGTACCTCTGCGGTGCCGGTTGTCTGACGGCGGCGCTGAAGCGGAAGGCGTTTGGACGTGCCTTTCGTGGAAAGGCGGGGCAGGTTGACCCGTCGCAGCTCGGGCGTGCATGGAAGCCTGGGTCAGAGGGTGGTGGTGGGGTGTCGGGGGGGAGTGGGGGTTAAGGACCACTCGCACACATTTTCGGGTTTGGACTAGGGTGCTGCGCCCCGGTATCGGCGGAGCAGAAGGCCAATCAAAGTATGTCGAAGAAGCGCGTCCACGAAATCGCCAAGGAGCTCAAGAGCCACGGGATTGAGCTCGACAACAAGGAGGTCGTCACCGAGCTCGCTGGGCTCGGTTACGACGTCAAGAGCCACTCGTCCTCGCTCGATGACGACCAAGCGACCGCTGCCGTCCAGAAGATCTTGGACAAGCGCAAGCCCAAGCAGGCCGCTCCTCCCGTGGCGGCCAAGGGCTTCGTCGTGCGCCGCAAGGTGGGTCCGCCCGCTGGAGCGTCCGCCGACTCGATGAGCGAGGGGGCGCACGGCGCGGCCGAGTCCGCTCCAGATGCGTACGAGCCCGCCATGGAGGTGCCCGCCGCTGTCGAGGCCGAGCCCGCCCATGTGGCTGCGCCGTCTGCGGCCGAGCCTCCTCCCTCTGTCGAGGTGCCCCACGCCGTCGAGGCCCCGGTGTCCGAGGCTCCGGCCGCGGTCTCCGCGCCCCAGGCACCTCCTCCCGCCGCTGCGGCGACCCCGGCCCCTGAGGCCCCGGTCGCGGCGGCGACTGCAACCCCTTCACCGACTCCCGCCCCCACGCCGCCCCCGGCGGTGGAGGCTCCTCGCGCAGCGGCGCCGCCTCCGGCCGCGCCTCCGCGCACGCCTGCCCAGGAGAGTACCCACTTGCCCCAACCCCCCTCGCGTTCACCTGTCCCGCCCACCGTTCGGACGCCTTCTTCTTCCTCGTCGACGTCCGCGACGGTCATCTCCCGCGGCTCCGGCTACGTGCCGCGCGTCGGTGGACCTGGGGGCGGACGGCCGGGTGGACCCGGTGGCCAGGGTGGTCGTCCGGGTGGTCCCGGTGGCCCGGGTGGACGCCCGGGTGGACCCGGCGGCCCGGGTGGTCGTCCGGGGGGGCCTGGTGGCCAGGGCGGACGCCCGGGTGGGCCCATGCAGGGACGTCCAGGTCAGGGCCCCGTGCGCCCCTCGAGCCCGCTCCAGGCGACGGGTTCTCCTTCGTCGCAGCCCGCGGCGCCGGGCGCTCCCACCATCATGGTGGGCGGCATCCCGCACGCCCCGGTGGCGCCGGGCGCCGCTCCGGCGCGCCCCACGGCCACGCAGGCCGTCGTCATCTCGCGTCCGCTCATCCAGGTTCGCCGGGTGACGCCGACCACGACCCAGGCCAAGCAGTACCCCATGGCCCCGGGTCGCACGGCGCTCGGCACCGAGAAGCGTGAGTACAAGGTCGTCCCGGATCACCTGGGCCGTGGCCGCGAGCTGGTGGACGTCTCCAAGAACAAGGAGCGGGGCCAGCGCAAGCGCACGGGCGGTGAGACCACCAGCGTGTCGAAGCAGGAGCTGTCCGACATGGTCTGGGGGCGGGTCGCCATCCCCATTCGCGGCAAGAAGAAGAAGCCGACGAAGAAGGGCGCCAAGACCCAGATCACCCAGATGGCCGAGGAGAAGAAGGTCATCAAGCTCCAGGAGGGCATCAGCGTCTCCGACCTGGGCCAGCGCATGGGTGTGCGCACCGCGGACATCATCAAGAAGCTGATGGGCATGCAGAAGATGGCCACCGCGAACCAGGTCATCGACGCGGCCACCGCGGAGCTCATCGCCGTCGACTACGGCTGGAAGGTCGAGCGCGTGGGCTTCGAGGTGGAGGACTACCTGCCCGAGGTGGTCGCCCGTCCCGAGGACGAGCGTCCGCGCCCGCCGGTCGTCACCATCATGGGCCACGTCGACCACGGCAAGACGAGCCTCCTGGACGCCATCCGGCAGGCCAACGTGGCGAGCGGCGAGGCCGGTGGCATCACCCAGCACATCGGCGCGTACAGCGTGACGACGTCGCGCGGTGACGTGACGTTCCTGGATACGCCGGGCCACGAGGCCTTCACGTCCATGCGCGCTCGCGGCGCGAACGTGACGGACATCGTGGTGCTGGTGGTGGCCGCCGACGACGGCGTGATGCCGCAGACGGTGGAGGCCATCAAGCACGCGAAGCAGGCCGAAGTGCCCATCGTCGTCGCCATCAACAAGATCGACGTGCCGGGCGCCAACCTGGACCGCGTGAAGAAGGACCTAGCCAACCACGAGCTGACGCCTGAAGAGTGGGGCGGCGACACCATCATGGTGCCCGTGTCGGCCAAGACGAAGCAGAACCTGGACCTGCTCCTGGAGAACCTGGCCCTGCAGGCCGAGGTGCTCGAGCTGACGGCCAACCCGACGCGTCCGTCGGTGGGCGCCATCGTCGAGGCGAAGCTGGAGCGCGGCCGGGGCCCGGTGGCCACGGTGCTGGTGCAGGAGGGCACGCTGAAGCTGGGCGACGCCATCGTCACCGGAACGCACTACGGCCGCGTCCGCGCGATGAACAACAGCCGCGGCGAGCAGGTGAAGGAAGTCAAGCCGGGCTACTGCGCGGAGGTCGTCGGCCTGTCCGGCGTGCCCACCGCGGGCGACGCCATCAACGTGGTGTCCGACGAGAAGGCGGCCAAGCAGATCGCCGAGCACCGCGGCATGAAGGAGCGTCAGTCCGAGCTCAGCAACGTCAGCCGCGAGTCCCTGGAGCAGTTGTTCGCCAAGACGAAGGCGGGCGGCGGTCCCAAGGAGCTGCGCGTCGTCATCAAGGCGGACGTGCAGGGCTCGGCCGAGGCCGTGCGTCAGGCGGTGGAGAAGCTGTCCACCCACAAGGTCCGGACGGAGATCATCCAGACCGGCGTGGGCGCCATCACCGAGACGGACGTCATGCGCGCGGGCGCCTCGAAGGGGCTCGTCGTGGGCTTCAACGTGAAGCCGGAGTCCGGCGCGGAGGCCGCGGCCAAGGCGCAGGAGGTGAAGCTCCAGACGTACTCCATCATCTACGAGCTCATCGACGGGGTTCGCACTCGGATGGAGGAGCTCCTGGAGCCCATCCGCACCGAGCGCAAGCTGGGTCGCGCGGAGGTGCGCAACACCTTCAACGTGCCCCGCCTGGGAACGATCGCCGGTGCCGCCGTGTTGGATGGCGTCATCAAGCGTGGCTCGCTCGTGCGCCTCATGCGCGAGAACAAGCAGCTGTTCGCAGGAAAGATGGCCTCGCTGCGTCGCTTCAAGGATGACGTCAAGGAGGTCGCGCAGGGCTTCGAATGCGGTATCGGCATCGAGAACTTCAACGACCTCAAGCCCGGTGACATCATCGAGGCCTACGAGATCGAAGAGACCCGCCAGAGCCTCAACTAGCCGAGGCGCTGAGCACCCTCGACGCCCCCTGGGAAGGAACCCAACCTTCCCAGGGCTGACGATGCTGCGACGACCGCCTCTTGAGTGGGCGGTCGTCCAGCATGGGGGACATTCATGTTTGTAGGTGTTGCACGCCTCACCCTTCAGATTCCGGACAGCGCGTCGCTGAAGTCCAAGCGACAGGTTCTCCGCCGGGTGATGGAGCGCGTGAAGGCCCGCTTCAACGTGGCCGTGGCCGAGGTGGATGAGCAGGATCTCTGGCAGAAGGCCGCGGTTGGGCTCTCCGTGGTCGGCAATGACCGCCGCCACGTGGACGAGCAGATGGAGAAGATCATCCACTTCGTGGAAGAGATGTACGTGGCGCCCCTGATGGCTCGGGAGACGGAGATTGTCGCCTTTGGCGATCAGCTCTTCTCCGGAGAGGGCGCGACGGAGCGCGTTCGCACGGCGCGCCAGCCGGCGGTGGATGCGGACGAACCCGCGTCTGCCGAGGCGGCGAGCGCGCACACCGAAGCGGCGATCGCCCGGTTCCTGCGCGGCGACCGCTCGCTGGCGGAGGCCGAGGGGATGGGGACGTGGGAGGAGCGGCATGACGGGGCCTCGTCCGGCCCTGTGGTGCGCCCGGTGCCCGGTGGCGCTGAGATGACCCTGGACGAGGCGCGGGCCCGGGCCCGCTCGCTGCGCAACCCACGAGATTGGGAGAAGAAATGACGACGCATTCACGCCCTGAGCGCGTGGGACAGGAAATCCAGGCGGCGGTGGCCGATCTGCTGGCGCGAGGCTCGCTGAGGGATCCCCGCATTGGCTACATCACCATCACCGGCGTGAAGGTCTCTCCGGACCTGCGCGTGGCCCGTGTGTACTACTCGATGCTTGGCACCGAGAAGGAGCGCTCCGACACGCAGGAGGGGTTGGATGCGGCGAAGGGCTTCGTGCGGCGCGAGGTGACGTCGGTGGTGAAGCTGCGCGTCTCGCCGGAAATCTTCTTCTCCTTCGACGCATCCATTGGCGAGGGCGACAAGATCGATCGTCTCCTGCGCGAGGTCCGAGGCAAGGAAGGCTGGTAGTTCCTCGCTCGGCCCCCCATCATAGGTACGGCATGGACGGCGTCCTGGTCATCGACAAGCCGACTGGACCCACGTCATTCGACGTGGTCCGGCAGGTGCGCACCCTCCTGAAGGTGAAGAAGGCGGGCCACACGGGGACGCTGGACCCCATGGCCACCGGCGTGCTGCCGGTGTGCCTGGGAGATGGCACCAAGGTGGCGGGCTACATCACCGAGGGCGACAAGGCCTACGACGCCGTCGTTCGCCTGGGGCAGGAGACGGACACCCAGGATGCGCAGGGCAAGGTGCTCGCGACGGCGCCCGTGCCCGCGCTCACCGCCGCGCTGCTGGAGTCCGCGCTCGCGTCCTTCCGAGGCACGTTCGAGCAGGTGCCGCCGATGTACTCGGCGGTGAAGGTGGCGGGCAAACGGCTCTACGAGCTGGCTCGGGCTGGTGAGGAGATCGAGCGGGCCAGCCGCACCGTGACGGTGTACGAGCTGGTGCTGCGCGACTTCTCGGCGGATCGCCTGTGGCTGTCCGTGCGCTGCTCCAAGGGCTTCTTCGTGCGCACGCTGGCCTCGGATGTGGGGCGCGCGCTCGGGTGCGGGGCGCACCTCGAGTCGCTGCGGCGCACGGCCAGCGGTCCCTTCACGCTTGCGCGAGCCCTGCCGCTCGCGGAGCTGGGGGCCCTGGCGGCGGCGGGCGCGGTGGCCGGGCGACTGGTCTCCATGTCAGACGCGCTCACGGAGCTGCCCGCGGTGCGCGTGTCCGCGGAGGACGCGCGCCGCGTCTCGCACGGCGTGCCCGTGGAAGTGGCGCCGGCGCCCGGGCGGGTCCGGGTGCTGGGGCCGGAGGATGCGCTGCTCGCGGTGGGCGAGGTCGTCTCGGGGCGGCTGCGCTACCTGCGCGTGCTCGTCTGACGGAGTCGCGGCCCGTGTTCCCCTCCCAGGAAGTGACAGTGGTGGTGGCCCCCGCGCTGCGTGGCGCCTTCGATGGCCGGCGCGAGCTGCGCCTGGGGGTGCCGGTCCCCTCGTCCGTGGGCGACGTGGTGGAGACCCTGCTGAAGCTCTATCCCAGCGCGCGCAAGCTCCTGCTGAGTGAGCGGGCGAGCGGGCCTGCCGTCTACCTGCACCTGGCGCTGGATGCGGGCGCGGGCGAGGCCTGGGGGCACGAGGTCTCCGAGCCCGCCCCGGGCCGCACGCTGTACGTCTTCGCACTGTCGCGCCCGTCGCCTGGTGGGCGGGCGTCGATGGTTGACCCTACGGGGTGTGAAGCTTATAAGCCCCCCGCTCGTTAGAAGCACATGGCCGGGTCTGTACCCCTCCGCGGACCCAGGCGACGCGAGCAGTTACCCCGGAGCGGGCACGAGGTTGATGTCCATGTCGTTGCATCACGAGCGCAAGACCGAGCTGGTGTCGAAGTTCCGGACCCACGAGACGGACACGGGTTCTCCCGAGGTGCAGGTGGCGCTGCTGTCCGAGCGCATCAACATGCTCACCGAGCACTTCAAGACCCACAAGAAGGACCACCACTCTCGGCGCGGTCTGCTGAAGCTGGTGGGCCAGCGCCGCCGGCTGCTGGACTACCTGAAGACGAAGGATGTGGCCCGATACAAGAAGCTCATCGAGGGCCTCGGCATCCGCAAGTAAGCAGTTGAAGCACCCGGGGCGCTGGCACACACCAGCGCCCCGCGCGTTTTGAAGCGGAAGTAGACGTCGCAGTACGGAGGGGAACGGGCGGGCAAGGGAGTGGTGCCGGCGGGGTTTTTGGTTTCCGTTCGGACCGGCCGACCTGAAGTCTGGGGTGGGCGGGTGCGATCAGGGATCAAGAGTTCCGCGACATCCCTCCGGCGCTCCGCAACGGAGCCCTTCGCAGTACAGGCCGCGGTTGCCTGTCATGCGCCTGTCCCAGGCCCTGGCGACCGCTCAATCCATGAAGGCCCCTTCCGGGCGGCCCGGCCCCACCATGGGGTGGCCGTGTCTGGCGCGGGTCTTCGCCCCCAGCAGGACACAGAGGCGTGAAGGACATGCTGAAGAAGAGCGTCAAGATTGGCGAGAGCGAGCTGAGCATCGAGGTGGGTCGTCTGGCCAAGCAGGCCGACGGTGCCGTGGTGGTTCGCTATGGCGACACCATGCTGCTCGTCACGGCGGTGAGCGCGCGAGAGAAGAAGGACGTCGACTTCCTCCCGCTCACGGTGGAGTACCAGGAGAAGCTGTACTCGGCGGGCCGCATCCCCGGCAGCTACTTCAAGCGCGAGGGCCGGCTGACGGAGAAGGAGACGCTGGCCAGCCGTCTGGTGGACCGCTCGTGCCGCCCGCTGTTCCCGGAGGGGTACGCGTACGAGACGCAGGTCATCGCGAGCGTCATCTCCGCGGATCCGGAGAACGAGGGTGACATCCACGGCATCACCGGCGCGTCCGCGGCGCTGTGGGTGTCGGACATCCCGTTCAACGGTCCCATCGCGGGCATCCGCGTGGGCCGCGTCGCAGGTCAGCTCGTCGCCAACCCCACGCTGAAGCAGCGGGAGCAGAGCGACCTGGACCTGGTGATGGCCGTCAGCCGCGAGGCCATCGTGATGGTGGAGGGTGGCGCCGAGGAGGTCAGCGAGGCGGACATGGTCGCCGCGCTCGAGTTCGGCTTCAAGTCGGCCCAGCCCGCGTTGGACCTGCAGGACGAACTGCGCCGCGAGCTGAAGAAGACGGTGCGCGCGTTCGACAAGGGCGCGGCGGTGGATGACGCCCTGCGCGCCAAGGTGCGCGAGCTGGCGATGGACGGCATCAAGGCCGGCTACGCCGTGAACGAGAAGGGCGCTCGCTACGAGGCGCTGGGCAAGGCGAAGAAGGAGGCCGTGGCCAAGCTGAAGGAGCAGATGGGCGACACCTTCACGCCGCTCGTCGAGAAGCACGCCAAGGCGGTGGTCGAGGACCTGAAGTACGAGCACATGCGCGAGCTCACCGTGAACGGTGGCCGCATCGGTGGCCGCGGCCACGACGTGGTGCGCTCCATCACGTGCGAGGTGGGCGTGCTCCCGCGCACCCACGGCAGCGCGGTGTTCACCCGTGGCGAGACGCAGGCGCTCGTGGTGGCCACGCTCGGCACCAGCGAGGACGAGCAGCGGCTGGAGCTGCTGAGCGGCATGGCGTTCAAGCGCTTCATGCTGCACTACAACTTCCCGCCGTTCAGCGTGAACGAGACCAAGCCTTTGCGCGGCCCGGGCCGGCGTGAGATTGGCCACGGCGCCCTGGCGGAGCGCGCGCTGCGCAACATGGTCCCGAAGAGCGAGTCGTTCCCCTACACGGTTCGCCTCGTGTCGGACATCCTCGAGTCCAACGGCTCCTCGTCCATGGCCTCGGTGTGCGGTGGCACGCTGGCGCTGATGGACGCGGGCGTCCCCATCAAGTCGCCGGTGGCCGGCATCGCCATGGGTCTGGTGAAGGAGGGCGAGAAGATCGCCATCCTGTCGGACATCCTCGGTGACGAGGACCACCTGGGCGACATGGACTTCAAGGTCTGTGGCACCACGAAGGGCATCACGTCCATCCAGATGGACATCAAGATCACCGGCCTCACCACGGAGATCATGAGCCGCGCGCTGGAGCAGGCGCGCCAGGGCCGCATCCACATCCTGGGTGAGATGCTCAAGACGCTGGCGGTGCCGCGCAAGGAGATCAGCCAGTACGCGCCGCGCATCACGACCATCCAGATTCGTCCCGAGTTCATCAAGAACGTCATCGGGCCGGGCGGCAAGGTCATCAAGGACATCATCGCCCGCACGGGTGCCGCGATTAACATCGAGGACACCGGCCGGGTGGACATCGCGAGCGCCAACGGCGATTCCGTGAAGGCCGCCATCGCGATGATCCAAGCGCTCACGCGTGAGGCGGAGATCGGGAAGATCTACACGGGCACGGTGCGGAAGATCGCCGAGTTCGGCGCCTTCGTGGAGCTGTTCCCGGGCACCGACGGCCTCATCCACATCTCCGAGCTGTCCGACAAGCGCGTCAAGAGCGTGTCCGACGTGCTGAAGGAGGGCGACGAGGTGCTGGTGAAGGTCGTCAGCATCGACAAGACGGGCAAGATTCGTCTGTCGCGCAAGGAGGCCATGGCCGAGCGCGCCGCCACGCAGCAGCAGGGCGCCGAGGCCGTCGCCGCCACCCCGACGGCCACGCAGCCGGACGCGAAGGCCTAGGCCTCTCGCTTCGCGCGGTGACTTCGCCCCTTTCCGCCACGGCGCGGGAAGGGGCGTTTTCTTTTCCGACGGTCCGCGCTTAGACCGGCGATGGGGGCTCGTGCGTAGACTCGGGCGCGCCATCATGGAGGGCCTTCGTGTCGACTCGACCTCCCGCCGCTTCCGAGCGGCCATCCAGCTTCTTGAGCGACGTGTCGAGCCTGTTGGGCGGCTTGCGCTGGGTGTTCATGCCGCTGGGCCTGCTGGCGCTCGTCGCGGTGGGCGTGCACGCGGCGGCGGACACGCTGGATGACCGGTTGTTGTGGGCGGTGGACCGAGCCGATGCGGCGTTCGACCACGTCGTGGGCCGCTGGGATGCCACCGCGTTCCTCGTCGACTGGGTGTCCCTGGCACAGCGCACGCGCATTGCTCGCGCGTTGGCGCTGGCGTGGGAGCTGTCCGCGGACCTGCTGCTGGCGCTGCCCGCGCTGGGCTACCGCGAGCGTGCTCCCGCGACCGGGGCCGAGGCCTGGCGCGCGGCCCTGGGGCAAGAAGCGTCGCCTTCGTGGCGTGCCCTGTGGCGACGCTGCCTTCGCCAGCCCACCCCGATGCGGTGGATCCGCCCGCTGGCCACGGCGGCGGTGGCGCTGGCGGGCGCGTGCGCGGTGGCGCGACTTGTCCAAGGAACGGTGTACTTGTCGTGGCGTGAGTTGATGGGCGATGGCGCGGCGAATGTGGCCGCGCGAGGACTCGCGGTGGGCGCATTGGGCGGTGTGCTGACGTCGCTGGGCTGGCGCGCGGTGCTGCGCAACCTCCAGCACGCGGATGCGGTCTGCGCGGCGGAATCAGGCCGGCGCGCGTGGACGCGGGGGCTCTTCGGGTGCGCGCTGGTGGTTCCCCTGGCGATCGCGGCCGTGGCGGATGGCTCGCCCGTGCTGTCCTTCCTGCGGTGACGAGGGGCCATGTTCCTGCGACGCTCCAAGGGGCTGCTGGACTTCGCGATGGCCGTGCTCTGCATCTGGGCCGCGTACCACCACACGCCCGCGGGCGCGCTGGCTCGACGCGCGGGGGCTTGGGCGTTGGGCGTCCGCACTTCGGCTCGGCCGTTGCTCGCGTACTACGACGGCGGGGCGGACTCGGAGGGGCCCGCCGCGGTGGGGGCTCCCGAGGGCGCGCTCGCGCACCCGCTGTCGGATGAAGAGGCCCTGGCGTGGGGCGTTCACCTGGCGCTCACGGGGATGGAGCCGCGTGCGCGGGAGCGTGCACTGGGGGCGGCCGAGGCGCTGGGGCTCACTCCCTCGCTGCTGCTCGATGCGCGTGAAGGACCTGGGACGGCTCGGCGGTTGCTCACGTTGCTGACGGCGGACTTTCCCGGCGAGGAGGCTCGGCTGACGGCGGCCTTCGCGGGGACCGCGCCCGCGCGCTACGCGGTGGAGCGGGTGCGCGCGGAGGGCCAGGCGCCGACGCTGGAGCGCCTCGCTCGGCAGCTTCCGCCTGGATTCGAGAGCGCGTCCACGGGGGCGGCTCGGGCGCTGGCGCTCGCCACGGCCTTCGCGCTGGCGTGGCCCGTGCCGGAGGGGACTCCGGTGACGAGTCCCTTTGGCTATCGCGTGCACCCCGTGCTGGGCACTCGCAAGCTGCATACGGGGGTGGACCTGGGCGTGCGCTCGGGCACCTCGGTGGTGGCGGTGGCCTCGGGCGTGGTGCGCCGGGCGAGTGAGGACGCGGTGAATGGCCGCGTGCTCGTGGTGGACCACGGCCGGGGCGTGACGACGGCGTACTGCCACAACTCGGAGCTGCTCGTCCGGGTGGGGGAGCGCATCGAGCGGGGGCAGGTGATTGCCCACTCCGGCAGCACGGGGCGCTCCACGGGGCCGCACCTGCACTATCAACTGGAACTGGCCGCGCAGCCGGTGGACCCGCTGTGCTTCCGGACCCATGTGCGCGTGGCCGGGGGCGCCACGGAGTTGTGACCTTCCGGAGTCAGGGCGTGGGTGACCTCTCGGGTGGAGCCAGGAGGGCGCCCGTGGTAGTGCGCGCCCATGTCTTCCCCGCTCACGTTGAAGGTGCGCCGCGTCCGCGCGCACACGGACCCACTGCCCCTGCCACGCTACGAGTCGGCGCAGGCCGCGGGGCTCGACCTGCGGGCCGACATCGAAGGGGAGCTGGTGCTCGGGCCCCTGGAGCGGAAGAGGGTCCCCACCGGGCTGGCGCTCGCCCTACCGCCCGGGTTCGAGGGGCAGGTCCGCCCCCGCTCGGGGCTGGCGGCGCGCCATGGCATCACCCTGCTCAATTCTCCCGGGACGGTGGACGCGGACTACCGAGGCGAGGTGCAGGTCATCCTGGTGAACCTCTCCCAGGAGGTGTTCACCTTGCGCCGCGGCGACCGGGTGGCCCAACTGGTGGTGGCGCCGGTTACCCAGGTGGCGCTGTGCGAGGTGGAGGTCCTGGACGCCACCGAGCGGGGGGGCAACGGGTTCGGCTCCACGGGGCTCTGACGACCTGCGTCGCAACGTCGTTCCTTGAAGGCCGGGGAGCGTGCAGAATATGAGGTTCTGGCCGTCCGCAGAGGCGGCCCGCCTGGCCCTGGAGTCCGACCCCTTTGCTCTGCTACCGCTGCGGCAGTCACGTCCCCGAGACGTCCGACACGTGTCCAACTTGCGGCCTCAAGTCCGACGCCGCCGCGCGCCAGGCCGCTGGCGTCGCGCGCAAGCGGGGAGGGGACAGCGCGCCCTACAAGCCGGGAGATGTCGTCGCCGGCCGCTATGCCATCCAGGAGCTGGTGGGCTCGGGGCCTTTGGGCTTCGTGTTCCGCGCGCAGGACCAGCAGATTGACGTGGAGGTGGCGCTCAAGGCCATCCAGTCCCGGCTGGTGCAGCAGCCCGAGGAGCGCACGCAGTTCTCGCTGTCGCTGCGCGTGGGCAAGAAGCTCAACCACCCCAACCTGGCGCGCGTCTACGAGGAGGGCCTGGATGGGGACCGGCCGTTCTTCACCATGCAGCTGCTGGAGGGCACCTCCCTCCGTCGGATGATGGAGCAGCGTGCGCAGCGCGGGCTCCTCTTCTCCATGAAGGAAGTGGAGCCGCTGCTCGCGCAGATGGCGGCGGCGCTGGATGGGGCGCACCGCTTCGGGCCGCATTCGGACCTGAAGCCGGAGAACGTCCTCGTCCTGCCGGACATGGTGAAGGTGACGGACTACGGCCTGGGGCTCGCCGTGCCGCACCTGCCCTTCGCGCAGGCGCAGAAGGGGCACCGCGCGGACATCTACATCGCGCCCGAGTACATGAACGGCGGCGAGCTGGACACGCGCATGGACGTGTACTCGCTTGGCGTCATCGTGGGCGAGATGATCACCGGGCTGGTTCCGGATGGGAGCATCCCGGAGCTGCTGGTGAAGCACCCGGACCTCCCGCCGCACTTCGAGGCGCTCTATCGCCGCGCCCTCAACGGCAATCCGTTGGCGCGGCCCAAGACGGCGGGCGAGTTCCACGCCGAGTTCGTCAACGTAATGCAGCGCTCGCCCGCGGCCGCGACCCGCGCGCGCGCCGTGCCGAGCGCCGAGTCCCTGGCACAAGCCGCCGCTGCCCGCGCCGCGAGCCGCCTGCCGCCGCCCGTGCCCACGGGCTTGTTGCCGTCGATGGAGAGCAGCGAGCCATTCCCGGTCGCCGCGCCGCGCGTGCCCGCGCCACCTCCCGCGATGGAGGAGGACGAGCCGCCCCCGGATGCCACGCAGCCGCTCGATGCGGCGACGCTGGCGATGATCCTCAACGCGCAGTCGAAGTCGAAGGGGCTCGGGGGCGACGGGGCTCCGGCCGCGACGCTTCAGGACCTGCACCTGGTGGCGCGTGCGGCCGCAGAGCCGGCGCCCGATGCTCGCGCCGCGCAGCGGGCTGACTTCGACACGCGCGCCTCGCCGCGCGCTGCGCCAGTGGCCGATGGGCGCCCCGCTCCGCGAGGCGAGTCCGCGCCCGACGGTCGTTCCTCGCCGTCACCGGAAGCGCGTCCGCCCGCCCGGCCCGAGCCCGCGCCGGCGCCGCGGGCCGAGCCTCCGCCCGATGGGCGTCAGGCCGCCCGTGCTGCTCCGGAGCCCGCGCGTCCCCCGCAGCCTCGTCCCGGGGATGTGGCCACGTTGCAGGACATGCGCTCGGTTCCTCGGGGCCCGGCGCGTACGCTGGACACGATGCAGAGCGCTCTTCGCGCGTCGTCCCGCGCGGCGGGTGAGGCGTCGACCTCGGGCATGCGCACGGCGCCGCGCAACATGGACTTGTCTCCGTCGATGTCCGGGGCCCGCGCGGCGCCCAAGCTGCCGCCGGGGTCCACGGGCGCGCTGCGCATGGCCCAGGTGGCGCGGGCGGCGCGCGCGCGCTCGCGGGCCATCATGTGGCTCGTCATCCTCGGCGGCGCGGGCGTGGGCCTGGGCGCGGGCGGCGGATGGCTCGTGTTGCATCGCCGGGCTCAGCAGGTCGAAGCCGCGTCGGTGGGGCCGGGCGCCGCCGTTCCCGCGCGGCCCGCGCCCTCCGCGACGGGAGAGCCGGCGGGTGGCGTGCCGGTGGCGGTGGTGCCCTCGGAGCGGTGCCCGGTGGGGATGAAGTGGGTGAGCGGCGGGACGTTCAAGATGGGGACCCCGCCCGACGACAAGCTCGCCTTTGTCGACGAGCGGCCGCTCCAGAACGTGCAGGTGGCGTCCTTCTGCGTGGATGAATACGAATACCCCAACCGCGCGGGCGAGCCTCCCCGTGTGCAGGTGAGCTGGGAAGAGGCGAAGTCGCTGTGCGAGAGCGAGGGCAAGCGGCTTTGCACGGAGGAGGAGTGGGAGAAGGCGTGCAAAGGCCCTGGCAACGCGCGCTTCCCGTACCGCACCGACAACGGCTCGACCTTCAACCCGGACGCGTGCAACACCGAGGACCGGGCCAAGAAGGACCGCGCACTGGCGCCCTCTGGACAGTTCAAGCAGTGCAGATCGGGATATGGCGTTGCGGACATGTCCGGCAACGTGGCGGAGTGGACGGCCACGCGACATGGTGCGAACGCGGGCTTCACCCAGAAGGGCGGCTCTTTCGATGGGCCGGACTACGCCGTGCGGTGCTCCGCGCGAAAGAACGGAGTGCCCGAGGAGAAGTCGGACATGATCGGGTTGCGATGCTGCGCGGGCGTGGGCCCATGAGCCGACGGGCCCTCGCGTTCCTTGTCGCTCTGCTGCCGGTGGCGGTCTTCGCGCAAGGGGCTTCCGGGCCGGCGCGTCCGCTCGTGGTGGCGGTGAAATCCGCGAACCTGGCGCCGTACGCGTCGCTGGTCGCGGGGTTCTCGTCCGAGGCGCGAGCCGAGGTCTCGGAGGTGCTGCTGGAGGACAATGCCGCCTCCGCGGCGCGCACCTTCAAGAAGCTGTCACAGCAGAAGCCCGCCCTCGTGCTGGCGCTGGGGCCGCTCGCGGCCAACGCCGCCCGGCGCTCGCTGGGCGAGGACGTCCCTGTCCTCTTCGTCATGGTGCCGTACTACGAGAAGTACGGGCTGGAGGGCCCCAACCTCACCGGCATCTCACTCACGAGTGACTTCGTCCCGGAGCTCTCCGCGCTCCAGGCCACGGCGCCGCAGGCTCGGCGCGTGGGCATCGTGCATGACCCGCGCTACTCGGCGGCCACGGTGACGCGCGCCCAGGCGGCGGCCACGTCCCTGGGGATGTCCATCGTCCCGCTCGAGGTCGATTCGCAGGCGCGCGTCGACAAGGTGCTGGAGGGCGCGGCCGGCAAGGTGGACGGCCTCTTGATGGTGGCGGACAAGACGGTGGGCAACGCCTCCGTCGTGCAGGCGCTCATCGCGTTTTCCGGCGCCCGACGAGTTCCGCTCGTCGCGCTCACGCCCAGCCAGGTGAAGGAGGGCGCCATGCTCGCGCTGTCTCCGAGTCCCCTGGCCATCGGTCAGCAAGCAGGGCGGCTGGCCAATCGCATCATCCACGAGAAGGTTGATCCCGGGGCGCTGGCGGTGGCGTCACCCGAGGGGCTCGACCTGTCCATCAACCTCACCACCGTCAAGAAGTTGGGTCCGTCCTGTGACGCCGCGCTGGAGTTGCTCCGGTTCGCGGCGCGCAAGGACTTTGCCGTGAAGGTCTACGAGTGATTCCCCGATACAGCCGCAAGGAGATGGCCTCCCTCTGGTCCGACGTCGCCCGCTACCGCCGCTGGCGGGACGTGGAGCTGGCCGCGCTGGAGGGCATGGTGGAGGCGGGCCTGGCGCCGCGCGAGGCGCTGGTGGACTGCCTGGCCCGCGCCGGTGACTTCACCCCCGAGGACGCGGCGCGCATCGAGGAGATCGAGCGGGTCACCAAGCACGACGTCATCGCCTTCCTCACGTTCATGGAGGAGCGGGTGGGGCCCAGCGCGCGCTGGCTGCACCTGGGCATGACGTCCTCGGACGTGCTGGATACGTCGTTGGGCATGACCATGCGCGACGCCATGGACCTCATCCTCACGGGGGTGGACCGGGTGATGGCGGCGGTGGAGAGGCGCGCGTTCGAGCACAAGAACACGCTGCAGATGGGTCGCAGCCACGGCATCCACGCGGAGCCCATCACCTTCGGGCACAAGCTGGCCATCTGGTACGACGAGCTGCGCCGAGGCCGTGAGCGCCTCATGCACGCGCGGGACACCATCGCGGTGGGCAAGATTTCTGGCGCGGTGGGCACGTTCGCGCACCTGCCTCCGACGGTGGAGGCGCACGCGTGTCAGAAGCTGGGCTTGAAGCCCGCGCCCGCGTCCAGCCAGGTCATCCAGCGCGACCGTCACGCAGAGTTCTTCACGGCGCTGGCGCTGCTCGGGTCGAGCATCGAGAAGTTCGCGGTGGAAGTCCGCCACCTGCAGCGCACGGAGGTGCGCGAGGCGGAGGAGGCGTTCACGCCGGGCCAGAAGGGCTCCAGCGCGATGCCCCACAAGCGCAACCCCATCCTCTCGGAGAACCTCACGGGGCTGGCGCGATTGCTGCGCGGCTTCGCGGTGAGCGCCATGGAGGACGTGGCGCTGTGGCACGAGCGGGACATCTCGCACTCGTCCGTGGAGCGCGTGATTGGTCCGGACGCCACCATCCTCATGGACTTCATGCTGCACCGCTTCGCGGGCCTCATGGAGAACATGCGCGTCTACCCGGAGCAGATGCAGAAGAACCTGGACCTGCTCGGCGGCGTGGTGAACTCGCAGCGGCTGCTGCTGGAGCTGGCGCGCAAGGGCATGGACCGGCAGGCCGCGTACGTCATCGTCCAGCGCAACGCGATGAAGATGTACGAGGAGGGCGTGGACTTCCGCCAGGCGCTGCTCGCGGACGCGGACCTGCGCAAGATGATGAGCGCCGAGGAGATCAGCGACTGCTTCTCCCCGGGCTACCACACGCGGCAGATGGATGAGATCTTCCGCCGCGTGTTCGGCCGGAGCGCCTAGTTCCTAGAGGTAGCCCTTCGCGCGCAGGTTCTGCTCGATGCGCGCGTGCACGTCGCCCACGTTCAGGGTGAGCGACGTGCCGGTGATGCGCTCGTAGGCGGCCACGTACTTGGTGGCCAGCTCCACGCGCACGTCATCCGGGATGGCCGGCAGCGGGCCGTGGCCGGAGAAGTTCCGCTCGCGGATGAGCCACTGGCGGATGTTCTCCTTGTCCAGCATGCGCTGGTCCTCGCCGCGTGCGAAGCGGGCCTCGTACTCGTCCGCCACCCAATAGCGGCTGGAGTCGGGCGTGTGCATCTCGTCGATGACGTAGAGCGTGTCGCCCACCTTGCCGAACTCGTACTTCGTATCCACGAGGATGAGGCCGCGGGTGCGCGCCCACTTCTGTCCCTCGAGGAAGAGTCCCCGGGCCGCCTCGGTGATGCGGGCCCAGTCGCGGGCGCTGGCCAGGTTGCGCGCGAGGATCTCCTTCTCGGAGATGGGCTCGTCGTGCTGGCCGTACTCGGCCTTGGTGGACGGCGTGAGGATGGGCATGGGGAACGCCTCGTCCTTGCGCATCCCGGCGGGGATGGGCAGGCCGTAGGCGGTGTGCGTGCCCTTCTCGTAGTCCCGCCACAGGCTGCCGGTGAGGTAGCCGCGCACGACGACCTCCACGGAGAAGGGCTCGCAGGCGCGGGCCACCGTGACGTTGTCATCCGGCACGTCGAGGACGTGGTTGGGGCAGATGTGCTTCGTGCGCTCGAACCAGAACGCCGCCAGCCGGTTGAGCACCTCGCCCTTGAAGGGGATGGTGGTGAGCACGTGGTCGAACGCGGAGAGCCGATCGCTCGTCACCAGGACGAGCTGATCGCCGCGGCGGTACGTGTCGCGGACCTTGCCCCGGTACGGCTGGCCGAGTGCCGGCAAGTCCGTCTGCCGAAGCGTGTGCTGGAGCTGCGCGTGGAGTGCGGAGGTGTTCACGTCGATGCGCCTCGTGGCCGTCTCTTCCAGAGGAAGATGGGCCCGGTTCTGGAGGCGCGCGACTCTACTGGTTGCCGGTCGCCAGGGAAGCGGGACCGTAAGCGGCAGCCAAGTAGAGGAAAGACGGATTGATGCGCAGGATGCCATCCACGTAAGCGACCGCGTACGGCGCGCCTTGCGCTCGGTCCACCTGCACGACGCCCGTCGGGTGGATGCCCCAGAGGGCAAGCAGCGTGCGCGCCACCAACTCGGCCGACTCCCGCTCGGACAGGCCCTGCAGGCTCTCGCGGCGATCCTCGGACCAGCGGTCTCCGGCGCGGCCGTCGAAGACGAACTGGAGCGAGCCACCCGCGTCCGGCGCCTGCAGCAGGTCCGTGCGCGCGTCAAAGCCCGGCGCCGCCACGAACTCGCCTTCCTGGCTGATGGGGAACAGCACCAGGCCCTGTGCGGACTGCCCGGCCTCCGTCTCCGACTGGCGCGCGATGTCGCGGAACATCTCCAGGCGCGTGCCGGGCGACTCGAACTCCACCGCTTCCGGTGCGCTGGTCAGGGCTTGACGGGCGTTCATCGCGGGCCGCACAGGAGTGCCCGCGCCACCACACGCGGTGAGGACGAACAGCGACAGGAGCAAGCCAGGGGCCCAGCGACGCATTCGCAGGAATATACCGATCACTCCCACGCGCCACCAGCTAAACTCGGAGGCATGCGTCCGGGTGAGTACCTGACCGTTGTTCTTCATCAGACGCGATCACCCGAGAACATGGGTGCCGTCGCCCGGGTCATGGCCAACTTCGGCTTCTCCCGGCTCATTCTGTCCGATCCCGTCATCACCTCGTTCCGGGGGGCCGAGCGCCTCGCCGTGAAGAGCGAGCATTTGCTCGAGGCCATGACGGTGGTTCGCGATCTGCCAGAGGCGCTCACCGACTGCGTGTACGCGGTGGGCACCACGTCTCGCACCCAGTTGGAGGGGCGGTCCGCGCTGACCCCCGAGGAGGCGGTGCGGCGGCTGGCGGAGGAGAGCCGGCGGGGACGGGTGGCGCTCGTCTTTGGCGGCGAGCAGCGCGGCATGTCCGACGAGGAGCTGGCCAGGTGCGAGGACGTGCTCGCCATCCCCACGTGTGACGTGCAGCCGTCCATGAACCTAGCGCAGTCCGCCGCGGTGCTGATGTACCTCTGCCACCGTCAGGGGTTGGAGCTGCCCGCGGAGCCGGCGCCCGAGCCGGGGGCGCGCCTGGGCACGTTGAACGCGCTGGGACAGCGCATGCGCGAGGTGCTGTTGCAGGCGGACTTCCTCAATCCAGAGGCGCCGCACCACGTGCTGAACGAGCTGAACCTGAGTCTGATGCGAGCGAAGCTGACCCAGCGCGAGGCGGAGTTGTGGCTCAACGCCTTCAAGCACCTGGGGCGCGCGGTGGCCCGGGACGCCGCCCGCTGAGGCGGGGACGTCCCGGCGCCGCGAGACGCGGGAACGACGGGGCCTGATCTAGGCCGCCGCCTCCTTCTTGTACGTCTCGTTGTAGTGCTTCTCGCACATGCCGCCCTTCATCGTCTTGGTGCGGCACTCCGCCTTGGAGCAGACGCGGTAGCGCGAGTGGGGCAGGTCGCCCTGGCGCCACTTCTTGAAGTGGAAGAAGCAGTAGCTCTTGGCGCGGTAGGGGCGCTTGCAGCCCTCCACGGTGCACGCCTTCTTGCCGCTGCCCTTGGCGGTGCGCGGCCAGTGGGTGAGCTTCTTGGTCGTCTGGGTGGCCTCAGCCATTGTGGAACCTCTCCTGCGAAACGTTGCGCGTGACCCGCGGCGCCACGTCGGAGGGACGCGTCGCCGAGTATGAAAAAGGCGCACTGTGTATCGCCCGAGGAACCGGAACGCAAGGAGGCTGGCGGCCCAGGAGCCGCCTCACCGGGCCTTCCGTCAGGGCTCGGGCGGATCATCCTCGGCGTCGTCGGGCGAGGCGCGGAACGCCTCCCCGCCTGGATGGAAGGCCCGGGCGCGGGGGACAGGAGACAGCAGGTCCTCCAGCACGGAGTTGGAGCGCGTGGGCCGGCGAGGCGCGGGGGGCGCCGTCGCCATGGCCTGGGCGGGCGAGGGCTCCTCGGGCGGCATCTCCTCCAGCTTCACGCGCACCCGGAGCGGGTGTCCCAGCCGGTTCACCTGGAGCTTCACGCGATGGCCCACGCCTCGGGCCGCCACCTGCCAGCGCATGGTGTGGGCCCGCGAGACGGCGCGCTGGTCGAGTCGGGTGATGACGTCACCCACGCGCAGGCCCGCGGCGGCCCCGGGGCCTCCCTCGATGACGTCCGTCACCACCACGCCCCGCCCCTGGGGCAGGTTGAAGGCGGCGGCCACCTCGGGCGAGTAGTCCTGCACGCTGATGCCCAGCCAGCCCCGGCGCATGCGGCCGCGGGCCTTCAGGTGCGGAATCACCGTCTTGGCGATGTCGATGGGGATGGCGAAGCCGATGCCCTGGCCCGCCACGTTCACGGCGTTGGCCACCGCGACCACGTCACCGTGGATGTCCAGCACCGGCCCGCCCGAGTTGCCCGGGTTGATGGAGGCGTCCATCTGGATGTAGTCGAAGTCGCCGTCGCGGCCGTTGGGCGTCACGTCCGTGCGGCCCAGGTAGCTCACCACGCCCACCGTCACCGAGTGCGCCAGCCCGAAGGGGTTGCCGATGACGACGATCCAATCCGCCACGCGCACGTGCGACGCGGAGGCGAGCTTCAGCACGGGCAGCTTGCGCGGCGCGGAGATTTTCAGGAGCGCGCAGTCCGTGCGCGGGTCCTCGCCCACCACTCGCGCCGGGAACTCCTCGGGATAGCCCCGCGTGTCGAGCACGGAGATGAGGACCTCCGTGGCGCCTTCCACCACGTGCGCGCTGGTGAGGATGTAGCCATCCGGGTGGATGATGAAGCCCGAGCCGATGCCCTTCTGGGGCTCCTCGCCGGACACGACGGACTCGGTGGTGGCCTGGCGTGTGGTGATGGACACCACGGCCGGCATCGCCCGCCTCGCCACGTCGCTGATGATGGAGCGCTGTCGATTCAGCGCGCGATGGGGGGCCTCCACCCACAGCGGGCGCGAGGCCCAGGCGGGCGCGCCCAGCGCGACGAGTAGCGCGGCCACTCCGATGAGGCCCTTGACTCGGGTCCAGCCCATACCGCCTCCACCCAGCCACCGACAGCGCGAAGCTAAGGAGCGGTGGGGAAGAGCGGAAGCGGCCAGGCGGGGCCCATGGCGTGCGGCTTACTTCTTCTGAGCGATGATGCGGTTGATTGCCGCACGATCCTCGGCGGTGATGCGCTCACGCGGCGCCGCGGGCTCGGCCTTCTTGTGGGTGGAGACCGCATCCTTCGCGTCGTCGATGGCGTCCTCGAGTCCGCCCTTCACCTTGTCCATCGTCGAGGGGTTCACGGTGCGCTTCCACGCGCGCTCCATGTGCTCCAGCGGGGAGCGCCCGTCCACGCGGCCTTGAGCCAGGAAGACGCCCAGCCCCACCGCGCACGCCGTCCAGACGATGAACTTCAAGGCACCCATGTTTCACATCCTCCTACCTCGTCATACAGGGGAAGGGGCAGGTTGGCGAGTTTCCGACCGGGGGGCAGGGAGTCGCTGACAGGGCGGGGGCAGCCCCCTAATGTCCGGGGCCTTGCAGCCGGAAGAACTCTTCAGGGCCGCCCAACAGCGGGCGGCGGGAATGAATGTGGGCCCAGGGACCGTGGCGCTGGAGCGCGTGCGGGCCTCGGCCTCGGCGTTGTTCGCTCGCATCCCGGAGCCGCCTGTCTACCGTCGCGCGGAGGACCCCTCGCGCAAGGCGGCGCAGGCGTTGTTGCCGGACGTGGAGCGGGTGCTCGCCGAGGCGTTGGCCGTGGCGCGAGAGCCCGCGGTGTCGCCGCTGGTGGATCGCCTCATCGAGGCACTGCGCGCGCATGGCGAGGCGTTGGTGCACACGGCGGACGGGCGCCTGGAGGCCGCCGAGCTGGCGTGGCGACGCGCGCAGGACCTGGAGCGCTCGGCGCATCCGACGCGACAGATGGTGGCGCAGCCCTCGCGTCCGCCGCCGGTGTTCGACAAGGCGACGGGGCAGTCGCGGTTCGATCCCCGCCCCGCGCCCCAGGCGAGCGTGAAGCTGGTGTGCCCCAACACGGGCTGCAAGCGGATGGGCGACTACGCGTTCATCGCGAGCCACGCCTACCACCGCTTCATCTGCCCGGCGTGTCGCACGCCGTTCCTGGCGTACTTCGGGGAGCTGCGGGGGCTCGAGGTGGAGGTGCGCAGCAGCTCCAAGCGCTACCGCTTCACGGTGGACGAGGTGGGCACGGCGGCCACCACGCGCATCGACTTCGAGGAGGCGAGCGGGCAGGACTTCCCCGCGGCGCGGCGCGACCTGCTCGCGTTCCTCTACACGGAGCAGCGCGAGCTGAAGGTCGTGGTGAACCTCACCAACGGCAAGCTCATGTGGGTGAGTCCAGCGGCGTCGTGCTTCGTGGCGACGGCGGCGTTCGGGGCGGGCGCGCCGGAGTTGGTGGCGTTCCGCGCGTACCGTGACGAGGTGCTGCGGAAGAGCCGGCTCGGTCGAGGGTTCATCCGGGGCTACTATCGATTTGGACCGTCCGTGGCGGACTGGGTGGTGCGCCGTCCTCGGGTTCGGGCAGGAGTGCGCTGGGCGCTGGTGCGGGTGCACCACCGCCTCACGAGGAGCGAACGCGCGTGACAGATGCAGGGACCGAGGAAGCGAAGCCGCCAGACCGTCGCGGTGACGCCGTGAAGACCGTGCTGACGGTGGTGGCGGTGCTGGGGATGGCCGCGGTGGCCTTCCTCGGGGTCCGCGAGGCGCAGCGGGCCCGGCTGGCTCCGGATGGGACGTCAGCGCCCACCTTGCAGATGCGCAAGCATGACGGTGGCACGCTGTCGCTGGCGGACCTGCGCGGCAAGGTGGTGATGCTCGACTTCTGGGCGACGTGGTGCCCGCCATGCCGCGAGGAGATGCCGTCGCTCGTGAAGCTGGCGAAGGAGTACGAGTCGAAGGGGCTCGTCTTCGTCGCCGCCAACCGCGATGACGATGCGACCGCCGCGCAAGAGGTGGATTACTTCCTGCGCCGCTTCCAGCCGGGGCTGGCGCCGCACGTCGTGTACGCGCCGGATGAGCTGGCGGCCGAGTTCCAGGTGAACGCGCTGCCGACGCTCTACTTCCTGGATCGCGACGGCAAGGTGACGGACGCCCAGCGCGGCATGCTGTCCGAGGATGCACTCCGGCGCCGCATCGAGCGCGCGCTGGACCTGTGAGCCGCGGTGAAGGCTCGCTGAGATGCCCCCCGCCTCCTCCGCACCGGGGAGGCTCGCGAAGCCCGGTGGTGGGTCGAGGGCGCGCCCCGCTGTTCCGTTGAGCGCGCCGCTGTGGGCTGCGCATCGAGCCGGGCAAGCGCCTTGTCCCGGCGTGCCCGCTCCCTGCGCGGAGCCCCCGCCAACCAAGTCCGCGCGTGTCCTCGCCACACAGGTCGGGGTGCGGCTCCGCATCCCGCACGCCATGGCGCCGTGCGCGACGAGACGCGGTCTCGCGGGGGCGGGCCTGCCTGCCCTTGTTGGGAGGCAGGCGGCGCGCCTGGAGGTCCTCGCTGTGGGTTACTTCCCGGGCGTCGCAGGCGCCTTCTTGTCCGAGCCCGTGGCGGGCGCGGGCGGGTTCGAGCCTGGAGCGGGCTGCTCGGCCTTCTTCTTGTCCGAACCCGTCGACGGCTGCGGAGCCGTGGACTTGTCGGGACTCGGAGCCGGGGCCTTCTTGTCCGTGGTCGTCGATGGCTGCGGCGCGCTGGACTTGTCCGTGCCCGCCGCGGGAGGTGTCTGCCCTGGCTGAATGACCGTCTCTCGCGGCGCCGTTTCAATCTCGGACTTCACGAGGCGGAAGTCGACGCGACGGTTCTTCGCGCGGCCGAGCGCCGTGTCGTTCGTCGCGATGGGCTTGTCGAACCCGAAGCCTCGCGACGTCATGCGCTTGCGGTCGATGCCCTTGCCCGCCAGGTAGTCGAGCACGGACCGCGCGCGCCGATTCGACAGGTCGACGTTGAGCGTGCGCGAGCCTCGATTGTCCGTGTGCCCTTCGATCTGCACCGGCCCCAGCGTGGGGTTCTTGCGCAGCACCGTGGCCACCTCATCGAGCAGCGGATACGACTGCTTCTGGATGATGGCCGAGCCCGTCTCGAAGAGGATGTTTCCCTTGATGCGGATGCGGTCGGACTCGACGATGACGTAGGGCGGCGAGTCGAACGGGCAGCCGTTGTTCTCGGGTGGGCCCGCCACATCGGGGCAGTCGTCCTCGCCGTCCGGGACCTCGTCGAGGTCCGTGTCCGGGCAGCCGTCGTAATCCTTCGGGCCTGGCTTGGTCGGGCACTTGTCCAGACGGTCGATGACGCCATCGCCGTCGGTGTCCTTGTCGGGCTCCACCGGGCAGCCCTTGCGGTCCGCCGGGCCCTTCTGGTCCGGGCACGCGTCCAAGCCGTCCGCGATGCCGTCCCCATCGTTGTCCGGGTCGGGGCAGCCATCCGAGTCCTGGAAGCCGTCCTTGTCCTCGGGCACGGTGGGGCAGCGGTCTCGCACGTCGGGGATGCCGTCGCCATCCGAGTCGAGGAACGCCTCGTCGTAGCGCAGCGCGAACATCACGCGCAGGGCCTCGCGGCCGTAGCCCGTGGTGACGTTGAGGCCGCGGCCCACGTTCAGCTCCAGGCCCCAGTTGCCCCAGATTTTCGTGCGCGCACCGACGAGCAGCTCCCAGGGAGACTTGAACGAGTCCGCCTGATTGAACGTGAACGGGCGCACGAGCGGAGTCCGCAGGTGCATCTCCGCCAGCGCCTGCACGTCATGCATGCGGCCCAGGTCGGGCAGGTCCACGATGCCGCCCGCGCCCATCGTCAGCTCATCATCCACGAGCAGGTTGAGGTACTGCGCCTGCGGCCGGAGCAGCACGCCCACGTTGCCCAACAGCCGCACGGGAAGGGGCCCCAGCTTCTGCTCGAGTGCCACGCGCGGCGCGAACACGACGCCGCGCTCTCCCGTGAAGCTGGCCGCGCTTCCCGTGGGCAGCCGCACCTCGGCGACCAGCGCGAGTCCCACCGGGAAGTTCTCGGGCGCCAGGATGCTCACGCGCGGCAACAGCCGGATGTCCCCCAGCGTGGTGGCGCTGACGCCCGCCGCGCCCGGGAAGTCCGGCGCGTTCAGCGCGTCGCGCAGCAATTGGAAGTGGTCGCCCTGAAGCAACGTGACGGGCAGGTCCACCCCCAGCTCCAGCCGCTCCAGCAACTGATAGGCGAAGAGCAGGTGCGCATCCAGCCGGTACGGCAGCAGGTTGCCCAGCTTCTCGTCACCGAGCTTCAGCGACAGGATGCGCCAGTTGAAGTCGAGCAGCAGCGCGCCGCGGAAACTTCCCGTGGGCTGCGCGCGCGTGCCCTCCAGCGCGATGCCGCTGAGCTGCGCGGCGGTGGGCTTCACGGGCACGGCGTCGAAGCCGCGCGAGAACGGGTTTTGCTCCGCGTGGGCCGCTGTCGTGGCCAGCATCAGGCTCAGGACCGCTGCCTGGAAGGGCAACGGAGAACTGCGCCGGCTCGACGGAAGGCGCCCGGAGTAGAGGCCTCGCATGAGGAGGGCTCTTAGCACCCACCCCTGGGGTGCGGAAGATTTCCCCGCCCAAGCGCCGCGGGATACAGCCCTGCGCCATTTCTCCAGTGTGGGCTCGGGACTCAGGGGGGAGGAAGAACCTGCCGAGCCATATCGAGGTACGCGCGCAGCGCCGGGGACGCGCGAGCCCGATGCGGGAAGTAGAGGAACAACCCCGGTACAGACGGTGCCCACTCCTCCAGCACGGGCCGCACCACGCCGCTTCTCAGCTGCGGCCCCGCGGCGAGATCCGAGACATACGTGAGCCCCATGCCCGCGGCGGCCATGTTGGTGAGGAACTGCGTGTTGTCCGAGGTGAGCGGTCCCTTCACCGACACGCGCAGCTCGCGCCGCCCGCGCTCCAGCTCCCAGTGGTACGGCAGCCCCGTGGTCGGTGAGCGGTAGCCCAGGCACGCGTGCTTCTCCAGGTCCCGAGGCGACTTGGGCGTGCCGTGGCGTCGCAGGTACTCGGGTGAGCCGACGATGAGGAAGCGGAACGGGGGCGTGAGGCGCACGTGGACCATGTCCTGGTCCACGGACTCGGCCAGTCGCACGCCCGCGTCGAAGCCCTGCGCGACGATGTCCACGAAGCGATCCTCCACGGACACATCGACGCGGACGTGCGGATGCGCGGCGATGAACGCGGGCAGCACGGGCTCCACCACGATGGGCAGTGACAGCGAGGGCACCGTCAGCCGCAGCGTGCCCGCCACCTCGTTCGCCTCCGCGCCCAGGTTGTCGAGCGCCGCGAGCGCGGCCTGGAGTCCGGGGGCCGCGCCGTCCAGCAGCCGGCGACCGGCCTCGGTCAGCGACACGCTGCGCGTCGTGCGAGCCAGCAGGGCCTGCCCGACCTTCTCCTCGAGCTGCCGCACGGACTGGCTCACCGCGGACGAGGAGACGCCCAGCTCCTGGGCGGCCTGCGTGAAGCTGCTCCGCCGCGCGACGGTGACGAAGACGGCCAGGGCATTGAGTGGGGTCAGGGCCATTGTGAAGAGATTCTAAGAAGTCTTCGCGGATTTCGCGCCTTCAATTCGAGGCTGGGGATCGCCACTGTATGCGGCATCAACCGCTGCGAAGGAGCACCCCCATGACGACGACTTCCCGAATCGAGTCCCTGTCTCGCTACCACCTGCTGGGCCGCAGCGGCCTGCGCGTGAGCCCCCTGTGCCTGGGCACCATGACGTTCGGCACCGAGTGGGGCTGGGGCAGCCCGAAGGAGACGGCCCATCAAATCCTCGCTCGCTACCTGGAGGCGGGCGGCAACTTCCTCGACACCGCGGACGGCTACACGCAGGGCACCAGCGAGCAGCTCATCGGCGACTACTTCAAGAAGGCGGGGGGCCGAGACAGCGCCGTCATCGCGACGAAGTTCACGGTGAACACCTCGCCGGGCGACCCGAACGCGGGCGGCAACGGCCGCAAGAACATCTACCGCGCGCTGGAGGGCTCGCTGAAGCGCCTGCAGACGGAATACGTGGACCTCTACTGGCTGCACGCCTGGGACGGCATGACGCCGGTGGAGGAGGTGATGACCACCCTCACCGCGCTCGTGCGGGAGGGCAAGGTCCGCTACATCGGCTTCTCGGATGTTCCGGCGTGGTACTTCGCACGGGCGCAGACGCTCGCCGAGCGCGAGGGCCTGGAGCGCATCTCCGCCCTGCAACTGGAGTACTCGCTGGTCGAGCGCAACATCGAGCGCGAGCACATCCCCGCGGCGCTGGCGCTGGGCGCGGGCGTAACGCCGTGGAGCCCGTTGGCCTCGGGCCTGCTCTCCGGCAAGTACACGCGAGAGGGAACGCAGGCCAAGGGCGAAGGGCGACTGCCCTCCGTGTCGTCCTCGAACAACCCGGGCTTCACCAAGCTCTTCACCGAGCGCAACTGGGCCATCGTGGACACGCTGCGCGAGGTGGCTCGCGAGTTGGACAAGCCCGCGGCGCAGGTGGCGCTCGCGTGGGTGACGCGCCGACCGGGCGTGTCCTCCACCATCATCGGCGCCACGCGCTTGGAGCAGCTCGAGGCGAACCTGCACGCGCTCGACGTGGTGATTCCGCCCGAGCTCGCCGCGCGCCTGGAGGCCGTGAGCCGCCCGGAGCTCATCCACCCGTACATCTTCTTCCAGAACGAGTTCTTCACCCGCGGCATGTTCACGGGCGGCACCGAGGTCAGCGCCGAGCCCTCGTGGTTCCGCTAGACACCTGAACCCGCAGGGGACGGAGGTCGACTCCGTCCCCCGGGGCTCGGGCGTCGCTTACTTCTCCATGAACTCGGCGACCGGGACGACGCGGATGGCGTCCGGACGCACGGGCAGCGGCAGGGAGATGAGGGTCTGATCGAGCTGGAGCAGCTCGGGCGCCTTGGGCGAGGCGTAGGTGATGGGCGAAGGCTGGCCCGAGCGCAGCGCCTGCGCGAGTCCCTGCGCGTCCTCGGTGACGAAGACGTAGTTGAGCCCGTCCGGGTGCACGAACTTGCTGACGGCGGCGTGCACGGACGCGGGCGTCATCTTCGCCAGTGCCTCGCGGTACTGATCCAGGAAGTGCGGCGTGCCGTAGTAGAGCGAGTCGATGGCGTAGCCGAGGCGGCGCTGATCCGTCTGCTCCCACAGGCGCGTGTAGCCCTGGAGGAAGCCGCGGCTGATGTCGAAGCGGTCCTGAGGAATGTCCTGCGTCACGAGCCGCTCGAGGAAGTACATGGCCCCGCGCGTGGCGAACAGCGCGTTGGCGGGCACCACGGGCCGCAGCCACACCGTCAGGTCCTGCTGCGTGCGCGCGATGTTGGGCCGGTGGTACGTCGTGCCCGGGTCCTCGCTGAAGTGCTCGGCGTAGGTGTAGTCACCGTAGTTGAGGCCCCGCTTCTCGCGCAGCTCGTTGAAGAGCACGCCGATGAACTGGCGGTGCTCACCGAGATACGACATCGCGAAGGCCACCGAGAAGAAGTCCGGGTCTCCCCGGCGCAGCGGGACGGCGGCGCCCATGGAGACGGCGGTGGAGAGCGCGGGCTTCTGGAGGATGAGCACGCGCCCGCCCTCGGTAGAAATCGGCGGGAGGGCGACGCGCGGCGCGCCCGAGGCCGGCAATCCGCTGAGCCGCGTGGTGACGGTGCGCTGGAGTGCCTCGTCCACCGGCCCCGCCAGCCCGATGACGAGTCGATCCTGCGTGAAGACGCGCTGGGCCTGGGCCTTCACGTCCTCCAGCGTGAGGGACTGGAGGCCCTGCACGGTGCCGCCGCTGTAGTGCCCGTACGGGTGCTGCGCGTACAGCAGCGAGTCGAGGCCCACCTTGCCGAGCGCCTCATCGTTCTCGCTGCGAAGCCCGTTGCGCACGGCACTGAGCGCGTTGGCGCGCAGGCGCTCGAACTCCGCGGGGTCGAAGCGCGGCGCGAGCAGCACGTCGGTGAACAGGTCGAGGAAGCGCGGCAGGAAGTCCTTGTGGACGCGGCCCGTGAGGGTGGTGAACTCCTTGTCGGGGTGCACCTCCAACTCGGCGGCCATGGGGTAGAGGACTTCGAGGAGCTGCGCGGCGGTGAGCTTCTGCGTGCCGCCCTCGGCCATCAGATGCGCCGTGAGGGCGGTGAGGCCCTCCTTGCCCTTCGGGTCGTCCACGGAGCCGGTGTGGAAGACGAACCGCAGGCTGACGATGGGCGTGTCGGGGTGCGCCTGCACCACCAGCTCCATCGGCTTGGGCTCCTTGAGCGGCACCGCGGGCAGCGTCGGAGGCGTGGCCGGGGCGACCGCGGCTTGCGGCGCGGTGGGTGCGGGCGCCTCGGGCGCGGGCTTGGGTGTGGTGGCGCAGCCCGCGAGGGTCAGGACCGCCGTGAGCGAGAGGGATGCGATGGCGGATGTCTTCATCACGGCGTCCCTCCGGCGGGGGCCTTGGGGGTGAGGGTGAGGACGGTGAGGTTGGAGTCCACGAGGTACTTGCCCGCGAAGGCGACGAGCTGCTTCGGAGTCACGACAGAGAGCTGCTTCAGGTAGCTGGCGAGCGCGTCCGGCGTGCCGAGGATGCCGGCGTACACGGCCAGGTCGATGGCCACGTCCTGCGCGGTCTGCTGGTTCATCACGCTGCCGTAGCGCAGGTTGTCCTGGATGGCCTTCACGCGCGCGGCGTCCACCTTGCCCGAGGCGAGTGCCTTCACCTCGCGCCGGAGCGTGGCGTCCACGGCGGCGCGGTTCTTCTCGTCCTGGAGGGTGGCGTCGAGGATGAAGAGGGTGGGGTCGCGGTGCGGCGACGGGTGCGAGTCGATGGACTCGACGAGCTGCTTGTCGAGCACGAGATCCTTGTACGCGGGGCTCGTCTTGCCCACGAGGTACTCGGCGAGCATCGCCTGGATGGCGGCGTCGGGCGTGTTGGGGTTGGAGGCGGGTGTGTGCCAGCCGAGCTGATGGCGCGGCTGCGTGGGCTGCGGCCAGTCGACATGGACGGAGCGCTGCTGCTTCTGCGGGGGCTCGACGGGGATGGTGACGGGCGTGGACTTGCGGTTCCACGCGCCATAGTTCTCGCGCACGGCGGCCATGACCTGGTCGTCGTTGAAGTCACCGACGATGAAGATGAGGGCGTTGTCGGGGGTGTACCAGCGCTCGAAGAAGGTGCGGCTGTAGGCGTACTCCTTCGGCATGGCCTTGATGTCGTCGTAGAAGCCGAGCGTGGTGTGCCGGTACGTGTGCTGGGTGAAGGCGGTGCCGAAGAGCTCCTCCTCCATCTTGAGCCCGGGGTTGGCGGCGTTCTTGTGGTACTCGCCGAGCACGGCGAGCGCCTCGGTCTGGAAGGACGGCTCGGAGTACTCGAGGTTGCGGAAGCGGTCGGCCTCGAGCGCGATGAGCTGGAGCAGGCCCGCGGTCGGCCCATACGAGTGGTAGACGGTGATGTCGTCGCTCGTGAAGGCGTTGTCGTCGAAGCCGAAGCTGCCGAGGACGCGCTCGCGCTGGCCCTCGGGGTTGGACTTCGTGCCCTTGAACATCATGTGCTCGAAGAAGTGAGCGAAGCCGGTCTTGCCGGCCTCCACCTCGTTGCGCGAGCCCACGCGCATGGCGGTGGCGTACGCGACGATGCCGGGTGAGTTGAACGGCACGCGCACGACGGTGAGGCCGTTGGGCAGGCGCGTCGTCTTGAGGGTGTAGGGGAAGAAGCGGGAGGTGTCTTGCTGGGCCTCGGCGGGGAGTGCCGGGGCCAGCAGGAGCAGCAGCAGGGCAAGGAGGCGTGTCATGCGCGGACCTTTCGGCCGGGCATGCGGTGGGCCGCCCGGCAGGCGAGGGGAACCTACGCTGCGGGGTGTTCCGGGAGGCGAGGGAATGTTCAGCGAGTGTCAGAAGGCGGTCTTGCGGCGTGGCGCCGTGGGTGGGGCGTGGACGAAGAGGGCGCCGAAGGGATTGACCGCACGGGTTCAGCGGTTAAGGTAGTAGGCGTGCGGACGAAGTCGGAGCCGCACGGATGTCAGTAACCAGAGAACGCCGGGGGCGACCTGGCTTCGACGGGGGCATAGAAGTTCGAGACGCGTGCCGAGCTTGTTGGGTGCTCGTAAAACCTCCGACAACAACACAAAAGCCAACGACAACGTTGAGCTCGCGCTGGCTGCCTAAAACCAGCTCTTAGCGCGCGGTCCCCCAGCTCTCGGCCCGTGGGGTTGGGTAGGACCGTCATAATGCGGGCTGGCTGCTGAGGGTGCCTGGGCCCGAGGTGGCGAGACCTTTCCAGGACCGGCTCTGAGTATCCCGTCCGTGGGAGCCTCAGGGACGTAATAAATCGCGGACTACGCACGTAGGGTCAAAGAGCGGAAGGCTTTCGGACGTGGGTTCGATTCCCACCGCCTCCACAAAGAGAAGCCCAGCAGCCGCAAGGTTGCTGGGCTTTTTCTTTGCCCGCGTGTCTTCATGTGCCCCTGTGGCGGAACGGGGTAGTTGGAGTTGGATCTTGGGACGGGCGGATCGGTCGATCTGCTGAGCCCCTGCAGCGAGGCTTCCGGATGGATCGGCAGATTCGTCTCAAGGCTTCTGGGAGGCGCGATACTCTTCAATCCTCTTTCGCTGTGCATCCTTGTAGATTTGCGGCATGTGCTCGTGGGGGAGTTCCGAGTCGGGCTCGACAACTTCTGGCCAGTGCCCAATTCTGAAGAGTTCAGCCATCACTTGATGGTAGTCGGAGATGGCCTGCTGTTCCGCGTCGGAGCCTTCCTGGCAGCTCCGGAACCGGCTGGCGATATTCGCAAGCTCATCCTGCAGGTCATCTTGCACGTTCGCTCGCCTCTGAAGGTAACGTGCCGGGAGATACTCATCTGGCAGCTCGTTCTCATGTCCTAGCGTGTAATCCCAGCCTTCTTTGTAGAGTTGCTCTAGCAAATCGTTGAAACGCTGGACCTGCTCCTTTTCGGGCTTGCCCGTTGGATTCGTGCGCTTCCATGCTTCAATGATGGTTTGGATGGACTTCGTCAGTTTTTCTGTTTCTGTCATGGTGCTCTTCTATGCTGGCTTGATGCCGAGATGCTTGCGCTTGGGGGCATCCTGCATGGCCTTCATGTATGCTTGCATGTTTTCATCCGCTGATGGAATGGGCAGGCCAATGGTTGCTGGCCAGGTGGCGCAAATGCAGTCGCCGTTGCCATTGGGGAAGCTGTAACATGGTGCGGTGTGGTTTCTTGCCTTCTCGAATTCAGCTTTGATTTTGTTGTAGGCTTCTTCGGGACAGATATTCTCAATCTGCATGATTTTCAGTCCATACGAGCTGCCCATGGCGAATGCCGGCGTGTCGTCCGTGACCTTGCCAGGATAGGACTTTCTCGCTTTGAGCGCCTCCATGACGATATGGACGGGGTCAATCCCGGTGCTGGGATTGAATCCGAAGATGGGGGTCAAGTCCCGAATCGTGTGTAGTCGGTTCGGAGGGGGTACGGGGGAGGAAAGCTCCTTGGCGGCATCATTCAGCGGTGCCTGGGTTTGAAGTCAGCAAGGCCATGTCGAGGTAGCGACGGTCA